>JAHLLB010000056.1 GCA_020444425.1 bacterium | reverse complement strand
CATCCCGTACTTGCCACCCTCGGAGAAGCCACGACATGAATGTCGTGGGCATGAAAACATCCCGTACTTGCCACCCTCGGAGAAGCCACGACATGAATGTCGTGGGCATGAAACATCCCGGGCTTGCTACCCCCGGGAGTAGCCTCGACATGAATGTCGTGGGCATGAAAATATCCTGTACTCGCCACGTACGGATAACCCTCTGACAAGCCTCCACAGAAAAAGACCCTGCCATTTGCTGGCAGGGTCTCAGATCGTTGACAAACCCCTGATCGCCAGGGGTGTCATTCTGAGTGAAGCGAAGAAGGTCCAGCTTTGCTGATATTCAACGATCGTAACCCGTTGATCATCTGGATCTTCTTCACTTCTCTTCGTTCCGCTTAGAATGACGCGACAGCCGAGATTTCCTCGAACTCAGCCTGAAGCCACATCATCCACTTACTTCAGGTACATCATCTTGCCCCACTGCTCATGATTATTCGCGTTGAGACGAATCAGGAGCATGCCGGACGAGATGCTGCGGTCGTTCACCTGCCAGACCACTTCCTTGTGGCCGGCAGTCATCGGACGGTCAACCAACCGCACCAGTTCCTGACCGAGCAAATTGTAGATGCTGAGCTGCACCTCACCGCTTTCCGGCAGGTCGAAACTGATGACTGTGCTGGAGTTGAACGGGTTCGGCTGCACCGGGTACAGAACGAAATCGTCCGGCATCGACGCGTCCCCAGCTGCATCACCCAGCTCGCTCAAGTTGTCCGGAGGCATGGTGGTGAAGCGAATCGCGCGTCCAGCCTCAAGCGGTGCCGCAGCGGCCGGATACAGCGACGCATACGTGTACTGCAACCCGGTTGTACGGTCCGGCTTCATCAGGCCAACGGTGCAGAAGTTGCCCGTATCGTCGATGTTCTCGACATCTTCGTAATGCACTTCGATGACGCTGTCGCCGGTCTGCGTCTGCATCGCATCCGGGCTGTAAATCACCAGCGCGAAGTGTGCCGGGAATTCATTGTTCGGGAAACGACGGCTGGCGGCGTCGGTCCATTCGATGATGATGCGGTCGTTGTCATCATCGAATTTGTAATACACGTTCATCGTGTTGACCTGGAACGGACCAATGTCATCCCAGAACGGCGCAATCATGGCGTGCGGACCGATCGGTGTCGGCAGCTGCCAGTTGCGGAAGAAGTTGACCGTGTACTCCTTCTCCTCGAAGAAGGAAACCCACCCGTTCGAACTGATCGTCAACGTGCTGCCGGCCGGGTA
Source organism: bacterium (assembly GCA_020444425.1). Lineage (GTDB taxonomy): Bacteria > Electryoneota > Electryoneia > Electryoneales > Electryoneaceae > BMS3BBIN04. The sequence goes on along the minus strand of JAHLLB010000056.1, from coordinate 21,285 downwards.
CACCTCGCCGTAATACTGCACGTCAAACGGCAGGTTGATGTACTCGATGTCGTCATCGATCATCTCGAAGTGTTCGGTGACCTGGGGGTCTTCGTCGAGATTGAACCAGGTGTACGTCGGCGCGTTCGGCCAGCTGGTGTCGGTGTTGTCGTACGCGTAGTAGCCGTAGCCATCTGGACCGAATGGATCGGTGGTCTGTGCGCCTTCCAGCGGGACGGTGAAGTACACGGTGCCGTACGAATCCGCGCCGTCCGCAAAGGACATGCGCAGGCTGACGGGACGTCCGCGCCAGGTGTCATCACTCACGGTGACGTCGAACGGGCCGATCCAGACTTCTTCGCCGATGCCGAAGGTCAAGCCGGTCGCGTTGCCGCTGATGCCGGTGATGCTTTCGTCGAATGAAGACAGGGTCGCGTCAATGTTCTGCGCCGCAACGGAACCGTGGTTGGCGAACTTGAACCGCAGGGACGCGGTTTCGCCGGGTTCGAAGCCGTTACCGCCGACGTTTTCGTAGCCGACGTAGCGCAGCACTTCGTGGCCGGTCTCGACCCACAGTTTGCCCTGCCAGGTGTCGGAACCGCTGGCGATTTCAACGTTGAACTCGAGCAACATGTTCTCGTACACGTAATCCTCGAGCCGGAAGCTGAACGGGTCGCCGGCGTTGTCCGCCGTGCCTCCCGACGAGATGGTGCCGAAGGACGACTCGCCGTCCATGATCGTCACCAGTTCGTCATCCGGGAAGGTCAGCGTCGCGGTAACGTCGGACGCGGACTGCGTGCCGCCATTCCACAGCGTCACGGTCAGATCGATATCTTCACGGCGTGTGACGAGACCATCCGCGCCGGCATCCACCGACCATTCCTGCAGGCCGACGGAATTGGCTTCCTGCGCCACGTTGATCGTCGTCTCGTACGGAATGTAGTTCGGTGCGGTGATGGTCACTTCAATCGCGCCTTCAACCGCATCCGAGATCGGCAACGACAGCATACCGTTGGCGTTGGTGAAACGGCCAACCGACAGGTTATCGCCCTGCTTCAACTGGACGTGCGCGGTGCCATGCGGCCCCCACTGCCCATTGACGACAAAGTCTACGTGTCCCTGGCCGAGCGCAACTTCGGTCGGCATGGTGATATCAAACTGCCGCGGACGATGCTTCCAGACATCGAGTTCCGGATCACCGAGGATGTGGTACACGTGGTAATAAAATTCCACGTAGTCGCCATACCCGCGATTGTTCGGGAAGCCGAGGTAAATCTCTTGCTTCGCGCGCAACAGGATCTGCGACAGGCTGTGCAGGTCGTCTTCGTACGCACCCCAGAAGAATCCTGCGATCATGGCGTTGTTGTAGCGAGTGTAGGTATGCAGGTCGGACGGTGCGATCGCTGCGACTGCGCCGGTCGGTTCGTTCGCGGAACCGGCGGTAATCCAGACTTCAGAGAAACAACGGTTCGCATTCGCGCCATTTCCGAAGTCACCGGTGTTACAGACAAACGACGCCAGAATCGGCAACTCGAAGTAGTTATCCAAGGCCTCAACGTCGGCGACACGGTATTCCGGGTGTACCCAGCCGAGGGCGTCGCCCCAGCCACGGTAGGTCACCCAGCTGACACCACTGTTGATTGCGGTGGTAATGTCGTCGGCGGTGGCATTGTTGCCACCTTCCTCATAATAGAGCTTGTTCGTTTGTTGAAATCCCCAATCCTCCAGCATGTGCTCGGACAGCCAATCGGTGATGGCGATCGGGGTTAATGGCGTGCCGCCACCTTCGTTGTAGTTGGCTGCGACCAACGCCGCGCGGCGCCAATAGGGATCGTCGATCGGAATGTCGTACCCGTTCTTTTCGTAATTCACCGAACGGCCGGTCAGACCGACAACACCCTGAACATCACCGACCGTGAAACGGCCGATGAACACCTCCGGGAAATAATCGTCGCCATCAATGAACGTCAACGGCCAGTCGGTAACATCGTTTTCGGTCGGATACTGCGGGTTAGGATGGCCGATGCGGGTCGCGGGAATCGCAGCGTTGCCTCCACGATTTTCATCACCCACGAGTAACACATATTCCAGCGGAGGATCGAGCGTGTTATACGCATTTTCGATGATGTCGCTGAGATCGCCGAGGCTGATCGCACCCTGGGTGTGATCGAAGGATTCAACCACGACGTTGTAGCCCTTGGCTTCTTTCCACTCAATGAAGCCGTTGGTGTAGAACGGCGCGAGATACACATTCGCCGAGATGATGAGGTAAGACCCGCGGGTCTCTGCCATCTCCACGCCCATATCGTCGATGTCGTTCAGCAGCATGTTATCGTACAACGGAGCGAAGGCACGGGAAATCGGCCGGTCACGTCTCGCCGGAGCGTTCGCAATGGCCTCGCCAGGGACAACGTCGAACTCGAGGTTGGACGCCACCCAGATGGATCCGTCCACACCCTCCAGAACCGGATGCACGTTCACCGGCGCAACCATCAGGTCACGGAAAACCACCGAGCTGCCGATTTCAACAAAATCTTCCTCGTAGACACCGGCGGTGTGCATCGTCGCATCTTCGACGAGATTGCCCTGATCGTCGAGACGGTAGAACGTGCCACCATGGACACGAAGCTCACCCTCAACACCCCATGGCATCGCAACCAGGCCGCCGTGCACCGGGAAGGTCTCTTCCGTCGAGACCGCACGCGTACCGGGAACCAGGTACTGCAGGTTGCCGTCTTCATTTTCAACAATGTTCAGTTCCGTTCCGGTCCACCGCAGTGCGGTGCGTCCCGGCGTGGAATCCACCGCTTCAAAGGTGGGCTGTAACTCCGCCTGATGCGGAATTGCGATGGACATGGGCTTGGCGGCATGCGCCATCCCACTGCCCGCGACCAGCAAGAGCGTTACACAAAGCAGTGCCAGCACAGGTCGTTTCATCGATCTCCTCCAGAGGTCTGCCCGGCACGCCTCATCTGCGGTATGGCCGGGGTTCACAGCTTATGCGACTCCCCCGATTCCGCGTGGGTCAGGGGATTACGTTTTCCAATGTTTTCGGGCTTGCCGGGTTGCCTCGCAGACTTGAACGGCCCGCAAGTTTTGACCCATCAGCATGATTCGGAACCCAGACACTAAATGTTGTCTCCACAGCCTGTCCGATGCAACTCAATGCGCCTCGCGTGCCGACATTCTTCTGGCTCTCGGTATCGCAAACATTTTCGCGCTCGGGGCGTACAAACTCACGTTGAAACGACCGTTCACACCGGGTACTTTACGCCATGGCCGAAACCGATTCCCAGATTACCACACAACCGCTGCTCGGGAAAACCCGCGACGAGCTGATCGAACTGCTGGAAGAACGCGGCTATCGCCCGTTCCACGGCAAACAGTTGTATTCGTGGATCTACTACCGTGGCGTAACCGATTTCGACGAGATGACCGACCTGTCGAAATCGTTGCGCGCCGAGCTGAAACGCGACTTCCATCTCGACCTGCCGACAGTTGTCGAACAGGTTTCCGGAGACGGTCCGGACACCGCGACAAAGTTCCTGTTCGAACTGCGGGATGGCGAACGCGTGGAAGCGGTGTTCATCCCCACCGAGGACCGGAACACCGTGTGCCTGTCCAGCCAGGTCGGCTGTGCCTTTGCGTGCACGTTCTGTGCCACCGGGCTACTTGGCTTGAAACGAAACATGACAGCTGCGGAAATCGTCGGCACCTTCCTCGCCATCCGATCCCGAGTTGAACCGCGTATCAGCAACGTTGTGTTCATGGGCATGGGCGAACCGCTCGCGAACCTCGACCAGGTGATGCAATCGTACGCCCTGCTGACCGACGGTGACGGGATCGCGCTATCAAAACGAAAAGTGACGATCTCGACGGTCGGCATTCCCGGTCAGGTGCGCAAACTGGCCAAGTACCCGAATCCGCCGAAGCTGGTCTTCTCCATCTCGTCCCCGCACGATGACGTGCGGTCCAAAGTGTTGCCGGTCGCCGGACGGTGGAATCTCGCGCAGATGCACGAAGCATTGACCGAGTACGCCGAACAGACCAAACACCGCATCACAATTGCGTTTCTGGTCGCGAACGGTTTGAACGACAAGATCGAGGACGCTCGCGCGCTGCACAAATGGATCGGCAACCTGCCGACCAAGATCAACCTGCTGCGCTATAACGAAGCCGCTGGTGCCTATCGCCGTGCTGACGAAGAAGCGCTCGAACGGATCGCGTCGGAACTGGTGCGTCTGGGACGAACGGTCGTGCTGCGGAAAAGCCGTGGGCGGGATGTATCGGCCGCCTGTGGACAACTCGCGGCGCGCTCGATCCTGCAAGACAAGGTGAAGGATCAGGGCTGAGCTGCGTTCGGCACGACGCCGATTTCCCGGTTCCGTGACACACACCCGTTGTTTCTCCAACCCCTCCACCCTGACGGCGACACCCGTGAATGGGTTGTCTCTGTCGCTCACTTGATCGTCCATGCAACCGTTTGCATGCGTCGCAGCGATCCGCCGCAGCCCTTTGTTGTCAACCATTTAAACGGGGTCTGTCCCCGGTTTATGATGGCAGACACAACTTCTCAACCTGATACCGCGAGAGCTCATTGAGATAGGCTGGTGTTCAAAGTTGAGACACTCTAAATCGGCTATACGCCACTCCATTCCTCGCATATTCGGATATCCAGAGAGAAGTGCAGTGACGACGTTTTGTCGCAGTATGATACATCGCCTTCTCCGCTTTGCGAGAGTTGTTCCGCGCTATCCCCTTCTAGTCCACAGATTTATCAACACACTTGTCCACGTGTTGATTTCTCAATTTCGTGTGCAGGGGTGATTCCTGATTTTTGAGGCAGGATAAGGGTTTGAGCGTGCTCGGGCGATTCCGGTTTAAACGCCCTGAATGAGCAACACGGCAAGAAACGCAGCGAAAAGGAGGGTGAGGGCGATTCGGGTTAGACCGTAGTGACGCTTACTCCAGTCGGCAAAGGAGGATGAACCTATGCCTATATACGTTAGAGCGAATACAACGAGCAGTGGCACGATAAACAGCAGGTTGTACAAGACCAGATACAGCCACGCCTGGTCGCTCATCAGCGGGTCATTCAGCATCAACACAATCGCCGGCAAGTACACCTGGCCGGTGCACGCCGCCTCGAACAAGGTGACCGTCGCGCCGATCCCGATGGAAGCAAGAAGCAGGTTGCTCGTCTTCAGCCCGCGACGCATGCTCTCATGAATGCGCCGTTTCGTACCACGCGACAACTGCAGGAATGCGTCCCGGGTCTGACCGGTGCGGAAGTATTGAATCGTGTCCCGAAGCGATAACAAGATCAACGCGGCCAGCAGCCCGATCGTCAACCACCAGATGATGGTTCCAATCAGACTGTAGGCCGACAACGCCTGCAGCGCCCGAAACGCACCCAGGCCCAGCAACAGGTAGACCGCAAACACGGACACGCTGAAGCCGGTGCCGACGATCAGGATCTGACGTTTCGTCGAACCGGCATACGACAGCAAGCTGATGAAGAAGACGATGGTCGCGAAGGCGCAAGGGTTCAAGCCGTCGAGCAAGCCTGCGCCGGTGACGGTCCAGAAGCCCATCGAGCGAAAGACGGACCGTGTTTTCTGTACCCCCTCCTCCGGCTCTATGTCAAGCGCCATGTAGGTTTGCGCGTTATCCCGCAACGCTTTTTCGATGGAACGGTCGAGGCGGTTGTACAGGTCAGCGGTGGTCTGCAGGGCTGTATCGCCGACTGCGACGAGGAACGAACCCGCGCGTTTCTCCACACCGTAGTGATCGCGTGCAGCAAGGAGACGAGCGTATCCGTGGCGCTCGTCCAGGTCAACCTCATGTACGTCTAGTCGGTCGCCCCAGCGCTGCTGCAGCCCGGGCAGGGTGAACTCCATGATGCGGTTGCAGGTGCGACAGCCGGGTGAATGGAAGAAAATCAGGTCAACCTGGCCGCGGATGGTGTCGTCCGCAGCCGTTGCTCTTTCAGATACACCATGACCGAGGATGGCGTCTTCGTCTGCTTCATCCTCGTCGAGATTGCCGCGTGGGTTGACAGTAAACTTCAACCGAACGCGCAATAGGTCGAGTGACGAGGTGCGAGTGAAAACGTACATCAGTTTTTCGGTCGGGCCGTTGTACTCCTCCTGCAACACTTCGAGGCGGAAAGCGACGGACCCGTCTCCGAGGATGTCACCGGTCAAACACTCGCAAGTGGGATCAATCTCGGTGGATATGATCGAGCTGCCGTCGGACTCGACGAACGAAAGAGTATCGTGAAAAACATCCCCGCGATCGTACGCGCCGTATTCGACCTCGACATCCCACGTCTCAACCGTGACGGTTTTCGCTTGCCCGAAACCCGCAAGCAGGGTCAGAAAACAGATAACCAACACGGAAAGCGTGTTGATATTATGCAACTTGAGGCGCCTGCGCACCAAGCCCAGCGCTACATTCGCTGGGACGCCCGCCGGGAAAAAAGGCCGGGCCGCATGTGTCGCAGCAACCCGGCCATGGACGTCGTTCGTATGTCGAGCATGCGATCTCACTCGAGACCGGCTTCCTTCTTCGACATGATCTGGACACTCAGGATGCGCACGTCTTCGGTCGGAATGTCACGCATGTCGGTCTTGACCGACGCGATGGAATCGACGGCTTCCATGCCGCGCAGGACTTCACCGAAAATGGTGTACTGGCCGTCCAGGTGCGGGATGGCATTCAGCGCGATGTAGAACTGGGCGTCCGCGCTGTTCGGATCCTGCGAACGTGCGGCAGCGAGCGTGCCGCGCTTGTGCTTGAGGTCGCTGAACTCCGCATTCACGTTGTTGCCGGTACCGCCGGTGCCGTAACGGCTGCGCGGGGTGTCGGGATTCGCCGTTTCCGGATCGCCGCCCTGGATCACGAAACCCGGAATAACACGGTGGAACAGCGTGTTGTTGTACAGACCATCACGCGCGATCTGCTTGAAGTTGGCGACATGGTTCGGTGCGACATCTGGGAAGAACCCGAGGACGACCTCGCCCATGCTGGTTTCCATCACTGCGACTTCGTCTTTCACTCCACCTCCACAACCTGTCATCAGGACGAGTGCGAACGCGACGATCAGCATTGCACCCAGCAGTTTGAGACTCATGCGTCGGAGCGACATCGACTCACCCTCCGAGGTTAACGTTTGTTTATGTTTGCAGATTGACGTTTGCTCAACTCGTTAACTATTGGTATTGCTCAACGTGGGCGTCGCAACAAGCTGGCGATGGACGGGCCGCCGCGCGCCTGCTTTTCGCCTGCCGTTTCATGTACCGCGGATCGCACCCATGGGCCGGGCTGGGCCTGGGAAGCCGCGTGAATATGCACATGATCACGCTTGCCGTTCAGCTGCGTTCCAAACACCTCCAGGGCGAGGCTGGAGTCGTTGTTCGTCTCGCTGAGGTGCGCGAGGACAATCTCCCGTGTCCCTTTTTTTACCACCGCCGCCGCGAGCATGGCGCCCTGTTCGTTGCTGAGGTGTCCCGTTTCCGACGCGATCCGCTGCTTCAGGTACCATGGGTATGGCCCCGCCGCCAGCATCTCGGGGTCGTGGTTGGCTTCGCAGACGAACACGTCCGGCCCATCCAGCGCTTTTACGTTATCCGGCGTCCATTCACCAAGATCGGTCACGATGGCGAGCGAGCCGGCGTGGGAATCGAAACGGTAGGCGAACGGTTCGGCGGCGTCATGCCTGACCGGGATCGCCTGTGCGACGATGTCGCCGGCGTTTTCCGGATTGCTGTTGATGCGCTTGACCGACGCGCCGTCCGGCAGGTGTTTGCGGATCGCGCGAAGCGTGCCGGCGGAGGTCCAGATGGTCGGCCGATGCCGCTTCAACATCACTTTCAGAGACTGGATGTGGTCGTTGTGTTCATGCGTGATGAACACATGCTCGACGTCCGCGATATCGCGGCCGATGTCGGCGATTCGCCCGGAAAGCTGCTTGAAGCTGAAGCCGGCGTCGATCAGGATGGCGGTTTTGGCGGTTTCCACCCAGTACGCATTGCCCTTGGATCCCGACCCCAGCGGGCAGACCGCGATGCCACCATCAGCTACGCGCATGTTTGCTCCCGGGTTCGGTAAGCGGAATTTTGGCGAGCCAGTCCGGCAGGTTGTCCGGCTGGTAGGTCTCGATCTCGAGCGTGACCAGCGTGACCAGCGGGGCGTCCGGCTTGAACCGTCCCGAGCTGCGGTCGACGAGGATCGCGAACGCGACGACTTCGCCGCCAGCCTTGCGCACCGCTTCCCCGGCTTTCAGAATGCTGCCGCCGGTGGTGACGATGTCCTCAATCAACAGCACCTTCTTGCCGGCAACGTCGAACCCGCGACGCAGCTCCATGCCGCCGTCGGCGGTCTTTTCCGTGAAATAGGCAAGGGTTCCGAGCTGGCGTGCCATTTCATACGACAGGATGACGCCGCCGGTCACCGGGCCGACAACAACGTCCGGTTCGTACTCGCGGACCTTTTCCGCCATTGCGGCGATGATCTTTTCCGTCGTCACCGGATCTTCCAGCAAACGGAATTTTTCAACGTACCGATTGGAATGCAGACCGCTGGCGAGTTTGAAGTGGCCTTCGAGCAGAGCTCCGCGTTGCTTGAGCAGCTCAAGAACGTCCTTGTATTCCATGAAATATTCCGTACCTGGGAGTTAGCTGCCGGGTTTCTGGCTGCGGCGCAGGCGTTTCACCCACATGTCGAGCTTATCCTGCAACTTGCTATCAATATCACGGAACGCCACCTGTACGATCAGATAGTCGTCCTCGACATTGTTCTTGTCCAATGTAACGCGACGAATCTCGGACGGGATATCGTGAAATTCGGTCCCGCGCGATAACAACAGCGACACTTTCAACCGCATGCCGACCGGATTTTTGCCCTCTTCAAGGAAGCCGACCTGCCGTGTTGCGAAACGCACCCCTCCCGCCGACAAGTCGAGAATGTAGCCGCGGTAGGTGCGGATGTCGTCCTCGCCCGCCCGGTAGCGGACCACACCTTCCACCTGCGACCGGTCATATGCGCGGCGCTGGTAGCGGGTGATGCGTCCCGGAAAACGTACCAGCACGGGCAGATGCTTGAGGTCGATGACCGGTTTTTCCTCGGCGTCGAGGTCGTCCTCGTCCGCGTCTTCCGGCTGGTCCGGCTCCTGTTCGAGCACGACGGTCAGGAACTGGTACGCCGAATCCTTGCGCACATACCGCACCAGCACTTCCACGCCGGGAAGCAGCTTGTCGGCGATGCCGGTGGGACGGTCGAAGAACAGACCGCGCGTGTCGACGTGCCGCACGAAGGTATCAAACGATACCACCTGGCTGCCCATCGCAATCCGGCAGGTCAACGGTTCGCCAACAGTTAGTGTGCGTGGGTCGGTGTTCACGACGCTCCTGTTCTCTGCTCACACCTCGTATCGCACCCGCATGGTACGGACTTCAGCCCGCGTTCGCCAGAGTAGCACGTGCGCTGCTGATTGCCTCCTGCATCCGTTTCGCTTCCGCAGCCGCCGCCTCGGCAAAATCCTCGCCGGAGGATGCGTACAAAACACTGCGGGACGCGTTGACCAGGCTCGGGATGCCGGATGCGCCAACACCGTAGCGTAGCGACGCCTCCAGGTCGCCACCCTGCGCGCCGATGCCTGGAATCAGCCACGGGATATCGCCGCAATCCGCACGTACGCTGGCCATATCCTCAATCCGGGTCGCACCGACGACCAGCGCGACGTTGTGATGCTCGTTCCACTGGTCACGGGCAAGCTTCGCGATCACGTTCGGCAACGCGACTCCTTCCCACGCCCGTTGCACCTCGACCGCACTCGGGTTGCTGGTCGCGGCGAGCAGGATTGCGCCACGGTCCGGACGCTCGACGAACGGCTTGACACCATCCGTGCCGAAGTACGGGTTGACCGTGGCGGCGTCAAAGCCCCAGCGGTCGAACAGCGCGACGGCGTACCGTTCGGCGGTGGAGCCAATGTCACCACGCTTGGCGTCGCCGATGAGGACAGCGTCTGGAGCGTGCTCACGAACCGCCGCGATGGCCGTTTCCAGCGCTTTGTCGCCCATCGGACCCAACGCCTCGAAAAAGGCCACGTTCGGCTTGTACGCGGCGGCGTACGGCGCGGTCGCTCTAATAATATCGACGAGAAAAAGTGCGACACCGACCGGAGCGTCCCGAAGGTGCGGCGGAAGTTTCGCCGGGACAGGGTCAAGGCCGACACAGACATGGCCGAGAGTAGACGTGGCGTGCTGCAAACGGTCGCGGTAGGTCATCGGGATGGTTCCGTTGTAAGGCTGATGATCCCAGACATGAATGTCTGGGGCATGTGCAGCTTGTACTCTCGACAAGCCACGACATAAGTGTCGTGGGCATGTAGATATTGACGTTGCGAAAAGGTAGGCGGACGGGTGAAAGCGTGCAAGGGGGTGTCGCTCGTTCAATGCGTGGTCATACAGGAGGCCGATGAGACGACGAAACGTCTGAGTTTCCCCGGGCATGTTGCATGTTTTGCATACAGCCTCTAGGTTAAGAGTAGCAGGGGCTCGCTGTGCTGGGTGTTGAATCAGAATTGTGGCGTTGATACATGTGGTCCCGGGGGAACGGTGAAACGATTACTCTGTATTGGAATGCTGCTGGCTGTGCTGGCTGCGACCGCAGTCGCTCAGGACAGCTTGAATGTGACGATGGCTGGCACGTTGTGCAGTTACTGGGACAAAGCCTTTGATGTGACGGTGGTTGACGAACACGCCTTCGTTGCCGCCGGATATTCCGGACTGCACATCGTAGATGTGTCCAACCCCTACGCACCGGTCGAAACTGGACATTGCGACACACTGGGTATCGCGCTGGATGTCGAGGTGGCGGGTGACTACGCCTATGTTTCCGGCGGGGACAAGGGCTTGTGGATTCTGGATGTGTCTGATCTATCCGCACCCGTTGAAATTGGACATTACGATTTCTACACGGACCCGCCGTGGGTATTCACTGTCGAGACGCTCGAGGTTTCCGGTGACTATGTTTTCACCGCCTCCGAAGGCTTCGGCATGCGAGTGCTGGACGTGTCCGATCCGACTGATCCGATTGAAATGGGCAGTTTCGAGCCGATGGGCTCCATCCATGGTATCGCCATTCGCGATCAGTACGCGTTTCTGACCGCTGGAAGCGGCATTTTTGTTGTGGACATCTCCAACCCGACCGAACCCCTCGAAGCCGGCTACCTGGACACGCAACATGGAGCCTGGTGCATCGAAATCGCCAACGATTACGCCTATGTAATCGACGATAGCTACCAGGATGGCGACGGGTACCTGACCATCGTTGACCTTTCCAATCCCCCGGAGCCGATGGAGCTGAGTTCATTCGAACTACCCAGTGCGCCGGGGGATCTGTTCGTTGCGGGGGATCTGGTCTTTGTTGCTGACTACGGGGCCGGGGTACGTGTCATCGATGTTTCCGATCCGGCTGCGCCCGTCGAGTTGGGGTACGGCACAGCAACGGATCAAGCCGCCGGAGTCGCGGTGCTGGACGAGCACGCGTATGTCGCCGCACAGTCTGGCGGGTTGAACGTTTTCGATGTGACAGATCCGGCTACGCCCGTCCAAACCGGATATGTGGACGGACCTGAGTTCGCGAACGCTGTGGCAACGGTAAATGGGTTTGCCTACTTGTCCGATGGAGACGGTATCCGCATCGTTGACATCTCCGACCCGTATTCGTTGCATGAGATCGCCGTCCACCCAACGCCAGGCCCCGCGCGCGGGATTCAAATCAGGGACGACTATGCCTACCTGGCTGAGGGGGAGAACGGTCTTGCGGTTTATGACCTCACGGACCCTGTCGAGCCCGTTCTCTCAGGCGAATGTGCCGTGCAGGGCTATGTCGTCGATGTGGACCTGTCGGGCGACTACGCCTACCTGATTGGCGTTTGGGGCTTGTTCATTCTTGACATCTCCGACCCTGGCGCTCCCGTTGAAACGGGCCATGCGCTCGTGACTGAGCCGAACGGTTTGGATGTCGTGGGTGGGATTGCGTATCTCGCGACTGGCGACGGCCTCGTCATGTACGACGTTTCGGATGCAACAAACCCGGTGCAGATTGGCGACTATGACGAAGGTGGACCGGCGATGGATGTCGCTGTCGCTGGTGACCATGCGTACCTGGCTGGAGGTGAGTTGCGCATTCTCGATGTAACCGACCCCGCTGCTCCGGTTGAAGCCGGCGCATTTTCCGCCAGCACCCGTATCTCAAACGTTCACATCAGCGATCAATTTGCCTACTGCACAGGGCGCAACGACCCGCTCAGGGTGATCAATGTCGCCGATCCCGCAAATCCTGTCGAAGTGGGCTACTACGACCTTCCCGGAACCGGCAATGACGTTCTTGTCGCGGATGGGTGCGCCCTCGTGGCAGACGGTTACTACTTCCACCTGTTCGACTGTAGCGTCGCGCTGCCGGTGGCGGAACGGGATGTGACGATGGTGCCGAGTGAATTTTCGTTGTCGGCGCCGTACCCGAATCCGTTCAACGCGGCGACGACGATAGCTGTGACGTTGCCAGCGGCGGGGGTGCTGAACATCGCCGTGTTCAATCCGCTCGGGCAGCGGGTGGCGGTGATCACGGATGCGCGGGTTGGTGCCGGCGTTCATCGGTACACGCTGGACGGGTCGGCATTGGCGAGTGGAACGTATTTCGTGCGGGCGACGGTCCCGGGACAGATGGAAGAATCGCGGAAGGTTGTGCTGGTGAAATAGACGTGTGATCGGCTGCGGGCTACGGGCTGCGGGCTGCGGAAAAAAACAGGTTCGTGCTTGCTTGCGAGCGCGGATAAGCCACGACATGAATGTCGTGGGCATGAACAGACTGACACAGCCAGAGACTTGACCCCCGGATCTGCCCTGCGAACCGACAAACAGACGGCGGGTCACAGGGGCATCTCGTGGTTATCGTCAGATAAGCCCTGCTGGCGAAGCCATCAGGGGCACATGCCTTTCGACAGTGGATAAGCCACGACATGAATGTCGTGGGCATGAACAGACTGACACAGCCAGAGACTTGACCCCCGGATTAGCCCTGCGAACCGACAAACAGTCGTTAGCCCTGCGAACCGCCAAACAGACGGCGGGTCACAGGGGCACCTGAAAATTTGACCTCTGACAAGCCGCGATAACCGGCTGACGCCGGATGATCACGGGCACCGTATCTGAACCGTTCGATAAGCCACGACATGAATGTCGTGGGCATGGACAGACTGACACGGCCAGAGGCTTGACCCCCGGATTAGCCCTGCGAACCGACAAACAGACGGCGGGTCACAGGGGCATCTCGTGGTTATCGTCAGATAAGCCCTGCTGGCGAAGCCATCAGGGGCACATGCCTTTCGACAGTGGATAAGCCACGACATGAATGTCGTGGGCATGAACAGACTGACACAGCCAGAGACTTGACCCCCGGATTAGCCCTGCGAACCGACAAACAGTCGTTAGCCCTGCGAACCGCCAAACAGACGGCGGGTCACAGGGGCACCTGAAAATTTGACCTCTGACAAGCCGCGATAACCGGCTGACGCCGGATGATCACGGGCACCGTATCTGAACCGTTCGATAAGCCACGACATGAATGTCGTGGGCATAACTACATGATACCCGACTTGACGTAGCAAGTCGGGCCACACCATCCCTCCAAAAGAGAGATCCTTCACTTTATTCAAGATGACTGACAGGGTATATCACCTGTTGCCTCATCCCGACGAGCAAGCTCGTCGGGGCAAACATCTTTTACCCACCCTGATGTACACCTATATTCCCGCTCCGAACGTGACACGTGAATCGGATCAACGGCGGCGGTTCGTCAGGAATACCCACGCGGCGCCACGCACCCCGATCAGCAAGGACCCCGGAGGACGATCATGGCTGCAAAGCCAAAGAACAAAATGGATCTGATCACCGCGCTCGCGAAACGGCGCGGCTTTGTCATGCCGACCAGCGAAATCTACGGCGGCATCGGCTCGAGCTACGATTACGGCCCGCTCGGCATCGAAATGAAACGCAAACTCGCCAACCTGTGGTGGCGGGAGATGGTGCGGAAGCACGAAAACATCGTCGGCATCGACTCCGCGATCATCTATCACCCGAAAACGTGGGTCGCGTCCGGGCATGTCGACGGTTTCACCGATCCGCTAGTCGATTGCAGGCAGTGCAAAGCGCGCTTCCGTGAGGATGAACTGGTCGACCGTGTCGTCGCCGGGATCAAGGGCATTGACGAGAAGCCGTTGAAGGACAACGATCAGCACCTGGACGCCGCTCATCCGTCCTATGCGCTGATTCCGTGCCCGAAGTGTGGCACCAAGGGATCGTTGACCGCGCCGCGCAGCTTCAACCTGATGTTCAAGACGCACATCGGACCGGTGGAAGATTCGGGCGATGCGGTCTACCTGCGTCCGGAAACCGCGCAGGGGATTTACGTGGACTACCCGCAGGTGCAGACCACCGCGCGCCTGAAGCCGCCGTTCGGGATCGCGCAGATCGGGAAGGCGTTCCGAAACGAGATCACGCCGGGCAATTTCATCTTCCGTACCCGTGAGTTCGAACAGATGGAAATGCAGTATTTCATCCCGCCGGGCACCGAAGACGAGACGATGGACTTCTGGAAGACCGAGCGGATGGCGTTCTGGCGGGATGTCTGCGGGATCAAGGAAGAAAACCTGCGGTTCCATCAGCACACCGGCGACGAACTCGCGCACTACGCGTCCGCCGCGTTTGACATCGAGTACAACTTCCCGTTCGGGTGGGACGAGTTCGAGGGAATTCACAGCCGCACTGATTACGACCTCAAGCGGCACGCCGAGCATTCCGGCAAGCAGAAAGACCTCGAATATTTCGACGACCAGACCCGCGAACGGTACCTGCCCTATATCGTGGAAACGTCCGCCGGGCTGAACCGTGGCCTGCTTGCGATCCTGCTGGATGCGTACGACGAAGACGATGTGGACGGAAACGACCGTGTCGTGATGCGGCTCGACCCGAAGCTCGCGCCGATTACTGCGGGCATCTTCCCGTTGACCAAGAAAGATGGACTGCCGGAGATCGCGCGGAAGCTGCATGACGACCTGAAGCTCGACTTCGACGTCTTCTACGACGAAGCCGGCAACATCGGGCGGCGCTACCGTCGGCAGGATGAAGCGGGGACGCCGTTCTGCATCACCATCGACCACCAGACGCTCGACGATCAGACCGTCACCATCCGTGACCGGGATACGTTGGACCAACCAGAACGTCCGAAACTGGACCAGGTGGCGAACGTGTTGAGCGCGCGGTTGCGTGGGTGATAGTACGCGGTACTGACTGGATTTTGTATCCCCCGACACGGTTGTGTTGGGGGTTTTGGTTATGGTTAAGTGTGTTGTTTATGCGTGATTTAGACAGAGGTGTTTCCCGTGACGGTTAACCGGGGAGAGAAGTGTTGACGTGGTGGGTTGATGACCCCGGACTGAAGTCCGAGGGCGTGGTTCCGGTGGTCTACTGACCGTCTGTGAATCCCGGGCTGAAGCCCGAGGGCATGTTCTTTCTGTTCGATTCGACGAATGATCATCCGCGACATGAATGTCGTGGGCATGTTCGAATTGGCTGGACGAAGAGCCGCGTTGGCGGAGCCAACACGGGCAAGATGCTGATGTACATTGTCTGAAGCAAAATCCAGGCGTCTGGAGCCGAACGAAAGTCGCCGTCAACCCAATCCAGCGAACCGAACCGTCGCAGATGAACACCATGCCAGCTCAACGATCTGCGGTTGTGTCATCACCTGTGCCCTCCTTCCAGTACGTCGCGACTGTGTCTGCCTTCCGGTACGCCGCAGGTGCGCTGCTTGTGGCACTGATGCTGTGTCTTCCCACCTCGCTGGTCGCGCAACAAGCCCCACCTCCTCAATCGCGTACGTCCACCGCACCCCCGGCTTCAACATCGGCGACCGTGCCGGACTCATCCTGTGGCAGCGCACGTGTGTCGTACCTCAGCGGCGATCCAATGGGGCCGGAGTTGCCGAAGGTCGGCGTGGTACTCTCCGGTGGTGGGGCACGTGGGTTCGCCGAAATCGGTGTGCTGAAGGTGATCGAGGAAGCCGGGATTCACGCCGACATCGTCACCGGCACCAGCATGGGCGCGGTCCTTGGCGGGCTTTACGCGATTGGGTACACTGCCGATGAGCTGGAAGCGATGGTGTTGTCGACGAACTGGATGCGGATGTTTGACGATCGCCCGTCCCGCCGGAAAGTTTCGATGGTGCAGAAAACCTTCTTCGACCGCTACGTTTTCAGCCTGCCATTGCGTGCCGAGGGGATCGGGCTGCCGTCCGGCCTGGTCGCCGGGCAACGGATCTCAAGCCTGCTGGACAGTCTCACCCTGTCGGTTCACGGGACGGCATCGTTTAACGATCTCTACCGCAAATTCGCGTGCGTGGCGACCGACCTGGAAACCGGGCAGGCGGTGGTGCTGCACGGTGGCAGCTTGTCACGAGCGCTGCGGGCGAGCATGGCGATTCCGAGCGTGTTCACACCGGTGCAGCTGGACTCCTTCCTGCTGGTGGACGGCATGCTTGCGCGCAACCTGCCGGTACAGGACTGCTGGGACCTGGGCGCGGATTACGTAATCGCGATTGATGCCGGCAACCCGTTGAAGGAAGCAAACCAGCTGAACAACGTGCTGACGATCCTCGACCAGTCCATCGCGATCGGGATGCAGGACGAAAACAAGTTGCAAGTTGGCCTGGCGAACCTGGTCATCCGGCCGGACCTGACCGGGTACACGTCTGCGGATTTCCTCGCCGCCGCCGAGCTGATCGCGACCGGCGAAGAGCAGGCGCGGGACTATCTGCCACAACTGCAAGCGTTGGCGGATTCCCTCTACAGCCGCTCGGGACGCGACGTTCCACCGCGCTCGATAACGCCGGATTCGGTGTACGTGGAACGTGTATCGGTGCTTGGGCTGAAGGATGTGACACGCGCGTTCGTGCTGGATGAAGCAGGCCTTCAGGTGCCCGGCTGGGTGGCGCTGTCGGAATTGCACAATGCAGTAGAACGGGTATACAGCACGCGCTTCTTCGAACAGGTTACGTATGAACTGCAGCCGCACGGGAACAGTAGCGTGTTGCAGCTGTTCGTTGCAGAGAAGGATGTTAACCTATTGCGGTTCGGGTTCCGGTACGACACAGCGGAAGAGTCGGCGTTGTTGACGAACGTGACGCTGCGGAACCCGGTGCTGAACGCGACGATGTTAACGCTGGATGTGCGGCTGGGAACCGAGAGTTCGGTCGAAGCGGCGTATTTCGGACACATGAACCTGAACAGCCGGCTTGGCTTCCGGGTCAGCGGGTTGTATTCGCGGGACGAACAGGCGCTGCCGCCGTCCATTCTCGGCGAAGCGACAACGGTTGAAGCGAGCACTGTGCGCGGGGATCTGTTCTTCGGTTCGTTGTTTTCCACGATGGCGGTGGTTGGCGGCGGGGTGCGGTTCGATCAACTGTTTTTCAAGGACAAGTTCGAGAGTCCGGGATCGTTGGACAAAAGCCTGGTGTACGGGTCGGCGTACGGACTGGTCCAGATCGACACGTTCAACGACAGCTATTTCGCAAAAGAGGGACTGCGGCTTAAGGTTGAAGCCGAATACGCCAACCACCCGGTGCACTGGGACAGCTATTTCAGCCTTTACTCGGCGCACATTGACTGGCGAACGGCTGTTTATGACCGGATCACGTTGATCCGGCGCGGATTCTTCCGCTATTCGCAGCGGGATCTGCCGTTGCCCCGATACGACACCAAGATGAGCTACTGGCAATTTTTCGGCGCGCCACACGAGTACCTGATCGGCAAGCACATGCAGATCGTGGAAGCCGGGGTGATGGTGGAACCGTGGACCGACCGCTTCATCACCGCGAGGTTCGATCTCGGGAACACGTTCCTGAACGACTGGAACACGACGTTGGAGTGGGATCAGTACGAATGGGGCGCTGGATTGTTTGCCGGCGCGCCGACACCGGTCGGTCCCGTTGAACTACTTATCGCAACCAGCAGCGGCGATTCTTTTCTGTTTGCCGTGAATGTCGGTTACTTTTTTTAGACAACTTGTGAAATATCTAAAAGATCCGCAGAATTACCGCTCGTGGTTTCCGTCTCCTTACACCCTTGTAGACCCCGCGCCAAACTCCTAGCTTTGACGATTCGCGGCTACATTGGATTCGTTTAGCCGTTTTACAGAGAAGGCCAGCATGCTCCGCCGTTTCCTCAAAGCCAAACTGCACCAGGCTCGTGTTACGCAAACCGACCTGCACTACAAGGGCAGCCTTACCGTAGACCGCAATCTGCTGGAACTTACGGAAATGCTACCGAATGAGCAGGTTGACGTATACAATATCACTACCGGTCAACGTTTTACGACGTACATCATCGAGGGCGACCCGGGATCGGGCGTTATCGGTGTAAACGGTGCCGCCGCGCACCTTGCGTCTGTCGGTGACCAGGTGATCGTCGCAACGTACTGCGACCTGTTTCCAGAAGAGATTGAGGGTCACGAACCGGTTGTCGTGGTCCTGGACGATAACAACCGGCCTAAAACTGCTGCCAAGGATTGAAGAAGGAATTTCCCGTGACTATCCACGTAGAGGATCGCTCGCCGCAGGAAGTAACGACACAGGTATTTATCGCTGGTCTGTTCGAGGGAGAAAAACCCTCCGAGGGCGGACTCGGCCGGTTGGATGCCTCGCTCGCCAACCGCATCGAGCGTGCCATCGCCAGTGGTGACTTTGCCGGCAAGAAAAACCAGGTGCTGGAGCTGTACGGTGGCACAGCGGATGGTCCCCGGTTCATGATGATCGTCGGGCTCGGCAAGCGGGAAACCATCGTTGCGGAACACGTGCGGCGTTGTTTCGGCACAGCAGGCCGGCGTGTGCGGAACGCACGTCTGAATGAGATCACCGTGCTGCCGCCGGTGACCGGATTCGACGTGGATACGCAGAAGCAGCATATCATCGCTGCCCTCGAAGGCACCGCGCTGGCGACGTACCGCTACGTGCGCCGGTCGATGGACCTTGACCGGTACCCGATGCTGAAGGGTTTGCATGTTATCGGCGACGGCAACGTTGACAAGAAGGTGCTGAACGCTGCAGCGAAGTACGCGTCAATCACGATTGACGCGGTAACCTACGCGCGCGACCTGGTGACGACACCGGCCGGCGACCTGTACCCGGAAGATTACGGCAAAATTGCGAAAGAGCTCGCCGGTGGCACGATCAAGGTGGAAGTTCTCGACCAGAAGAAGCTGAAGGCGCTGAAGATGGGCGCGTTGCTGGCGGTCGGCCAGGGCAGCACGCACCCGCCGGTGTTGATTCACCTGACCTACGAACCGAAGCGGACGTCAACGAAGACGAAAACGTTCGCGATTGTCGGCAAGGGCGTCACGTTCGATTCCGGCGGCCTGGACATCAAGTCCGCTGGCGGCATGCGCGACATGAAGGTTGACATGGGCGGTTCGGCGACGGTGATGGGCGTGTTCAAGGCGCTCGACCGGCTGCAGCCGAAGTGCCGTGTCCACGGTTTCATCCCGGCGGTCGAAAATATGACCGACGGCGCGGCGTACCACCCGGGCGACGTGTTGACCGCGTACAACAAAAAGACCATCGAGATTGACAACACCGACGCCGAAGGGCGTCTCGCGTTGGCCGATGCGTTGGCCTATGCCGTGGACAAATTCAAGCCGGACGCGATGGTGGACCTGGCGACGTTGACCGGCGCGGTTGTTATTGGCCTCGGCCACTGGGTTACCGGCGCGATGAGCAACAACGACGACCTGTACAACCTGCTGTTTGAAGCGGGCGAGGCGACCGGCGAGCGCATCTGGCGGCTGCCGATGTACAGCGATTACCGTCAACAGATCAAGAGCGAGATCGCCGACCTGAAGAATACGGGCGGCCGTCCTGCCGGCACGATCACCGCGGGCAAGTTCCTCGAGGAATTTGTCGGCGACACGCCGTGGACGCACCTCGACATCGCGGGTACGGCGACCGACGGACCGTACAGCTACACGCCGCACAAGGAACTCGGTACCGGCGTTGCGGTCCGGCTGCTGCTTGAGGCGCTGCAACGATGGGCCTGACCGGTTCAGAGACGCATGGTTTTCCGGCCCCGGTGCACGATCCACACCGGGGCCGTCGTCTTCGTGCCACGGTGATGTTGATCGTGCTAACCGCGATCTGGGGGCTCACCTTTCCCGTCACCAAGCTGTCGGTCGTCGACACCGACCCGATCCAGTTCGTCGCCCTGCGCTTTGGGACGGCATTTCCCCTCCTCTACCTGTTCCTGCTGCTGCGGTTTCGTGGACGCATCCACCCGGCATCCAACGAAGACGACGACAGTTACGCCGCGATGACGGAAGCCGGGATGTCGCCGGTATGGGTCAAGCTGCGGAATGGCGTGTTACGCAGCATCTGGGCGCGTGGAGCGGTGATCGGGGGACTTTTGTTCGCCGGGTTCGCACTGCAGGTGCTGGGGCTGGAACACACGACGGCGTCGCGGTCCGGATTCTTCACCGGGCTGCTGGTGGTGTTGACTCCGCCGTTGGCGTTGCTGCTGCGGACCAGCCACACCCCGCGCACGGCGTGGTTCGCCCTGCTCCCCGCCGCTGCGGGGATTACGTTGATTGCCGATCCGGACACCGGCGGGATGAACATCGGCGACTGGCTGACACTGGGCTGCGCGCTGGTGTTCGCGTTGCAGATGGTGGTGCTGGAAGCGTTGTCGCGGTCGGACAAGGAATCGCGCGCGTTAACCCTGGCGCAGGTGGGCGCCGTAGCGGCGCTGGCGATCGGGTGGATTCTGCTGGATGGGCAACCGTTCGAGATGACACGAACTGGCTGGATCGGGGTGGCGTACACCGCGATCTTCGGGTCCGTGATCGCAGTGTGGCTGCAAACACGGTATCAGCCCGATGTTCCGGCTGCACACGCCGGGTTCGTGTTCTCGCTGGAACCGGTGTTCGCGTCGCTTTTCGCATGGATGCTGATCGGGGATCCGTGGACCGCACGGTCGCTGTTCGGCGCGGTGTTGATCCTGGCTGCGATGGGGATTTCCAGTTTCGCGATCGCCAAGGCGGAACGGGATGCGGCGAGGGTGGCGAAGGGAAGGACTCGAACTTCACTCGATGATTGACCCGGCGGATAATCCACGACATAAATGTCGTGGGCATGAAAGAACTTAACCTGTCGGATGAGCCCAGACATAAATGTCTGGGGCATGTTCCACTCGTCTTG
>JAHLLB010000002.1 GCA_020444425.1 bacterium | reverse complement strand
CCAAACCCGCATCAGCAAACGATCCAAAACACCTACCGGAAAATATTCCTTATTTGACCAGAACCACCTTCTGCATCTGATCCAGACGGCCCGGAACCGTTGCATGAACGAAATAAATCCCGCTCGCCAGCGACGAGCCGTCGATGGTCAGTGTGTGCTGTCCAGCGTGATATTGGCCGGACTCAAGCGTCGCAACGTGTTGTCCGGCTGCGTTATACACGACAACGCTTAGCTCAGAAGCTTGTGGCAGATCGACTGTGATCGACGTTACCGCATTGAATGGATTGGGAAACGCAGGTCCCACCGCGTACTTCCACGGCTGCTCATCATTCAGTTCCGCTAATTCCACCGCAGATTCGAACTCACCAACCTCAAAGTTCCAGTCCGGAAGAAATACGAGATTGGCTGTACTCCAGCCCTGTTTTGTGAACGAGAAGGAATCAAGCGCCCAGGTCATTTCCGGGTATTGCCCTAAGCGAACGGTGTACACGTATTCACCGGCATCGGCAGAACCTGGTACACCAAAACGGGCGGTGGTTACGATGCTGCTGTAGCGCAGCATGCGAATCGTGCTCTGGATTTCGAGCGGGCTGAGTACAGTGCCATCAGGAAGCAGAACTTCAGACCACGCGGAGAAGGTGAGAAACTGGTTGGTCCAGTTGACGATGCGGATCACGTAGTCCACGTACCCGCCACGGGACTGGATCAGCACTGGTTCATGCGCCGGTTCCAGCCGGATGGTCAGCCCGAATGGAACGTTTTTCCACAACGCTATGGTGTTCTGATCCCGGCCTGCGGCGATGATATCCACATCCCCATCACCATCCATGTCTGCGCCGTACGCTTTGATCGCGCCATTGAGCTCGTCGGTGAGGGTATGTTTCGTGAATTGTTGTGCGCCGTCATTTTCCCACCAACTAACATCGTCGTCGTCCGTAGCGGAAGTCACAAGATCCAGATCACCATCCAGATCCATGTCGCAAGGGATGAGGCTTGAGGCGTGGTTGTAGTTATTGGTGATCGGATGATAGGCAAATGACATCGTGCCGTCGTTTTCCCACCACGCCAAGGTGTTTGCCCATGTGGCAGCCCCAAGAACATCGAGATCGCCGTCAAGGTCGAAGTCAACAGCGCGAATTCCCTTAGCGCCATTCAAGTTGGTTTGCAATATGTGGTACGCGAACTCCTGCTGACCATTGTTCTCCCACCAGGCGAAAGTTTGTCCATTGTAGGAAGTGGCCAGCAGGTCCATGTCGCCGTCTAGATCCAGATCAGCCGCGTGCACTGAGGATATCTGGCTGAAACCCGACTGAACGACATGTTCGAGATAGCTGTTGTTGTCATTCTCCCACCAGATCAGGCGATTGTCGTAGTAAGCACCACCGAGTACGTCTGTATCACCATCCGAGTCGATATCCGCCCCGTACACAACCAACGCGCCATTGAACCCGTTCACAACCAGATCGGACGTAAAATTCTGAGCGCCATCATTGATGAACAACCGGATTTCATCAGCTTCGTATCCCGCACAGAGCACATCGAAATCTCCATCGCCGTCAAAGTCGAACACGTGGATATCAGTCGCCCCTGCGAAGTAGCCGGAGATGGTGTGTCGAAGGAAATTCTGGGCGCCATCATTCTCCCACCAGGCTACTTCATTGTCGTTGCGAGCGACGCCGACGATGTCCTGGTCTCCGTCAAGATCGAAATCGATGGGGAGGCAATCGTACACGTACTCAAAGTCAGTCGTTACGATTTGCTGGTCCCAGGTGAATTGTGAACAGCAGAGAATGGGGAAGAGAAGCAGGGCCAACAGGGCAATCATCACAAATTTCATCATTGCCTCCGAATGAAGGAGAACCCTAGATCGGGGGGGGGCAATACAATTTGGACAATTTATAGCAGGAAAAGACGAAAGCTCCTTCGATATCTATACTTATGCAGAGTCAAACAGCCAAGCTAAGTTCTCGTAGCCGTTGAAATTGGTAGATGTTAGGAGAGCATACCTCACAAGCATCACCTGCTGGACCCGGTCAAGGCGACCAAGGACAAAGTAGAGGACATGACTCATGTTAGAGGCGGTCGGTAGGCAGGATCAAGTAGTTAAAAATAGAGTGCACCTCATTTGCACCAAATCACAAAGAGAAAGGGTCAGGCTTTCGCCTAACCCTTGTCTATTTCAGCTCCCCAGGACGGACTTGAACCGCCAACCTAGTGATTAACAGTCACCCGCTCTGCCAATTGAGCTACTGGGGAATACTCGCTTTTGTCGCGGCCCTAAGTATGAAAAAACCTCACCCCGAAATGCAAGAGGGGAACTCGGGCTCCGGAACCCGGTGCGGAGACACCACGAGCGGAAACCCAATGTACCTTTCCTCAGTCAAATGAACAAGGTAGTACGAGGTTATCTTCCATCGGGCTCTGCGATGTTTCCATGAACGAACAGTGACGAAAGCAAACCCGCTCACATGGCTGACCTGCTACGTAAAACGTTTGTGCTTGCGCTTGGATCCATTTTCGTCGTGCTCGGGATCCTGTTGTTGCCGTTGCCCGGTCCGGGGATCCTCGTCATTCTGCTTGGGCTCGGGATTGTTGGCACGGAGTTCCCGTCGGTTCGCCGCTGGACCGCGCGCAAGTGGCAGCAAGTGCGGGCGAAGCTGCCGATCTGAGATCGCTCACCATCTCTACGAAGTCATTACCACAGCCCGGGAATCAACCGGACTGTCTGTTTCATGTAGTCCTCATACTCAGCGCCGAATTGCTCCAGCAACGCCTGTTCCTCGACTCGAATCCGGTAAAAAAGTGAGATCGTTATCGGCACAAGGATCAGCAATTGTGTGATCCAGTTGTTGAAATAGACCGTCAGCCCGAGGAATTCAAGCATCAGGCCGGAGTAAGAGGGGTGGCGCACAAACCGGTACATCCCTGACCGCATCAACGTGTGGTCGTGCTGGATTTCGACCGCGACAGTGAACCGTTTGCCGAGCTGCCGGATTGCGGTCCAACGCATCGCCGCACCAACCACCAGCAGTCCGATGCTGATTGCTGACCGCCAGAAGAGGTCGAATGGATACCAGCCGATTCCGGTGAACATCAGCGAAACACCAAGAGTGATGCTGATCCCGATGGTCCAGTGCAATCCGCGCAGACTGCCACGGTCACGCGCCATCGTCCGCGACCGCCGCAAACGTGAGAGAATCACCTCCGACGCGAGAAACGCCATGGCGAACCAGAAGGCGACTTCGGTCAGCATGGCGATCTCCTGAGGATAAATCTGTTAAGCGGGACGTTCGTTTATCCCTGCTCTCGCCAGTCGGCTGTCAACAGACCAGCCTGAATCGCGGCGTCAACGGTCCGTAGGGCGCGTTTCACAACCGGCGGGTCGATCATCTTTGAACCGAGGCTGACCACACCCAGCCCCTGCCGTTCGGCTTCCTCGAATGCGAGCACGATCCGCTTCGCTTTTTCCACTTCGTCATCCGTCGGCGCGAAACCCTGATGTACGATCGGAATCTGACGCGGGTGGATGCAACCTTTGCCCTCGAAGCCAAGCGCCTTGGCTTCCACGACCGACTCAAGCAGCGCGTCCATGTCGTTGACGTCGGAGAAGACAGTGTCGATGGGCGTAACATTCGCCGCGCGTGCTCCGTTCACCAACTGATGCCGGGCCCAGATCGATTCCTTGCCCTCGTTGGTGCGTTGCACGCCGATGTCCGCGGTGTAATCCTCGAGGCCAATGGCAAGCGCGACGACGGTTTCCGCTGCCGCGGCGATGGGGAAGGCGTTCCATGCGCCCTTCGCCGACTCAACAATCGGCATCAGCCAGATATCGTGATCCACACCGACTTCGTTACGAAGCTCATGGATTCGCGTGTCAAACTCGGCAACCTGATCCGCTGTTTCCATTTTCGGCAGCAGGATCAGGTCGACACCGTACGGGACGATAAACTCGAGATCGACCAGGCCACGATCGCCCTGGTTGACGCGGACCATCTTTTCCGCGCCCATGAAATCGAGATGGATCAGGGCGTTGCGGACGAGAATTCGCGCGGCATCCTTCTCCGCCGGCGCGACGCTGTCCTCGAGATCGAGGATCAGGCCGTCCGGTTTGTGGATCGCGGCGTTGATCATGAACTTCGGCTCGTTACCGGGGAGGTACAGGCGGCTGCGGCGCGGCCGTTGCCGGGATGATGGCTCAGGGCTGGTGTCGAACGCGTTCGGCAGCCACGGCTCGACCGGCGTGTCCAGCTCGAGGCGACGGACAGCCGCTTCGAGACGCGCCATTTGCACAAACGGTAACGCGCCGGCATCCTCGATGATCACGTTCACATGCTCAAGGCCGAAGTGAGCGAGCCCTTTACGGATCAACTGTTCAATGGAATCGCCGTAGAGGGTCTTGACCTTGCTCTGGATGTCGAGGGTTACACCACCCGAATCGGTCAGGGTGAGTTCAATGAACATGTCGGAACGGACATCCGGTCCGCGACGACCGGCGGAGGCTTTCTGCTTGGACATCTTGCACCTGGTTTCTGTGATCCCGGACTGAAGTCCGAGGACGTGGCTGCTGTGGTCGCTTAACCCTTACCCAATCCCGGACTGAAGCCCGAGGGCATGAACGATGTGCCCCTGATGGCTATGCCAGCTCCCGGGCTGAGGCCCGAGGGCATGAACGTTGTGCCCCTGATGGCTATGCCAGCAGGGATGATCCGCGATAGCCGTCACGGCCAACGGCGAACAACTGAATCCGTGAAGATACTGAGGGGTTCGGGCGGAGTCAGTACGCCTGGAGACGATCCGTGTGTCAACTGCTCCCACTGTCCATCCCCAGCCGCTATCTTCCTGTCCCGGGATTTCAACCACGAACGAGACTGGATTGACTGTCATGTTCCGCCGTAAACGCAAACAACCCTGGTGGACCTGGCCCATCGCCGTTACGGCGGCGGTTTACGGTGTGATTCAGGCGGAACGGCACAGCCACCTGATCTGGAACCGGATGCTCAAACGGGAGGCATGGCAGCGCTTCCTGCAGTTCCTCGATGACCGATTTCCCCCGAAAACACAACGCCGGACGCGGAAACAGGCTGGTCGCTCAACCGTGTAATCCCCGCTGGATGAACTCTGGCATTTTCTCCTCGACGGCTGTACATTCGTTCACTTTCCGTCCGTTAACCAGCAGGATCCGCCCGTGGCACCCCAGGAGCCCGATCAGATAAAAATTGTCGGTGCGCGTGAACACAACCTGAAAAACGTCACCGTCACCATACCGCGAAACCAGCTCACCGTAGTCACCGGACTGTCCGGCAGCGGCAAGTCGAGTCTCGCGTTCGACACCCTGTACGCCGAAGGCCAGCGCCGCTATGTGGAATCGCTCTCGGCATACGCCCGCCAGTTCCTTGGCCTGATGGAGAAGCCGGATGTTGACTTCATCGAGGGGTTGAGCCCCGCGATTTCCATCGAACAGAAGGCGACCAGCCGGAACCCACGGTCCACCGTCGCCACCGTCACCGAGATCTATGACTACCTGCGCCTGCTTTACGCGCGAATCGGCATCATGCACTGTCCGAGCTGCGGGAAGGTGATTGAACGCCAGACCGTGCAGCAGATCGCGGACAATGTGATGGGCATGGGCGAGGGCGCCAAGCTGCAGGTGCTCGCGCCAGTCGTACGGGATCGCAAGGGCGAATACCGCAAGCTGTTCAAGGATATCGAACGGGACGGGTTCGTGCGAGTGCGCGTTGATGGCGAGATCTATCCCGTCGATAGCCCGCCTGACCTCAACAAAAAGACGAAGCACAGTGTCGATATCGTTGTCGACCGGCTGGTGATCAAACCTGACATCCGCAACCGGCTGACCGATTCACTCGAAATCGCCCTGAACAAGGCGGAAGGACTGGTCACGATCCTCACTGCAGAGGGAGAAGAGCGCTTGTTCAGCGAGAGTTACGGCTGCCACGAATGCGACCTCTATTTCCAGCCGCCGGAGCCGCGCAGCTTTTCGTTCAACAGTCCATTCGGAGCGTGCCCGGACTGTGACGGTCTCGGTTTCTCGATGAAGATTGACCCGCGCCGGATTGTGCCGAATACGTCCAAGTCCGTTGAACAAGGCGCGGTGGAGGCGTTCGGATCGCAGTTCGAAAGCTGGTATATGCGCCGCCTCGAACAGACGGCGAAACATTACGGTTTCAGCCTCAAGACTCCTTGGGACAAGATGGAGCAGGAGCACCAGAACATCGTGCTCTACGGGTCTGACGATGAGCTGACGTACGAGTGGCGGAAGAAGGACGACGACGAAAGCGTCTGGAAATACAAGACCAAGTGGGAAGGGGTGATCCCGAACCTGGAACGACGGTACCGCCAGACCAACAGCGCTGGGATCCGGGAGTGGATCGAAGGCTTCATGGGCAAGGTGCCGTGCCGCACCTGCAATGGACAACGCCTGAAGCCGGAATCGCTGGCGGTACGAGTGGGCGATACCAACATCGCTGACCTCTCGGCCATGTCAATCCACCAGGCCGTCGATTTCTTCCATCAGCTGCAACTTAACGCCCGTGACAGTGCCATCGCCGCGCAAATCCTGAAGGAGGTCAACGCACGGCTGGGATTCCTGCTCAATGTCGGGCTGGATTACCTCAACCTCGACCGTGCGGCGGGAACCCTGTCGGGGGGTGAAGCGCAACGTATCCGCCTCGCGACGCAGATCGGCAGTCAATTGGTTGGCGTGTTGTACATCCTCGACGAACCCTCCATCGGCCTGCATCAACGCGACAACGAACGCCTCATCAACACGCTGGAGAATTTGCGCGATCTCGGCAACACGGTGATCGTCGTCGAACACGACCGTGAGACGATGGAACGCGCCGACTGGCTTGTCGACCTCGGGCCGGGAGCCGGGCGTCATGGGGGAGAGGTGGTCGTCGCCGGACCACCGAGCGACGTCGCCAAAAATCCGATCAGCATCACCGGCCAGTTCCTCGCGGACCTGGACCGCATCGAGCTGCCGGAAAAACGCCGCCCCCCGAAAAAACGATCCATCACGATCAAGAACGCACGCGGGCACAACCTCAAGGGCATCGACGTATCCTTTCCGCTGGGCGTGTTCACCGTGGTCACCGGCGTCAGCGGATCGGGCAAGTCGACGCTGGTGAACGAGACGCTATACCCATCGTTAGCTCGCCACATTTATGGATCACGTGAAGTTCCGCTCGAGCACGACGAAATCAAGGGACTCAATTATGTCGACAAGGTTGTCGACATCGACCAGTCGCCGATTGGACGCACGCCGCGCTCGAACCCGGCGACGTACACCGGCCTGTTCACCCATATCCGCGACATCTTCAGCCAGCTTCCCGAGGCGAAGGCACGCGGGTACAAGCCGGGACGATTCTCGTTCAATGTTAAGGGCGGGCGCTGTGAAACCTGCCAGGGCGATGGGATCATCAAGATCGAGATGCACTTCCTGCCGGATGTGTACGTCACCTGCGACGATTGCCATGGAAAGCGCTACAACCGGGAAACGCTCGAGGTCAAGTTCAAGGGAAAGAGCATCGCGGACGTGCTCGACATGACCGTGGAAGAAGCACTCGGATTCTTTGACGCCGTGCCGCGCCTGAAACGTAAACTGCAAGTCCTGAACGACGTCGGCCTGACCTACATCCACCTCGGCCAGCAGGCGACGACGCTGTCCGGCGGCGAGGCGCAACGTGTAAAGCTGGCGACGGAGTTGTCCAAAGTCGGCACCGGACGGACCGTCTACATCCTCGACGAACCAACCACCGGGCTGCATTTCGCGGACGTCCGCATGTTGCTGAAAGTATTGCAGTCGTTGGTCAACAAGGGCAACACGGTGATCGTGATCGAGCACAATCTCGACGTGATCAAAACCGCCGACTGGATCATCGACCTCGGGCCTGAAGGTGGCGACAAAGGCGGCACGCTGATCACCGCCGGAACACCGGAAGATGTCGCCCACGTTGAAAACAGCCACACCGGGCGGTTCCTCATTCGGGAGTTGGGACTGAAGGAAGCGTCCTGAGTTTCACGACTTCGTAGACTCTGCCCGTGAGCCGTTTACACCAGGTATGCACCAGTTACCGCCGACATTCGACGGGGTTGCGTCCGGGCAGTATGTTGCTGTTCTGAGTCTGGACGGAGGTGCATCGCGTCCAGTGAGATTGACTCTGCTGCGTTAGGTGACTTGTATTCGGTGCGGTATTCTGGTCTTGATACAGATCGGAATATGGGTTAACTTGCGAAAGTGAGCACACTCGATCTAACCCGGAGACGACGATGAAATATTCAACCCAGATCAAGCCGATCAGCTACTTGAAGGCGCATGCGTCCGAGATGATTCGCAAATTGAACGAGGGCGGCGAGCCCTACATCATCACACAGAACGGAGAAGCAAAAGCCGTCGTTCAGTCCGTGGAAGAGTTCGAACAGCTGCAGGAACGGCTGGCCTTTCTCCAACTCGTTCAGATTGCGGAACAGCAAATCGAAGAGGGTGATCACAAACAACCAGAAGAGGTTCTTGAGTCACTCAGGGAACGAATTATCCGCCGGAATGAAAATGCGTCCGGAGAAAAGAAATGAGGTACGAAGTAATTGTTGCCGCCAATGCCCAACGGGATATGGAAGATATCGTAGACTACATTCTGGAACATGATACAGAACAGAAAGCACTACATGTACTTACAGAATTTACGAAATGCATTACATCTCTACAGTCGTATCCAAATCGAGGATCTATCGTCCGTGAATTGGATTTAGAACAGGGATTAAAATATAGACAGCTTCATTTTGCAGCCTACAGAATCATCTATCGGGTTGAATCAAACAGAGTTCGAATCATATTGATTGCTGATGGGCGCAGGAATATGCGAACGTTGTTAAAACAACGACTGGGGTGATCACGTATCCAATCTGCAAAACCGCGGTTCTCAACATACCCGCACACGATTCCCCCGAGGAGCTAGCGGCTCGCCTCCTTGACGGCTCGGGAGCTCTCGTTTATCTTCCTCAGTCTTACACAAAAACAAAACAGCAAACATAAATCCCCCGAAAATCGGGTGAGGAGGTAGGGCGGTGAAGGACTATCCGGCCAACGCAATCCGCAACATCAGCTTGATTGGGCATGGCGCCAGCGGCAAAACTACGCTGGCGGAATCGATGTTGCACCAGATGAAAGCGGTCGAACGACTGGGCCGTGTGGACGAAGGTACGTCCGCCAGCGACTTCCTGAAGGAAGAGATCGAACGTCAGGGTTCCGTCAGCGCCACGTTGCTGACCGCTGAGCACAAGGGCCACAAATTCAACCTGATGGACACCCCGGGCTTCAGCGACTTCATCGGTGAAGTCAATGGTGCCCTGCGTGTCTCCGACACCGCGCTGGTCGTGGTGCACGGGACCTCCGGGGTTGAAGTGGTAACCGAGCAGGTATGGGAATTCTGCAACCAGGACAACGTCCCGCGGGTCATCTTCGTCAACCAGCTCGATAAGGAAAACACCAAGTTCGACGCGATCCTGGAAGAGCTGGATTCCACGTTCGGCAATGCTGTCGCCGTGACCATCCCGGTTAATGAAGGCCCGGGCTTCAACAAAATCGTCAACCTGTTGACGATGAAGATGTTGACCTTCGACGGTGGCAAAGTCACCTCAGAAGAATTAAGCGGCGACCTGCAGGCGAAGGCGGAAGGACTGCGTGAGACGTTGATTGAGCGTGCCGCTGAAGCTGACGACGAACTGATGGAAAAATTCTTCGACGCCGGCGAGCTGAGCCAGGAAGAAATCGTCCAGGGCCTGAGCAAGGGTATTCGCGAAAACGCGCTGTTCCCGGTACTCGCCGGTGCAGCTTACAACGAAGTCGGCGTGTCGACGCTGGTGGATTTCCTTGCGGAATACGGGCCGTCTCCGGACAGCATGCCCGCCCAGAAGGCGACCAATACCAAGAGCGGTGAAGAATCCGAAATCGTCTGCGATCCGAATGGCTCGCCAGTCGCACTTGTCTTCAAGACGACTTCAGAAGCGCACGTTGGCGAAATGAGCTATTTCCGTGTGTATTCCGGAACGGTTCGCAGTGGCGAAGAGCTGTACAACGTCGACCAGGAAAACGTTGAAAAGCCGAACCAGATGTACTGGGCGATGGGCAAGCAGCGCAACGGCGTCGACCATGTTTCCACGGGCGACATCGGCATTGCGGTGAAGCTGCATGACACCTCGACCGGTGAAACGCTGGCGACCAAAGCCAACCCGGTCAAGCTGGAAGGTCCGAAGTTCCCCGAACCCATCATCCGGGCAGCTGTCATCACCAAGGGGTCTGGCGATGAGGACAAAATCGCCAGTGGTTTGACGATCCTGCAGAAAGCTGACCCGACCTTCAACATCGTACACGACAACGAGCTGTCGCAGCTCATCATCAACGGCCAGGGTGATGCACACCTGACCGTCGTGCTCGACCGCCTGAAGGACCGTTTCGGTGTCGAAGCCGAGATGATCAAGCCGCGGATCCCGTACCGTGAGACGATCAAGTCTACCGGCGAAGCAGAAGGCAAGCACAAAAAGCAGTCCGGTGGCCGTGGCCAGTTCGGGCTCTGCGTGCTGAAGGTTGAACCGGCCCCGCGTGGGGACGGCTACGAGTTCCTTGACGAAATCGTCGGCGGTGCGATTCCACGCCAGTTCATCCCGGCAGTGGACAAGGGCATCCAGGAAACGTTGACCAAGGGCGTGATCGCTGGGTATCCGGTGGTGGATGTCAAGGTGCATTGCATCGACGGCAAGTTCCATGCGGTTGACTCGGATGAATTCTCGTTCAAGATGGCCGGTTCGATCGGGTTCCGGGAAGCGGTGAAGAAGACGAAGACCGCGATTCTCGAACCGATTTACGAAATCGAGATCAAGTGCCCGCAGGATAACATGGGCGACGTGATGGGCGACATTTCGTCCCGTCGCGGCAAGGTCGCCAGCATGGATGTGGAAGGGAAGTGGCAGATCATTCGCGCCACGGTCCCGCTGGCGGAGTTGTACAAATACGCCAACACCCTTCGTTCGCTGACCTCCGGTCGCGGTATCTTCCGCCGCAAGTTCTCGCACTACGAGGAAGTGCCACACGACATCCAGCAGGCGCTGGCTGAGGAGTATGAAGAACGCAAGGCTGCGGAACACTCGTAAACTGACACATAGTTCGAAGCCGGGCACAAGCCCGGCTTCTTCTTGTCTGTCCACAGGACAACGGTTTTCAGATGAACGATGAGAGCGCGCTGAAACGTCTCTGGGCACCAT
This sequence comes from bacterium, assembly GCA_020444425.1. Taxonomy (GTDB): domain Bacteria; phylum Electryoneota; class Electryoneia; order Electryoneales; family Electryoneaceae; genus BMS3BBIN04. The sequence goes on along the minus strand of JAHLLB010000002.1, from coordinate 159,430 downwards.
GGCGGCTGCCGTGGATCAAGGAAAGCTCACAAGGCGTACATGACTGTTTCATCTGCGACATGGTCAACGCACCCGCCGAGCAGGATCGCGAACACCTGCTGCTGTATCGTGGTGAGCGCACACTCCTGTTGATGAACCGGTTTCCCTACACCAACGGTCACCTGATGGTGGCGCCGAAACGTCACGTCGCGGACATGCAGCAGCTGGAAGCTGAGGATTGGGCTGAGGTCGGTCTCTTGACCCAGGTGGCGTTGAGCGCGTTGCAACAAACGATCAACCCGCACGGCTTCAACCTCGGGTGGAACCTCGGGCGCATCTCCGGAGCAGGGCTGGAGACACACCTGCATCAACACATCGTTCCACGCTGGAACGGAGACACCAATTTCATGCCCGTTGTCGGGCAAACTCGCGTAATCAGCCAAGATTTGTGGGATTGTTATGATCAGGTTTATCAGGCAGTTCGTGCGATGAGAATATGAACCTCGAGGAGGGAGCGAGGCGCTGGATTCTTTATTTCAAAATCCACATTTCTCGTTGCAACACTGCTGGTGTGACTCTATAATGTGTTCGATTGAGTGAAACCACTTCGCGCGCGCGGGTCCTGCACGCGAGGTTACGAGTTTTTAATGGGGAATATCCCCGCGTTAGACTGCACCGATCGCCATCCTGGATTTGAGTCGATGCACGGTTTGCTGCGATAAGCGATAGTGGTGCTTTTTTCATCTGGAGGATTGCCGATGAGCTGGAAGGGATTGTTAGGGATACTACTTGCCAGCCTGCTTGCCACGACGGCATTTGCAGCAGCAAACGTGACGGAGATGCAGGCAGACTTGATGCACGCAGCTGATATCCAGAAACGCGCGGACGGCATGAGCGTGTCGCTGGAAATTGCTGCTCCCGAAATCGCTGATGTTCCAGTCGGTGATGGTTGGGGCCAGGTGTTGGAGATCCCCGGCGGCGGCATGCTGCAGGTGGAAGGAGCACCCCCGGTTCCAATGCTGAGCCGCATGTTTCGCATGCCGATGACCGGTGGTGCGGAAGCGGTCGTGCTCGATGCGACCTATGAAACGTTCACCGGACTCGAATACGCCACCCTGATGAACATGGATGGTGACGAACCCATCTTCGGTGAGTTGGATCCGTCGATTGATGCATGGTATCCGGGTACACTGGCCGAGGTCACCGATCCGGCGATCGCGCGCCGGTTCCGTATTGCCAACCTCGTCACCTACCCGGTGCAGGTTAACCCGTACCTGAACGAAGTTCGAGTCTACAGTGATATCCAAGTCGACATCCAGTACGGCGGTGAAGGAATCAACGAACTGGATTCTTACCCGACCAGGTTAAGCAAAACGTACCTCAGCTTCTACGAACAGTTCCTCGATTGGGATTCCAACGAACTGGACGATTTCGAGGTCTATCGTGGTGGCGTGCAGGTCGTCTGCAAGGAAACCGCGAAGACACAGCTTGCCGAGTGGATCGAGTGGAAGCGTCAGAAGGGCTACAAACTCGAGTTCATCACCGATGCAGGTACAGCCTGGTCGAGCAGTTCGATCAAAGCTGAGCTTCAGTCCCGCTGGGACAGTTCGGACGAGAAATTCGACTGGGTAGTCATTGTTGGTGACAACGGTGGTATCTACTCAACACCGCCAGGATCAGGCTACGGTGACCATTATTACGTCAAGCTCGAAGGGAACGACGAGCTTCCGGAAGCGGGTGTCGGACGTATCAGTGTGGAATCCCAAACCGACCTGATCGCTTACAAGAACAAAGTCATGTTCTACGAACGTGACCCGTACATGGATGAAACCGGTTGGTACAAGCGCGGCATGGTGGCCGCAGGTTCCGCCAGCTCCGGCGTCTCCACGATTTACCTTGGCCGTTACGCGCGTCACGCGATGCTCGACATCGGCTACACCCAGGTCGACACCGCCTGGTATACCCAGGGCGGGGTGAACAACGCCAGCATCCTTGCGATCAATGCCGGTGTCACGTTCTACAACTATCGCGGGTATATCAATACGGGTCTTGATCCGAGCGAGATTTTTGCCCTGACGAACTATTTCAAGCCCTGCATGGTCGTCCACATGACCTGTGGTACCGGCAACTGGACCAACGGTCTAGGTAAAAACGAAGCCTGGATGCGCGCGGGTTCAGTCAATGAACCGACCGGTGGTATTGGCGCGATTTCAATTGCGACGTCCTCCACGCATACGCGCTACAACAACGCGTTGTCAGGCGGTGCCATTTTCTCGAACATGGTGCTTCGCAACCCCGAAATGGGCGGTGACATTTTCTGGTCGAAGGTGAACTTGTACAACGCCTTCATCGACCACGCTCCGTCGCAGGTATCAAGCTTCTCGGAGTGGACCAACCTGATGGGTGACCCGACCGTGTGGCTGTGGACCGATATCCCGCAGGATATCGAAGTCATACACCCCAGCGCACTGAACTACGGTCGCCACGGCTTCGAGATTGAAGTACGTGACGGTAACGGGCAGCCGGTACCGGACGCCTGGGTCTGTCTCTACAAGAACGATGCTGAAGATGATACGGTCGCGTTTGGCGAAACAGACGCCATGGGACGCATCGTCCTCGATCCGGAATTCATCGCAGAGGGCATGGCCAAGCTGACTGTGACCGCGCAGAACTTCCAGCCGTATCGTACCGATGTCCCGGTGGAAGTCACCCAGCTGATGGCTGTGCGTGAAGTCCAGGTCATCGATAACGGGCAGGCGGGCTCGCAGGGTAACGGTAACGGTCTCGCCGAACCGGGCGAAATTGTCGGCCTGTACCTGACGCTGCACAACCTGTACCCGTTCACCGCGCCACGTATCGGCGCTATTTTCACCACGGATGATCCGATGGTGGAACAGACCGGCGGCATCGCTCGCGTCGGCAACATCGGTCCCGGCCAGATTCAGTCTGCAACCAGCCTGGCGCTGATGCAGATCGCGGACGATGCACAGAGCGGCTGGGTTGTGGATGGAGAAATCGGAATTGGCGTCATGCCGCAAGGCGGCGGCCAGCCGAACGTGCTGCAGACAGACGTGTTCACCTTCAAGATTCACGCGCCGGAATACACCTACGTTAACCAGGATCCGGCTGGTACGATTGTTCCGGGCGCGACGGTTGACATCGACCTCTCAGTAGCGAACATCGGGCTGACGAACGGTGGCGGTGGATTCTGTCAGTTGGTCAGTGACGATCCGTACCTGACGGTCAACAGCGGCCAGATTGCATTCCCGGCTGTGCCGGTGGGTCAGACAGGAACAACGACGCACACGATCACCGCGCATCCGGAATCCTTCAGGGGCTATCCGGCAGACGCGTTCCTCGTCGTTGGTAACGCTGACGGCTTCCGCGACTCGGTAAACGTGAAGATTCAGCTCGGTACCGCGACGACGACGGATCCGGTTGGCCCGGATGGGTACGGCTACATCGCCTTCGATAACCGCGACACGGATTATGATATCGCCCCGGTATTTGACTGGGTTGAGATTAATCCGAATGTCGGCGGTAACGACTACGATGGTTCGGCGCTGGCGATCAACGACAACGGTGAGGAAGATGACGACGCGGTCGTCGTCGATCTGCCGTTCACCATGAAGTACTACGGTGTTGATTTTGACCAGATGACGATTACGTGCAACGGTTTCGTCGCGATGGGCAACCAGGGCGACATGCGCACCCCGCGTAACTGGCCGATTCCGAGCCCAGTGGGTCCGAACTACATGATCGCACCGTACTGGGATGACCGCATGGTCGACGGCCAGTACAGTGGTGTCTATCACTACTACGACGAACCCAACGGCCGCTACATCATTGAGTGGTATTCGGTTGCGGACGTGTATGTGTGGAGCAACCCGTCGGCGTGGAACACCTTCCAGATGATCGTTTACGATCAGGTCGGTGAACACATTACGATTACCGGCGACAACAACATCCTCTTCCAGTATGAGGACGTGACGCACACGACCGGTGAAAGCTTCGATAACGCGTATGCGACCGTCGGAGTTGAAAACCACGATCAGACGGATGGTTTGCAGATTGCGTACTGGGATGGCAACGACACGCCGCCAAACGCAACCATCTGCGACGGCCGCGCGATTCTGATCACAACCCAGGCCGCGCTGATCACGGGTATTGTTACCGGTGATGTGACTTTCGCGACGGGTGGTGGTCCGGTGGAAGGCGCTCTGGTTCGCACCAGTGACAACGCCTACTTCGGCTACACGGACGATCAGGGCCATTACGAGATCTACGACGTCGTCATCGGTACGCATGACCTGGTCGTAGAGCTGCAGGGCATCAACCCGCAGACGACTGAAATCGTCGTTGAGGAAGGTCTGATCACGGTGCAGGACTTTGCCGTAACCGCGCCTGAATTCGAATTGTCCGTAGCGGAAATCAACGAAATCCTCCCGCCGGGAGAAACGACCACGGCGAACGTCGTTGTCAGCAACCCGGGCGATGGTGAGTTGACCTGGACCGTGGAGATGGACAACACCGGTCCGAATCCGGAACCGGACGCTGCCTGGGATCTGCTCGATGAGTTCCAGCTGACCGGACCGGAAAACCGCAACTACGGGATCACGTTGCACAGGGGATTCTACTGGGTCTCCGGCGGCAACAACAACCAGAACCCGAACGGGCTGTATCGCATTACCCTGGACGGCAACATCGTCCAGAGCTATGCGCAGCCGGTTACGAATCCGTCGACGAACGGCTTCCTCTGCCTGACGTCTGATGGTAATTACATCTATGGCGTCGACGATGGCATGTTGCATCAGATCGAGTACAACGAAACGACGCATGACATTTCGTTGATCGATACGATCGACATTCCGGCAACGCTTGCCACCGTTAACATGTTGACCTACGATCACGACAACGACGTGTTCTGGATGGGCCAGGTGGACGGTCCTATCTACGCGATGAACCGCTCAGGTAACTTCGTCGGTTCGTACGATCTGGACATGACGATTCGGTCGCTCAGCTATCACAAGGACGATCCGGATGGGTACAACCTGTGGTTCACACTGCAGGAGACGTACTACGTTGATGTGACCGTGATGAAGATGAACACCGCCACAGGTGACACCCTGTTCGTCTACAACATCCCGCGTGGCATGATCGCTGGATTGACGGACACGGAAATCACGTACCTGTGGAACCCGTTCTACTTCACGTTCATCCAGTTGCGCAACGCATCGCAGATGGACGACGTGGTCGAGGTCTACGAGATCTCGCCGAACAACGCGTGGATGAGCCTCAACACGGAGGGTGAAGTCACACCAGCCGGTGGCGACTTCACCGTGGAAGTCAGCCTGGCATCGCTGGATCTGCCGGAAGGCATGTATTCCACGTGGTTGCGTTTCGACAACAACACCTTCGTCCCCACGACCTGGTTGCCGGTCACGTTGACCGTGGATCAGGATCTGACCACATTTGTGGTGGGTGAGGGCACGGAACTGCGTCCGTTGGCGTGGGAGTTTGACGGTGTTTACCCGAACCCGTTCAACCCGACCGCCACCGTGCAGTTCTCGACGCTGGAAGCGACGGACGTGAAGGCTGTGCTGTACAACGTGCTCGGCCAGAAGGTCGCGACGTTGCACAATGGCATGATGAATGCCGGACATCATCAGCTGATGATCAACGGCGACAACATGGCCAGCGGCATCTACTTCTTGCGCTTCTCGGCTGGTCCGATGCAGGAAAGCCGCAAGGTGGTTCTGCTGCGTTAATCGCGCGGACGTATTCAAATTCAACCCCCGCACACGTTTGTGCGGGGGTTTTTCGTGAGAGCGAGAGAGACAGGTCCGGGCACTGTTCATGCATTGCCGTGTATAACCTTCGGGCAGGTGGGTTTCGGCAACCAGCGCGCGAGCGAAACGAACAGCTTTCTTGCGTCACTCGCACGCCTGACCTAAATTGGCCCGATCTTACAGGCAGCGGGCAAAACGTATCCGCCGAATGCCGTACAATCCGGCAAAGCAGGATTCACATCGAAATTATGACCCAACCAGCAAACCGATCCCGGCTCAGTGTTCTGTTCGTCCTCCTGATGGCGTTGGCCATGTGGTCCTGCGCTGAATTTGACAAGGGAGTGGGGAAGAACCTGGTCGGGGGTGACGAAGACGGCGAGATCAAGGAATTGACCATTGCCGCAGACGTCTTCTCCACGTACGATCGCGGTGATCGCGTCAAATTCAGCTCAACCCAGTTGCATCTGGGCGAAGAGGACGGGTACCACTCGGACATCATCCTGTGGTTTACCAACTTCGCAAACCTGGGTGAGGTCCTTGAGCTTGATTCGGCCCGCATCCATCTGTGGAGCAATGGATACGTCGATGCGGACAATATTGATCCGAGCGAGGAATGGTCCGCTGAATTGCTCCGGTTCGAGGAGTCGTTTGTCCCCTACACTCAGGATTATGATTACGCGCAGACGATCGAGAAGACTCCGATTGACACCGTGTTGCTGGGGACGGTGGACGGCGACCTCGACACCTTCGAGGTCAATGAGTTCACCATGTCGCTGGACACATTAACCCTCGACTCGTTGCTGTTGTACATCCGGCCGTTGGATCAGGCCACGTTCATCAAGCGATTCGTGACCTACTCCAGTTCATCGGATGCGGATTATCTGCCGCGTCTGTCCGCTTCCGGAACGTTCGTGGTCAACGAAGACACGCTGGTAGACACGACGTTGTACGTCAATCCCCTGTACACGACCTGGTACACCGACGACAGCGCGTTGCCGGCTGATCCGGACCGGGTGGTCTATTCGCAGGGATACGCGCGAGACATGCTGTTCCAGGGCGATTTCACGGGGATTGATCCGGCGCAGCACAGTATCAACCGAGTGGACCTGGTGATCACGCACGACAGTGACTGGGATCGCCAGCTCGGAAGCCCTTCCTCGATGACGTGGTATGATGTCACAGAGGAATGGACTGCGGATCCGGATACCATTATCGTCGGTACGAGCTCACAGCTTGCCTATTTCGTTCCTGATAGCACCGGCCAGGTGCGGATCAATGTGACCCCGATTGCCCGTCAATGGGCTGCGCTGCCGGAAACCAATTTCGGCGTTGACATCCGTGCGGTGGTTACCGGGATTACCTTGTCGCGCCGTGCTTTCTTTGCCGGTACAGATGCCGTTGATCCTGAGTACCGGCCATATTTCCACGTAGTGTACACCGAGTTCCAGAAGCCATGATGAAACGCCTGCTCAGCATCACTCTGATGATCCTGTTCGCCGCTGTCCCGGTGATGGCGGAGTCCGTGTTCGGTCCGCTCGGCGTTGGTCTCTGGCAGCAGAACGGAAACGCCCGCAGCGTGGGCCTTGCCGGCTCCGATATGGCGTTCAGCGACTCTATCTACTTTGCCATTGATAACCCAGCCACATGGCGATCCTACGGTGTGACGAAATACACCGTCAGCTTCGCCGCGAACAAGGTGTACGCGTCGGACTATACCGGCGAGGATATCGCGGACAACTACGTTTTCCCGAATGCCGCTCTCCTGCTGCCATTTTACAAGTCGTTTGGTCTCGGTTTCTACTACCAGGCGCTGACCGATCACGACTACCTGATTCACCGCAGCGACACCTACGACATCGAACAACCGGTCGATACGCTTGAAACGTACGACCTGCTGCGCCGCGTTCAGGGCAACGGCGGCATGTCACGCGCCGGGGCTGTGCTGGCGTTCCAGGTGCTACAGAAGGTTGACGTTGGTATCGGGTTGGACTATTACTTCGGGCAGCTGGAAGAACTGGTCACGATTGACTTCCAGCAAGGATCGTTCTCCCGGTCCGGCCGGTACATTCTGCATGAGATCAACGGTGTTGGCGTCAATCTCGGATTCACCGCTCATCCAAGCCAGAATTCAGCCGTTTCGTTGACCGTTCGTCCGCCGGCGATGCTGGATGTAGCATCCAGTCTTACGATTCAGGCGGGTGACTCGGTGGGGTTTGCGGACGAGCAGTTCGAGATGCCGCTGTCGCTGGGGCTGGGTGGCTACATCGACTACGGTCGGTTGCGCACCCTGGCGAGAATCAACTATACCGCGTGGAAAGAGAGCGAACATTCGATCGCGAGCGAGTTTGAGTACGACAACAGCGTCGATGTCGGACTCGGATTTGAACGCATCCCGCTCAGAGAGCCATTGGTTCCGTGGTATGAAGAGGCGACCTTCCGGGCTGGGTTACGCTATCAGCAGCATTATGTTAGAGCAGGCGGAAACCCGTTGTATACCTACGGGGCAGCCGTCGGGATGGGCATGCCGATTGCATATGGCCGGGGCGTCTTCGAATTTGCGCTGACCTACGATATGCGTGGCACGGTCACCGACAACTTGGCAAAAGAACGGATCTACGGGATTCAGATCGGGATCAGCTCCACCGAACGCTGGTTTGTTCGGCGGCAAAGATAAACAACATGTGTAGCAGAACGATACGGATGGGGAGATGGCAACGATGAAGATGCGAACCTTGGTGACAGCGTTGATGCTGCTGCTGATTGCAGGGACGATGCTGCTGATGGGCTGCGCGGCGACTGAAGTCGTGCGTGAACCCACGCCGGAAGAACTCGCGGCACGCCAGGATTCCATTGCCAAGGCAAACGAATTTGAGCTGAAAAAAGCGCGCATGTTCGCGTACGACAAGCTCAAGGCGCAGCAGTGGGAAGATGCAAAAAACTATCTGTGGACGGTGATTGACCTTGACGTCAAGGACCAGTACAATGACTGGGACCGTCTCTATCAGATCTACATGGAGCTGAGCCAGCCCGACAGCGCCCAGATCGTGCTCGAAATGGGCCTCGACAAGCATCCGGCCGATCCATTCCTGAACGCCACCTACGGCTTCATCCTCAAGGCGAAGGGTGAATACGAAACTGCCCTGCTGCACTACGACAAGGCGCTCGATGGCGACATCTCCGACACAGACCAGATCGAGTACCTGCGCAAAAAGGCCGAGCTGCACGAAGCGTTGAATGATCCCGAGTCCGCCATCTCTGCGTACGAATCCCTGCTGAGTATCGCTCCGGACGACACCGGCGCGAAGAACTCGCTGACCGCGTTGGTACGCATGCACCGTGACCCGGCGGAATACATCACCCGGCTCGAGGAAGAGATCGCCACGAACCCGGAAGACATGCAGAAGCGGATGGATCTGCTGCGTGCCTATCAGGATCAGAGCCAGAACCAGAAGGTGATCGATCAGGCGGACGAAATCCTGATGCGCGACGCGAGCCGGATTGAGGTCTATCGTGCCAAGGCGAAGGCATACGACAACCTGAACCAGCTGAATCAGTCGATTGCGACGTATGAAGCGCTGCTCGCGCAGGATCCGGGCAACGATGACGCGATGCTGCGGATCGCCGACAACCAGCGTCTGCTGGGACGCTTCAATTCCGCCCGTACGTGGGTGAACAAGGCGAAAAACGCCGGTGGTAGCGTTGGCGAAGCGGACTACATCCTCGGTCTGACCTACGAATCGTCCGGCGACGAATGCTCCGCCGGTGGCCTTGAGTACGACGACAAGCTCGTGTACACCATCGCCCTCGGCCTGTTCGAAAAGGCTGCGGCCAGCGCCGATTACAACATCAAGGGCAAAGCCGTCAGCCGCGTTGAGTACATGAAGCAGTTCGCGCCGCAGAAAGCCGACTGGTTCCTGAACCAGACGAAGAAAGTGCCGGCGAAGGATTGCTACAACTGGATCAATGCATCCTGGCCCGAGACCAAATACATCGAAACCTACCTCGGCCAGTTCGCCGGCTAGCAGGCAGGGTGACGCATGAACTGAGCTTTCACGGGTTGCCGCAGACTGGCAGCCCGTTTGTCATTGACGCTGAAAAGGAGGGATGTTCCCGGGGGATACTTTGTCCTCAACGTGGCCCCGGGATCATTGATAGAACATGGCTAACGATAAACTCGTCATCGCTGCGGATCACGGCGGTATCGACCTGAAGAACGAACTGGTTTCCCGCCTGCGGGACACCGGCTACGACGTCACCGACCTCGGTACGCACAACACCGAAAGCGTTAACTACCCGGATTACGCCTTCGACGCGGCCACGAAAGTCGCGTCCGGCGAATTCCCGCGCGGGATTCTTATCTGCGGAACCGGCATCGGCATGTCCATCGCCGCGAACAAGGTGCACGGTGTCTATTGCGCAAAAGTGAACAGCGAGGAAGAGGGCCGGCTGGCTGCTGAACACAACCACGCCAACATGCTCGCGCTGGGTGGACGCACAACTGATCCAGACACCGCGTGGAAGGCTGTCCACGCCTGGTTGACCACCGAACCCGGTGCCGGACGCCACGAACAACGCGTCGGCCTGATCAAAGCGAAGGATTGTTAATCTGGATGTGAGATATGAGACATGAGATATGAGAAAAACACAAGGTCAAGCACTAGAACGTAGACAAAAACGACAAGATGCATTGAGACATGAGACCCGTGATGCGAGCTAGACTCTTGCTGGCCAACAGTAGTCTATCTTTTCTTTCGCATCGTATCTCAACCACGTGCTGTTGTTGTTTCTCACATCTCACATCTAGAATCTGTGGTCTCACATCTCAAGTCTCACATCTACCCATTCACCCCTGAGAGGGCGACCTCGTTTTTGCTCGCGCGATGCCGTATATTTTGTGCCAATTCGTGAATTGATTAGCGTAGAGGCACAGCCATGGCCGACAAACACGCCATCCCTTCCATTGACGCCGTCGAGGATTTCGATCCAGAAGTCGCGGAAGCGATTCAGCTCGAAACCGAGCGGCAGACCAATACCCTGGAACTGATCGCCAGCGAGAACATCGTCAGCCCTGCGGTACAGCAGGCAGTGGGTTCGGTGATGACAAACAAGTACGCCGAGGGTTACCCGAAGAAGCGGTACTACGGCGGCTGCAAGTTTGTCGACGTGGCGGAAGATCTGGCCCGCGACCGTGCCTGCGAACTGTTCGGCGCCAAGTGGGCCAACGTTCAGCCTCACAGCGGTTCCCAGGCGAACCAGGCGGTCTACTTTGCGCTGGTGCATCCGTTCGCGGATGGCGGCAAGAAAATCCCGATCATGGGACTGCACCTGAACCACGGTGGCCACCTGACACATGGCAGCCCGGTCAACGTTTCCGGCCGCTTCTACGATGTCCATCCGTACGAGCTGAACATGGACACCGGTCGGCTCGACATGGATTCCATCGCCAAGTTGGCGCGTGAGGTCAAGCCGAAGCTGATCGTCACCGGTGCGTCCGCGTATCCGCGGTTCTGGGACTTCGAGAAGTTCCGTGAGATCGCCGATGAGGTCGGGGCTTACCTGTTGGCCGACATGGCACATTTCGCCGGATTGGTCGCGGCGGGCCTGCACCCGGATCCGCTGCCGTTCGCGCACGCCGTCACCTCCACAACGCACAAGACACTGCGCGGTCCGCGTGGAGGATTGGTCCTCTCCAGCTACGAAGGGGGCGAAATCTTCCTCGAAGGTATGCCGCCGAAGCCGAAGACGGTCCCGGAAGCGATTGACTCCGTCACTTTCCCGGGGTTGCAGGGTGGACCGTTGATGCATGTCATCGCCGGCAAGGCGGTTGCGTTCAAGGAAGCGTTGAAACCCGAGTTCAAGACGTACATGAAGCAGGTTGTCGACAACGCGAAGACGCTCTCTGACGAGCTGATGCGGCTCGGCTTCAAGCTGGTGTCGGACGGCACCGACAACCACCTGATGCTGATCGACCTCTCGCCGAAGGATCTGACCGGCAAAGCGTCTGAGTTGGCGCTGGTGCGTTCCGGGATCACCACGAACAAGAACATGGTGCCGGGCGATCTGAAGAGCCCGTTTGTGACCTCCGGCATTCGTATCGGAACTCCGGCGCTGACGACACGCGGGATGGGTACGGACGAGATGAAGCAGATCGCTGCCTGGATCGATCGCGTTCTGACGGATGTCGAGGACAAGGAAATGCACCGTGCGGTGCGGGAGGAAGTCAAGGAGATGGCGTCCGGCTTCCCGCATTTTGCGTGGTAAGCACGTGTTAACAGTAAGGCTCGCCCAACAATAGATGTGGGCGAGCTTCTTTTGTAGCTTTACGTGAACGGTGTCACGAGGTCCGGTTTTTCAGGCCTGTTTTCGTTCATAAGTAAGGCTGTACCGCTGCAACCACAGTTCTGATTTTACTTGCGGCGGATTGTTAGCGAACGTGAATAAGCCGGTTATCGCCGTAACTGCATAATTGCAGAGTCGGTTTGTGACACTAATCGCATGAAGAACACGCCGAGTCCACGAAGCAAAAGAGGACTCGCAACGCTACGCGGGTACTATGCGCTGTCCATTTTGTGGCAGTCTCAACAACAAGGTGATCGACAGCCGTCCCTCCAAGGACGAGAAGTCGATCCGGAGACGGCGGCACTGCGATGAGTGCGGACGCCGGTTCACGACCCGCGAAGCCGTCGAGCGGTTAGGGCTGCAGGTCATCAAACATGACGGCAGCCTTGAGGAATATGACCGCAACAAGTTGCTCAATGGCATACGTCTGGCCAGCATCAAGCGGCCGATGACCATGGCGCAGCTCGACCAGATTACCGACCGCGTCGAATCCATTCTCCATTCTCAGGCCACCAAGGATGTCAACAGCCGCGACATCGGCCTGATCGTCATGGACGAACTGAAGAAGATCGACGAAGTCGCCTACATCCGTTACGCATCCGTGTACCGCCGGTTCGAAGACGCCGGCGAATTTACCGAGGAGGTTCGGAAGCTATCGTGAAGAAAACGTTCCGCGGCGGCACCCACCCTCCTGAGTTCAAACTCACGTCCGGTGTCGCGACAACCCCGCTGCCCGTACCCGAGCTGATCTACGTACCGATTCAGCAGCATATCGGCGCGCCCGGTGTGCCCGTGGTGAAGAAGAAGGACGAAGTCACCGTCGGCCAACCGTTAACGCAGTCCGGCGGCTTTGTGTCCATTCCCGCGCATGCTCCTGTCAGCGGCGTCGTCAAGGATGTTATCCCGTACGCGAACCCGGTCGGCAAGGAAATGATGACCGTCGTGATCGAAACGAAGGATGACGGCGGCGACGGCAAGGGCGAGGAAGATCCGAACTGGGCCGACGCAACTCCCGATGTGATCCGTGAGCGAGTGAAGAACGCCGGTATCGCCGGGATGGGCGGCGCAGCGTTCCCGACGCATGTCAAATTGTCACCGCCGGAAGCCAAGCCGATCGACACCGTCATCATCAACGGCGCCGAGTGCGAGCCGTACCTGACCAGCGACCATCGCCTGATGCTGGAACGGGCGGAGGATATCGTGCGCGGCGCGATGCTGGTCCGGAAAACCGTCAACGCGAAGAAGCTGTTCATGGCGGTTGAGGACAACAAGCCGGATGCGTTCGAAAGCTTGAAAAAAGCCGCCGCATCGCTGGATTCCTCAATCCAGGTCGAGATGTTGCCGGTCAAGTATCCGCAAGGCGCGGAAAAACAGTTGATCAGTGCGCTGACCGGGCGTGAGGTTCCGCCGCCGCCGGCGTTGCCGATGGATGTCGGCTGTGTCGTGCAGAACGTCGGGTCCTGCGTCGCGATTTACGAAGCTGTGCGCTGGCAGAAGCCGTTGATCGAACGGTACGTCACCATCACCGGTTCCGGCGTCAAGAAGCCGACGAACGTTCTGGCAAAAATCGGCACGCCATTGACCTACCTGATCGAAGCCGCCGGTGGCTACACCGACGACGCCGCGAAGTTGATCATGGGCGGCCCGATGATGGGGAACGCGTTGTGGACGGACACCGTCCCCGTGATCAAGGGAACATCCGGCGTGCTTGTGCTCAACAAGGAACAAGCGATCATCGGGGAAGAGGAACCGTGCATCGGCTGCGGCCGCTGCGTTTCCGTCTGCCCGGTGTTCCTGCTTCCGACGAACATCGCCCGTTTGAGCGAACTGGAACGGTTGGAAGATGCGGATGAGCTGGGTGTGCTCGAGTGCATCGAGTGCGGATCCTGCACCTACATCTGTCCCGCGCACCGCAACCTGGTCCAGCATATCCGTTTCGGCAAGGCCGCCGTGATGGCCGCGAAACGGAAAGCCACGACGAAAAAAGAAAAGGCAGCGTAAGCGATGAGTCCTTTCGCGCCAGACGAAGAAAAGCAGAACGACGCACCGGACGAACGTCCGGAAAGCGATGCGCCGGAAACATCGGCCGATTCCGACGACGAGAAAGCTCGTCGGAAAGAGGAACGCAAAGCCGCGCGTGAAGCCGCCAAGGCAAAGGCGGCCGCTGAAGCTGCCGCAGAGAAGGGTAAAGAACCCGCTCCCGCAGCTGACGCCGGCGCTTCCTCGGATGAAGAGGACGAGAAAGCGCGCAAGAAGGCTGAGCGTAAGGCCGCTCGTGAAGCAGCCAAAGCTGCCGCTGCAGCCGAGGCCGCCGAGGAGAAGGGCGAAGAGCCCGCTCCCGCAGCTGACGCCGGCGCTTCCTCAGATGAAGAGGACGAGAAGGCACGCCGCAAGGCGGAGCGCAAGGCCGCTCGTGAGGCTGCAAAAGCCGCCGCTGCTGCCGAAGCCGGTGGAGATGACAAACCGGCCGAATCCGACGACGAGAAGGCACGCCGCAAGGCGGAGCGCAAAGCGGCCCGTGAAGCGGCTAAGGCTGCTGCTGCCGACGCAGGTGGGGACGACAAGCCCGCTGAGACGGACGAAGAGAAAGAGAAGCGTCGCGCAGAGCGCAAGGCCGCCCGTGAAGCCGCAAAAGCCGCGGCTGCCGAGGGTGGTGACGCCAAGCCCGAGAAGAAGGAACGGAAAGAGCGTCCCGCCAAAGCCGCCAAGGACGACAAACCCGCAAAGAAAGAGAAGGACACCGCAGCGGTTCCGTCCCGCAAGTTCATTCTCAGCAGCTCGCCGCACATTCACGACAAGGAAAGCGTGCGGCGGATCATGTGGACCGTCACCGCGACACTCGTCCCGGCGACCATCGGCGCGACCTGGGTGTTCGGTTTCCGGGCTCTGATGCTGGTCGCGTTAGGTGCGTCCGCAGCGATGCTGACCGAATGGGGCCTGCAGAAGCTTTTCAAAGCGAAGAGCACCGTCGCGGACGGTTCCGCGTTCCTTACCGGCCTGCTGGTTTCGTTCAACCTGCCGCCGGGAGTGCCGTGGTGGATTCCGGTGATCGGTGCATTCTTCGCGATTGCGATCGCCAAGATGCCGTTCGGCGGCCTCGGCTGGAACCCGATGAACCCGGCGCTGATCGGCCGTGCGTTCCTGCTCGCGTCCTGGCCGCTGCACATGACCAAGGACTGGCTGCCCGCATTCTGGTGGAAGATGCAGGGCTACAACTTCTTCACATGGAACGTCAATCCTGCCGCAATCAAGCTGGACGGCGTCTCCTACGCGACACCGTTGGAAGTTCGCAAAAGCGCGATTTCCACATTGACCAACCCGGAAGGCCTGCCCAACGACGTCATCACCCGCGCGATGGAAGTGCTGCACTCGACCGGCGACAAGATTCTCGACCTGGTCATCGGTGTAACCGGCGGCTGTATCGGTGAAACGTCGGCCATTCTGTTGCTGATCGGCGGGGTATACCTGCTGTATAAGGGTTACATCGACTGGCGCACACCGTTCGCGTTTATCGCCACCGTCGGTCTCGGCGGCTGGTTGTTCGGCGGGGCGGACGGCTTCTTCTCCGGTGACATGCTGTTCCACATCTTCGCCGGTGGTCTGATCCTCGGCGCGGTGTACATGGCCACTGACATGGTGACCACACCGATCACGAAGAAAGGCAGGCTCATCTTCGGCATCGGATGCGGGTTGATCACGTTGATGATTCGTCTCATCGGCGGCTACCCGGAAGGTGTCAGCTACGCCATCCTGCTGATGAACCTGACGACACCGTTGATCGACCGCTACACGAAACCAAGGCGCTTTGGTCATATCAAAGTTGCTACAGCTGAGGCGAGGGGGTAAAACCATGATTCTGCGACTCGCCATCATCCTGATGTTCATCGCTTCGGTCGCGGCCGGTGGGCTGGCCTTGCTCAACAACAGTACCGCCCCGATCATCGCCGAGAACAAACGCATCGAGCAGGAACAGGCCCGCATGGAAGTCGTTTCCACGCTCGCCGATTCCATCCGTTTCGAGGAAGTTGCCGACGCTGACGGCTTCACCTACTGGAAGGCGTTCGACGAGAACGGCAACCTGATCGGGTACGCCGGCGTTGCCCTCGGCAAAGGCTATTCGAGCACCATCGAAACCGTCTCCGGTTTTGATAAGGACTTCAAGGTCAGCGGCCTGAAAGTCACATTCCAGCAGGAAACCCCGGGCCTCGGCACCAAGGTGCAGGAGATCAAATCCGGCGAAAGCGATCCGTGGTTTCTGCGTCAGTTCAAGGGTAAGCTGGCGTCCGCGCTGGCCGTGGTGCAGGATCGCGGCGACATTGACGCCATCACCGGCGCAACCATCACCTCTCGCGCGCTGTCCAACTCCGTTCGCGACCTCGCCGCTGAGATTCAGCAACGAGCAGCAGGCGGCGATAGCATGTCAGCCGGTGACGACATGTCGTTGGAAGACAGCAACGGCGAGGAGCTCGACGATTCGGTGGACATGAACCGTGAGTACCACGACGAAGAGTCGGAAGTCGACGAATACTCAGACGAAGAAGCGGAATAGACCATGAACCTCGGCAAGGAATTCTCAAAAGGGCTGATCGCGGAGAATCCGGTGCTCCGGCTGGCGTTGGGCCTGTGTCCCGCGCTGGCGGTGAGCTCGTCGGTGTTCAACGCCATCGGCATGGGCGTGTCCGTGATCTTCGTGCTGACGATGTCGAACCTGATCGTCAGCCTCGTCCGCAAGGGCGTCCCGGCGAAGATCCGCATCCCGGTGTACATCGTGATCATCGCGACCTTCGTCACCATCGTCGAGATGGTGATGGCGGCGTACGCACCGGCGCTGTTCCGCAGCCTCGGCATCTTCGTGCCGCTGATCGTGGTGAACTGCATCATCCTCGGCCGCGCCGAAGGGTTCGCAAGCAAGAACACGGTCCTGCCCTCGATCATTGACGCCTGGGGGATGGGCGTGGGCTTCACGCTTGCGCTGGTGATGATCGCCACCGTCCGTGAGATCCTCGGCAACGGGACCTGGTTCGGCATTCCGGTCGCGCCGGGTGGGTTTGAACCGGTGCTGCTGATGATGCTCGCGCCGGGCGCATTCATCACCATGGGCCTGTTGCTCGCAATGTTCAACTGGCGGGACGAGGTCAAGGCAAAGAAGCTGAAGGACGAAGTCGTGAAACGAGCTGGTTTTATCACCCAGCAGGCCGTGCATAGCGGGGAGGCCGAATAATGGACTGGGGCAACCTGTTTGTCATCGCGGTCGGGTCGATCCTGATCAACAACTTCGTGCTGATGCGCTTCCTCGGCATCTGCCCGTACATCGGCGTGTCGAAAAGCCTCTCCAGCGCCATCGGGATGGGCATGGCTGTGATCTTCGTGATGACCATCGCCAGCCTCGTGTCGTGGATCGTGTATGTCTACCTGCTCGATCCGGCGACGAACCTGTGGGGCGTCGACCTCACCTTCCTGCGCACGATCTCGTTCATCCTCGTGATCGCGTCGCTGGTGCAGTTCGTCGAAATGGTGATCCAGAAGACCGCGCCCGCGCTGTACCAGGCGCTCGGTATCTTCCTGCCTCTGATCACCACCAACTGCGCAGTGCTCGGTGTCGCCGTGCTCAACATCGACGAAGGCTACAACCTGCTCGAAGCCGTCGTCAACGGCATCGCCGCCGGTATCGGCTTCACGCTCGCGCTGGTGTTGATGGCCGGCATCCGTGAACGCCTCGACCTCGCCAACGTACCCAAGCCGCTGCAGGGCGTGCCAATCGCCTTCATCATGGCCGGCATGATGGCCATCGCGTTCTTAGGATTCAGTGGGTTGAGTGTGGGGTAAACAAGGCTACAGACTGCAGTCTGCGGGCTGCGGTTCGGTGAATATGAAGTCGTAGTTGACGAGTTGGTTCGCTCACAACTCATCGCTCATAACTGGGTTTAGAACATGGATCCATCCCTCATAGGCGCAATCGCATCGGTCGGCGGGCTCGGCCTTCTGCTCGGTGGTGGTTTGGCGTACGCGTCCCGCGTCTTCTTCGTCAAGGTCGACCCACGTATCGAGGAGGTCGACGAGGAGCTGCCCGGCGCGAACTGCGGCGCGTGCGGCCTCGCCGGTTGCCGTCAGATGGCGGTCGCGGTGGTCGACGGCAAGCTGGAAGCAACAGCCTGCCCGGTCGCCAGCAACGACATCGTCGCCAAAATCGCCGAGATCATGGGCGCGACGGTCGAGACGGCGGAAGCGAAAGTCGCGATCGTGCGTTGCCAGGGCTCGCCGGACAAGTGCCCGGACCGTTTCGAGTACCAGGGCTTCCAGACCTGCACGGCGGAAGACCGGGTCGGTCATGGCCACAAGGCCTGCGACTGGGGTTGCCTCGGTTCTGGCGACTGTGTCGCGGCGTGTCCGTTTGACGCCCTGGTGATGGGCGCGGACGGCTTGCCGAAAGTCCTCGACGAAAACTGCACCGGCTGCGGAAAATGCGTCGAAGCGTGCCCGCGTGACATCATGGACCTGATTCCGCGCAGCGCGGACGTGTTCATCGCGTGCAAGAATCCGAACAAGACCAAGGCGGTCACGGCGGTGTGCGAAGTCGGCTGCATCGGCTGCGGGCGTTGCGCGAACAAGAAGACGACACCGTCCGGCCAGATCGAGATGGACGATACGGGTAACCTGCCGGTGTTCGATTATTCGGTCAAGGATACGCCGTTGGCGGCGGTGAATGTCTGCCCGACGAATTCGCTGGTGGACAAGAAGGCGGGGCAGAGGCCGAAATGGCACATTGATCCGACGCTCTGTAACGGTTCCGGCGAATGCGCGAAGGTGTGTCCGGTGAAAAAGTGTATCACCGAAACCGATGGCGGCAAGTACGTGATCGACCCCGAGCTGTGCATCAGCTGCGGGCTGTGCGAGCCGGTGTGTCCGACGAAGGCGATTTCGCCGGTTGCAGTGACCGGTTTGCGCAAAGTCGGGTAACTCGAGAATACGACGGCACTACGAGGGACGATTTCTTCCGGAGATCGTCCCTTTTGTCTCCCCTTACTCCGAACGAAAACGGAACAAATCATCGGAGAATTCACCGAACCTAACCCACTGGTTTGTCCCCGGGTTCGGCTTGAACCAATTCGACATTGGTACAAAGTTTTCTTGTGAAAAGAATGAAAAACCCCGTCGAGATAGGGCGTTGACCGGGTGTAGCTGCGCCTCTATATTGTCGCCCGTGTCTTGGCATCTCCTTGTGGATGCTTGAGTTAGTATACACGAACCTTTGGCTTCGTGACAAACGGCACAAATCCTGTTGTCAAACCAAGTCTGGCGCGAACCCGCGTGGAAGTGAGGTCGGATGACGCCCCTGGATTTTATTCCGGTACTGATTACGTTCGCAATTATCGGCGGCTTTGCGTATTTCGCACTCGCCGTCACCCACATCCTGGGCCCAAAAAAGTATTCCCCGATCAAGCAGGACACGTACGAATGCGGCGTGGACTATGTCGGTGACAGCCGTCAGCGCTTCTCCGTCAAGTTCTACCTCGTCGCCGTACTGTTCGTCATGTTTGACCTTGAAGTTGTCTTCATGTACCCGTGGGCGGTCAACTTCAAGGAGCTGGGCATGGGCGGATTTATTGCGATGACGATCTTCCTCGTGATCCTGACCGCGGGACTGTTGTACGAGTGGAAGAAAGGAGCGCTCGAATGGGAGTGACGCAATGGCCGGGCGGTGAAGCGATCACGACCAAGCTGTCGGAATTCGTCGGCTGGTCACGCAAATACAGCACATGGCCGATGCCGTACGCTACCGCGTGTTGCGGCATTGAGTACATGGCGACGATGGCGTCCCGATACGATCAGGGCCGGTTCGGGTGGGAGCGCCCCAGCTTCAGCCCGCGACAGGCAGACCTGATGATCGTGATCGGCACCATCAGCATCAAGATGGCGCCGGTTTTGAAACGTGTCTACGATCAAATGGCGGAACCGAAATACGTCATCAGTATGGGTGCCTGCGCGAGCAGTGGCGGCATGTTTGATACGTACAGCGTGGTGCAGGGTATTGACACGCTGTTCCCGGTGGACGTGTACGTCCCCGGCTGCCCGCCCCGTCCCGAAACGCTGATGCTCGCCTACACCAAGCTGCAGGAAAAGATTCAGCAGGAACGCGTCACGGAGGGTGACCGGCGATGACACGTGACGAGCTGAACGCCAAGCTCAAAGAGGATCTCGCAACCCTCGCCGGCGACAAAGCCATCTCGCTCGAGATGAACTACGGCATGCTGGTGTTGACCATTCCCGCCGAATTGCACCACAAAGTCGCGGAGTGGGCGTACAACGATGAGTTCTGGCAGTTCAACCATTTCATCGACATTACTGCGGTGGATTACCTCAAGCTGCATGACGACTACCGTTTCGAGTTGGTGGTTCACCTGCGTTCCCACAAGCACAACCTCAAGTTCCGCTACAAGACCCGCCTCGCGGGTGATGATCCGTCGATCGCGACGTTGACCGACGTGTACGCCGGCGCATCGTGGACGGAACGCGAAATCTGGGACTTTTTCGGCATCAACTTCACCGGCCATCCGCGTATGACGCGTATCCTGAGTCCGGACGATTTCGTCGGCTATCCGTTGCGCAAGGATTTCCCGGTGAAGGGACAGCATCGCGGCACGTTCCCACGTGGAACCGTGGTCAGCAACAAGCGGCGTGAAGCTGTGACCTCTCCGCAGACGAAACCGAAACCGGCGGACCAGATGCTGCCGCGGACACCGTGGGAAATCAGGCGCGAGCCATTGCGCGGGAAGGAGAACGGTAATGCTTAAACAGGTTATCGACCGCGCCATCGCCGAGCATTTTCAGACGGACGAAAAAGAGCTGTACGACCTCAACCTGGGGCCGTCCCACCCGGCAACGCACGGTATTCTCGAGAATCGCGTCAAGCTGGACGGTGAACGCATTGTCAAGTGCGAAGCGCACATCGGCTATTGCCACCGCAGCTTCGAGAAGCTCAGCGAACACTACAGCTACAACCAGGTGATCACGATCACCGACCGCATGAACTACGTCTCGTCGATGGCGAACAACATCGGCTGGACATTGGCCGCGGAAAAACTGCTCGGCATCGAAGTGCCGAAGCTGGTGCAGTATGTCCGCGTGATCATGCTCGAGCTGAATCGTATTATCGACCACCTGATTCGTACCGGCATTCTCGGCGTTGACGCCGGCGCGTACACCGGCTTCCTGTACTTCATGGAGCAGCGGGAACGTGCGTACAAGATCATCGAACGGATGACCGGTGCCCGCCTGACGACCACGTTTGGCCGTGTCGGTGGTCTCGACAAGCCGCTGTACCCGGAATTCAAGGAAGATATCCTCGAGTGGCTGAAGCCGCTGCCGAAGGTGATCAAGGAATTCCACACGCTGCTGACCAGAAACCGCATCTTCATCGAGCGTACGCGTGACGTGAGTCCGATGACCGAAGCGCGCGCGCTTGAGTATGGCTTCACCGGCCCGAATTTGCGTGCGACCGGTTGCAACTACGACTTGCGCAAGCATGAACCGTACAGCAGCTACGAAGATTTCGACTTCAAGGTGATCCTGGGAACCACCGGCGACGTGTATGACCGCTACATGGTATGCATGGACGAGATGGTGGAGAGCATCAAGATTATCGAGCAGGCGGTCAACAACCTGCCCGATGGCCCGTATCACGCCGATGTCCCCGAGATCTTCCTGCCGGAAAAGAAGGATGTCTATTCCAACATGGAAGCGATGATCTACCATTTCAAGATCATCATGCACGGCATCAACCCGCCGGTGGGCGAAGTGTACCAGGCCGTGGAATCGCCGAATGGCGAACTCGGCTTCTACGCAGTCAGTGATGGCGGCCCGAACCCGTACCGCCTGCATTTCCGGTCCCCCTGTCTGTATTACTATCAGGCGATTGAAGAGATGCTTGAGGGTGGACTGATCGCGGATGCGATCATGACGATGTCCAGCATAAACGTGATCGCCGGCGAACTGGAGAGATAACGAGCCATGGCCTACCAGCTTTCCGCTGAAAATCAGGAGCGGGTCAAGGAGATCGCAACCCACTACCCGCACCCGATGTCGGGAATCTTGCCCGCGCTGCACATCGTGATGGCAGAGACCGGTTGGGTCAGCCGGGATGCGTGCGACCACGTTGCTGAACTGCTCGACGTCCCGAAGATCAAGGTGTACGAAGCACTCACCTTCTACACCTATTTCCCGCAGAAACCGGTCGGGAAATACCATATCCAGTTCTGCCACAACATCGCCTGCAACCTGCGCGGTGCGGAAGATCTGATCCAGCACCTGAAGGACAAGCACAACATTCAGGAAGATCAGGTAACAGAGGATGGTCTCTTCTGCCTGCACCGTGTCGAATGCCTTGGCGCGTGCGGTGGCGGGCCGATGATGCAGGTGAATGACGACTATTACGAAGACCTCGACACCGAGAAGCTCGATCAACTGATCGAGGGATTCAAGAAGTCGGCGAGTAACGGCAAGTCTTGATTTTGACTGTTCTTTGCGTGGCCGGGCTTTACACCCGGGCCAACAACGGTGATGGTACCGTGTGGAGATAGAACCCAGACGGATCCACGACATGAATGTCGTGGGCATGGGAGAGCAGATGGCGCTCGAGAAGATCGTTTTCAAGAACCTTGATATCCCGGAGATGACCGAGCTCAAGACGTACGAAGAGCACGGGGGATACAAGCAGTGGAAAAAGGTGATGCAGGACAAGGTCGATCGGACAGAATTGATCGACACGGTCAAGGCATCCGGTCTGCGCGGACGTGGTGGCGCGGGTTTCCCCACCGGCTTGAAGTGGAGCTTTGTGCCGCAGGACAACCCGAAGCCGAAATACCTCCTCTGCAACGCCGACGAGTCCGAACCGGGCACGTTCAAGGATCGCGAGATCCTTGAAAAAACGCCGCACCAGCTGATCGAAGGTGTGCTGCTCGGCGCGTATGCCATCGGCGCGAACACGGCCTACATCTACCTGCGCGGGGAGTTCGTCAAGGGTTGGAAAATGGTCGAACACGCGCTCGCTCAGGCACGGGAAGCCGGCTACATCGGCAAGAACGTGATGGGCAGCGGGTTCGACGTGGAAGTCTGGACGCACCGTGGCGCGGGCGCCTACATCTGCGGCGAAGAAACCGCGATGATCAACAGTCTGGAAGGGCTGCGAGGTGAACCCCGCCTCAAGCCGCCATTCCCGGCTGTCGAAGGTTTTTATCGCAGCCCGACCATCGTCAACAACGTTGAGACGCTTGCCACCGTGCCGAAGATTATCGAGAACGGCCCGGAATGGTACACGCAGTGGGGTACGGAAAAATCGCGTGGCACGAAGCTGTGGAGCGTCTGCGGGCATGTCGAACGGCCTGGTGTGTACGAGGTTCCGCTCGGCTATCCGATGAAGAAATTCTTCGAGGAAGAACTCGGCGGCTGCTGGAAGGGTCGCAAGCTGAAGGGCGTGATCCCGGGCGGGTCATCCGTACCGTTCATGCTGCCGGACGAATTCCTCGACTGCGACATGGATTACGAAAACATCGCCGCGCATGGATCCATGCTTGGGTCCGGCGGGATGATCGTGTTCGACGAAACCGCTTGCCTGATGGAAGCGGCGACGGTGCTGGCAACCTTCTACGCGCATGAGTCCTGCGGCCAATGTACGCCCTGCCGCGAAGGGTGCGGCTGGGTGCTGCGGCAGCTCAAGGACATCGAGTCCGGACAGCCGCAGCCGATGGCGAAGGAAATCCTGTTCGACGTGTTCGACCAGATCTTCGGCAACACCATCTGCCCGCTCGGCGACTCGATCGTGATGCCGATCAAGGCGATGATGGAAAAGGTCCCGGAAGAATTTGAATACTACATCCGGGAAGGCAAGTCGATGGTGACTGGCAAGACCCGCCTGGCACATCTCGCCAAGCCCGACAAACCGGAGAATTACCGTCGCGGCGAAGCGTTCAAGTATCCGCGCGCAGAAGACTTCACCACTGACTTCGACAAGGTCGTGCACAACGTCGAACGTGGGCCGGAGCCGATGTTCACGAAGCTGCAGCACGAGGAAAGTACCGAGAAGGGCGACTCACCGTACGCGCGTGAACAGAAAAAATGACCTGGCTTCCTTGAAGCCGGAGATGGGGATACGGAGTAAGACCCATGCCCAACGTGACTGTAGACGGCAAGCAGGTGGAAGTCCCGGATGGCGTAACCATCCTGTGGGCCGCCCGCAAGGCCGGTGTCAACATCCCGACGTACTGTTACTACCCGTGGTTCCCGCCGCAGGGCAACTGCCGGATCTGCCTCGTCGAAGTGGAAGGCATCGGCAAGCTGCAGATCGGCTGCCAGACACCGATTCGGGACGGCATGGTCGTGAACACGAAC
Organism: bacterium; assembly: GCA_020444425.1. Taxonomy (GTDB): domain Bacteria; phylum Electryoneota; class Electryoneia; order Electryoneales; family Electryoneaceae; genus BMS3BBIN04. Next base: position 134,939 of record JAHLLB010000002.1, on the reverse strand, counting down.
AACGAACGCGTGTTCAAGGCCCGCCGTGGCGTGATGGAGTTCCTGCTGCTGCACCATCCGCTGGACTGCCCGATTTGTGATCAGGCTGGCGAATGTGACCTGCAGGACTACGGCTACAAGTACGGGTTCCCCGTCGGACGCACACGCTATCCGCGCCGCACCTTCCCGAAGACAGACTATGGCGAGAAGATCGCGAAGGAGATGAACCGTTGCATCCATTGCCGCCGGTGCATCCGTTTGTCGGAAGATTATATGGGTGTTTCGCACATCGGTATGCTGAACCGTGGCGACCACGCCGAAGTCGGTTCGTACATCGAAGCGGCGATCCCGAGCGGTTGGGCGGGTAACGTGATTGACGTCTGCCCGGTTGGCGCGTTGACGGACAAGAAAATGCGTTTCAGCGCTCGTGTCTGGGATCTGGAACACGTTCCGGCGCGCCTCAAAGAATCGGCGATGAAGGATCCGGTGAAGTGCAAGAACGGATCCGAGGCGATGCTGGGACTGTATCGTGGCAAGATCTACCGTGTTACCGCGCGGATGGATGAGTACCGCGTGATGAAATCGATGATCTGCGACGAAGCCCGCTTTGAGCACTACAACCTCGAAGACTGGATTATCGAGGAAGATGTCGATATCACGACTCCCGTCAAGGGCGGTCCGCGTACGGCCAAGGAGTTGGAAGAAGCCGCGCGCAAGGAACTCGGCATGAATGGTGACGGCGAAGCGGCCGCACCGGAAGCCGAAACAGAACCGGAGACGGAAGCCGTCACGGAAGATTCACCCGACAGCGGCGACGAAACCGCCAAAGCGGAGTAAGTCGATGAACGAGATCGGCGCATTTATCATCGAAAAATCGGCGGTCGGTGTGTTCGTATTCATCGTCCTGCTGACCATCGTAGCCTACGCCACCCTCGGTGAACGCAAGATTGCCGGGTTCTTCCAGGACCGGCACGGCCCGAATCGCGCTGGCCCCTGGGGACTGCTGCAGGTTGTCGCGGACGGTGTCAAGTTCTTCATGAAAGAAGAATTCAACCCGGATCGCGCGAACAAGGTGTTGTTCATCATCGCGCCGACGTTCACCTTTATGGCCGCCGGCTTCCTGATGGCCGTAATTCCGTTCGGTGACCGGATGATCATCGGCGGACGTGAAGTGCTGCTGCAGCTCGCCGACATCAACATCGGCATCCTCTACATCCTTGCAATCGGTTCGCTGGGCGTGTACGGGATCATTACCGGTGGCTGGGCCTCGAACAACAAGTATTCGCTGATGGGCGGCCTGCGATCCTCCAGCCAGATGATTTCATACGAAATCGCGATGGGGCTGGCGATTGTCGCGCTGATCCTCGATCACGGATCGTTTTCACTGCGCGACATCGTGCTGAACCAGACGGGACCGATCTGGAACTGGAGCGTGTTCACGCATCCGATCGGCTTCCTCATCTTCCTCGTGGCAACCTTCGCGGAAGCGTCACGGGTGCCGTTCGACCTGCCGGAAGCGGAAAACGAAATCGTCGCCGGGTACCACACTGAGTATTCCGCGATGAAGTTCGGCCTGTTCATGTTCGGGGAATATGTCCACATGACGCTGGCGTCCGGCCTGATCGCGACGCTCTATTTCGGCGGTTGGTCGATCCCGTTCGTGGCGACTCCGGCCGAGCCGGGCATCTTCTGGGGATTGCTGACCTTCGGCGTGTTCTGGGCGAAGACGCTGTTCTTCATGTTCGTGTTCATGTGGGTGCGCTGGACACTGCCGCGCTTCCGCTATGACCAGCTGATGAATCTCGGCTGGAAACGCCTGATCCCACTTGGATTGCTGAACATCTTCGTGATGGCGCTGATCCTGCTGTGGACCGGCGGCGCGGGGATGGACTAAAGTCCAGAAAAAGTAGAAGGTCGAAAGTCGTAATGAAGTCCAAAGACAAAAGATACCGTTTTAGACGGTAACGTGATAGATCAATAACGTACATGATGCTTCGTACTTCGTACTCTGTACCTGGTATTCTGTACTTCGTTCTTGAGGTCGCTGATGGCGAAAGTGCCACTGCAAAACGATCCGTTCCGCAAGTACAACCTGACCCTTGCTGAGCGGCTGTACTTCCCGGCGATCGCGAAGGGGATGGGGGTGACCCTGTCACACTTCTTCGCCAAGCCGGTGACCGTCCAGTATCCGGAAGAAAAGGTCGAAATCAGCCACCGCTGGCGTGGACGGCACGTGCTCAAACGCGACGAATTCGGTCGCGAGCGCTGTGTCGGCTGCCAGATGTGCGAACTGGCCTGCCCGGCGGATGCGATCACGATTCAGGCGGGTGAAGTTCCGCCGGAACGCCGTCACCTGCATACCACCGAACGGTATTCTGTGACCTACGAAATCGACATGCTGCGCTGCATCTTCTGCGGCATGTGCGAAGAGGCGTGCCCGGAAGCGGCGATCTTCATGACTCCATTCTATGAGTTCACCGAAGACAGCCGCGACAAGCTGATCTACACCAAGGAGATGCTGACCGAGAAAATCGGCGGCCCGATCTTCTACAAGGATTAATCGTTGCCCGGATTTGTGGAGTCCGGGACACCATAAAACCATACACGGTTTGGCCCCGGGGCATCATGCCCCGGGCTACATGGATCGATTATGGATGCACAAACGATCGTCTTCGCCATCCTTGCCCTGATCAGCCTGTTCAGCGGCATCATGGTGGTGACACGGAAAAACCCGGTTCACAGCATCTTGTTCCTCGTGCTGATGTTCTTTTGCTTCGCGGGGTTCTATGTGATGCTTGGTGCAACCTTCCTCGCCGCGATTCAGGTGCTGGTGTACGCCGGCGCGATCATGGTGCTGTTCCTGTTCGTGGTGATGATGCTGAACCTGCGTGACCCGGAGGCGCTTGAGGGTGGAACGTCGTTCTTCCAGACCCTCGGCTTCGTCGTCGCGATTGGCTTCGGCATTGTGCTGCTCGCTTTCCTCGCGGGCAAGCCGGGACCGGGCGTGCCGACCTTCCCGCCGGGGGAAGCTGCCTACGCGCTCGGCGATGCGAAGAGCCTGGGCCAGGAACTGTTCCACAACTACGTTTTCCCGTTTGAAATCGCGGGCATTCTCCTTCTGGCGGCAGTGATCGGCGCAGTGGCGCTGGCGAAACGGGAGCGGGTGTGATCATGGATCTGACTGTCGGACTTAACCACTACCTGATTCTCGCCGCAATCCTGTTTGCTATCGGAGTGATGGGCGTGCTCACGCGGCGGAACATCCTGATCATCTTCATGTCGGTTGAAATGATGCTGAATTCGGCCAACATGACCCTGATCGCGTTCAGCCATTACCTGGAAAACGCGGGCGGGATGATCTTCACGTTCTTTACGCTGACCGTGGCCGCGGCGGAAGTCGGCGTCGGGCTGGCGATTGTGGTGACCATTTTCCGGAATACCGAATCCCTGGACGTCCGGAAACTGAATCTGCTCAAGAACTAGGTTTGAGGTATGAGGTGTGAGGCTTGAGAACAGACCGGAACCCGCACCTCGCAGTAACCACGGACTGAAGTCCGTGGTAAGGACAAAGTGACAATCGAACCTGAAGTATTACCACGGACTTAAGTCCGTGGTAAGAGGCTGGATCATAGTATTCGAAAACACGTGTCCCCTCGGGGAGGTTTAGGTGGACCACAGCATGGAACACGCAGCCGAGCAGGTGCATCACGCGGCAGACACTGTTGCCGCCGCGGCGGCGCATGCGCCAGACCTGCACTACGCCATCTGGCTGCTCCTGTTTCCGTTGATCGGACTGGTCGTGAACGGGTTGATCAACCGAAACTGGCCGGAGAAATTGACCGGCTGGTTCGGCAGCCTGATGATCATCGGTAGCTTCAGTGTCGCCGTTTCGCTGTTCATGCAGCTGCTGAAGCTCGATCCGCACCACCGCGCGGTCAACGTCACCTTCTTCAACTGGCTGAATATCGGTGGGTTGCATCTGGACTTCGCGTTCCTGATCGATCCGCTGTCCGTGGTGATGATTCTCGTTGTCACCGGCATCAGCTCGTTGATCCATATCTACTCCATCGGCTACATGCACGGGGACGCACGGTTCCGGGTGTTCTTTACGTACCTGAACCTGTTCGTGTTCTTCATGCTGATTCTCGTGCTCGGCAACAACTATCCGATCATGTTCATCGGCTGGGAAGGCGTCGGCTTGGCGTCCTACCTGCTGATCGGGTTCTGGTGGGAGGATATGAGCAAGGCCGAAGCGGGCATGAAGGCCTTTGTCGTCAACCGTATCGGCGACTTCGGCGTGCTGATCGCGATGTTCCTGATGTTCTCGCACCTCGGCACCCTGACCTTCAGCGAAGTCTTTCCGGCGGCGGCGCAGCATTACGCCCACGACCTGAACAACGCGGTAATCGTCGGTATCGGCCTGATGCTGTTGCTTGGTGCGGCTGGTAAATCGGCACAGTTCCCGCTGTATGTGTGGCTGCCGGACGCGATGGCCGGTCCGACACCCGTATCCGCTCTGATCCACGCCGCGACGATGGTTACCGCCGGCGTGTACATGATTGCCCGTTCGTCCATGTTCTACGTTCTGGCACCGAACGCAGCTTGGGTGGTCGCCCTGATCGGTGGTTTCACCGCCTTGTTCGCCGCGACGATCGGTCTACGTCAGTTCGACATCAAGAAGGTGCTCGCATATTCCACCGTCAGCCAGCTTGGCTACATGGTGATGGCGTGCGGTGTGTTCGCATTTGGCGCGGGTGTGTTCCACCTGATGACGCACGCATTCTTCAAGGCCCTGTTGTTCCTCGGTTCCGGCGCGGTGATCCATACCATGCACGGCGGCCTGCATCACGTGAACGACCATCACACCGACCCGCAGGACATCCGCAACATGGGCGGACTGCGCAAGAAAATCCCGGTGACGTTCTGGACGTTCCTGCTGGCAACGTTGGCGATTGCCGGTATTCCGGGCTTCTCCGGTTTCTTCAGCAAGGACGAAATCCTCGCCTACGCGTTCATGTTCTTCAAGGGCGAAGGCGGCCTGACGATCCTGCCGTACGTGCTCGGGTTGGTCGCTGCGGGCTTAACCGCGTTCTACATGTTCCGCCTGGTGTACCTGACGTTCTACGGCAAGTACAAGGGACCGGAAGGCAGCGAGGAAGGCTTGCATGAAAGCCCTGCGGTGATGACCGTCCCGTTGATGATTCTCGCAATTCTCGCGGTGATCGGCGGCTGGGTTGGCCTGCCGCCAGTGCTGGGCGAGAACCTGAACAAGATGCATCACTGGCTCGAGCCGGTGTTTGCGCCGTCGTTTGAAGCGGTGCACTACCATCCGGAACACCTGTCGATGGGGACAGAGTGGGTGCTGATCACGATTGCCGTGCTGACCGCACTGTTCGGGATCGGGCTGGCGTGGATGTTCTACATCAAGCAGGGGCGTGAAGCCAAGCCAGACAGCGAGCAGACCGGATTCGCCAAGGTGTTGTGGAAAAAGTATTATCTCGACGAAATCTACAATGCCGGCGTGATTCAGCCGTTGATCAAGACGTGCAAGTTCTTCTGGCATGGCGTGGACGAAAAAGTCGTGGATGGCGGCATGGTCCATGGCAGCGCGAGGACGGTCCGGTGGGGTGGCAGCGTGCTGCGTACCCTGCAGACCGGTGTTGTCGGCAACTACGCCGTATTGCTCGTGATCGGTGTGGTGGCGATTCTGCTCGCGGTTTACGTCAGGTAGCGATCGTCCTGGTGCAAGTACCCCGGACTTAAGTCCGTGGTAAGAAGTAGCACCGGCTGTACAGTCGCAGTGATGTAGTCATAAGACAGTGACCTTGCTCGCAGGCAAAACGCGGGCAACTGAGGCATTGACATCACCCCCGTAACCTGGGGGCAGGGAGACCGGTTGTGTGGCAGGCGGCGGAGCCGATTGCCCATGGCCCATAGCCTTTGAGGGAGACCGCAATGTCCTTGTGGTTAACCAGCATCGTATTCATCCCGCTGCTCGGGGCGCTGCTGCTGATTCTCGTACCGGCATCCAAATCCGCGTTGATCCGTGGGTTCTCGTTCGTGGTGATGCTGATCGGGTTTATCGTCAGTCTGCCCCTGTTCTGGGCATTTGATGCGAGCAGCGCGGCGTTTCAATTCGTTGAGAAGGTGCCGTGGATTCCATCCATCGGGATCAATTACCACCTCGGCCTGGACGGCATCAGCCTGCTGCTGGTGCTGTTGACGACGTTCCTTGGGCCGATTGTGATCCTGGGCAGTGGTGCGATCCAGAAACACCTCAAGGGTTATTTTATCAGCATCCTGCTGTTGCAGACAGGCATGCTGGGCGCATTTCTCGCCCTTGACCTGTTCCTCTTCTACATCTTCTGGGAAGTGATGCTGATCCCGATGTACTTCCTGATCGGGATCTGGGGTGGATTGGAACGAATCTACGCGGCCGTCAAGTTCTTCATCTACACGATGGTCGGCTCGCTGCTGATGCTGGTCGCAATTCTGTGGATCTATTTCAACACAACCGTCCCGGGAATTGGTCACACCTTCGATTACACCCAGCTGGTGCAGTACGCGCATTTCGATGTACACGCGCAGCTGTGGCTGTTTGCCGCCTTCGCGCTTGCGTTCGCGATCAAGGTGCCGATGTTCCCGTTCCACACGTGGTTGCCGGATGCACACGTCCAGGCGCCGACTGCCGGATCCGTCATTCTGGCCGGCGTGCTGCTGAAGATGGGGACGTATGGCTACATCCGTTTCGCGATGCCGATGTTCCCCGATGGGGTGGATCACTTCAAGCCTGTAATGATTGCGTTGGCGGTGATCGGTATCGTCTACGGCGCAATGGTCAGTATCGCCCAGAAGGACATGAAGAAGCTGGTGGCGTATTCGTCCGTCAGCCACTTGGGCTTTGTCATGCTCGGTCTGTTTGCGTTGAACGCACAGGCGGTGAGCGGCGCGTTGATTCAGATGGTCAACCACGGTCTGTCAACGGGCGCGTTGTTCCTCCTGGTCGGCGTTGTCTATGACCGCCGCCATACGCGCATGATCGCCGACTACGGTGGCATTGCGAAGGTGATGCCATGGTACGCTGCCGTCTTCACAATGGTAGCCCTGTCCAGCATCGGCATGCCGGGCCTGAACGGGTTCATCGGCGAATTTCTGATCCTGGTTGGCGCGTTCAAATCTCACCCGGTGTGGGCAATCATTGCCGCCACGGGGGTCATTCTTGCCGCCATCTATCTTTTGTGGATGATTCGACGCGTGTTCTACGGTCCGATGACGCACAAGGAAAACGAGTCGCTGACCGATCTGAACCTGCGCGAATGGGCGACACTGGTGCCGCTCTTGATCTTCATCGTCTGGATTGGTGTTTACCCAAACACATTCCTGTCCAAGTTCACCGTCTCGATCCAGCATTTCCTGGAACAGACCATCCGCTAAGGACGGGAGGAGCCTGACATGTTCGACGTTGCCACCATGCAAATCAGCCGCTTGCTGCCGGAGATGATCCTCATCGGTGTCGCGCTCGCCGCGATTCTGGTTGATGTCATGCTTCCGAAGGGCAAGAGTACCCGTGGCGTTCAATGGACCGTCATCATCGGGCTGATTGTTGTCCTGGCCTCGACATTCTTCAACCGGGAAAACACCGGTCCCGCGTTCGGCGGGATGGTTGTGATTGACGGCTTCACCATGTTTTTCCGGCTGGTGCTGACCTTCATCACGCTGCTGATTGTCACTGTCAGTGAAACCTATCTCGGCAGCCTCAACATCCGAATCGCGGAATACTACCTGTTGTTGGTGTTCAGCCTGTTCGGGATGCTGCTGATGGCGATGGCGCAGGATCTGCTGATCGTGTTCCTCGGCATTGAGACGATGTCCGTCTGTCTCTACGCCCTGGTCGGCATGTCGCGCCACAAGCACGCGTCCAACGAAGGCGCGATCAAATACTTCCTGCTCGGATCGTTCACCACCGCCTTTTTCGTGTACGGTATCGCGCTGATGTTCGGCGTGGTCGGCTCGACCAACATCGTCGACATCATGGTCTACCTGAGCGGCGTCTCCGGTAACGTTCCGATGCTGGCGTGGGCATCCGCCGGGTTGATCCTGGTCGCGTTCGCGTTCAAGGCTGCGCTGGTTCCGTTCCACTGGTGGTCGCCGGACGCGTATGAAGGCGCACCGACCACCGTCACCGCGTTCATGTCCACCGCGCCGAAAGCGGCAGCGTTTGCCGCGTTCCTCCGCGTCTTCTACGTCGCCTTCGGAGATATGTCGGAGACGTGGACGACCGTGCTGTGGGTCATCGCCGCGATCACAATGACCTTCGGTAACCTGCTCGCCCTGCGGCAGGACAGCGTCAAGCGCATGCTGGCGTTCTCGTCGATCACGCATGCAGGTTACCTCGCAGTCGCGCTGCTGACGTTCGACCAGATGGGCGCGGCCGCGATCCTGTTCTACCTGATGATTTACGCCCTGATGAACATCGGAGCGTTCCTCGTCGCGATTGCGGTCAACCGCAACGAGAACGACGAGAAGGGGTACGCGTTCGAGGATTACCGGGGGCTCGTGTTCAGAAAACCGGCGATGGCGCTGGCGATGCTGGTGTTCATGCTGGCGTTGGCCGGTATCCCGCCGACAGCGGGCTTCTTCGGCAAGTATTACATCTTCAGTGCGGCGGTGAAGAGCGGATTCGTCGGACTGGCCGTGATCGGTGTGCTGAACAGCGCGGTGAGTGTGTATTACTACCTGCGGCTGATCGTGTTCATGTTCCTCAAGGATCGTGACGAAGCGAGTGAGACACCCGGCTTCAACCTCAGCGGCGAAATGGTGCCGATCGTGATCTTCTGCGTTATCCTCGTGCTGCTGATCGGGTTCTTCCCGGACGCTCTGCTGGCAGTCGCGACTCGGTCGGTGACGGTGCTGTTGTAGAACTCAAGTCGGCACAGAAGTAAAAAGTCGAGAGTACATAAGTACAAAGTTGGAAGCACGGAAGTAGCTGGAAGATAGAGGGGACGCTTACTCCGCAAGTGTCCCCGTTTTCTGCAACGACCTACAACTTTCTGTTCACCGCATCCAGTTTGCTGGCCATTGTCGATTCCTTGTCACGCCGGTCATCGATCTTGATCACGGTCGCGATCCGTGGCGCGCCCTGATCGACCAGAGACTGGTGCATCTTGCGCGCGACATCCCAGACATCCTCGAACGACCCTTCCAGCGTGCTGAACATCGGACCGAGCTCGACGTTGACGCGTCCATCGTCTCGTGCGACCTGAATTGCCTTGGCGACATAGTCGCTGACGCTGGTGCCGCCGGTTCCGCCGGGCGCGACACTGATGGCTAACAGGGCCATGTAACCTCCAGGGTTTGAGTGTATCTTACAGATGAGTGGAAACTCTGATCTGCTTCGCGAGTGGTCAAGAGGGTGGCGAGACAAACGGTTTGCGACGAGTCTCCCGAACCTGTACCATCGCTTGTTTCGTACAGGAAGACCTAGTACCTTTCGATTCTCGTATTCACAACATGTTTCAGGATAGTACCATGAAAGACGGCATTCACCCGAAGTACCATTACGTCAAGGTGTCCTGCGCCTGTGGCGATGAGTGGAATACCCGCAGCACCCAGCCGGGCGAGATCAAGGTTGAAATCTGCTCCGCTTGCCATCCGTTCTTTACCGGCAAGCAGAAGCTGGTTGACACCGCCGGCCGTGTTGACAAGTTCTACCGCAAGTATGGCATGAAGCAGGGCGCGTGAGCTCCGGGAAGCAAAACGGAGCAACATGCAACGGCAAGCGCCCGATGGTGGGCGGCCAGGCCGTGATTGAAGGTGTGATGATGCGTTCCCCGTGGCGTGTGGCGGTCGCCGTGCGCAATCCCGAGGGAGAGATCATCACTCGCGGTGCTCCGTTTATCAGCCTCACCAAACGCAACAAGATCTTCGGCCTGCCGGTGATCCGGGGTGCGGTGGGTCTGTTTGAAGCGTTGCGCATCGGCATGGACGCTCTGAAGTGGTCCGCCGAGATCGCGGACGACTCGGAGAAGAAACGGTCCAAGGCGAGCCAGATGTTCGAGATGGTGATAACGTTCGCGCTGTCGATCGTGCTTGGCATTGGGCTGTTCATGCTCGTGCCGTACGCCGCTGCGGAAGCGACTCCGGTCGAGTCGAATCCCTTCCTGTTCCATGCAGTCGCCGGATCGCTGCGCATCGTGCTGCTCTTGCTGTACATGTACGGCATCTCGCTGCTGCCTGACATCAAGCGCGTGTTCCAGTACCACGGGGCGGAGCACAAGTCGATCTTCGCGTGGGAGAAGTTGCTTGCGTTGGAGACGGCGAACGCATGCGCGCAGAGCCGTTTCCACCCCCGTTGCGGGACGAGTTTCCTGCTGCTGGCGGCGGTGCTGACGATGATCGGGTTCGCGCTTTTCGACGCTGCCTGGATCTACTATGTCGGCGATTTCAGCAACATCTTCACTCGTCTGCTGATCCACCTGCCCGCGATTCCGCTGGTGGCTGGACTGGCGTACGAAGTGCTGCGCCTGGTGGAAAAGCATTCGGAAGAGAAGCTGTGGCAGCCGCTGGTCAAACCGGGGTTCTGGTTGCAGGGGATTACCACGCGTGAACCGGACGAGACCCAGGTTGAAGTCGCGCTGCACTCGTTGAAAGAAGCACTGTCGCAGGAAGAAGAAGCGTACGAAGGCCCGGCGCGGGCCTACGTCGAGACTCCGGACGACCAGCTGGTTGTCCAACCTGCCTGAGATGACCATCAAACGCCCGCATCTGCGGGCGTTTTTGCCACGGAGATCCTGCTCATGCTGTCACGTACCGGCGAACGAGCCGTCACCGGCCATACCCAGGTAGCGACTGCTTTGCCCGCCGAGCTCGTGAACAAGTTGCAGGGCTACTACCTGCCGTGGATCCGGGAAGCGTTGACGACTGCCGATGATGACCTCATCTGGAAGCGACCCAATGACGGCGTCAACAGCATCGGCAACCTGCTGTTGCACCTTGAAGGGAACATCCGTCAGTGGATGATCCATGGTCTCGGCGGGGAAGAGGACCGGCGCAATCGCGATGCGGAATTCGCTGCCAACGCTGGCGCGGACAAATGGACGCTGTTCAACGCCTTGGAGGCGACGGTTGACGAGGCCTGTGAAGTGATTCTTCAGGCGCGTTCCGATGAAGACTGGCTGCGGCCGGTGATCATCCAGTCGTTCAATACGACACCGTTGAACGCGTGCATCCATGTCGTCGAACACTTCAGCTATCACACAGGGCAGATCGTGACCATGGTCCGGTCCGCAACCGGTGCTGATCTTCATTTCTACACATTGTAATCCACGACTCGGGGACAACTGAGCGGTTTGAAGCAACGTGCTCGTTGAAAGTTCATATGTTGAGCCTGAACAATGCCTGCGAGTGATGTTGTTTGATCCGTTCAGATGTCCCCATCTTTAGTTGCGCACGACCAAAACCGGCTTGCCGAGCCCGGTTGTGTGAAAAGCATAACAACGAGCGTTATATTTCGCGGAACGAACACACAATTCTTTCCCCAGCGCGGAGCGATTCATGGCGGACCAGATTTACAACATCGATGAAGTCTTCGAAATGGCGGAGCAGATGGAACGTAATGGTGCCCGGTTTTACCGCACCGCCGCGAAGAATTTCGAAGCCAATATCGCCACCGAGATGCTGCTTGAATTGGCAGCGATGGAGGATGATCACGAGCGCGTCTTTATCCGCATGCGTGAACGGATCGCCGCGAAAGAATTCGGTGATGGTATGTACGATCCGCAGGGGGAAGCGGGTCAGTACATGCAGGCGATGATGCATGGCAAGGTGTTTGGTGTCGAAGGGGATCCGTCAAGACAACTGAAGGGTGAGGAACCGCTGGCGGATATTCTGCGCACCGCGATCCTGCTCGAGAAGGACACGATCGCCTTCTATTCCGGAATCAAGATTCTGATGCCGGAAGACCTCGGCCAGAAGAAGGTCGACAGCATCATCAGGGAAGAGATGAGTCATGTTACCCTGCTCAACCGCAGGTTGGAGCAGACATTGAAGGATACGAGCCCCGGCATGCCCAACGTGTGGTGAATCAGAGGGCGGACATAGGGTCCATGTAGAACGAAGTTACGGAGAGAGTGGCATGAAGTTGCTGAAGACGATTGTACTGGGAATCATGGTTGTGGCGTTGGCCGCCTGCTCGACGGGCGAGAAGAGCGCCGAGATGACGGAAGACACACACGCGACTGACGGCAAGGCTGTCGGCCAGGAAATCACGATTGCTGACGTGACATCCATCGACGACATGATGGCGGCCCCGGAGGACTATCTCGACAAGACCGTGGTCATCAGCGGCAAGGTCATCGGTCGATGCGGCGGCTCCGGCTGCTGGATCTCGTTGGATCGTGGTCCGGACAGCGAAGGCCTGATCGTTCAGACCGCAGACAAGTCGTTCATCTTCCCGGAAGACTGTGTCGATCACAACGTCACCATCCAGGGTAAGCTGCAGCTGCGCGACCCGTACGCTACCGCCGAGCACGACGAGCATGAGATGGAAGAGGGAGAACCGGATCACGTTTGCCCGAATCCGGAGTACTTCTTCTCGCCATCTGGATTGCGGATTGAAGCCTGAACCTGATTGCAGGTTTCTTGCTGTACGGCGGACGCTGAGTGGATTCAGCGTCCGCTTTTTGGTTGCACCTTACTTGAAATCGCTGAGGTCGCCGGTGAAGAGGAAGACGAGGTAGCCGTTGGGTGTCAACAACGCACCGTTGACAATATTGCGGTCCTTGTCCAGCGTGGTCCACTGAAACTCGGCTCCGTCCACCGCGAGATCGTAGAGTAGATCCTTCTGTTCCATCGAGAAGAACGTCAGCGCGGGCTTGTCGTAATTGTCCGTCTGATGAATGCCGACGGAGAGGGAGGGGTCGCCAAGGATTCCCCAGCGCTCCGGTTCGGTGTACGGCCCGCCACGGTATTCGAAACCCGCCTTGATCCAGAATTCAGCTTCAGCATCATAGTCTGCAACTGGAATTGCAAGCTCACCGAAGACACCGGCGCGGGAGAACGGTTTGACCCGTTCCGGATGCTTGAACACCCATCCGGGCTGCAGGAAAAGGGGCACGCCGGATGGACTCTGCGCCACGGCTGCTTCCAGTCCGCCGGAAGCGTCAGGGAATTCCATCACCTCGATGCCTGCTTTGCGCAGTTGCTGAACCTCCCAGACGATATCTTCGCAGTAGTAGCCAGCCAGGGGTGCCTCAAATTCCAACTGATAGAGTCCGAGAACGAGGCGTCCATCGGTCATGATCCGGTGCGGGGCCGGATTCTCCGCCTGATTTTCACAAGCTTTGAACCCCAGCTTTTCGAAGAAGGCGATTTCAGCGTCCAGGTCCTTGACCGCCAGGCCGATCTCGCTTCGTGTCAAATCCATGCATTCTCCCGGTAGTGTTTGGCGTGCCGAATCGTCAAGCTAGACCGGTAGCGTGGCGGGTACAACGGGAATCAATCAGGAGAGGAGAGTCGCTACCGAAGGTTTACGGCAACGCTTCCGGCTGGCCGCTCAAGGCGTACGCAATCAGGTTCACACCCATCTTCAACGCGGCTTCGTGCTTCGCGGGCGTGAGGTTGTGGACGTCCAGATCTTCCCAACCATCGCCAAGGTCGCACTGGAAGCTGTAGAACAGTACCACGCGGCCATCGTTGATGATTGCAAATCCCTGCGCCGGTTCACCGTCGTGTTCGTGGATCTTCGGCAGACCATTGGTGAACGGGAAAACGGTGCTGTAAAGCGGATGATCGAAAGGGACCTCAACCAGATCACGGTCGGGAAAGACCTTTTTTAATTCACGGCGGAAGGAGTCGTCGAGACCGTAGTTGTCGTCCACGTGCATGAATCCGCCGCCAAGCAGATACTCACGCAGGCGCGTCACTTCTTCGTTGCTGAAGCGAACATTTCCATGCCCGGTCATGTACAGGTAGGGATGACGAAAGAGGTCGTCGTCGGTGAGCCGAACGGTCACTTCCTTGTCGGTGACATCGAGCCCGAGAGTCCGTTGCACATACTCCTGCAGATTCACCAGGGAGGATGGGTCGCCGTACCAGTCGCCGCCGCCATCATAATGGACACGGGCGATGGAGAAGGGTGCGGCGTGTGCCGGGACCACGCACACAACTGCGGCGAGAACAAGCATCAACGTGAGGGTTCGGACCATCGGAAACACACCTGTCAAATGATTGGCTACCCAGCGTACTCTCACTCGTCGCCGTTTTCTCCATCTCCGGGGAGATAATCGGTCAACTCGTAGAGCAACCCGGCGATATCCCATTTCACGATGCCATAGTCCTGCACGAAATAGACGTAGGTTGTGTCGGAGCTTTCGCCTGAGACCGGGTTGAAGGTGTATCTCACCTCTCGAACCAGGACGCTCTCAAACTCACCGGCAGGAACAGACACCGAGTAGTGCAGATCGAGGATTTCGCTGTCAATGTAGAACACATAGTCGCCGCTGGACTGGTCCGTCTTTCGCCAGCGAGCGCCTTCATAGAACGGTCCGTCCAGCTCCTTCGACTCGCTTGTGAAATCCCCGCTCACCGAAGAAAGCAGGTTTTCACCGCTCCAGCGCATGTATTCCTTGTAGATCGACCCTTCAACCAGTACTTCAAGATTCGCGGTTGGGCCACCATTCTTTTCGCCCATCTCGACGATTTCGTACTCTAATATGACGTCACCCGAAGCGTTGTAACGCCAGATCGACCCTTCCGCCATGGGGTAAAACCGACGGATCTCATCCAAATTGTCGATGGATTCGCCAGTGAATGGCTGCGGTGGGGCGACACTCTCCGTGCAGCTGGTGACACCCACAATCAGAATCAGTCCAAGCAGAGCAAGACTAGAACGGGATAATCGGGCGGTTGATAGCATTCAGCACCTTCGCGAGCAGTTGTCGCCGTTCCCGGTAGGGCAGAAAGGCCGACTTGAATCCCATGATGATCAAGTCGTCGATTTCATGGCGGTTGAACCCGAGCTTTTCCTGCGCCAACATGAGTTCCCGGGTGACCGATGTGTCTGACATGAGACGGTTGTCCGTATTGACCGTCACACGCAAGCCTTGATCAAAGTAAAACTTCAACGGGTGCTGTTCCAAACTCGAAACCGCACCAACGTCAACATTTGACGTCAAGCAGCACTCCAGAGGAATGCGGTGATTGTTGACATAATTCAGCAGGTCGCCGTCTTCAACCAGACGCGTCCCATGCCCGATACGGTGAGCGTTCAGATCGTGCAACGCCTGCCGGATGCTGACCGGCCCGTACGCCTCGCCGGCATGGACCGTACACGGGATGTTGTTCGTGCGGATGAGGTAGAATGCGTCCGCATGATCCTTTGCCGGGTAGGAGTCTTCCTGTCCAGCCAGGTCAAACCCGACAACGCCGCGTCCCTTGTACGCGATCGACAATTCCGCCAGTCGTAATGAGCTGATCGGATCAATCGAGCGAATCCCGCAGACGATGACGCCGGTACGGATGCCCGTCTTTCGCTCTCCGGCCCGTAAACCGTCGAGCACGGCGTCCATCACCTTGACAATCGGCAGCCCGTTTTTCTGGTGCAGAATCGGGGAGAAGCGCACCTCGAGATACCAGACGCCGTCTTCCCACGCATCCTCACACAACTCCGTCGCGATGCGGGCGATGTCCTCTTCATGCTGCATTACAGACAGCGTGATATCGAACGCCTCGAGGTAGGCGCCCAGCGATCCCTGCCGCGCTCCACGCAGGAGATAGCTGTGCAGGCTTTCCGCATCTTCACCCGGCAGATTCACCTTACGCTTCTCGGCGAGCTCGAGCATCGTGCTCACCCGCAGCGATCCATCCAGGTGGCAATGCAGGTCGGTCTTGGGCAGTTGCGTCAATTCTTCAAGTGTATACTTCTGGTCGGTCGGTTCACTCATCGGATACTCAATCTGTTGCGGTTGAAAGGATCTGCGTAAGGTAGGACAGAAAACTGGCGGTTACAGGTCGTGGAGCAACCGTTGCCGGATTTCACGGCTCAGCTTCCGTCGCATATCCGGCGCTAACCCATGCCATTCACCATGAATGGTGGGTGTGTCGGCACGTGGGCCCGGCCGTGTACGCACGATGTACGCTCGCGCGGGTTGATCCATGTCGAGGAACAAGGGGTCCCGTGCCATCAGGTCGATGTGTTCGCCAATTTGCAGGGAACGCGGTGCCTGGAACAGCAGCAGTCGAATCCCGCCAGCGGAAACGTCCAGCACTTCCGCCTCGATAACGTTGCGCGACTTTTCCACCATCACACGCGCTGGAATCCGAACCAGCAGACGCGGATGGAGACGCCGCGAGCCCTTGCCCGGCGGAGGGGTGTAGCGTCTACGCACCAACTGCTTGGCTTTTTCTCGCATCCGGTGTTCACGATACGCCAGAACGAACGCCGCAATCAGGAAACCGAACAGTACCAGCACAGCGAACACGTCCCAGAACTGCAGACCCCGGGATTGGAAAAAGTGCGCGACTGGAGCTAGTTCGTCCATGTGTGTTCAATCACCTGCAGTTGACGCAGAGGTTTGCATTTTCATCGGAAGATAGGACGTACAGCTTGAGGCGGCAATCAAGGGCGCGGAGTTCGCCGGGCCGCGAGGTAGACAAACCGTCAACCGGACGACACCACCCGGAACGGATTACTGAAGATCCAGCCGCGTCCACGGCGGTACACTTCCACACGGTACACGCCCGGTTGCGCGCTCTCGTAGGTCAGCGACTTCCCGCGCGCCCGCATCAACAGCTGCCCGTTGCGGAGAAGGTAGATGCGGCCGGGAAGGGGTGTGGATACGTCGAACCGGATCGACTCGCCGGCCGGCAGCGTGCTGATTGGCAGGTAGTCTGTACCGCCCTGTGTGGCGGTGAATCGGAACCCACGTGCATCCCCGGCACGGTGGTTGGCGCCGAAGTGACGACCGTTTCGTAACGCGCTGAGGATCTGCTGGTTGGCGATTGCGTAGTCGCTCGGATGCAGTGGTTCGTCCAGCAGCAAATGGGTCAACAGGCTGCGGAACTGCACCTTATACGGGAATACGCGCACACGAATCATTCCGTTGAATACGGGGTAGTTCAGCGCATGCGCATCGACACCGACGTAGCCGACCACGGGATGCTTCAGGTTCATCTCGTCCCAGATATGCAACGTCGCGGAATCCGGTTGAGTCAAGCTCTTCAACGGGTGCAGGAACCGATGGTACTTGTTCTTGTGCGTCAGGCCCTCGACCCACTGGGATAACTGGTTCCAGATCTCGATGCCGTCGATGGGAGCGTCCCACGCCGTCCACGGGTACGGCGGCATGTCCTCGAACTCTTCCCGCCGTTCGTGCGGATGGGCAATCGCGCCGAAGCCACCGCGTTCATGCACCCCGCGCACCATCTTTATCGGATCCGACTGGTCCGGCAGGTCGGTGATGCCGTAGGTCAGGTAATGGTTCGGCAGATCCTCGTCGCCGAGCTCGGTTCCGATCAACACCCAGACACCGTTGTACAAGCCGTATTCGCCACGTTTGTACGCCTCCATGTGGCAGTGATCGGTGATGATCAGCCACTGGAGATCACGTTCGCCGGCGAACCGGGCAATCTCGCCGACTGTGCCCGTTCCGTCGGAATACAGCGTGTGCATGTGCAGCACACCGACGGACTCGTGGACCTTGCCGGACGAAATCACTTGAACCGTGGTGGATGTGGTATCCGCCATGACGGGTTACGTACCTGCTGGTGAACGAAATCAGAACAGCTATCAGAACGAGAAAGTAATCCGAATCCCAGCCTGTACACCATCGTTGTTCGGAGGAGTTTCCAGGATCGGGTCGATATGAAAATCGTAGAGGTGAGCCTCGACATACGCATCGAGGGAAGAAAGTATCATCACACCGGCGACATACCACAGCAATTTGTTGCGGTCATCGCGGTAGAAATTGGCGGAGCGTTCAAGAGTCTCGCGCTCATCGTCGGTCTTGGTGTTCTTCGAATCATCGAGCGCGGAGACGTAGCGGTCGTGCTGTACATACGCCCCGTAAACCAGACCGGCATCAACCCCGGCGAAGACGATGGCTTTGATCCAGTTATCCGTATAAGCCTGCCCCCAGCCCGGCAGTACAGCACTACGCAGCGCCGCCCAGGTTGGATCCTTGGTCATATGGACGCCGTGCCGGACCGGCTGGTCTTCGTTGAGCACGACCTTTAACGTATCAGACTCGCCGTCATTCATCTCAGCGGGAGCGGAGGTCGTATCCACGGCGACCGCAGTTGCCGACGTGTCCGGTGGAGCCTGGGCGTAGACTGAGGAACCCACGGCACCGGCCAGAATGACGGTGGCAGTGGCGGCGAACATCAGCGTCGCACGCAGGAAGTTCATTCGTTGACTAACGCCACGCATTCGATCTCGACCAGGACATCCTTTGGCAGACGGGCGACTTCCACCGCACTGCGGGCCGGAGCTTCACCGGAGAAGAACGACTGGTAGACGCCGTTCATCGCAACGAAATCGTTCATATCCTTCAGGAAAACGGTCGTCTTGACCACATTCTCCAGCGACGATCCGCCAGCTTCGACTACCGCCTTAAGGTTCTTCAGCGCCTGTTCGGTCTGCTCCTCGATAGTGGCGCCGACAATCTCGCCATTCGTCGGATGCAGCGGAATCTGCCCGGCGGTGAACAGGAAGCCGCCGTTGGCGACCACGGCCTGGTTGTACGGTCCAATCGCGCCGGGAGCGGTGTCAGTGCGGACGATGCGTCGCATGCTTGACCTCGGGTAGGAATCAGTTCACGTTGCAGATAGAATAACGGGGGAGATGACCTCGCGTCAACGCTTGAATTTGAGGATGTCCTTCATCACGTACCCCGCGACCTTCGGGTTTTCCTTCAGGCGACGGGAGGAATACGCATACCAGTCCTCGCCGAACGGAACGTACACCCGCATCCGATGCCCTTCACGGATGATCGTGCGACGGAGTTCCGGGGTCACGCCGAGCAACATCTGGAATTCGTACTGGTCCGGCTTCAACCCTAGCTCGTCGATCATGTTAAACGCTTCCCAGACCAGCATCTCGTCGTGCGTCGCGATGCCAACGTAAACGCCGTTGCTCAGCGCCGTTTTTAACAGCGCCGTGTAGTTCTTGCGGACGACATCGAAGTCCTTATACGCCACCCGAGCCGGTTCGACGTAAATCCCCTTGCAGAGGCGAATGTTGATCTTTTCCGGAATGACACGATCCTTGAGATCGTTCATCGAACGGCGCATGTAGGCTTGCAGCACCAGCCCGATGTTCGGATACAGCTTGCGGAGTTCGTCGACGAGATCCAGCGTCAGGGACGTATACGGGCTGTCCTCCATGTCGACTCGGAGGAAGTTGTTGTAGGGGCGGAGAGCGTCAATGACGCGCGTGAAATTGGCGACACAGCCCTTGTAGTCGAGTCCAAGCCCTAGCATCGTCGGCTTGATCGAAATATTGGCGTCCAACTTCTCCCGTTCGATGGCTTCGATCACCGGCAGGTAGCTGTCGGCAGCCCGGTTCGCTTCGGTCATGCTCGTTACCGCTTCGCCGAGCACGTCGATGGTCGCCATCGCCCCTTCCTGATTCAGTTGCTTCACCTGGTCAATCGCATGTTGCAGGGTTTCGCCCGCGATATACGGGTCCGCGAAATGACGTACCATCGGCTTTGGAACGAACGGCATCGTGGCCACGACCAGGCGATCAAACAGGTTCATCAATCACTCCGGAAAAAGAGACTTCGTACTGGAATTCACGAATATACAGCGTTTGTCCGGGTGCTGCCAGAGAGGCGCGGGCGGGGCAAAATCAGCGGTTAGCCACGAGACAGAGAAACCCCCTGCAACTACGGTCACCGGCGTAAAAATCGGTTCCTGCTTGCAGGGGGTCGAGATTGCGCGGCTGAAAAGCCGCTTGCCATCTTTAAACTACTCAACGCTTTGACGAGCTGTCAAGCGGATTCTAGCTTTCGTACACACGCCCCTTCCACACCACCGGCACCCTGAGCAGCAACGCAAACATCAGCATGTGATTCAGCGTGATCTGCGCGAGCAGGTGCAACACCACTTGCATCCGTGTTGTCTTCGTCCCCAATACCTGATTTGCCTGACGAATCAGCACGTACTCACCCAGACCGGCAAGCACCGCTGCGATGATTCCGGTAATCGGAAACAGCAGTATCATCCACGGCAGCCCGATACGATTCAGACCGAGCATCACGTACAGCGCTTTGTTCGTCGTGTTGTTGACGTTCTCCGAGGCCGATGCCCAGCGACGGTATTGCCGCCAGAACTCGCGGTAATTCTTCGAGGGCCGCGTGGTCACAATCACTCGTGGGTCCATCAGCACCGCAACCTTGTACTTCGTCGTATGCAGGATGCGGTTCACCAACGCAACATCTTCGATCAAGGTCGGGCCAACATCCCGGAATCCGCCGATGGACCGATACACCGACATCCGCAGCCCCTGGTTGTTGCCCATGTTGAATGAGGGACGCAATTGGCTCAACAGAGGACGCAGCGGCCTCAAGACTGGATGATACAGCTTCGCCGGCAACTGGAACGCGGAATAGCCCGCTGAAAACGCGAGGAACATGCGGTTCAACGTGTTCTGCAACGTCGCAATTAAACGGTCGTCGAGGTCCGGATCTTGCACACGCACATGCCCGTTGATGATCGCGACATCGTCCTCGAGATACTCGAGCATCCGCTCCATCCACGTCTCGGGGACGGTGCAATCGCCGTCGGTCAGCAACACGAATTCCGTTTCCACCTGCTCCAGTGCGATTTCCAGCGCCTGCACCTTGCCCTGCAACGGACCTTCTTCCTCTGTCACATGAATCACGCGCGTGCGGATCGGCGATTCCTCTGCGAACATGTCCATGATTTCGCCGGTACGGTCGCGGGAGAGGTGGTCAACCAGCAGGATCTGGTACAACTCTTCGGGGTACGTCTGCTCGGACAACGACAGCAAACACTCGAGGATCGTTGCTTCCTCGTCACGGGCGCAAACCACCACCGTCACCGGTTCCCGACGTTTGCTGCGCGGCCAGTTGCGACCGAGCATCAGTGTCGGCAATAAGAGGGTCAGCAGCGCCAAGCCCGCGATGATGAGAGGAAGTAGAATCATTATCTGAACGTTTCCAGGAAGGGTTCGATGGATTTCAGCTTCATGCCCGCACGTTTCCACGCCGGTATCACAAGATCCAGCGCTTTTGCCAGCGCACGCGTGTTCGGGCCGCCGTCATGCAGCAAGAGTATGTCGCCAGGATGAGCGTAACGGTAGAGCATACGAGCCAGAGTCGAGGCGGGGACATCGTCCATCCAGTCACGGATCGCCAGCCGCCAATGGACCAGGCGCGCGTTCAATCGATCCGCACTGGTCAGCGTCGCAAAGTCGATCCGGCCATACGGAGCCCGCAGCAGTAACGGTTTCCGTGAACCTTCGAATGGATTGCCGTCAAGGTGCGTGATGATTGACGGATCCATCTCCACGTCACGACGTGTGCGCAAGCGAAACCACCACGTGTCGTGGCTGAGACCGTGGTAGCCGATCCGATGCCCGGCCGTGAGGATCTCGCCCACCAGCTTCGGTTGGCCGACCACGCCGGAACCCGTAAGGAAGAACGTCGCCGGTATGTTGTGACGCGCCAGCACGTCCAGAATACGTGGAGTTCCATTCGGGTCGGGACCGTCGTCGAAGGTCAGGTGAATCGGGCAACTGGAGACGGGATCAGGCATGCCCCAGACAACGTCCGGAAACACGTTCTCGAGCAGGGGATGTGTGCGTAAAACCGGGCCGCCGAGCCGTATAAAATCTTTCACGTCACGCCAGCGAGCCGGAATGGCGGCGGGCGACGTCATCAAGCCGCCTTTCCGCTGGCTTGCCGCGTTTCACGCGTTGTCTTGCCGCCAAACGACTGGTTTTTCCAAGTGAACTTGAAGAATTGGCCCTTGAAGCCGGCAAAGAAGATTGCCGGGGCGTGGATCAGTTGCGTGAGAAAGAATTTCCCCATCGGGAACCGTTCCTGAAAACGCTCCATCCCGAACTTCATGATGAACGATTCCGTGCTCAGCTTCGACATCACCAGCAGTGCCGCCATTCCCGGAGCGACACGGCCAAACAGAGCCAGCGGCAGCGACAACGCCACCATCAGGTAATAGAAAAACGTCCCGACCACGAGGAACATCAGGAACGGCGGGTAATAGAATCCCTTTGAGCTCCAGCGCGCCCGCTGGTTGACCCACTCGCGCGCAGTGTCCACCGGATGGCTGAAGACATAGGCTTCCTGCCGTTCGACGAATCGCACGTCGCCGCCATTCTTAACGATATCCTGCAGCAGGAAGACGTCGTCGCCGGAAGTAACGGTCGCGTTGGACTCGTAGCCGCCGATGCGTTCGTACGCGCTGCGGCGCGCTGCGAGGTTGGAACCGTGGGCGTTGGTGACATGACCCGCCGCAATCGACCCGGCCGCCATCACCGAATAGCTGAGGTGTTCGAGGCTCTCCAGTTCCGACCACCAAGGCTTCGGCTGATCGCTGGAGCGAATGAACCGGCTGACACCGGAAACTCCCTGCACGGCGTCATCCAGGAAGGGCGATAGCAACGTCCGCAACCACAACGGTCCCATCCAGCAATCGGCGTCGGTGGTGACAATGACCTCGCCCGTCGCCAGCGCGATGCCCCGTGAGAGCGCAAACTTCTTCGGCGCACGGCCCTGGTTTTCGCCGTCACGGATACGGATGACACGATAGCGCATGCCGTTCCCGTTCCGTTTCCGGACCAGGTCACCGGTCATGTCGGCGCTGCGATCATCGACGACGATCACCTCAAACTTTTCACGGGGATAATCCTGCGCCTCGAGACTGTCGAGGAGCTGGCCGATACGGGTTTCCTCATCACGGGCGGCTACGACAATCGTCGCGGTGGGGAGCAGGTCGTCGTCACGCACGATCTCCGTCCGGGGCAAACGCCTCAGGCCCACGTACACGATGAGCATGAACGCGAAGTAGATGAGCCACGCGACCCATGTGAGCGTGTAAAATGCGATCACGCTTTCCCCCGGATGCGTTTCGCAACCCGCCCGAACACATTCGTCGCCTTTACCCGTTGCAGCACGAAAATGCCCGCTATTGCCGGGATCAGGATGTTGATCGTGAAGATCAGCAGCGATGCGCTGAACGCAGTCGTATCAGCGATCCCGAACCGCTGGTAAAACGAGACTGCCGCCCATTCGCTGACACCAAGGTCACCGAGCGAAATCGGCAGCAGCGATTTGACAAACAGGGTCGCGACGTACGTATGCGCGGCCGTTACCCACTTGACCGCCTGGAACGCGCTGCTGAGCAAGTAGAACTGCGTCAGAATCACACCGAATTGCGCGACTGTCAACCCCGCCATGACACGGCTGTCTCGTGCGCGGACCTTATCCAGAGCATGCAGCAAGTCGTTCAGCGATCCCTTGAATCGGTCGCCCCGACGAATCAGCACCAGAAGACTGCGCAGTGGATCCGGAGTCAATGAAAAGACAACGAAGAACAACGGCAGAATCAAGGTCGCGATCAACAGCGGCAGTTGCAGGTTCTGATGCAAATGCTCGCTGAACCCTGGCATGAGGTAGACCAGCGCCGGTCCGAAACAGGCCAGCGCCGCCATGAAGTACAGTTTGTCCAGCACGTGCAACCCGGCCAACCGGACACGCGACTTGGGATTCAGCAGGAATACACGACCGATTTCACCGACACGCCCCGGCGTGATGATCCCCATCGACGCTCCACCGAGGAAGCTGGTATACGCCTGCTTGACGGTTACATCCGGCATTTCGGCACGGATCGCCGTCTGCCAGCGCTTTACCTGAAGATAGAGATTGGCGGGGAGCAGCAGCAGTGCGCCGGCAATCCAGAGCGGATTCGCGCCAGAAATGGCCTGTTCGATCGCAGCGACCTGGATCGTGTGTACCAGCAGTCCGATCAGGCCGATGGCGACCACGGCCTTGAGGCCATGCACGAGCCACGTCGACCAGCGACGGCGCACCGGTTCCGGTGGCAGCCAGAGGGTTTCCTCGGCGGCAGCCGCCGGGGTAATCACCTCCGCCTCGGACGAAGCAGGGGAGTGTTCTGTCGGCAGTTTAGAACTCATCCGCGGTGGCGGGTTCCATTTCGATCGTCTGGGCACGGCGGATGGTGCGTCCCTTCCACTGGAGTTTGCCGAACAACGCCTTCGGCCACAACACCCACATCATGAATGGAGCGGTCGTCATTGCCACCAGTGCCTGAAGCATACGTTTCGGGTCTCGCAACACCCTCAGCGCGGTGCCCGCGAGAACCGTATCCGCAGCGGTCTTGAATAGCCATGCGTCCAGGACTGCCCGGAACGGAATTACCCGGAAGAACGATAATAATGTGATCACTCCGAGGCCGAGATACAACGCCGATCCGATAAAGCCGATAATTACCCAGCCGGGAGCGTACCGAGGTCCGACGGACAAATGCCTGGATTTGTTCTGGATGATGTCATCATCCGGACGCATCACCGACTCGACTTTTGCCTCCGGATTCGAGGCAAATGCAACCTTCCAGTCGGTGCGAGCGGCAACACGTTGCAGGAACAGATCGTCGTCGCCGGAGGCGTAACGTCCATCCGCGCCAAACCCGCCCATATCCAAGTACAAGCGGCGGCGTGCGGCGAAATTCCGGCCGAACGCATTGAACGGGAAGCCGAGGCCAACGCCAGCAGCGCAAAGTGTGGCCGCGCTGTAGCTCTCGCCTTCCGCCAGCCATTGCATCGGGCTGTTGGGTTTGATCAACGGAGCATAGCCAAGCACGATCCCGGTCTTGTCCGTCATGTAGGCCGCCAGCGAACGCAGCCAGCGCGGGCCGGGAATACAGTCGGCGTCCGTGAACACCACCCATTCACCCTCGCAACGACGAATCGCAGTGTACAACGCACGTTTCTTCGGCGACTCGATCGGCAGGGTCGGATTGGAGGAGATGACGTGGAATCGGCGGTCCTGCCGCGCCACGGTCAACGCCAGCGAGAGCGTGTTGTCCGAAGAGTGATCGTCCACGATCCAGAAATCAACACGATCCTTCGCGTACTCCTGTGCCGCCAGCGCGTCCATCAGTGCGGGCAGCTGCTTTTCCTCATTACGCGCGGCGACAATCACCGAGATTCGCGGCAGGTCCGGTTGATCCACGGAAACCATCGGACGTTTGCGCAGACGAAGCAGCCCCACCGTGGCAAAAGCCACCAGCGATCCGTACACAGCCTTGTAACCGTTCAGCAACGTTTCCCTCTCCATTCAAACGGCAACAACCGGCGAAGCATCAGATGCGCCGGTCGTTCATCCAATTCACACATCCAGCCCAATATAGGGCCTTGCCATACTCGAGTACAGGCTTGCCCTGATCGCTCTTAAGGTAAACAGTTTCCTTTTGCGAGCCCGTAGCTGGCGAACGTATGCTTTGGGCGACAATTGCAGTCCACAGGACGGGCAGTTCCGGAAATGCCCACCCAGTTCGCCCTCAGCGACTTCTACTTGACGCATACATGATCGACCTGATACGAAAAATAGCTCCTTACTACAGGCCCTACCGCAACGCGACACTTCTCGGGCTCGCGTTCGTGCTCCTGGCGAACGTGTTCAAGGTGTTCAGCCCGTGGGTGCTCCGCATGTCGGTCAACCAGATCGAGTCCGGCGTGCAGGCGTCCCAACTCTGGCAGCTCGCGGGGATGATCCTCGCGGTCGCGATTGGGTCCGGCTTCTTTACCCTTCTGATGCGCAAGAAAATCATCAGCGTCAGCCGGCACATTGAATACGACATGCGGCAGAAGCTGTTCGAACACTTGCTCTCGCTCGACCCGGCATTTTACGACCGCAGCCGTATCGGCGACCTGATGACCCGTTCGACGATGGACATCGAACAGGTGCGCATGGTGCTCGGCCCCGCTCTGATGTACTCCGTCAACACCATCTTCGGTTTCCTTTTCGCGATGGTGCTGATGTTCACCATTAGCGTGCCATTGACACTCATCGTGCTGGTGATCGGTCCGGTTGTGGCGGTGATGGTGTTTTTCCTCGGACGCATGGTGCACAAGGCATCGACTGAGAGTCAGGCAGCCTTTTCCAACCTCTCCGCGCTGGTGCAGGAGAACCTGTCCGGCATCCGCATTGTCAAGGCGTTCCTGCAGCAGAACGATCAAAAGAAACGCTTCGGCGATCAGAGCCAGGATCTGCTCGACAAGAAAATGAAGCTGGTCCTGTTCCAGGGCGCGTTCATGCCGCTGATCATGCTGCTGTTCGGCGTCGCGGTGGCCGCGATCATGCTCGTCGGCGGCTGGTACATCATTGAAGGCACACTGCGTGTTGGCGATTACGTCGCCTTCACCGGCTACCTGATGATCCTGACCTGGCCGATGGTGTCGATCGGCTGGGTGGTTGGGCTGATTCAACGCGGACGTGCCTCGCTTGACCGCATCCACGAACTGTTGGACCACAGCAGCAGCCTGGTCGATCCAGATGACGATCACACGCCACCATGGCAAGCCAATGCCTCGATACGGTTCGACAACGTCACCTTCACCTATCCGAAGGCGGAGACGCCCGCGCTGCGCAACATCGGCTTCGAACTTGAACCGGGAAACCTGCTCGGTATCGTGGGACGCGTCGGTTCGGGCAAGAGCACCATCGCTTCGTTGATCAGCCGGCTCTACGACACCAGCGATGGAGCGGTGCGCGTCGATGGAGTGGACATACGCAACTGGCGCAAGGACGATCTGCGCAAACGAATCGCCATCGTTCCGCAGGACCCGCTGCTGTTCAGCACGTCAATCCGGGACAACATCCGGCTCGGCGGTGACTACACCGATGCTGATGTCGACCGGGCCGTCGAAATCAGCCGACTGGTGCAAGATCTGGACGACTTCCCGAACGGTCTCGACACCGAAGTCGGCGAACGAGGCATCACCCTTTCCGGTGGACAGAAGCAGCGTGTCGCCATCGCGCGAGCCGTCATCCGGGACAGCGAACTGTTGATCTTCGACGATGCCCTCAGTGCCGTTGACGCGTCTACCGAAGAGATGATCCTCAACAACCTGAACACGTACATCGAAGGCCGCACCGCAATCATCATCACGCACCGCACATCCAGCGTGAAAGCTGCCGACGAGATCATCGTGCTCGACGATGGTACCATCGCCGAACGTGGCAAACACAACGACCTGATCAAGCAGGGTGGGGTGTACGCCGATCTCTTCCAACGCCAGAAGATGGCCAGCGAACTGGAGGCCGCATGAGCAAGAAAATGCGCTCCATTCACGACGAGGAAACCCTCGGCGTCGTCTTCGAACCGCGTCTGGTCAACCGGCTGCTGAAATACCTCAGGCCGTACAGGGTGAAGGTGGTGTTGAGTGTCATTCTGTTGTTGATCATCGCTGGCGCTGAACAGCTCGGACCGTACCTGACCAAGATCGCGCTGGACAATTACATCGTGCCTGGCGATTTCGACGGCCTGATCGCTATCGTTGCGATGTTCCTCGGACTCTATGTTACACTGGCGTTCGCACGCGTCGGACAGGCTGTGGTCACCGGGTGGGTCGGCGAAAAGGTGATGTTCGACATCCGCCGTGAAGTGTTCAGCCACTTGCAGCGACAGACCCTGAGCTTCTTCGACCACAATCCGGTAGGACGACTGGTCACACGCAACACAAACGACGTGCAGACCCTGAGCGAAATCTTCTCGTCCGGCGTGGTGGTCGTCTTCGGTGACCTGTTCATGCTGATCGGGATCATCGTCGCGATGCTGCTACTCAACTGGCAGCTCGCGATCGTCGCGGTGGCAGTCGTGCCGCTGGTGGTGTGGGTAACGTTCTCGTTCCGGGGACGGCTGCGCGACGTCTTCCGCGAGGTGCGCGTGCAAACTGCGGCGGTCAATTCGTACCTGCAGGAACACCTGAGCGGTGTGCGTATTGTGCAGCTGTTCAACCACGAAAAAGCGACGGCGAAGGGCTTCTCCGGCGTAAACGATCACCTGCGGCAGGACCATCTCCACACCGTCAACCTGTTCAGCGTGTTCTTCCCGATTCTCGAGGTGCTGGGTGCGGTGGCGGTAGCGCTGGTCATCCTGCGCGGCGGCAACCTGACCCTCGACGGCGCGATCACCATCGGGACACTGGTTGCATTCCTGCAATACGCCGAACGGTTCTTCCGGCCGATTCGTGACCTGGCGGAAAAGTGGAACATCTTCCAGGCCGGGATGGCGTCCGCCGAACGTGTCTTTGATTTGCTCGACACCGAACCCGCCATCGAGGAAATCGATAACCCTGTTAAGATCGAAGAACTCGACGGCCGGATTGAATTCGACAATGTCCGGTTCCGTTACAACCCTGGCGACGATGAAGTGCTGAAGGGTGTCGATTTCACGATTGAGCCTGGGGAAACGGCGGCGATTGTCGGCGCGACCGGTGCCGGCAAGACCACGATCATCAACCTGATCGGACGCTTCTACGACGTCAGCGACGGCACCATCCGGATGGATGGACATGATGTCCGCGATCTGCGCCGTGATGATCTGCTGCGTGATATCGCCTATGTCAGCCAGGACATTTTCCTGTTCAGTGGCACCATCCGCGACAACATCACCCTCGGTGATGAGTTCACGGATGAACATGTTCAGCACGCCGCGAAACAGGTGCATGCCGACTCGTTCATTCAGCGGTTGCCGAAGGGGTACGACGAAGAGGTCACCGAGCGCGGAGGAACGCTCTCCACCGGGCAGCGGCAATTGTTATCGTTTGCGCGAGCGATGGTTCGCAATCCGAAGGTGCTGGTGCTCGACGAAGCCACCAGTTCGGTAGACCCGGAAACGGAAGCGTACATTCAGGACGCGCTCGAAGTGATGATGAAAGGGCGGACGTCGATCATTGTTGCCCATCGCCTGAGTACTGTCCAACGTGCGGACAAGATCCTCGTCATGCACAAGGGTACGTTACGTGAGATGGGGACACACGCCGAACTGCTCGCGCAGAAGGGGATTTACTGGCGGCTGTTTGAATTGCAGTACCGCCGCGTCGCGTAAGCTCGCGGGTTTCGTTGCATTGAGCGCATCTTACGTGCTTTTTTAGAGTGATGTCATCCTGAACAAAGTGAGGGATCTCCAGATTTACCGGTGGTTGGTGGAGTTGGAGATGCTTCAGCTGTTTGCTACAGGTTCAGAATGACTCGGGTTGAATGAAAGCAGGGACAGGGAGAGGCAGTGCCACCACGGAAGATCAGAGCCGCGGACTTCGCGAAACTCGCCACCAGCGGCGGGGTCGGACCGGTGTGTGTCGCACTCGGTGATGAACCGTTGCTGTTGGATCACGTTGAGCGCGCTGCCCGAACCATCCCGGACGAAACCACTCGCGACTTCAACATGGACGTGCTGTACGGCGACGGACTGGATGTCCGTGAGCTGGCGCCCGCCTTGTCAGCGCTGCCGATGATGGCGGAACAGCGGGTCGTGATCGTGAAGCGCGCGGATGCCGTGGTGCCAACAGTGCAGAAATATCTCACTGACTACGCCGCGAATCCCGTCGACAGCACCCTGCTGCTATTGCTTATCAATTCGGATGGTAAAGCCGCCTGGATCAAGAAACTGGCCGGGATGGTGGATGTCGTCGATTGCACCACGCCGCGCGGAAAGGCATTGACGGCGTGGGCGGCGAAGGCGGCGGAACGGTTCGGCGTTCGCATTGACGATGCCGCGCTCGACCTGCTCGCCGATTCCGGTGGACGGCTGATCGAGCTGCATGGCGAGTTGCTGAAGGCGTCCCTCCTGATTGAGGAGGGAGAGACGATCACTCCTGATGTCCTGCAACGGGTCTGGGGCATTGAAGAAGAAGTGAACATCTGGAGTTTCTTCGACCATGTCGCGGCGGGGGACAGGCTGGTTGCCCTGCGCGAGGTCGATATGCTGAAGGATCACCTGAGCCAGCAGAGTGGCTTTTTCTTTTCGCAAATCGCGCGGCGCTGGCGGATGATCGTTAAAGAACGGTTGTACGATCAGAAACGCACGCCGATGGGCGAACGCAAATGGTCCGGTAATACCAAGCGTCAGTGGCAAATGATGAACAACAATGTGAAGCCGCTGCCGCTGGAGTATGCGGACAACCAGTTGAAGCGAATGCTCGAGCTCGATCGCGCACGCAAGACGCGTAGCTTTGACGACGAGATCGGGTTTGCCGCGTTTGTGCACAACATTTCACTCGATCGGAAGGAAGCCCAGTGATGGCGGAGAATTCCTCCGAGATCAGTTATACGGACATGACCGACGAAGAGCTGATGGCGTTGGTGCAGGAGGATGACGTTGTCGCGTTCGAGAATCTCGTCGAACGCTATCAGCATCCGCTGCTCACGTTCATCGCCCGTTTCCTCGGTCCCGGCAACCACAACCAGGACGTGCTGCAGGAAGCGTACATCCGGGTGTGGAAGCATCGTCACCACTACAAAACCGTCGCCAAGTTCTCGACCTGGGTCTACACCATTGCTGGAAATCTGGCGAAAACCGAACTGCGTCGCCGTAAGATTCGCCGCATGGTTCCGATCCGCACCGGCGGTGAGAGCCCCGAGGACGAATCCATCGACGTCGAGGATTCCGGTCCCGCCACGGACGAACTCGCCAGGCGGAACGAGATCCGTCGAATGGTCAACGCCGAGATCCAGAAATTGCCGGACGCTTACCGCGCAGCCGTCATTCTGCGCGACCTCGAGAACAAGAGCTACGAAGAAATCGCCGAGATTCTCGATGTGCCGATTGGCACGATTAAATCCCGAGTTAACCGGGGTCGAGCCCGGCTGCAGAAGACATTGAAAATACTCCGGGAGTCATAATACCAAAATCGGGAACCTTCTCGATTCGCTTTCGTGTTACACCCGTATGATGGATATTGGATTTCACGGATTTCCGGGAGATGTGATCGAACATTGCTGAACAGGTTGTACCTCACAGCATTCGCATTTCTACCACGACGACCAGCCTGCACGGATCGGAAGTCCTGCCAATACGCACAAGCGAAAGAGACCGTGAGTCACGGGAGAGACTTTCCCGGGAACCACATCACGGTTGAAACGTTGCACCAGCACAGGGTCGATGGGTCAGACCCGGCAACGCAGCATGTTGTGCGTAGTTCTCCTTCCAGACGATAAGGATCAGGGGATGACGAAGGTGTGGGAACTTTCGTTCGTGGGTCCTTGTTGCATAGACGCGGAAGTATCCAAGGGAGATGGAGGTGATTGGGCCTGGCGTGGCAGCAGTAGCGGCCTCAGGCGAGTGGCAACCTTTGGCATGAGTGAAGAAAATGATGGATTTGGAACGATTTGAAGAGTTGTGGCCCAAGCGGGACGAACTCGATCAGGCAACACGCGATGAACTCGAGCGTCTCGCGAAAACGGACAAGCAGTGTCAAGCCTTCGCCGAAGGCGGAGACTGGGTACGCGAACTGCTGCTCGACGACGAGCCGGAAGTCGCACCCGCTGATTTTGCCTACCGCATGCGTGTTTACGCAGCAAATCACAGCGAATCGGAAGCACCTGTACCGGAACGGTCCAGCTGGCTGCGTTGGCCGGTGGTAACCGTCGGCGCGGTTGCCGGTGTCGCGGTGATGGCATTTGTGATGTTCCCGTTCCTGCAGGAGAATTCTGTTGCGACGGGGCCGGTGGCTGAAACTGAAACGCCTGCGGTCATGAGTGCAGAGAAGATGTCCGCGCCGGAGTCGATTGATGACGGCATGCTGGCGGACGCGGTAGACAGCAGCCTGGCAAACGACAGCCTGAGCACGCATCAGCGTGACCTGCCGGATTATCCGGTGCAGACTGTCAGCGGTGGCGAATAATTCCTGCCGCAACCCGAGCCCATCCCCGGTTCGGGCTTGCTGTACGCGGTTTGGTTGACGTACCTTCGGGGTCTTGAAGCGGGATTTTTACCGCCCCGAAATCGTGTACGACAGCATTTTGATAGCATCAGGAGTTGACCATGCCGAAGGGCAAGACGTTCGCCGCGAAGCTGGCGAAAGGTAAGCAGGCGTCGAAGCGCTTCAACGAAGCCGGTGAAGAAATCACCACCGTTCAGGTTCTACGCCCGCAGGAAGTTGAAGGCAAACCCGGCGTGTACCGTTACCGTGCGGTGATGGTCGATGTCGTTGCCTCCAAGGAGAACGAAATCTTTTCCTGAGTAGACCAAGCGTATGCGCCGAGCATTTCTAGTGATTCTGGACGGCGTCGGTTTCGGACCGGCGCCGGACTCCTCCAGTTATGGGGATGACGGCGCGAATACGCTGGGCCATGTGGCCGAATATGCCGGTTCGTTGCACCTGCCAAACCTGCAGGCGCTTGGGCTGGCGAATATCGCACCATTGGCAGGACTTCAGCCCGTGAACGAGCCTCGCGCCGTACACGGGCTTCTCCGTGAGCACAGCGCCGGAAAGGACTCGGTCACCGGGCACTGGGAACTGTGCGGGGTGACCAACGAGATTCCGTTTCCGACCTACCCGGATGGCTTCCCGCCTGAAATCGTCGAACTGGTCCGTGAGGTCAGCGAACGCGAGATCCTCGGCAACGTCGCCGCTTCCGGCACCGAGATCATGGACCGCCTCGGCGGTGACCATGTTCGTACCGGCGCCCTGATCCTGTACACCTCCGCTGATTCCGTGCTGCAGTTGCTTGCACACGAGGACATCGTCCCGCTTGACGAACTCTACCGCATCTGCCAGGAGTTACGCGACCGTCTGCAACCACCGCATCGTGTCGGACGAGTGATCGCACGGCCGTTCGTTGGCGAAGAGGGAGCCTTCGAACGCACCTCCAACCGCAAGGATTTCGCCGTCGAACCGACAGACGTCACCGTGCTGGATAAATTGCTGGATCGCGGAATTCCTGTCTACGGTGTCGGTAAAGTGGGGACGTTGTTCGCTGGACGCGGCTTCACGTCGCAGGAAAAGACCGCGACCAACGCGCTCGGGATTGAAGCAACCTTGCGCCGGATGGCCAGTGACGAGTCCAGCCTGACCTTCACCAACCTGCTCGACTTCGACACACTCTGGGGTCATCGCAACGACCCGGCTGGATTTGCGAACGGGCTGGAGGAGTTTGACAAGGGACTGGCGCGGTGGCTGGATGCGTTGCGTCCGGACGATCTGCTGATCATCACTGCTGATCATGGCAACGACCCGTTGCATCCCGGGACCGATCATTCACGCGAACAGGTTCCTCTGCTGGCGATGTACGGGCGAGGTTCATCTGGAACAGGCATCGGCGTCCGCGATTTCAGCGACGTTGCCGCCACTCTCGCGGAGTTTTTCGAGCTGGAGTGGAGTGGACCCGGCTCTTCATTTCTTACCATCCTCTGATCCTGAACAGCTTACGTGGAATTCTCCCATGCCCAGCTTGTACGTTTCGACCAAGAATAAGGACAAGCTCCGTGAACTGAAGGAGTTGCTCGGCGAGGAGGTGGAAGTCCTTCATCCCGCGCCGGACGATCCGGATGTGGACGAAACCGGCGACACGTTATTCGCAAACGCACTGCTGAAAGCCCTTGAAGGTTTCCGTCGAACCGGCCAACTCAGCATCGCGGACGACACCGGCCTCGAAGTCGACGCGCTTGACGGCGCGCCGGGTGTGTTTGCAGCACGCTACGCTGGTGAAAACGCAACCTACGCTGACAACGTAAACAAGCTGCTGCACGAGCTGCGGGATGCCGACCCGGCGACAATGACGGCCCGCTTCCGGACTGTGATTTGCTGCATCGCTGAGGGACAGGAACCGTTGCGGTTTGACGGTGTCCTCGAAGGCCGGATCATCGACACGCCGCGTGGCGAGAACGGCTTCGGCTACGACCCGGTCTTTGTGCCGGAGAATGAAACACGCACCCTGGCCGAGATGGGCGCGGAAGAGAAAAACAAGATCAGCCACCGGGGACGGGCGCTGCGAGCGTTCGCCGACTGGTGGCGTACACAGGTCTGACCATGTTTGATTTGAACAACAACAAGCCGCAGACTGGCGAGAAGCGAAGCGTCTACCTCGATCACAGCGCGACGACGCCGGTGGACCCATCCGTCGCCGAAGTGGTCAAGCGTACCATGCTGGAACAGTGGGGTAATCCCTCCAGCAAGTACCGGATCGGCAACGACGCCAAGATCGTGCTCGAGCGTGCCCGTGAACAAGTCGCTGCACTGATCAACGCCAAACCGGAACACATGTTCTTCACCTCCGGCGGTACCGAAGCGGACAACCTCGCGATCATCGGCGCAATGAACGCAGCCCGCGCGGCGGGCCGTGGCGATCATTTCATCACCGACGCCATCGAACACAGCGCCGTACTCAAGGCAGCGGAAGCCTTGGAAGAGGATGGCTTCAAAGTCACGATCCTGCCGGTCACACCGGACGGCTTCGTGGACCCGGACACGCTCCGTAACGCGATGACCGATCAGACCGCTCTGGTCAGTATCATGCAGGTCAATAACGAGATCGGCACCATTCAGCCGCTCGATCAGCTTGTCGCCGTTGCCAGGGAACGTGGTGCGTTGTTCCACACAGACGCCGTGCAGGGATTTGGCAAGCTGCCATTGGATGTGCAAACGCTACCGGTTGACCTCGTGTCCGTGAGCAGTCACAAGATCTATGGCCCGAAAGGCGTCGGCGCGTTGTACATCCGTGCGGGTGTCGAACTCTCGTCACGTCAGTTCGGTGGCGGACAGGAAAAGGGTGTACGCACCGGCACAGAGAACATGCCGGGCATCGCCGGATTCGGTGCCGCGGCTCTGCTCTGTAGCGAGAAGATGGTGGACGACGCCAAGCGCATCGGCGAACTGCGGGATAAGTTCCTTGCCTGGATCAAGGCCGAAGTGGACGGCGAGGTAATCGTCAACGGCGGCCTCGAGAACCGCATCTACCTCAACTTGAACCTGCAATTCCCGGGAGTCGAAGCGGATTCACTGCTGCTCGCGCTCGATCTGGATGGCGTCGCCATCTCGATTGGATCGGCGTGCAGCTCCGGCAGCACCAATCCGTCCCATGTGCTCACTGCGCTCGGTTTGAACGGCGAGCAGGCGAATGCATCCATCCGTGTCACTCTCGGACGCAGCAATTCCGCCGAAGATCTGCTCTACTCGGCGCAAATGATTGGTAAGCATGTCAAGCGCCTGCGGGAGATGGCGGTCTGGTGAACTCCAACGGCCACAAGACGCGCGTCGGAGTATTGATGAGCGGGGGAGTGGACAGCTCCGTTGCCGCAGCTCTGTTGCTCGAACAGGGCTACGAGGTTGTCGGCCTGACGCTCCAGCTCTGGGATTACGAGAGCGCGGCCGCACGTCCTGTCGGCGAACGCGGTTGCTGCGACATCTCGCATCAGATGGACGCCCGGTTGATCTGCCATCAGCTCGGCATCGAACACCTGGTTCTCGACCTTCGTGATCAATTCACGCAGAACGTCGTCCAGCCCTACGAAAACGCCTACCTCGAGGGTCGCACGCCGAATCCGTGTATCGCCTGCAACACGTACCTCAAGTGGGGAGAGGTGCTGAAGCGCGCACCAGTCTTTGGCTTTGATTTCATCGCGACCGGCCATTACGCACGCATCACACACACCGAATCCGGTCCCCGTCTGGAAAAAGGACTGGACCCGCTCAAGGATCAGAGTTACGCCCTGTGGCAATTGCCGCGCACCGCGCTAAGCATGACCTTGCTGCCGCTCGGCGAATGGACCAAGGACAAGATCCGCGAGAAGGCGCGTGAGCTGGATTTCCGCACCGCTGAAAAGCCGGACAGCCAGGAAGTCTGCTTCATTCACGGACGCTACGACGACCACCTGCGCACCGCACACGCCGACAAGGTTAACGACATCGGCGAAGGTGAGATCGTCGACGTGAACGGCCAGAAAGTGGGCACACACAGCGGCTTCTATTCCTTCACCATCGGGCAACGCCGTGGGCTGGACATATCCGACGGTCAAGGCCCGTACTACGTCACCGAGCTGGATGCCGAACGAAACCGTGTCGTGGTCGGTGACAAGTCAGCGCTGGCCAGACCCGGGATGCTGGTTAACACACCGAACTGGGTGTCGTTTGACCCGCCAGCGGAACCAACCTCCTGCGTCGTCAAGATCCGCTACAACGATCCAAAGGGATTTCCGGCGACAATCTACCCGGAACGGGATGGACGGATCGCCGTCGTGTTCAACAAGCCGGTGAACGCTGTCACGCCGGGACAGTCGGCGGTCTGGTACCGGGGAGACGCCGTCTGGGGAGGTGGGATCATTGCCCGCGCGTTGCGAAATTCGGAAGTTGAAGCATTAATCGAACCCGCCGTGACTGCGGAGGATGATCGCTGATGGAACCGAAGAAAATCACCGCACCCTATCTCGCCGAAATGAAGCGGAAGGGTGTGCCGATCGCCGCGCTTACGGCCTATGACGCCACCCTCGCCGCCGTTGAGGATAAGGCCGGGCTGGACGTCATCCTCGTCGGCGACTCCTCCGGGATGGTGATCACCGGCCTGCCGGATACGATTTCCATCACGCTGGACGAGATCGTCTTCCTGACGAAAAACGTCAGCCGGGGTGTGAAACGCGCGTTGCTGGTGGCGGATCTTCCCTTTGGTGTCGCGCAGGTATCAACCGAGGCTTGTATTGAGGGCTGCATCCGGTTGATGAAAGAAGGCCGTGCGGAAGCGGTTAAGGTGGAAGGGGCCGGACACACGCTGGAGGCCATCTCCCGCATGACTGAAATGGGCATGCCGGTGATGGGACATCTCGGCCTGACCCCGCAGTCGGTACACGTGTTCGGCGGCTATGCGCTTCGTGGCGCGGAAGAAAAGGAAGCGCAACGAATCCGTGAGGACGCGCTGAAGCTTCAGGACGCCGGCGTGTTTGCCATCGTGCTGGAGAAAATCCCGGTTGAGTTGGCGAAGGTGGTCAGCGAATCGTTGACCATACCGACCATCGGGATCGGGTCCGGTTCGCACTGCGACGGCCAGATCCTGGTCAGCTACGACATGCTCGGTCTTGGACCGAAATTCCGGTTTGTCCGGCGCTACCTCGAGGGTAGTAAACTGATCGGCGAGTCGGTGCGTCAATACATTGACGATATTCGCAACCGCGATTTCCCCAACGATGACGAGAGCTATTTCGCATGAAGGTGCTGACCTCACCGGAAAGCGTGCGGCTGTGGTCACGTGAACAGCACGCCGCCGGAAAAACGATTGGCTTCGTCCCGACCATGGGGTACTTGCACGAAGCCCACCTGAGCCTCATCGATCTCGCTCGCGAACACGCCGACCAGACCGTCGTCAGCATTTTTGTCAACCCGACTCAGTTCGGACCGGGTGAAGACTTTGACAGCTACCCGCGTGACGAAGACCGTGACCTGCGGTTGTGCAAAGAACGCGGCGCGGATGCGGTCTGGGTGCCGGCTGTCGATGAAATGTATCCGCAAGGCTATAAGACGTATGTCGAGGTGAACGAGCTCGGCAAACATCTCTGCGGAGCGAACCGTCCAGGGCATTTCAGGGGCGTTACCACCATCGTCAGCAAGTTGTTCAACGTGGTCAACCCGGACGTCGCGGTGTTTGGCCGGAAAGACGCGCAGCAGGCTCGTATCCTGATGCAGCTGAACGACGATCTGCAATTCGGCGTCAAGATTCTGCTCGGGGACACCTTGCGGGAGCCGAGCGGCCTCGCGATGAGCAGCCGGAATGTGCGTCTGAAACCGCTACACCGTTCGCAGGCACCCGTCCTCTACGAAGGGCTGCAACTGGCGCAGAAGCTGTTCAACCAGGGTGAGCGCAGTGCGGAAAAGCTGATCGGTGCTGTCCGGCGGCATATCCTGCAACACTCGGACGATGCGACGGTAGACTACATCCAGCTCGTCGGCTGGAATGATCTCGAACCCGTGGACAGAGTGACGGAAACGTCCCTGCTGGCCCTCGCGGTTCGATTTGGAAACGTGCGACTGATTGACAATATCCTGCTGGAGATTTCATGACGGATGGACGGAAACTGGCGGCGATCATTCTCGCGGCCGGTGCCGGAAAACGAATGCACTCCGACCTGCCGAAAGTGCTGCATCCAATTGGCGGTCAACCGATGCTCGCCCACGTCATTCAACAAGCCAAGTCCAGCGGTGCGGACCGCATCGTGGTCATCGTCGGTCACAAGAAAGAGCTGACCATCCCCGTCGTCGAACAGGCCGGGGTGGAGTACGCGGTCCAGTCCGAACTGCTTGGAACCGGTCACGCGGCGATGATGGCTGAGGAAAAGCTTTCCGACTACGAGGGCGAGATTCTCGTACTCTCCGGCGATGTGCCGTTGCTCAGTGAGGAGACGATCCGCAATGTCGCCACGCATCATCGGGAAAAAGGTGTCGTCGCGACGGTGATCACCGCAAACGCGCCTGATCCGACAGGATACGGACGTGTGTTGCGGGATGCGGATGGACAGGTCACAGCCATCCGTGAGCACAAGGATTGCACGGACGAGGAACGTCAGATCCCCGAGATCAACTCCGGGATTTACCTCTACGACGCGAAGCATTTGTTCCCGGAACTCCACTCGCTCCGAAACGAAAACGCGCAAGGGGAGTATTATCTAACAGACGTCTTTGAATCGTACTTCAAGCAAAAGATGCCCGTGTCGGCGTGGGTAGCGGACTTTGACGAAATTCACGGGGTGAACACCCCCGACGATCTCGCTGCCGCGGAACAGATTTGGCGGCAACGGCAAGAGTCCGCTTGATTCATCTCGCGCTGCGGGGTTACTTTTCCAGCTGGAAACACGGAGGTTCCCATGAGACGGTTACCCGTTGCGATCACGTTGTGCACGTTGTTGGCCATGTTGTGGCTGGGCTCAGCCCAGGCGCAGGCGCCGTATCGTGACGCCCCGGAGGGACCGACCACCAGCGAAACTCTGCGTGTTCCGGATGTAAACACAGGCAGATACGGCTACAGCGGTATTCTCGATCCCTCACGCATTCAGATGAGTCATTCGGTCGGGATGGGCTACATGTCCTCGGGTGGTCATGGGTACACCCAGGGCTATTACATGAACACGCTCAGCTACCGGTTCAATGCGCCGGTGCTGCTGCAGTTGCGCACGGGTGTGACGAACAATCCGTACGCGACAACCGGTGCGATGACGCAGCCGGGCCAGAGTGCGATGAGTTCGTTCTTCAACAACGCCGAGTTGTTCGGCGGAGCTGATTTGATCTGGAAACCGCGTGACAACATGCGAATTCAGATCAGCGTGAACCGCAATGCGCCGGGGATGTACGGCTATGGCAGCCCGTATGGGTACGGGTATGGCTATGGCTTCGACAGCATGTTCAGCCGTTACGATGACCCCTTCTTCGGACCGGATATCCGCAATCGCTGATGCCGGAACCGAATAGCTGTTGCAGGTTGGCGGGCACGGGAGAAAGTAGTTTCATCACTCATGGACGACCGGGGAGGGCCGGAAGCGAATGAATCGCGTACCGGCAATGCCAGGAAAAAAGACGGCGGCAGACTTGGAAAAGCGGGTTAGCACTCTGACCATGCTGGTCGTGGTGCAGCTCGTTTTACTGCTCGTGCTGCTGGGCTTTGAACTGTTCGACGTTGAGTTTGGCGAGTCGGACGGTCAGCAGATGGCCGACAATCAGGCAATCGAAGAGCCTGTCGAGATGGATGATGCGGCCATGATGACGGAGGATGCGGAACCGGACGTTTCGACCGCGGAAGGCGAACTGCCGCCCGAGGTGGACGAGGAAACACCGGTTCGCGTTGAAATCCTCAACGGCTGTGGTGTCTCCGGACTTGCCGGACAGTACGCCCGTGTGCTGCGTGACATCGGGTACGACGTCCGCGACACACGCAACGCGCCGCACCACAACTACACGGAAAGCTGGATTGTGGACCGGATGACAATGCCGGGTGTTGCCCGGCGTCTCGCCGCCACACTTGGCATTCCGGAAGAACGGATTACCGAGGAAGCGAACCCGCAGCTCGTTGATGTGGATGTGTCGCTGATCCTCGGTAAAGATCACGAATCACTTAACCTCCAGCCATAACATTGACTTCCCACCAGCTCGCGCGAAAGATCGCGGAACTCGCATTGGATAAGCAGGCCGAGAACATTCAGATTCTCGACCTGCGCAAGCTCACCACCCTCGCGGACTTCTTTGTCATCGCGACGGGGTCTGTGGACGTGCACACACGCGCCATTGTCGATCATGTCGAACGTGAATTACGCAAGTCGGATGATCGGATCCGCCCGTTGAGCGTCGAAGGACGGCAGCACCTGAACTGGGTGCTGATGGACCTCGGCGAGGTCGTGTTGCACGTGTTCCAGCGTGAAGCCCGTGACTACTATCAGTTGGAAAAACTGTGGGGCGATGCGCCGACGGAATACGTTGCCGATCCGGACGAAATCCCGCAACCCTGACTGTATCCCCTGCGATTCGGAGAGATAGAACGATGAACCTGAAGGAACGGCTGAACGGCGTTCTACAGCCTTTTATTGGCCCGGATGTGGACATCCGCTGGTCCGTGCCGAAACACACCGCACAAGGCGATCTGTCGACCAATGCCGCGATGATTGTCGCCAAGCGCGCCGGGAAGAATCCGCGTGAGTTGGCGCAGCAGATTGTGGACGCCATCAACCTGGACGAGTTTGGCCTCGAGAAAGCCGAAGTCGCCGGACCGGGCTTCGTCAACGTCTGGATCGGCCCGAGATACTACCAGAACATCGTTCGTCAGATTCTCGAGCAGGGGGATGGGTACGGCTCCTCGGACGCCGGTGAGGGCCAGCGCGTCCTCGTCGAGTTCGTCAGCGCCAACCCAACCGGCCCGCTGAACATTGTCAGCGCACGTGCCGCCGCAATTGGCGACAGCCTCGTCCGCCTGCTACGCAAGGCTGGCTATACAGCGATGGCGGAATTCTATGTCAACGATGCAGGCCGCCAGATCCGCCGCCTCGGGATGAGTGTGATCGCCCGAGCGCTCGGGGAAGAGGTGCCCGAGGACGGGTACCACGGCGAAGATGTCGTAGAGCTCGCGAAAAAGGTTTACGTAGAGCGTACACCGTCCGCGGACGACGACCCCGACGAGATCGGCAAGCTGGCAGCAGATTTCAATGTCACCAGGCAACAGACCGTGCTCGGCAACTACCGGGTCGAATTTGACCGCTGGTTCCGTGAGAGCGAATTGCACTCCGGCGGCGATCCTGAGCGGGCGCTGGAAGCATTGATTGCGGCGGGTGCAGTCTACGAAAAAGACGGCGCGACCTGGTTCAAGGGTAGCGACTTCGGGGACGAAGAGGACCGGGTGATCATCACCAGCGAAGGCCGCCCGACCTACCTGCTGCCGGATATCGCCTACCACTTGAACAAGGCTCAGCGCGCGGACACCGCCATCGACCTGCTGGGTCCGGATCATCACGACTACGTCAACCGCATGCAGGCGGCGTTGAAAGCACTCGGACATGAGAACTTCCTCAACGTGCTGATCGTGCAGCAGGTCCATTTGCTGCGGGAGGGTGAACGGGTCAAGATGTCGAAGCGCGCGGGTAAACTGATCCAGCTCAGCGACCTGCTCGATGAGGTCGGTGTTGATGTCGCCCGCTACTTCTTCCTGCAACGGAAGACCTCGTCGCCGCTGGAATTCGACCTTGATCTGGCACTTGAACAGAGTGAGCAAAACCCTGTCTATTACATCCAGTACGCTCACACGAGAATACGCGGAATTCTGCGGCAGGAAGGTGCGCCGGTGCCGTCATCGAAATCGCCGCTGGACCCGTTGACCGCTCCCGAGGAACTTGAACTGATCAAGCATCTCGAACAGTTTTCGGTCGCGATCGAACGGGCGGCGGAGGCGCATGAACCTCAACGTCTCGTCGGCTATCTCGAAGAGCTTGCCAATCGGTTCCACAAGTTTTACACCGCCTGCCACGTTATCGGCGAAGAGGAGGCGGTTTCCAAGGCTCGCGCGGCGCTGGTCGAGGCGGCGGGTATCGTGCTGAAAGAAGGCCTGCACCTGCTCGGTGTAGAAGCCCCCGAACGCATGTAGAAAGAAAAGTTCATGGATCAAGGAAAGCCCGTCCTGGTCGTCGGTTCTGCCGCGCTGGACACCATTCACACACCCGTCGGCAGCGCAGAAGACGCCCTCGGTGGATCGTCGTTCTACTTTTCGACTGCCGCCAGCCTGTTTACATCCGTGCGGCTGGTCGCCGTTGTCGGCAGTGACTTCCCGAAAGAAAAAATCGCATTCCTCGAAGGCCGCCCGGTGGATACCACCGGCCTCGAAATCGCGGAAGGTGAAACGTTCCGGTGGGGCGGACGCTACATGGACGACCCGAACCAGCGCGAAACGTTGTTCACACGGCTCGGCGTGTTCGAGACCTTCGAACCGAAGATTCCAGACCATTTCCGTTCGACGCCGCTGGTGTTCCTCGGCAACATTCATCCGGAACTGCAACTTCGCGTGCTCGATCAGATCGACAAACCGGAACTCGTCGTGCTCGACACGATGAACTTCTGGATTCACGGCACCCCGGACAGTTTGCGCGAAGTGATCCAACGCTGCGATGTGCTGATGGTGAACGACGAAGAAGCCATTGAACTCACGGGGCGTAGCAATATCTTCGACGCTGCGGACGACCTGCTCGCACGCGGACTTCGAGCACTGGTCGTCAAGAAAGGCCAGCACGGCGCGATCCTGTTCCATCAGAACGCAACACCGTTCTTCATGCCGGCGTATCCCGTGCGTAAGGTGATCGATCCGACCGGCGCGGGCGACTCGTTCGCCGGCGGCTTCATCGGTTACCTGGCAAATTCGGATCTGAACGACGCCGACGCGTGGCGGCAGGCTATCGTACACGGAACCGTGGTCGCGTCCACGACCGTGGAAGACTTCTCCCTGAACCGGATTCAGCTGGTGCACCTGGATGAACTGGCCGCTCGAGTGAGTCAACTTCGCGCGATGACGAGGTTCTGAGATGGACGACCTGCGCGGCTTGAAATGGGAC
This sequence comes from bacterium, assembly GCA_020444425.1. Classification (GTDB taxonomy): domain Bacteria; phylum Electryoneota; class Electryoneia; order Electryoneales; family Electryoneaceae; genus BMS3BBIN04. The sequence goes on along the minus strand of JAHLLB010000002.1, from coordinate 91,901 downwards.
GGCGAAGCCCTCGAGTTCATTGAGCAGACTCTGCTTCCACACGAGGAACAGTGGGTGCGGACAGATGACTGGACCGTTGTCGTCGACGCAATCAAGCGGCTGGCGATCCGTGGCGCGCCGGCGATTGGTGTCGCGGGAGCGTGTGCTGTAGTCCTGGCGCACAAGTCCAGCGCAAACGACGCTGAGTTTCAGCACGCGATGGACGCCATCGCCAACGCCCGTCCGACAGCCGTCAACCTCGCGTGGGCGGTCAACCGGTTACGTGATCGTATTGCCAACCTTTCCTCGAGCGAAGAGATCCATCAGACTCTGCAACGGGAAACGGCCATCATCGCAGAAGAAGACGCGCTCATGTGCAACCAGATGGCCGAACATGGGCAGCAGTTGATTCCGGACGGCGCACGCGCGTTGACCCATTGCAATACCGGTGTTCTCGTCACCTATGGGATTGGCACGGCGCTGGGAGTGCTTCGACGCTCACATGAGCTGAAGCGCCTGAGCCACGTGTACGCCTGCGAGGCGCGACCGTTGGGGCAGGGGGCACGATTGACCATGTGGGAGCTGGGAAAACTCGGCATCCCGGGCACGTTGCTCAGTGACAGCGCCGCCGGTAGCTTGATGCAATCCGGAAAGGTTGACCTGGTCATTCTCGGCGCGGATCGTGTCGCAGCGAACGGAGACACGGCGAACAAGATCGGCACGTTTCAGCTTGCCGTCCTCGCCAGGCGTTTCAAGATCCCATTCTATGTCGCCGCCCCGAGTTCAACTTTTGACCTGTCTCTACCTACGGGAGAATCAATCCCGGTCGAGGAACGCCACCCGGACGAAGTTCGTACTTATAGAGGAACTCAGATCAGTCCGAAGGGGGTGAATGTGTTCAATCCGGCATTTGACGTTACCCCTGTGGAGCTGATCACAGCATTCATACGCGAAGATGGTGTATTTTATCCGCCCTGCGAGTTCCCGGCGGGAAAGGCTTGACAGCTTTTCCAGTCGCCGGATATATTTGCATGCGACAGGTTTGACAGATTTTTCACAACGGAATTGTTGATACTGCATCGCGCGGTCTTACGTGGAGAGGGGATCATGCGCATCCTGACGGGTCGCTCAGCGGCCATTACTTTGTTTGTCCTGTTGGTGTTCGTGTTCGCGGGTTGCCAGAGCACGCATGTCCGGTCCGCCAAGATTTACATGCAGCAGGGTGATCCGGAAAACGCGAAGGAAGTCTTGCTGGAAGGCGCCGAAGCCACACCGAACGATCCGGAACTGTGGTACGTGCTAGGCAAGGTATATGCCGAGCTGGAAGAGTGGGATCAGATGGACTCAGCGTTCAAGAAGGCTGAGGAGCTTTCATCCACCTTTGACGGTGACATCGAGAACACCCGCTACGAAAACTGGCGGCTGAAGTACAACGCGGCGGTTGCCCCGTTTAATGAAGGCAACTACGAAGGCGCGATTGAAATCCTGCAGACCGCGCTGGTGATCAAACCCGGCGACCAGGAAACGCACAAGCGTCTCGGCCTTTGTTACCTGCAGACGGACAATTTCGACCTCGCGGAAAAGCACCTGAAAGCCGCGATTGAGGGCGAAGGCGAAGAGCGGGACATCTCATCACGCCGCAACCTGTTGCTGCTTTATTGGCAGAAGGAACAGTTCGCGGATGTGATTGATATCTCCGACGAATTGTTGGCGATGCCGGAGATGCAGGGCGATCTGGATGAAGCCCGTGCCGAAATGCGCAGCGATACCATCCAGAAGAAAGCCCTTGCGCTGCAGCAGCTGGACCGTGTCGACGAAGCGATTGCAACGTGGGAAGACGCCATTGAGAGTGATCCGGCTAACCCGGACTTCTACTTCAACAAGGCGATCCTGCTGCACAGCCTCGAACGCTTTGATGATGCCGGCACGGCGTACCTGAAGGCGATCGAGCTGAATCCCAGCGACAACGACGCGCGCTTGAACGCAGCCCGTGCGATGCTCGGCGCGGAAAAGTACCAGACCATCATCGATATCCTGATGCCGTGGCTGTTCCCGGATGGAACTGTCACTCCCGATGTCGTCGTGGTCAACTCGATGGACCCTTACATGCTGCTTCGTGCCGCTGAGATCAACCTCGGTTTCGAGAAGGAAGCCGACGCCCTGGCGAAGATCCTGGTCGAACTTCAGCAGCAGGAAAACTAAGAGAGTATTGAACTTGGCATTGCATTGCGGCGAGACGGACGGTTACGTTCGTCTCGCTGCGTCGTGCTTGGCCTGCAGCCTGAACCTGTAGCGGAGAACGGTTGACCCGTGGCGGTTTTTGCGGAAAAATACGCGAATCCGGCGCTTGCCGGCATGGACGATGACCTGCTGAAACAGGACATCCTCACCCATCCGGACAAAATGCCGAAGCATATCGCGTTCATCATGGACGGCAACGGACGCTGGGCAAAACAGCGGAATCTCGCCCGTGTGTTCGGACACCGCGAAGGGGTAATCTCCGTCCGTGACATGGTCGAAACCGGCGTCGAGCTTGGTACTGAGGCGATGACCTTCTTCACGTTTTCCAAGGAAAACTGGAAACGTCCGAAGATGGAAGTGTCAGCCCTGATGCAATTGCTCGTCTCGACGATCCGCAAGGAAGTGGACGACCTCGACAGCAACAACGTCACCCTCCGCACGATCGGCTGCCTGGACGACTTGCCCGACATTCCGCGGCGCGAACTGCAAGCGGCGATGGACCGGCTGGCGAAGAATGACGGCCTCGTGCTGACGCTTGCAATCAGCTATTCCGGACGCCAGGACATTATCCGTGCGGTGAACCGTTTGATCTCCAGTGGTGCAACAGAGATCACCGAAGAACAGCTCAATGCGGAGCTGGATTCACACGGCCTGCCCGATCCGGATCTGCTGATTCGTACATCCGGCGAACGCCGTATCAGCAACTTTCTGATCTGGCAAATTGCCTATTCCGAACTGTACATCACTCCAACCTTCTGGCCGGATTTCCGCCGGCGGCAACTCTTCGAAGCCATTTACGACTACCAGCACCGTGAACGACGCTTCGGCTGTACGAGCGAACAACTGGTCGAGCCGTGAGTGAGTCACAGGGCATCCTCGAAAATCTGACGCAAACCTTCGGCAAGATGGTGCTGCCGGACGTTGAGTTCCCCACGGTCATTCCTGACTCCCTGGACGCTGTCTGCAACATCGTCAACTGGTGCCGGGAACACTCGTGGCGCATCCTGCCGGTGGGGCGGGGGCATACGTTCTCGAAGGAACACCACGTGCCGGGCGGAGTGTTGACCATGCTGTCTTCCGCACGCCGAGGAATTTCCGAGGCCAGCGGCGCGGATATGGTCGTCGAAGTGGAAGCCGGGGTGCCGGTCAGCACCGTGGGCGAAGTTGTCGCACACGCAGGCCTGAGGCTGGAACACTGGCCAGAGGATTATCCGGGCACGGTTGGCGGGTTGCTCGCTGGAGCCCACGGACCCGAGTACAGGGGAATCGTACTCGGCGCCATCTTTGTCGATGGTACAGGCCGAATCGTGCACCTTGGCGGTGCGGTACGGAAGGATGTCAGCGGATTTGACGGGACCAGCGTATTACTCGGCAGTCACGGCACAATGGCGTGGCTGGATCGTGTCATCCTGCGATTGAAGCCGAGAACCACCTCTCCGCTGGAACGAGTCAGCTGGCCGCCAAGTACTCAGAAAAAGGAATACTCCGGGCTATATCGGCAAATTGCCAACGCATTCGACCCGGATGATGTGTTCCTCAAGCCGAAGGGCTGACATCCATGGTGCGTCGTCCATGGATCATTCTGGTGACCTTGATTGTCCTCTCCCTGGCATTCGCCGGGCTGGTCACCTTCCGCTACATCAACCGTTCCAATGTCCTGCGTGACAGGATCCTGGAAGAACTCACCGCCATCGACGGCGACTTCAGCATCGAAAACGCGTCCGCTCAACCGGGCAATCTCGTCCTCCGCAATGTGTCCTTCCGTACCCCCGATTCCAGCCTGCAAGTCGATATCGGACAGGTCAGCGTCCGTGTCGAAGTGATGAACATGTTGTTCCATCGCGGCGATGTGACCAGTGTCGTCACCAGCATCTCCCTGGAACAGCCGGAAATCACTTACTGGATTGATCGGGGTGGATCAGCGGAGAACGATGAATCGGAGTCCGTAGCCCCACCAGACCTGAACGTGTTGAGTGAGCTTGAACGCATCATCCTGATCGACGGTTCGTTCACGCTCAAAACCGGCCGCGATGATGCGTGGGTGACAGTGTGGGACGTGGAAGGCTGGGTTAACCGCATGATGGACGAGCGCCTCAACCTGAACCTCAGCGCGGCGCTCGGAACCGATACGACACGACATATCGAGATTAACGGATTCGCCACGCTCGAAGATCTGGCCGCGAATGCACGGATCGACATCAACCAGATTGACCTTTCAACCGTCGTCTTGCCCGAATCGTCACCTGTGTACGGCCTCGACGGTCTGTTCGACTTTCATGCCGACCTGAACTGGGACAGCACCGGGTGGGACGCAGACGCACACTTCCAAATCGACGACGCAACCGCATGGGTGGACGAGAGCGGCGGTCTGCTGATTGATCGCATCAACCTGCAGGGACGGGTTGAAGACAAGCTGGCAACCACCAGCGGCAGCGTGCGGTTCGAAGGAGATGACGCTACCATCCAGGCCTCCCTCGCGCTGGATTCGACGATGTGGCTGGATGGTACCACAACCATTCCAGACGTCCACATCGGACGTCACCTGGGCACCTTTGCGAAGCTCAAACCAAAGTTGCAGCCGCAAGGTACCGTCACTGCGAACGGACACCTCACCGGCGACCTCAACACAGGCGAGCTCAACCTCACCGCTGTCGCGACCGGGGACGAACTCTGGACCGAGGTCGGACCGTTTCGTGACATTCATCTCGATTTCTCGTGGGATAATCAGCTTTGGGAGCTACGGTTCGATTCTCTCTATACCCACTGGTATGGACTGGATATCGTCGGCGACGGCCGATTCCGTCCATCACTACCGGTTGAGTTCCTCGTCGAGGGTGATTTTACCGGTCAGGGCGAGCGTTGGAATCTGCCGGAATGGGTCGAACCGATCACCAGCAAACGAGCCGAAGGCAAGGTGTTGATTCGCAAGCTGGAGGATGAGGACTTCGTCGTCAGCGGTGAAGCCCGTGTTCGCAACGGCAGCAATCCGGCCTTCGGTGAGTTTCGGGGACGCTACGGTCGTTACAGCTACAACGCGACGCTGGATCTGTATTCGCTGCGGCTGCCCGACGCTCACTTCCAGCTGAGCCAGTCGATGGATGATCCGGTACGGATTCAGACAACGCAGCCGCAACTCGTCCTGAGCTGGTGGGACGACCGTTTCAAATTGCCGGAGCGGGTTGAGCGGATGGACACGCAGGCCACGGCGAAGATCACCGGCGACAGCGTTTCCGTACTTGCGACGATCGCCGACCCGGTGACCGGATTCGATCTCGACTTGAGTGGGCTGGCGATCGTGGACACTTCCGGTGCTGTCTACACCGTTGCCGGCTACAATCTCGGCTTCAAGGATCAGTTCCTTGGCAACGGCGATTTCGAGTTCACCTACCTGGACGATGTTGTTACCATCCCCGTTTTCACCTTCATGGATTACATCGAGGCGCAAGGTGAGGTCGATTTCAACCAGGACCAATTCAATGACCTGACGGCACGTGTCACCGATCTCGACATTGGCTACCTGTTGCCGATCCTGACGGAGCTGCCGGACGACATGGCCGCCGGTGAAATCAACGGGCAGATCAACTTCGACGGTCCGTTCAAACAGCCAGACATTGACGCCCATTTCGAGATGTTTGACGGACGGTACGGCGAACTCACCGACTACTGGGGGTTGCTGACCGTGGACACAGACGAGGCTGGCAACGTCAACCTGAGACAGGGTGCGCTGGGACGCGGCAACGTCACGCTGTTCACGATGCTCGGCGGGTACTCAATCCCGAATGACAACCTCGACCTGTATCTCGAATCGCCGGGTTCGGACGCGAACATTCTGGTAACCACCCTGACCGGGAAAAAGGATGTCATCCTCGGCGATGCACGGTTCAGAGGCACTGCGACAGGCTCCCTGCTGCGTCCAACATGGACAGCGGACCTCGATCTGGCCAAGGGCGTGCTGGGCGGAATCCAGTTTGATGACACAATGATCCGGATGCGCGGGATTTCGTCCGAACGACTGGGTCACGTGGTGTTTATCGACACCGCCCGGCTGGTTCGTCCTGACCACTACGAACTCTCACTGTCCGGTGCGGTTCCGCTCGATCGTGGTGCCGGTGAGCTCGATCTTAGCCTCCAGGGAGACATCCTCGAACTTTTGCCCCAATGGTCGAGTTTCATTACCAACGCAAACGGAAACGGCACCCTGAACTGGTCGACCACAATCGTTGCCGGAAAACCGGTCGCGGCGCGGGGTGAAATGCAGATCGAGGATGGCAACCTGGAATTCGCGGACATCTTCCCGCCGCTGACGACGCTAAACATGGACGTCACCATCGACACCGATGGTCTGGTCAATATCCGCAAAGTGCAGGGTGAGTTCGTCAACGAATTCCCCTTCGAAATCAGCAATCTGCCTGGAGAGTCTGACAATCCGAAACGACAGTCGATCCACTGGGATCTGCCTGAGATCGACCTCGGTGTACTCAAAATTCGAACCCACCAGGATTTGGGAATCCCGTTCCGGCTTCCCGGCATCAGCACAACCGAGAGGTATGCCCAGCTGAGCGTAAGCGGGAAAAACGATGAATGGCTGACCATCGCCGGTCCCCATGACAGCCTGTATGTGGATGGACAGCTGAGCTTGCTATCGGCGACATTCACCTACCCGCCGATCGTCGAGGAGGACGAACAGAACATTCTGCAGACGATCCTGCCGCGTGAAGCGCTGTTTCTCGATGACGAGAGCAACGGATCCGCAGCCGAGACGCCGTCCTTCATCAACAACGCCCGGTGGGACGTGGAAGCCTATGTCGGGCACGATGTCCACTATGAACGCATCGTCAAAGGCCTGGAGAATGCGCCATTCCTGGAAACCTTCTCCGAATTCCTCGGGCAGGTGGTGCTGGACATCAGCCTCGAACCCACGGAACCCGCCTTCCCGATCGACATCTCCGGCGCGCTGGCGGACACATCTTTCCGGCTCAGCGGAACGATCGTAAGCACGACCGGGCGGGTGGAGTTCCTCGACCTCATTTTCGACGTGGAAAGGGCGGAGGTGACCTTTGACGCGTCTTCCGTCTACCCGCTTGTCAGTGCGCGTGCGGTCACCACGGTTACCGAGGAAAACTTCAGTCGTCAGATGTACCTGACGCTTTACGTGATCGACCCGATTACCGGCGAACGCCAGCAACGTGGGCGCTGGGGTGAGTTTACGTTTGTCCTCGAAGATGAGCAGGGATCGAGCCAGGAGGAGGTGCTCAGCGCAATGGGAGTCGGCATCAGCGATATCCAGGGCCTGCAGAACCGATTCATTACCTCGGGAGCGGGTGGGATTGATCGAGCCGTTGCGAGACGTTACCTCGGACCGATTGAACGAGACGCCGCAGACTGGCTCGGGCTGGACATTGTTCAGTTCCGGCCGCAACTTGCGACGAACATCGTCGGCACCAACCCGTCGGACATCTGGTACAACACGGCTGAGGACGATCAACGTACCAGCGTGACCACGAGCAACAGGAACTTGTTCCGCGCGAGCCGAGTCACATTGGGCAAGTACATCGATCGTGACGTCTATATCTCGTACACTGGTCAGTTCGGCGAAGAGGCTCGCTATGCCAGCGTTGAGGACATTCAGCTGGGGCGGCTGGGTTTATTGCAGAAATGGAACCTGCAATACAGGATTCAGCCGATATCGCCGAACTTCGTGATTGAGTTCGGCTGGGAGTATGAGAATGTGGAAGACCAGAACAACCGGTCAGCACAGGTCAAGTACTCCGTCGTCTTTGATGTTATGGAGCTGAGCGCGACGGATTTGTGGCGCAACAGTTTCTTGAAATAGAGGGGGATTGGGTGCGAGTGATCGGGGTTCCCGTTTGGTGAGCCCGCTTGTCTTGCACTGCACCCGCGCGTACATTCCGTTTTTCCAGAAAGCGCAGAAATCGTCATGCGAAATCGCTGTCTTCGTTTTATTCCAGTCATCATAGCACTTCTCGCTCTCTCCGTCCCTGTCGCCGGTGTGTTCGCGCAACAGGAACAGCCGACGCGTTCCATCAAGGTGATGGGCGTTCGTGTCGAGGGAGCTGAATCGGCCGATCCCGGGCTGATTGTCGCCAACTCCGGCCTTGTCGTGGGCAAGGAGATCTCCGGGGACGACATCCAGCGCGCGATCCGCCGGATCTGGTCGCTGGATCTGTTCCGCAACATCGAGATCCTGCTGGAACGGGAAGTGGCGGGCGGAGCCTTCTTCCTGATCCGGGTGGAAGAATACCCGCGCATCGGAAAAGTCAAGGTCAGCGGCAATCGCAAGATCAAGGACGACAAGGCGCTGGAGCTGCTGGAACTCTACCGCGGACAGGTCTTGCGTCCCGCTCGCCTGCAGGCTGCCAAAAAGCGCCTGTTGAATGAGTACAAGGACAAGGGCTACCTGCTCGCTGAAATCGAAATTGAAACGGAAGATTCCGAGGACGAAGAGGACGCACGCAAAACTGTCGTTTTCCGCGTCAATGAAGGCAGCAAGGTTCGCATCGACGAGATCGAGTTCATCGGGAACGACGCCTTCAGCGACAAGACGCTGCGCAAGCAAATGAAGGAAACGAAGCAGCGTGGCTGGTGGATTCTGAGCTGGTTCCGGCCCGGTGAATTTGAGTCCCATGAATACGACAACGACCAGCAGAACGTCCTTAACTTTTACCGCAACAATGGTTACCGCGACGCTGAAATCGTCGGCGACTCCATCGCCTATTCGGAAGACCTCAGCCGGCTCAACATTTACCTCCGCGTAAACGAGGGCATTCAGTATTACTTCGGCGACGTCAGCTTCGAGGGCAATACCATCTTCGAAGACGACGTGATGTTGTCACGGCTTGCGTTCAAGCCAGGCGATGTCTACAGTCAGGAAAAACTGGACCTGACGGTTTCCGAACGGCTCGGCAATCTCTACTACGACCGCGGGTACATCTACTCGAACATCGAACCGACGCTGATCCCGATTTCCGACGATACACTGAAGGTTGACTTCCAGGTGTATGAGGGCAATCAGTTCACCGTGCACAAGATCCACATCCTCGGCAACACCAAGACCAAGGAGAAGGTGATTCGTCGCGAGATGGTGTTGTATCCGGGCGAAACCTTTGATGTTTCCCTGCTGCGCCGGTCGGCACGTGAATTGACCATCCTGAACTATTTCGCGAATGTCGTGCCCGACGTGCAGCCGGTCAACGACAAGGAAGTTGATCTGTACGTTGAGGTCGAGGAGAAGCCTACCGACCAGGCGAATGTGTCAGCGGGCTACAGTGAACTCGACGGGGTCATCGGCGCGGTCGGTTTCACGATGCCGAACTTCCTCGGAAATGGACAGGCGATCAGCCTCGACTGGAACTTTGGCAGCATCTACCGCAGCTTCTCCATCAGTTTCACCGAACCGTGGATGTTCGACACGCCAACCCTTGGCGGGATCAGCTTCTACGACCTCAAGCGCGGTGGTTCTTACTACGGATACGACGAGCACGTCACTGGCGGCAGCCTGCGCATCGGACGCCGATTCCGCTGGCCGGACGACTACACTCGCGGTGACTGGATTTACCGTATTGACCGGTCGTTCTACAACAACTTCACCGCCGACTTCATTGCGTCGAACCCGCGTGGGTTGAATGAAGGTATCGCCCGCTGGGGCAGCTCGATCACGCAGGTGTTCAGCCGTGACAGCCGTGACAACCCCGAATTCCCGACGTTGGGGAGTGTGTTCTCCTTCTCGACCGAGGTTGCGGGGACGGTCATGGGCGGTGATGACGAATTCCTCAAGCAACGCATCAGCGGCGAGTGGTACACCCCGTTGTACGGCAAGCTGGTGCTTTACTCGCACACCCTCTTTGGTGTACTGTACGATCTGGGCGATGAGGAAAAGATCCCTTACATCGACTACTTCTTCATGGGTGGCAGTGGCCTGAGCTACGGCGAGTCCATGCGTGGGTACGAGGAGGGCGAAGTCGGCCCACAGAGCGGTGGTTACCCGCTTGGTGGGCAGAGCATTTTCAAACAGACGCTGGAAGTCCGTCTGCCGGTCATCCCGAATCCGACCGTATTCCTGCTCGCCTTCGGCGAAGCGGGCAATACGTGGGCAAAACGGGATGAGACAAACCTGAACGATTTGCGCCGGTCCGTGGGGCTTGGCGTGCGCCTGTACATGCCGCTGATCGGCCTGATCGGGCTCGATTACGGCTACGGGTTTGACTACATCGGCAGTGATGGACGGCGTGACGGCGAATGGGTGCCGCACTTCCAGTTCGGACGGACGTTCTAAACACAAGCAGACAAGACAGAGGTTTCTGATGAAAGCATGGATCACCCCGCTGGCGATCGTTCTGGTCGCGGTGTTGGCATTTTCCGGTGCGGTCAGTGCGAAGGACGCAAAGGTCGGCATCATCATCTCCGACCGCATCCTGAATGAGTACCCGGAAGCGCAAGACGCCCAGAAGATTCTGGAAGAGGAAATCCAGGAATGGCAGCGTCAGGCGCAGGAAATGGAAGAGGAACTGCAGGCGCTGGACACCGAACTCGCTGAAGGTTCGATGTTCTACAGCGAAGAGAAAAAGAATGAGGTTCAGTCCAAGTTCCAGCGCAAGATGCTCGAGTACCGTGAGTTCCAGGCCGGTATCGAACGTAAGGCGATGCAGCGCAACGAGGAACTGTTCGCCCCGATCAACGACAAGATCCAGACGGTGATCGACAAGATCGCGTCCGAGGACGGCTACGACATCATCCTCGACGCCATCGGCACCGCAATCGCGTACGCCGATCCGACACTGGACATCACCGACCTCGTACTCGAAGAACTGAAGAAGACGCAATGACCATCTCAGCAGGCGAACTTGCACAACAGTTAAACGCCGAGCTGGTGGGAGATGCGTCACTGCAGTTAACCGGTGTCAGCAAGATCGAGGAAGCGACCGGCGATGAAATTACCTTCATCGCCAACAAGTCGTACCTCAAGTACTTGTCTGAGACACACGCCGGCGCGGTTATTCTGGAAACAATCCCGGAAGGGGAAGCGGAGAAGCGGACGTATCTCGTCACTCCCGAACCCTACCGGGCGTTTCTCGCCACTCTGCATCATTTCCACCCGGAAATTGAACGCCCTGCGCCGGGCATCCACCCGAGCGCAGTGGTGGCGGATGATGTGATCCTCGGCGACGGCGTGACCGTGGGGCCGCAATGTGTCATCGAGTCCGGTGCCAAAATCGGCGCGAACACGATCCTGCGGGCGCAATGCTTCGTTGGACGTAACACGACGATCGGCGACGATTGCTTGTTTCACAGCAGGGTAACGGTGCGTGAACTGTGTGAGATCGGCGATAGAGTCATCGTACAGGATGGCGCGGTGATCGGGTCGGACGGCTTCGGTTTCGCCCCCGGTGAGGAAGGCTACACCAAGATTCCGCAGGTGGGGAATGTCGTAGTCGAAGACGACGTCGAAATCGGCGCGAACACCACCATCGACCGTGCGACACTGGGGAAAACGATCATTCGGCGTGGTGTCAAGCTGGACAACCTCGTTCAGATCGCGCACAACGTCGAAATCGGAGAGAACACTGTCTTTGCCGCCCAGGTTGGCATTGCGGGCTCGACCAAGGTCGGAGCTCGTTCGATGTATGGGGGACAGGTCGGGCTGGCGGGCCATATTCGAATGAGCGACGGTGTTTTAATCGCCGCGCAGTCAGGCGTACACAAAGATCCCGGCCCGAACAAGGTGATTGGCGGCACTCCGGCCGTCGACATCCGTGATTGGCAGCGGTCGGTTGCTGCCGTCAACAAACTGCCGGCAGCTCTTCGGCGTCTGAGGAAGTTGGAGGGAGGGAGCGACTGAGCTCCGAACGCGGAGGGGAATTCTTGCTTAAGAATCAGCGGACCATCGGCAAAGAAGTCGCACTTGAAGGCACCGGCCTGCATACCGGTGTCACGACAAAGATGACCTTCAAACCCGCCCCGGCCGGGACGGGTTACTGGTTCGAACGAACCGACATCGACGACAGCCCGCGCATCAAGGCGGACATCGACCATGTCATCGACATCTCGCGTGGCACCACCATTGCCCAGGGCGATATCAAGGTGCACACCGTCGAGCACGTCCTTTCCGCACTTGCCGGTCTCGAGATCGACAACTGCATCGTCGCACTCGACAACATTGAGCCGCCGGTCATTGACGGTTCCTCGAAGCCGTTCGTGGACGCATTGCTCGAAGCCGGGATCGTCGAACAGGAAGCTCCGAAAGAGTACCTCGAGATCAACAAGACCCTGATCTTCCACGACGAAGAGAAAGGGATCGATCTTGTCATCGTGCCGTCGGACGAATTCCGCATCACCTACATGGTCGATTATCGCAACCCGGCACTCGGCACGCAGTACACCTCGATGTACAGCCTCGAGGAAGAATACGTCAGCGAGTTTTCCGAAGCGCGCACATTCGCCTTCCTCAGTGAGATCGAATACCTCAAGGAACATGGCCTGATCAAGGGCGCATCGCTGGAAGGTGGCCTGGTGATCGTTGACCGCGACCTGGACGACGATGAGCTGGAGCGTCTGAAAGGTGTTTTCGGGGTCGATCACGAGCTGAAGTTGGGCGATAGTGGCATTCTAGACGACCGTCCGCTACGGTTCTACAACGAGCCGGTGCGTCACAAGGTCGTGGACCTGATCGGTGACTTTGCGTTGCTCGGACTGCCGATTCGCGGGCATGTGATGGCTGCGCGCGCCGGACACGAGTCGCACGTCGAAATGGTTCGCAAGATGCGCAAGATCTACCAGCAGCGGAAGCTGACGAAGAAGTACCAGCGCACGCAGACCACATCGTACGTGTTCGACGTCGAGGCGATCCAGCGTTTGTTGCCGCATCGCTACCCGTTCCTCCTTGTTGATCGCATCCTTGAGCTGGTTCCCGGCGAATTGGTCACGGGCATCAAGAACGTCACCGCCAATGAACCGTTCTTCCAGGGTCACTTTCCCGGCCATCCGATCATGCCGGGCGTGCTGATCATCGAGGCGATGGGGCAGGTGGGCGGCGTGCTTTTGCTCAACGAGTCCGCCAATCCGGAAGACAGCATCGTCTACTTCACCAAGCTGGACAACGTGAAATTCCGCCGCATGGTGGTGCCGGGCGACACACTGTATTTCCGGGTCGAATTGATCTATTTCCGCCGTGGCATCTGCAAGATGCAGGGCCAGGCATTTGTCGATGACGAACTCGCGGCGCAAGCCGAGATGCAGGCCGTCATCAGGGAGCGCGACAAATGAACCAGATTGATCCGCGCGCTGCTGTTGGAAACAACGCCCAGATCGGTGAAAATGTGACCGTCGGCCCATTCGCCGTGATCGAAGACGGCGCGGTTGTCGGTGACGGTTGTGAGATCGGCGCGCATGCCACGATCACCAAATGGGCACGGCTGGGTAAGGACGTACGTGTCTTCTCCGGTGCGGTGATCGGCTCGGACCCGCAGGACCTCAAGTTCGAAGGCGAAGAGACGACGATGGAAGTGGGTGACCGGACGATGATCCGTGAGTTTGCCACACTCAACAGGGGCACGCATGAATCCGGCAAATCGTCTGTCGGGAAAGATTGTCTGCTGATGGCATATGTTCACGTCGCGCATGATTGCCACCTCGGCGACCATGTCATCCTCGCCAACTCGGTGAATATGGCCGGACACGTGACGATCGAGGACTGGGTCGGTATCGGCGGGATGGTGCCGATTCACCAGTTCACCCGGCTCGGTCAGCACGCGTTCATCGGCGGTGGTTGGCGTGTGCCGCAGGATGTGCCGCCGTACACGCTAGTCGCGGGTGAACCGATCAACTACCGTGGCGTGAACTCGATTGGATTGCGCCGCCGGGGTTTCAGCAACGAAACGATCAACACGATCAAGCATGCGTACCGTATCATCTACCGCAGCCAGTTGAACGTGAAGCAGGCGCTGCAACGCATCAAGGATGAGATGGAGATGACACCGGAAGTCCAGACCATCGTCAACTTCATCGAGAATGATTCGGAACGTGGCATTGTCGGACGGGCGAAGAAGGAGTCCGATTTTTGATTGCTGATCATGCTTTGCGTGTATTCCAAACCGTGGCTCGCGTCACGGTTTTCTTCTTGTATCCGGCTGGGCCCGGGAATGCTACGCTCATATGGACTCGCAATTACGGCTGACGCTACTGGGCTTTCGACGCGGCAGCTACGGCGCAATCACTCGTATACCATTGTAAATACAGAGATGCGCAGCTGGATGGACACAGATTTAGCTGCTCAGGTTTCGCAGACCTGATTCACAGCAAATGGAACATCTTGCATTTTGCTCTTGTGCTGGTGACCCGAACGATACCATCTTACCCGCGAAATCCAGACATACCGTACACGTAGCACTTTTCATCACGCGTTTTGATCTGTGGCACATACCGGTATTCCGGGTCTGGAGCCAAGTTTGGGTGTAACGTCTTCCAGGGAGAAGAAGATGAAAAAGGTGATCGCTGTTTTTGTGTTGTGCATGATGGCAGCGCCGGGTTTTGCAGGGATCGGGTTCCACTTCAACTACGATGCGACAACGATTGATGGAGAGGCGAACCTGATCGAGTTTGGCGACGGATATGGTGGTATCGTTCGCAGCGAGATGAACGGGCTGGTGGGCGGTGGTATTGATATTACGTTTGGCATGATTCCGATGATTGATCTCGCACTGAGTCTGGAAGCTGCCTACGGTTCCTACGATGCCGGCTACGTTTCGAATGTGCCGGGCGCCGGTACCTTCTTGCCGGAAGAAGAAACACTTCCGTATTTACGTGCTGGGGCAGATTTGACTGCTACCTACACTGTGCTGCCTTTGCCTGGAATTGGTGGAGTGTTTGTCGGTGGCGGACCGTCTTTTATGGCCGTGGCCCCCGTCTTTTCTTCCGACCTTATTCTTGACAACGTTGATTCAGCTTCTGAAGAAGTTGATGAAGCTGATCTTGTGGACGAGATCCAGATGGAATTCGGTCTGCACCTCGCTCTAGGTGCCAAGCTGAAGCCGACCGGGTTCCCGCTCGCGTTCCGTGTCGGTATGAAATACTACATCATTCCGAGCCTGGAAGACCCCGCGCCGGGCAACTGGCTGACGTTGCAGGCCGGGATTGTTCTCGGAGGGTAAGCATCTCCGGAACTATTCCTGCATCCTAAAGTATGCAGGGTAGACGAAACCGATTTGAGGCCGGTTCGTACGTGCGAACCGGCCTTTTTTTCCCTTATCTTCTGAGTTGTCAGCGTCAGCTTCGACGCGCTGAATTTTGCTTGAACGGACTGCTCATGTTATTGACGTTTGTGTCGTTTATCGTTGTCCTCGGTGTGGTTGTCTTCGTCCATGAAGCCGGCCACTTTTTCGCCGCAAAGGCTGTCGGTGCGCGGGTGGAAGCATTCTCGCTCGGGTTCGGCAAGCTGATCGGGATCAAGCGCGGGGAGACGGAATATCGCCTCGGCTACATTCCGCTCGGCGGCTATGTGAAGATCTCCGGCATGATTGACGAGTTCGGCGGTGACGAAATCACCGGCGAACCATGGGAATTCCAATCCAAGAACACGCTGCAGAAAGCGTTCGTCATCACTGCGGGCGTGTTGATGAACTTCCTGCTCGGCTTCATTCTGTACACCGGCATCGCCTGGGTCAAGGGCGAAGCGGTGATTGATCCGTCCCCGGTCATTGGCAGCATCTCGCAGGGCTTCCCGGCGGAAGAAGCGGGACTGCTTCCCGGCGATCGCATTCTCAGCGTGGATGGTAACGCCATCGCCTCGTGGGAAGAGTTCCGCGATGCAGTACACGCCAAGCCGGCAATGGACGTTAACCTGGTCTGGTTGAGTGGTGCAGACACCGTCGCCGCGACGATGACGACCAAGTCTCAGGCAATCATGGACGACGACGGCGCGCGGGACGTTGGCATGGTCGGCGTCGGCCCGAACTTCAACCGCGAACCGGTGACCATCGGTGAGGGAGTATCCCTCGGTGCCCGGATGACGGTCAATGTGCTCGGGCTAAGCATCAAGTCAATCCAGATGCTGTTTACCGGCCAGGCTTCTGTCAAGGATCTGACCGGCCCTGCGGGAATTGTGTACCTGAGTGGTGAGACAGCGCGTGCCGGATGGGAAACCTTCCTCGGCTTCATCGCGTTGATCAGCATCAGTATCGGCCTGCTGAACATCCTGCCGTTCCCGGTGCTGGATGGCGGACACCTTGTCTTCATTCTGATCGAGGCGGTGATTCGACGTCCGGTATCAGGCCGGATCAAGATCGTCGCGCAGAATGTAGGCATGGTGCTGTTGCTGGCATTGGTGCTGGTTGTCACGTATCACGATATCTTCCGGTTCTTCATTGATTAAACGAACTGTTGTCCCGACCCTGTTGTTGGCGTTGCTGATTGCCGGCTGTGCGGGTACCGGTGAGATGCGGAAAACAGCATCCACCGAAGACACGCAAGTCGTGACTCCGAATCCTCCGTCCGACGAAGTGATGGACTACGCCATCTCCGGTTCGGTGTTCGAGTCGGCGGGGGAGTACCGGCTCGCGTTGCACGAGTACAAGCGCGGCCTGATGCGGGACAGCACACAAGTCGAACTGTACCATGCTGTGGCCGAAATGGCGACGCAACTGGGACGAATCGACGAAGCCCGGACGACCCTCGAAAAAGGGGCGCGGATTACCAACGCCCCGACCATCCTGACCCACCTCGGCGAGCTTCAGCTGGACGAACAGTTGTTTGAGGACGCCGTCGTCACCTTCGAAGAACTGATGCAGATTCAGCCAGATGAAGCGACCACATTGCAGCATCTGGCCGTTGCCTACGAACGCACCGGCAAGACCGAAAAAGCGGCTGAGACCTACGACCGCCTGCTCGAACTGCCGGAAGTTGATCCAGTACCGATCCTGATGCGGAAAGTGTCATTGCTGAGTTCGCTGGATCGTCTGGACGAAGCGGTCGAGGTCTACCAGCAGCTGCAGACCCATCGTCCCGAGGAAGACCGCATCCCGTTCTTCATCGGCGGCTTGTATCTCGACATGGGGGACACCACGCGCGCCGTGGAATCCATCGCCGCTGCGGCAACCATGCGTCCGGTGGAACCGCGTTACTGGGACATGTGGATCCGTCTCGAGGTGATTCGCGGAAACGAAGACCGCGCGATTACACTCGCCGACAGTGGCCTCAGCTACAACCCGGTCAGCGCACCGCTGCACGCGCTGGCGGCGTCGGTGTACATGCTCAAGGATCAGGAAGTCAAGGCCGAGTCCGCCCTGAAGCGCGCGATTCAGCTCGATCCGGAAGACTCGCAGAACTTCCTCAACCTCGGGTTCCTGTACCACGAGCAGGGCCGGTTCAGTGAGGCGGAAGACCTGTATGAGGATGCGCTGAAATTATCCCCCGGCGACGCGCAGATCCTGAACAATTTCGCCTACCTGCTGGCCGAACAGGGCACCGACCTCGACCGTGCGCTCGAATTATCAGAAGACGCCTTGTCATTGGAACCGGAAAACGCCAGTTTCCTCGATACCAAGGGCTGGATCTATTACCAGAAGGGCCAGTACGACGAGGCGATTACCTACCTCGAACGAGCTGCTGGGATCAATCCTGAGCATTACGAAATCCTCGAGCATCTCGGGGATGTTTACGCCGCGATGGGAAATGCGGAGAAGGCCCGCGAGATGTGGCAACGCGCCATTGACGCCGGCGGTGACGAAGTCGCTCTGACCCGCAAACTGGAGGAGTGAGCTCGCATGCTGCGCTATGCTCCCGCTTATCTCCTTCTCACACTGTTATTCCTCGCTGGCTGTGCAAGCCATAAACCGGACTTCTCCGGGCAGACCCCGTCACCCGAACTCCTGAATACACGGCTGACTGCCGCCTGGTCGCAGATGGATCATGTGGAAGGGCGGTTGAAGCTGCAGGTGAAGAACACCCAGTTCAGCGGCACCATGTTCGGCACGCTGTACCTTGCGCCAACGGATCAGCTGTCACTGAGCTTGAAGATGATGTTCGGCATCTCGGTCGGAGATATCGTCATCTCGGACGGCAGGTACGAAGCGTGGTTCGCCACCGGCCAGTTTGAGACCGGTAGCGTGGACGACTTTGATCTGCAGGAAATAACGGGTGTTCCGTTTCCCGCGAAAGACCTGATTCGTATCTTTGAACCGCTGCCACGGTCAATTTCCGCCACAGATATGCTGGAAAACACCGTGTCCTTCGAGGTGACGGCAACGGACTCCCTGTGGAAATGGAGACTTGCCGAGGCGTCGCTGGAACACCAGATTCTGTATGATCCAACGGAGGACCGGGTGATAGAGGAACGCTGGCTGGATGCCGGCACCCAATCGCTGGTCCTGTTGAAGGAATACGGTCAATTCACACGGCTGAGCGGGGTCTCACTGGCGCAATCCTTGAACTTGCGCGGCGGTGGAGCCTATCCGACCGAACTCGGCATCACGTTCGACACTCTGGAGTTGAACCCGGAATGGAAGACGGATCCCTTCCAGTTGAAAGCGAACGACGGGTAGTTGACGGCGATACGCCGTTCGTCAGCATCGTGATTCCCCTCTGGAATGAGGACGAATCTCTGCCCCACCTGAAGCCCGCCATCGACGAGGTGCTGGAACGCGAAGCTCTGGACGCTGAGCTGATCTTCGTCAATGACGGCAGCCGTGATGGCAGCTTCGACCAGCTCGAGCAGTTCAAGGCTGAAGATCCCCGGGTTCATGTCATTCACTTCCGTCGCAACCAGGGTAAATCCGCTGCATTGTCCGCCGGGTTTGAAGAGGCGCGTGGCCGGCTGGTGGTGACGATGGATGCCGACCTGCAGGATGACCCCAACGAAATTCCGAACCTGATCAAACGGCTGGACGACGGCTACGACATGGTCAGCGGATGGAAGAAGAAGCGGCACGATCCGATCTCCAAAACCCTGCCATCAAAATTCTTCAACGGCGTCGCGCGGATGACCAGCGGCATCAAGATTCACGATTTCAACTGCGGTCTCAAGATCTACCGCCGGGAAGTAGTCGAAACGTTCGAGCTGTACGGCGAACTGCATCGTTTCATTCCGATCCTCGCCAAATCACAGGGATTCACCGTTGGCGAGCTGGCGGTTCAGCATCACCCGCGTCGCTGGGGCAAGACGAAATTTGGCCTGTCGCGTTTCCTGCACGGTTTCCTTGACCTGCTCACGGTGCTGTTCCTCGTCAAATATGCTGCCCGTCCGATGCACCTGTTCGGCGCGTTCGGACTGGTATCCGGCTTTGTTGGCTTTGGCATCCTGGCGTTGCTGACGATTCAGTGGTACATGGGACAGCCGATCGGCGACCGTCCGCTATTCTTCCTCGGGATTCTGCTGCTGATTGTCGGTGTGCAATTCTTCTCGATGGGACTGCTCGGTGAACAGATCAACCACATGAGGCAAAAGACAGAACGCATTGAACGCCTGAAACGTCAAACGCGGCAACTGCCACCAGCCGAATGAAACTAGCCCTGATTGGCCCGCTGCCACCGCTACGTGGCGGCATCTCAAGTTACAATCTCAACCTGCTGAACGAGCTGCTTGAGCAGGGCCATGACGTACTCCCGATCAGCTACGACGTGCTGTATCCAGCCTTCCTGTTTCCGGGCAGCAACCAGTATGACGACAATGCCGACCCGGTTGTTGATTCCTATCCGATCCTGAACGCGTGGAAACCGAATACGTGGTTGACCGCGATCAAACTGATCCGCAGTTTCGGCGCGGAACGGCTCATCGTGCAGCACTGGCATCCGTTCTTCGCCCCCTGCCTGAGGTTCATCGCGCGCTGGGCTGGTGTCAAGCCCAGGGTGGTTATCGCGCATAACGTGCTGCCCCATGAACACGCCGCTATCGGGCGGACGCTCAATCCGGGGCTTTACCGGCAGGCGGATCGGGTCATCGTTGGCGCGAACGATCAGTTGAGCGTGCTGCAAAAAATTGCGCCGAGGACAACGGGAGTGGTGCAACCGCATCCGGTGTACAGCCATTTCTTTGCCGGACGGGAAGACTGCGAGCCGCTCACACGGTACGTTGAGGCGCGGAAGACGCTTGGCATCGGCGAAGAGACACCCTATTTCGTTCACCTTGGGCTGGTGCGTGAGTACAAGGGCGTCGACGTTCTGCTGCGTGCTGTTGCCCAGGTCGAGCGAGAGCTCCAGCTCGATGTAATTGGTGAATTTTACGACGATATTTCCAGCTACCAGGAATTGCAACGCGAACTCGGGCATGGGGAACGCGTCCGGCTGGATAATCGTTACCTGAGTGACGATGAGATGGCGCTGCGCTGCGAGGCGGCGGACGCTGTCGTGTTACCCTACAGGCATGCAACACAGAGTGGTATCGCGATGATTGCGCTGGCGGCCGGAGCGCCGGTCATTGCCACTGCCACCGGTGCGTTGAGCGAGATCATCCGCGAAGGCGAAAACGGGTGCCTCGCGGAACCCGGCGACACGGAAAGCCTTGTTGTTGCCTTGAAACGATTCCTTAATTCTGGATTAGAGACGTGGCGGCGAAAACGAAACGTCATCGCCGAGCAGGCTGCTGACATCTATTCGTGGTCAGCCCTGGCGGCAAACGTGTTGGAGGACGGGTGAATTTGCGAGCAGCATTTGTCATGGTGAACCACAACGGGGGTGAAGAAACCCTCGCGTCGGTGAACTCCCTGCTCGCGGATTTATCGGATGATGACCTGCTGATCCTGGTGGATAACGGCACGACAGATGGGTCCGGCGTGCGCGCATCGCACCTCTCCGGTCGAGTCTATTACATCGGCCATGACGACAACAAACCGTTCGCCGAAGCGACCAACATTGGCATCCGCTACGCACTGGAATGCGGATTCCCCTACATCGGCCTGATCAACCCGGATGTGCGCGTGCAACCCGGTATGGTCGATTCGCTGGCGACGTTCCTCGACAACGACCGCCATGAACACATCGCCGCGGTCAGCCCGGTGATTCTGTACGACAGCCCGGACGACCGTATCTGGTATGCCGGCGGTCAGGTCCTGTTTCCGATCTCGTGGACGAGACACAACGGACAGCACGAGCGGCTCTCCGAATTCCGTAAATCACCTTTCGATACGCAATTTGTCACCGGATGTTGCTGGCTCAGTCCGGCGTGGGCGTGGGATGATCATGGGGAACTTGATTCCAGTTACGGCATGTACGCAGAAGACGTGGACTGGTCCACCCGGGTGTGGCGAGCGGAAAAACGCATGGTCGTCAATCCGGAAGCGGTTCTCGTGCATAACGTGTCCGCGAGTAGTGGAGGGGGACGCTCGCCGTTGAAGATGGCCTACCGGACATTGGCCGGACGCCTGTTCTTCGAACGCTGGACACCGCCTTGCCTGCGTTTTGTCAGGCGGCTTCTGACACCCCCGTTTGTGGTATTCTACACGGCGTTCCTCTATCTCGCCGACGGTCCGAAACCCGCGATCGCTTATTTGCGGGCGTGGCGAACAAAGCTGAAGGATCCGGTGCCTTGGCCTCCATCCCGAAATCTGACCGGGAACTTGTAGCCCAGGCCCGCCGGTGGGCGGGTGCGGGAAACTCTGGCTGGTTGGTTCCAACCCTGTTAACTCTGCTGATCCTCGTCGCAGGAGGGCTGGAGTGGATGTACTCGCCCGTGGAGCAGGCTCTGGGCGCGTACATGCTCGATTCGCAGGATCTGCGAGAGGAAGTCGGGCGCGGGTGGGATCTGAACCGGGAAGGTACCGAAGCTCTCGACAAGTTGAGCGACATGGCTGCGATGACCCGCCACCGCCGTGCCGCCGGGGCAACCCTTGACACGTGGGAACAGATCCCCGCCATCCTCGATTCCTTCCAGGTCTTCTCTATCAGTCCGGAACGCTTCCTCACACTCTACGGGCAACTGCCGACCGCATTCCAGGAATCGCTGGTCGACCCGATCAGCCTGTTGCGTTCGCGATCCAGCGGCGACTGGCGGCGAGTGTTCTTCGTGGAAGAAGACAATCGCTACAAGGTCTACCTGATCAGTGCGGACAACTTCGTTCTGCACGAAGGCCGTTTGTCAGACGATTTCTTCAACCGCTACGAGTCGTTGCGAGTGCCGATTGAACGCAGTTTGCGTGAAATGGAGCGGTTCCCACTGGTATTGGACGCCGAAACGTTCTTCAACGCTCTTGCACCCAACGGACCTGTGGAGCTGGACGGTAGCGACATCCGCTGGATTTCCGGCCTTGAGGGCGAGCTGACGCTGGTCGGTCTACCAACGAAGCCGGAAGACGGCATGTGGCAGATCGCGTTTGAGGTGCAGCAGGGCGATACGCAACGGGTCTATGTGTATTGGCTGACGAAGCACACCGGTCAGCAGCTCGCGGAAGAGGTGCAACGAATGATTCCGGGCGGGGGAATGGGCTTGTGAACGGTTTTCCGCGAGTGCTCACAATCCTGACGTACTCCTTCCTTGGCGCGTTCGTCGCGGTCGTGTTCACGATTCTGATCATGATCGCGGTGGTGGTGCCAACGGTGCCGCGAGTGCCCGCTGAACTGTCCGAGTTGATTTCTGTGCCGCCAACCGAGGTGTTTGCGGCGGACGGCTCCATCATCGCGCAGGTGGGTGGACGCAGTTCGATTCCGATTGAACGTGTCGCGCCGGTGTTCCGCCAGGCGGTGCTCGCCGTCGAGGACGACCAGTTCTATTCCCACGCCGGCATTGACAAACCCGCGCTCATCCGTGCAACGGTCAGCGCCATCTTCGGAAACGATGCCCGCGGCGGCAGTACGATCAGCCAGCAACTTGCGAAAAACCTTTTCTTCAGCTTCGAAAAATCCTGGTCCCGCAAGTTCAAGGAAATCCTCGCAGCGTTCGAAATAGAACGGCGGTTCAGCAAGGACGATATCCTCGAAGCATACATCAACGGTATCCCGTTCGGGAACTTCGCGTACGGTGTCGAGGAAGCCGCGCGGGTGTATTTCGGCAAGCATGCATCTGAATTGACCCTCGCCGAAGCCACACTACTCGCCGGGTTGCCGCAGAGTCCGTCCCGGTACAATCCTTACCGCAATCCGGAACTCGCCCGCGAACGCCAGAGCTGGGTATTGTACCGCATGTTCAGCCTCGGCTGGATCACGCAAACCGAGTACCAGCGCGCATTGAACACAACACTCCACTACCGGCCGCTCTACGACCACGCGGACGAAGGATCGTATTTCCTCGATGCCGTCCTCGACGAACTCGAGGAACGCTACGGACAGACCGTCCTCTACCACGGTGGGCTGAAGATTTATACGACGATGGACCCGCTGCTGCAACGCTACGCCGTCGAGTCAGTGCAGGAAGGTCTGGCGATGCTCGACGAACGCATGGGCCTGCCGGAATGGAACGCAGCGAAACGGGATTCGGTCGACCGTCCGCAGGGGGCGTTGGTCTCCGTCGAGGCCGCGACAGGCGCAGTCCGGGCGCTGGTCGGTGGGCGTGACTGGGTGCAGAGTCAGTTCAACCGCACCATTCAGTCCTCACGCAACATGGGTTCGGTGCTGAAACCGGTGCTGTATCTGACGGCGATTGAACAAGCAGGGATCACCCCGGCGTCTATGGTCAGCGACTCATCGGTAACGATCACCATTCCCGGTTCCCGGCCATGGACACCGCGAAATTTCACCCCGCGATTCTACGGCGTGATGCCGTTGAAAGTGGCGTTGATGCGGTCGCTGAACACCGTCGCCGCCAAGCTGGTGATGACCATCGACGCGGATGCGATGGTCGAATCGCTGTACCGTTTCAACGTTCATTCCGAACAGACTCCGAATCCCGCAATTGCCCTGGGCGCGACCTCGGTCAACGCCATCGAATTGGCGGGGATCGGCGCGGGCATCGCCAACCTCGGGCAGGCCGTCGATCCGTACCTGGTCACGCGCGTGGAAGACCTGCACGGACGAGTGCTGGAAGAACAGATTGTGCGGCGGAATCCAGCGTTTGACGCCGACGACGTTTACCTGCTGATCGACATGATGCAGGGTGTGATTGAAGGTGGAACCGGCCGGTCGGTGCGACGGATGGGCTTTGACCTGCCCGCCATTGGCAAAACAGGCACGACCAACGATTACCGCGACTCATGGTTCCTCGGTGCGACACCACGGCTGGCGACCTGCGCCTGGGTCGGGTACGACGACAACCGGCCAATGCGTGCAGCATCCGGCGCCGGGATTACGGGTACCACCGGCGCGCTGCCCGTGTGGACGGTGTTCATGAAACGCGCGACCGAGGGCGATCCGCCACGCGAATTCCGGGTTCCGACAGGGGTACGAACCGTCAAGATTCATCCGGCGACAGGCGAGTTGATGGAGCCGGACGAACCGGGCGGGATCCGTCTCGCTGTGCATGAGGACACCGAACTGCCCGACTACCGGTTGCTGATGCTGGATCGCATCGAAGACTGGGACAATCTGGACCGGGTGATGGCCGAGTGGGATCAGTACGTCGGGATGCCGTGGGCGGAATCACCATTCTACGTGCCGCCGTGGGACAGCGTCCGCGCACGGTGGGGTGGGTTCACGCCGCAGGACGCCTTCGACTCGCTGCTGTACGAAGACCCGATGGATTCGATTCCGTCTGTTGAGGATCTTGAATCTCGTGGAGGCCGCCGATGAACTGGTTCTCCGCGATCCTCGCCCGGCTTGCGACCGGCATGATCCTCGCCCTGCTGATGCTACTGGTACTCTGGCTGTTTGTCCTGCCCGGCACAAACCTGCCGACCCTGTTCCCGGCGGTGATGTTGTTCGCGCCGCTTCTGGTGGGGATCGGGCTGGCTCTGTTGCTGATCGACGGCTGGCTCATTCTGTACTGGCGCAAGCATTGGCAACCGCTTGAAAACGGGGTCATCCCCGACGGTGGCGAACAGACCGTGCGCAAGGTTATCCGCCGGTTGTCCGGACCGGCAATCTTTCCTCCGATCGCGGACCGTTTGCTCGCCCGCTACCTGCGAAACCTCGCCACCATTCTGCTGCAACGGCATGAGCGGGACGCGTGGGCGTGGGACATCTACCTGCTCGCCTGGTCGCACATCCGGCAGAATCCGACTCTGATGGACGAAACCCGGGCGGCACTGAAGAGCAGCGAATTCCTCAGCGAAACCGCGTGGCGCGTCGGGTTGGCGCTGTTGAAGGATCGCCCCTATGAAACCGGGCTCGCGGTGCGTCTGGCCCGGGAATCGATGACACGGGAGCTTTCCAGCCATCCCGCCGACCAGTTGATTGTGCTCGAACAGTCGTGGATTCGGGCGTATCAGGGTGCCAATGACACGCTGAAACAGGTGCTGCTGCCGCCGTTGACACGCCGATTGCTGGCGACACGTCGTCGTGATGAAATCGCGGGCCGGATATTCGTTGACGCCTTCCTGCAGCAGCAATCCTCGCTCGAGTTGACTGCGGAGATGAAGCGCACTGCCGACGCCCTGGAGAGTTCCGGATCAGACCCGGAGCTGGTGGCGACATTGCGCTCGTTGACCCATTCCTCCAGTGATTCGGAAGATGCCGATGCCGAGGAGGTCACGCAGCTGTTCTCGCCGTTTGGCACACGCGAGGAGGCTCCACCGATCGAGTCGATCTGGGATGATGCCGACAACATTCAGTTTGAAGCGGATTCGAAAGACGAACCCAGGATTATCGCCCCTGAAAAGAAAACCCCGGCGAAAACGGCGATGACGATTCCGTTCGATGCGGAAGGCAGGGAAGGGATCGACCAGGAAGGCGACTACACGATCCCACCGGTCGGGGAAGACGTCAAGCATGGAATCCGGCCGTGGCTGATTGTGGCTGCGGCACTGGTTATCCTGGCCGTCATCGGTTTCGGCATCTACCGGGCTCTCGATTCAGACGAAACGCCTGCCGAATCGCAGGAACCGGTGCAGACGGCCGTTCAGTCTGAATTGCCGTACACGTTGCAGGTGAGCGCATTACCGACACGGGAACGTGCGGTTCAGATGATCCGCAGCTTGCGCCGACAGAATCAGGACGCCTACCTCGTCACCACAAACCAGGACAACAAGATCTGGTACCGGGTTCACCTCGGTCACTACGCGTCAACGGAAGAAGCCACCGCGTACGCGCAGCAGTTGAAAACCGACGGTATAATTGACGACTATTATGTAGCCCGGTTTGAACCCGGAGATATCCCGCCCGAATTGACTTCGGCTCCGTGATGGACAATGCACCAACACCCGGACGTACCTTCGACGCCGTTGGCGTCGGACGGGCGGTCTATGACCGCGCGCTGTTGGTGGAGAAACATCCGGAGGTGGACCAGAAGACCGTCGCCCTCGACCGCTGGCAGGGTAGCGGCAGCCCGGTACCAAACGCGTTATGCCAACTCGCTATGTGGGGATGGCGGACAACTCTGCAGGCAGGTATCGGTGGAGACGTGGAAGGAGAGCGCATTCGCGCCGAGCTGGACCGGATCGGAGTCCACACCGAATCTCTGCAAGTCCGCTCCACGGCTCTCACTCCGTCCGCATCCATCTGGGTGGAGAAGAAATCGGGG
Source organism: bacterium (assembly GCA_020444425.1). Taxonomy (GTDB): domain Bacteria; phylum Electryoneota; class Electryoneia; order Electryoneales; family Electryoneaceae; genus BMS3BBIN04. The sequence goes on along the minus strand of JAHLLB010000002.1, from coordinate 65,134 downwards.
CGGCGAACGATCGTTTTGGATCGTGATCTTGCGCCTCTCTCGCCCGATGAGTTATCTTCCGAAGCAATCTCAACCGCTCGTTGTCTGCTCCTTGATGGCTGGGAAACGGAAGCCGCGCTCGAGGCGGCGAAGATTGCGAGAGACAATGAGGTTGACGTCGTTCTCGACGCGGGGCACGTTCGTGACCGTATGGACGACTTGCTCGCGGTGACCGACTGGCTGATCGTACCAGTCAGTTTCACACGCGATTACTTTGGCAACGTTGACATGTTTGTCGCCACGCGTGAACTTCTGGCCAGAGGCCCGGCAGGAGCTGCGAAAGGCGTGATCATCACAAACGGGGCTGGCGGATCGGTTGCACTGGCAAGGGGCTGCGATCCAACGTGGATGACGGCGTATCCGGTAAAGGCGGTTGACACAACCGGAGCCGGGGACATTTTCCACGCCGGCTTCATCCACGGCCTGCTGATGGGGTGGACATTTGATGCATGCGTGCGTTGGGCCTCCGCTGCTGCGGCGTTGTCCACAACCGCGCTGGGAGCGAGAGGGACGCTTCCAACCAGGGAAGAGGTGCTGAGCCTGCTGCGGGTGCATCAGGCGGATGGGGGATTCGAGGAGTTGACAGCGTGACCGAACATCACGACGAACAGTTGCACCTGCCAGGGTTCGAACCACCCGTCCTCAACGGAAACGGCAAGAAGAAGCTGAAGGAAGTTACAGCTGAATTGTCGATCCCGGACGAGATCGGTATTGAACTTGGCACGCGCAGATTCAACGGCCGTGATCACCTCGGGTCCTGGGACAATACCATCTGGTACGGTGACAACAAGGACGTGCTCTCCAGCATGCCCGATGAAACCGCTGATCTGATCCTCACCGACCCGCCCTACAACATCAACTACAAGTCGAACCGGCGTGTCGTCAACGCAAAATTCCAGCACCTCGCCAACGACAACCAGGGCGACTGGATTCCGCGCTTCGCGAATGAGGCGTTTCGTGTGCTGAAGAACGACCGCCACCTGTACTGCTTCTGCCGGCATGATACCTACCCCGAGTTCATCACGGCGTTCAAGGACGCTGGATTCAAGATCAAGCGTACCCTTATCTGGGTGAAGAACAACCACGGTAGCGGCGATTTGCGCGGTGACTACGCTCCCCAGGATGAGTGGATCATTTTCCTGCACAAGGGGCGGCGAGTGCTGAATGGCAAGCGTGAATCGAACGTGCTGCACTTCCCGAAGCTGTCAACGAAGAAGCTGACTCACTCCACAGAGAAACCCGTTAAACTGTTGAAATTGTTGATATCGAAGAGCACCCAGCCGAACGAACTGGTTCTCGACCCGTTCGCCGGTTCCGGGTCAACCATGCAGGCGGCACGTGAACTCGGCCGCACCTACTGCATGATGGAGCTCTCGCCCAACTACTATTATACGACAGAGGAGCGGAAACGTGGACTGGATCAAATCAACCTCACCGAAACCCTGTACGTCGAGTATGATTGACGATTCCGAAGAGATTCACGCAAAAATTCCCCTCGCAGCATTTCTTGTCACACTCAGCCTCATCCTCTGCATCGCACCCATATCTTACGCAGAACGTTCTCCTGACTGGCAGCAGTCCGTGAATTACGACATCGACGTCACGCTGATTGACAGCCTGCGGTCGATGACAGGCACGGCGACGATCACCTACGTCAACCATTCACCCGACGAACTCGACGTGCTCTGGTTTCACCTGCCGCCGGCAGCGTTGCAAGGTGGAAGCGTGGTCGATCAGACTCGCATGCGCAGCCGGGACAAGCACTGGTCACGGCAACCGGAAGCGACATGGGGTGATCTGAAAGTTGGTCAGGTCCGGTCCCTCGATGGCCGCACCGCATCCTTTGATCAAGACTACAGCATCGGGCAGCTGCACCTTGACCCACCGATTCAGCCGGGTGACTCCGCAAGCTTCGTCCTTCCGTTCACGACCAGATTTCCCACTGGCGGATCTCAGTCCCGGATGGGGTATTCACGTGGCCAGTACAAAGGCGCGTACTGGTATCCGCAGATCTGCCCGTACACACCCGAGTTCGGTTGGACTGTCAACCGCTACTTCGGTACCGGCGAAGCGTACGGTGAGTTCGGCGACTTCACGATCCGTTACACCGTGCCGTACAAGTACATCATCGCCTCGACCGGCGAACTGGTTAACGAATCCGAGGTGCTGCCGCCGGAGCGCATGAAGGGGCTGACCCTCGGCAACCCGTTCCCGACACCGATCCCGGAGGGGGAAGAGGGGGTACGCCCGATCACATGGATCTTCCAGGCCGATCAGGTGCCGGATGTCACCTTCGCGATGGACCCGAAATTTCTCATCGACCGTGTCGATTTCGGTCACTTCGAGGCGTGGTCCTTTTCCCGGCGTGATCAGACCGATGACTGGAGCGACGCCGCTGAGGTCTGTGGCTGGACGATCCAGCAGCTGGAAGAAATCTACGGACCGTATCCGTGGCCGAGAGTGCAGGCGTCCTACTCGTGGTCAGCGATGGAATACCCGATGCTGACCCTGATGAGCTGGAGTTCGCCGCAGTATGTGCAGGTGATGATCCATGAGGTGGTCCATAACTACACGCCGATGATCCTGCACTCGAATTCGCAGGACGAACAGTGGATTGACGAAGGCTTCACCACGTACCTCGAGCACGTGCTGCTGACGAAATACGAAGGCACCGAGGTGAACAAATACCGCACCTATTCTCGCGGCCTGTTCAGCGAAGAGATGATTGTTCGGGATGCGGACGTTCGCGGGCAACGGCCCTACCTCGAGGCTGTACTCGCCGGGGAAGACTTGCCGATGGTGCGAGCCAGCGACACCGCAGACGACTACCCGCTGTTGCGCGTGTCCTCCTACTACAAAGGCCCGGTCATGCTCAACACACTGCGGGGTGTGATCGGGGACGAAGCGTTCTGGCGCGGCTTCAAGATCCTGTATCAACGCCACGCTCTGACTCACGTCAGCTCCGACGATGTCGTCTCGTCATTCGAGGACGCATCCGGCCAGTCGTTGAAATGGTTCTTCGACCAGTTCCTCTATTCGGCCGTGGATCTGGACTATGCACTCGAGAACGTCGACCTTGACCGCAACCCGAGCGGCGGGAATACGTTGAGGTTCACCGTCCACCGCAAGGACGAGATGAAGATCCCGCCGCTGATCGGTGTGATCACAACAGATGGCGATACGCTCCGAGGCGCGGTGCCGTTTCTGCCAACCGATGTCGTTCCTGAGGGCTATGAGGCCTGGGGTTCGTGGGATCAGTGGCACATGCCCAACGCACGGATCAGGATCGAAGTACAGCTTCCGGGCGATATGAAACCGGCAGCTATTCTGCTCGATCCGGACGGCTTCTGGACCGACCGCGATCCGGCGAACAATCACTGGCCGTGGCAAGCGCCAAAGCTGGCATTTGATCCGATCCTGACGCCGCAGCCGTTGCCTGATCTGGAACGCTGGCAGATGAATGTGTCGCCGGCGATGGGCTACAATCTCGACACACGCCTGATGGCAGGGCTTTCAGTGCGTGGCTCGTACCTCGAACGTGAAGACATTCTGCTCGCGGATGTACTCATCCCGAGCAATAACATCGACACCTATCTGCCGCAGTATCGCGTTGGCTTCGCGACACCGATCAACCGTGACTTCGGCCCAACCTACGGCACCGTCTATTTTGGTAATATGCACGGTGACGCGTGGGGCGAGATCGGTCTGCGGCGGTCGTGGCGCAAGTGGAACTCGTCGATCAATCGGATCACCTGGAGCATCAAGGCAGGGTCATGGGAAAGGTACAATTCCACGCTGAACGCCACCCTCTCCGCGCCGGGGTCTGAACGAGGCACCTTGATCACGGGATCGAATCCGCTGGCACGAGTCGCCGTGCCGCCTGCGCTGAATCACCAGTACGCGAGCCAAGCTGGTGCGACACCCTATCTTCGCGCCAAGGCGAACTTCGCAGGCAGGTTTGGACGTATCCCGTGGAAAGAAGAACTACACTGGACCATTGGGCTCGACGACGATTTCAATGTCGCAACCTGGAGTATCGAGCTCGCGGGATCCTTGCCACTGGGATGGGAGTTGGGCACCGAAGCGCGGGCCTCAGTGGCAAACGGTTCCGCTCCCGCTCGATTCATTGATGCCCCAGGCGGCGCGGCTCCGTACGAAGTGATGGGAAGTCCGCTTTACGGTGGCGCGTGGAACACGGTCGACCTGAATCTTCCGCCAGTTCGTTCGCCGCAAAGCGCGCACTACAGCCGGCTGCCACGCCCACACGCACCGGCTTCGCTTGCCTCGGATCTCGGTGCAGTGTATACCGACCGGTTCCTCGCGCTTCGTTTTTCGCAACTCAATAAGCTGCCACAGCTCCTCCGGCGTACCGGGCAGGTTCATGTTGACCGTTTCCTGGATCGTATTCGCCTGGGCATCTTCGAATCCGGCATGCTGTTCCGAAACATACGTTCGAACGATGTCGCTTTCGGAGGGGAACTCGGCGTGGAAGCTGGACTTGTTGATTTCTACGGTCTTTCCTTTTCCGCACGGCTGGCACCGGTGTATGCCTCGGACGATTACGAACGAACGCTGGATGAAATCCACAGCTGGACCGGACAGGATTTCCTCGATCACACCGTCGTCTACGTCAACCTAAACCTGGACCCATACTTCCGCTAATGCAGGCTAACGAAACAAAAAGCCGTCCGTTGAAAATCCATTTCATCGGCATCGGCGGCACCGGGATGCTCGCCGGGGCACGTATCGCGCTGGAAGCCGGTTTCGAGGTGCGCGGCAGCGACAATCCGCTCTATCCGCCAGCGTCCGAAATGGTCAAGCAGCTCGGCGTCACCATCTACACCGGCTTCGCCGAACAGAACCTCGAGTGGAGGCCGGACCTGGTCGTCGTCGGCAACGCGTTCAGCCGTGGCCAGGTTGAAGTGGAGGAGATGCTGCGACGCCGTATCCCGTACACCAGCCTGCCGGAATTCCTCCGGCTGCATGTGTTGCGGCAACGGCGGCCCGTGGTCGTCGCCGGCACACATGGCAAGACCACCACAACCACACTCACCGCGTACCTGATGCACGCCTGCGGGCTCGAACCGGGCTGGCTGATCGGTGGTCAACCGCTCGACCTGCCGTCGTCCGCAAAGCTCGGGGCAGAGGGCAAACCGTTTGTCATCGAAGGGGACGAATACGACACGGCCTTCTTCGACAAACGCGCGAAGTTTTTCCATTATCTGCCCTATATTGCAACTGTTACGTCCGTGGAGATGGATCATGCGGACATCTACGACGACATCGACGCGATCGAGCGCAGCTTCCAGTTCATGCTGCGGTTGATCCCGCCGGACGGCACCTTGCTGACCTGTGCAGACGACCGTCGCGCACTGGCCTTGGCCAGCCACGCACACAGCCGTGTACAAACCTATGGCTTCGCATCGGACGCCCATTGGAAGGGAACCTACACCGGCGTCTCCGGCGGGTTCAGCGGCTTGATGATTGATCGTGGCGGGAAACGTTACGCCGAGCTGGCGGTACCGTTGGCCGGGATGCACAACTTGCGAAACACCATAGCAGCCGTCGCCGCGACAACGCTGATGGGCGGCACTGTCCCGGACATCACCGAAGCTCTGATGCAGTTCAAGGGCATCCGTCGGCGGATGGAAGTGTTCCTCGAACGAGACGGTATTACCTACGTTGACGATTTCGGTCATCACCCGACCGCGATGAAGGAAACCATCGCCGCCGCGCGTGAACGGTGGCCCGGGAAACGCTTGCGCGTGCTGATTGAACCGCGATCCAACACGATGGTGCGGCAGTTGCATCAGGATGTGTTGGCGGGCGCGTTGCAGGCAGCCGATGAGGTCTACTTCGGGCCAATTCACCGGGTGGAAAGGATACCGTTCGACGAACGGCTGAACCGTGACTCGGTGCTGGTGGAGCTTCGTGATTTCGGAGTCAAGGGACAATCCTTCGACGACGTACCCGAATTGGCCGAGATGATCCGGAGCACGGGCAAAGCGGGGGATGTGGTCCTTATCTTCTCCAACGGCGCGTTCGGGGGGATCTATGACCTCTTCCGCGCAGACTGACCACTGAGTACTGACAACTGACGACTGTCTTTCGGGGGCGGATGTGTTCCTGGTGGACGCCGCGGTCTTCAAAACCGTTGTGGGGTTTAATCGCCCCGGCTGGGTTCGATTCCCAGACGCTCCCGCTGCTTTTCTCTGATCAATTCGATGTGCCGCTTGCCACGCTTTTCCTCCGCACGCCGCAGCTCGACCTCTTCGACTTCCTGATCCAGCGCAGCCATCTGCTCCGGCGTTAACCGTTGCTGAATCGCCTGCCATAAGCTGGCATACGACTGACGGTGCCGTTGCGGATCGTACTGTTTCTGGTACCGCAGCATGTACTTGTACGCCAGTTCGTATTCCTGCATCTGGTAATAGGACAACGCGAGGCCCGGCAGGCTGAAGACGTTGTCCGGCCACCACTCGAGCACACGCATGAACATCTCCGCCGCTTTGGGGTACTGTTCGGTGTGGACGTATGTCCGGCCCAGCCACCACATGCTCATGCCCTGGTAGCTGTTCTTGTTCACCGAGTATTCGAAGTTCTCACGTGCTTTCAGGTATTGCTTCTGTTCGTAGTACGCGATCCCACGCATGTATTCGATCGGGAGCCCGTTCGGATGGCAGTCGAAGAACGGGTTCTTCGCGTCCCGCAGCACGGGTACGACGACTTCGTAGTGCTCTGATGCCAACGCGGCATGGGCGATCCGCACCCGTGACTCACCCTTGGTGCGATAGATACCGACGATTGTCGCGAACGATGCGAGCAACAGTACAGCGACGGAGAAGATCCGTACGCCGCTCGAACGTTTCGCCGGTTGTTTCGCCGGGATAGCCATCCGGTAGACGAAGAACGACAACGCCAGATAGGTTGCGAAATAGGCGCTGTGTTCCAGCCGTTCACGCGGGAAGCCGGAATTGGAGATCAGGAAAAAGCCGAGCAGCGCAAACAGCACCAGCCCCGCCAGCCACCGGGTTTCGTTGTCCTTCGCTTCACGGATCGCTCGCCAGGTCAACCAGAACCCCGTCGCAAACAGCCCGAGATAGCCGATCAGGCCGAGGGCGCCGGTTTCGGACAGCACCCAGAGGGGGTCGTTGTGCGGACGGATCCAGTTTGCCTGCGAGATCCGGTTGCGCATGTTTTCGATGTTGGTGTACTGCACCCAGTTGCCCGCGCCAAGTCCTGTGACCGGATGCAGCTCCGTCAATTCGAGCGTACGCTGCCACAACAACGTTCGTTCATGCAGATCGTCGAACTGGTCCGAAACATAGGTGACAAACACCACCGCGCCAGCCAGCAACACGACCGACAACGCCAGCGCCGCGACGCGTTTCTGAATGCCCGTGCGCCAGAGTGTTTCGACCCCGATCTTGCGGTCGCCGATGACGAAGATCATCCCGGCGATTGCTGCGCCGAGGGTTAACGCGATCCAGGTCGCACGTGTCGTCGAAACCACCACAGCTGCCACCATCGCGAGCAACGCGACAAAAAACAGCAGCCGCGACATTTTTTTCATCCGGATCGCGCCGTACAACGTCAACGGGGTGGAGAGGAAGAGGAAGGACGCAAACAGGTTTTCGTGCATCATCGTGCCGTACGGCGGATCGAGCATCCCGATCCGGAACAACGGACTGCCCCACTGCACGATGCCAACCAGCGAAATCAGCACCATAAACGACGCGCTGTAGTACGTCAGCTGCTGCCAGCGCTCCCGGTTCCACATCAGGATCAGGGCGAACAGCACCATGTGCGCCACCAGCAACGCGGTCCGCAAGGTGGCGTACAGCCAGTCCGGTTTGTCGATCGCAACCCAGAAACCGATGGCCGCAGCGAGCACATACAACGTCCCGGATACTACCAGTCCCGACCGCCACAAGCCGTGGGCGTTGAGATTCTTGTACCGCAGACTGCCCCACATCACCATCGCCGCCACGATTGCGAGACAACCCGCCCAGACCGTGAAACGAAACATCAGGCCGGGATCGAGTGTCGCGGTGGAGATCGACAACGGCACGATCACCGTGGTGACCGCAGCCATCACGTGAAACAGGATCTTGCGGAAACGTTCAGCAGGCTCAGGCATCGAAGCTACCAGCGTCAGGATTGAGTTTCGCTAATGTACTCGTGCGGAGGACTCGTGTGAAAGTCGCCCGCGATCTCCGGTCACGAAAACAAAAAGCTCCAAAAGGCCGGTTTCACGTTGACTCGTCACAGAAACCGTATCATACTCAAAGATTGGAAACGCGCTGTAGCCGTTTCCTGCAACGTCATTATTTTCAACGTGTAAGTTTGAGGCATACGATGCGTAGTACACTGCTTGTTCTGATCGCCATGCTGTTGGCGACGTTTGCCGTCGCACAGGATTATACCATCCGTGTGATGAACTACAACCTGCTGAACTACAGCACCACCAGCAACGACCGCAATGACGAGTTCGCGACGATCATCAACGAGATCGATCCGGACATCATCCTCGCGCAGGAAGTGATCAACAACGACGCCGCGGATGATTTCCTTGACGAAGTGTTGGATGGCACCTGGTCACGGACTCCCGGCCCGATCGTCGGTACCAGCGATGAATATGCGTTCTACCGTAACGATCTGTTTGAGCTCGTGTCGCACGCCTCCGTGCCCACCGACCTGCGCAACCACGAAATCTATCAGTTCGCCGCGCTGAATATCCCGACCGAACCGGAAATCTGGTTCGGCAACACGCACCTTAAGGCCAGCCAGGGCGAAGAAGACCGCCGCCACGACGAAGTGCTTGACCTGCTCAGCTACATGACGTCCGAAGACCTGTACACTACCGATTTCTTCTTCTGTGGTGACTTCAACGTTTACACCAGCTCCGAGCCGGCCTACCAGGCGCTGCTGAACGCCGGGTTCGAGGATCCAATCGAAACACCCGGAAACTGGCACGACAACGCCAGCCTCGCGGCTGTCCACACCCAGAGCCCGCGCACATCCTCGTTCGGAGGTGGCGCGACAGGCGGCATGGACGACCGCTTCGATTTCATCCTCGCGCAGGAAAGCCTGTTTGACAGCGAAGGCTGGGACGTCCTCGCGACGACCTACACCGCGTTCGGGAATGACGGCAACCACTTCAACCAGGCGATCAACAACGGCACCAACGGCGTCGTCACGCCTGATGTGGCTGATGCTCTGCATGCCGCCAGCGATCACATCCCTGTCTTCGTGGATGTCGGCTACTGGCTCTCTGGCGAGGACATCATCTTCACGCTTGAACCGGCCGTCCCGAACCAGACCATCTTCCCGGGTGGCGGCACGGTGGAGTTCACTGCGTACATCACCAACACCACGAACCAGACGATCGTCACCGCCGGCTGGACCGAAGCGATTCTGCCGAACGGTAACACGTACGGTCCGCTCGCGTATGTACAGCCGCTGCCAATCCCGGCGAACTACACCATCGTGCGTCCGTTGACGCAGAACATCCCCGGTTCCGCGCCGGGCGGGGAATACAGCATCGTTGGCAAGATCGGCGACAACCCGAACAATGTCTTCGCCAGCGATTCGTTCACCTTCACCAAGCTCGGTGGCGGAAACCTTGCCGCGTTCCTGTATGACATCGGCCTGAGCGATGCGACCGTCTCCGCAAACGACGCCACTATTCCGGCGGAGTTCGAGCTGAACGGTTTGTATCCGAACCCGTTTAACGGCAGCAGCACCATCGAGCTCAGCCTGCCGCAAACGCAGCGGGTGGCGATTACGGTACATGACATCACCGGCCGCCAAGTCGCAAGCGTGGTGGATGGTACGCTGAGCGCCGGATCGCACCGCTTGATGCTGGACCTGACGACGCAAGCCTCAGGGATCTACTTCGTGACTGCACAGTCGCATGGTGAGATCTCGACTCTGAAGGCGATGTTGGTCCGGTAATCGGGAAACATTTCAACACGCAGTAACGTTAGATGTTATACAAGGCCGGGGCGATCAGTCCCGGTCTTGTTTCAGGTGCCAAACAGGTAGTCGTACGAAGCAGGGATTGTCGATCATGGCTGAATCATCACGCAGCAACATCCGCAACGAGCGTATCCATTTTACCAACAAGGACGGCGAACGGCTGGCCGGTATCCTCGACCTGCCTGCGGACGGAGAGCCCAAGGAGTTCGCGATCTTCTCCCACTGCTTCACCTGCAGCAAGCAGTACAAGGTGGCGGTGTACACCGGCCGGTTCCTCGCCGAACACGGCATCGGGATGCTGCGCTATGATTATCCGGGGTTGGGTGAGAGTGAGGGCGACTTCAGCCAGACCACGTTCCAGGGGTACGTCTCGGACGTACGCTACGCCGCCGAGTTCTTGCGCAAGAACTACTCGTCTCCGACGGTATTGATCGGGCATTCGTTCGGTGGGGGTGCGTCCCTGGCTGCCGCGAGTTCGATTCAGAGTGTGAAGCTGGTTGTCACCTTTGCTGCGACAGCTCGTCCCGGCGAACTGCGGCCCGGCTTCAAATCCGCCTACGAGGAAGCTCAGTCAACGGGACTGGGACGGATCAACACGGATGGTAAACCACGCGAGCTGCGCAAGGAGTTCTTCGACAGGCTGAAGGAAGTGGATCTCGAGCCGTCTGTGCGCGCCCTGCGGCCGCACCTGATCGCTGTGCACGCATCCGAGGACAACATCGTGCCGTTCGAGAACGCCGAGACGCTGGTCCGTTGGGCGCCGCGTTCACGATTGCTGAAAATGGACGGAGCCGGGCACCTTTTCATGGACGAGCAATACGTCAAGCCGGTAACGGATGAAGTGGCAAAGAAGGTATTGGAGTAGGAAAGTACGCTGGCAGTTCCAATGTCTTTCCAGACGGAACAGGCAGAAGGAACGTGTCTTTTCCTGTCCGTTCCTGTCTTTTACTATCCTTTACTTTCTTTGACTTTGTTTTTATTTCAACAACGTGACTTTTCGAACCGTGGCGCCGTTGGGTGTCGCGGTTTTGACGTAATACGTCCCGCTGGGATATGCCTGAGCATTCCAGCTCAGCTGAGTGCTGTTGGTTGAAGCGGGGAAAAGGGTCTCGACCAGCCGGCCGTTCGCGTTGATGATTTCGACAGGGGAAAGTCGGCCGTCACCGCGGAGTTCGATGGTGAGGGACGCGTTGAACGGGTTCGGATACGCGACCAGTTCAATCTTCACCGGTAGCGCCGGTTCCTCGATGGGCTCGAAGACGCTCGTTTCCCGGTACACAAGCCAGTTGGCCGTCCGTCGGATCAGCTCGTCGCGAGGTAGTTCGATGTCGGCGCCGTTGTCCATGTGTACCAGCGAGAAACCGTAATCCACCACCCGCCAGCCATAGTCAAACCAACCCGCTGCCGGGATACCATCACCAGTGTGGAAAATCGCCGGATTGCCGCAGCAGGGGTAGGAAATGCTGACACCGTCCGAGCTGCACGCCTCAATCGTCTGCCCCCGGGCGATGGGATCGTCTTCGTAGCCGAGGAAGGTGGTTTCATCAAGCGGATCGTTCCACACGGACGCCAGCCCGCCCAACCATTCGGGATCGCCGTACGGATAGGTTTCGTACAGGTACAATCCACTGAGCGAGCCGCCGTTGCTGTAGCGGAACCAGTCGCGCACCGGCACATCGTCCGGCGTGAACAGGTATTGCGAATAACGGGCGTCTGCTTCAACCATGATCGTCCACGCCTCATACATCTCATGCGGCAGCTCGTTCATCGGCACACCGGCGTATCCCCAGACAATGTGTCCGGCCTCCAACGCCGGGGCGATGACCTCGCGTACGTTTTCCATGCCATCCGAAATCAACAACACTTCGGCTTTGCGCAACGAAAGATGGAAGGAATACGTCATCCCACCCGACTGGGAGTCGATAGTCAGTGATGCCGCAGTACGATCGGGCAGATTCCCGAGATCGCCAGTCGTCAGCGGAATCGAGAGGAAGACGGTCCGTTCGTCGCCGGCCTGTACCTCGTCAATTGTACCACTGGATGTCTGAGCCGAAACTGGTCCGGACTGCTCCAGGCTCAGCCCCCAATCGACGTTCGTCCACGGTTCGGTCAGATTCGCCATGCTGAACTGCAACGTTGCTGTTTCACCTTCCTGCAACACATGATCCGGATAGATCGATTCGTCCACCAGGTGATACAACACCGACACGCCGTTCTCGACCTCCTCCGCTACCACGGAGAAAGGGAGCATGAACGCGAGTGAGAGTAGCAGCGGTAATCTGCGTAGCGAACCGTATCTGATCATGATGACGAGCCTGACGTGTTAGGAATTCCTAAATAAGATACGCACCGTGGGAGCCTGCGTTCCTGAAAAAAACCTCTAAATAAAAATCCGTACTCCGCTCCGTTTGATCTGGGCCATGCGGATCTGCTAAGTACGTCGTATGCTGTGCAGGTGAGTACGAGGTTGCTTCGTTGCGGTGTTCAAAGCCACGCAGTACCGTCGGTTTACCTTGCCTCTTCTGAGGCAGGCGTCTATATTTGCGCATGTTTTTGCAGGGGGATGATCGTGATGGCCGCGAGTGTCGCGGAACGGCTGGCTGAGGTTCAGGATCGAATCGCTCGCGCCGCGAAGGCTGCTGGGCGTTCGCCGGATGATGTACACCTGCTTGCGGTGAGCAAGTTTCAGCCGGTGGCCGCAGTCGCCGAAGCGATCAATGCCGGGCAACGTTTCTTCGGCGAGAACCGTTTCCAGGGAACACCGGAAAAGATTGAAGCGATCCGGCAACAGTTCCCTCAGCTGGCGAACGAGCTGCACTGGTCGTTCATCGGCACCTTGCAGAGCAACAAGGTCAAGCCGATTTTGGAACTGTTTACTTCGGTTCAGTCGATTGACCGCTTGAAACTGTTGAATCGTGCCGACCGTATCGCCGGGGAGTTGGGCGTCACTGCGAAGGTCCTGTTGCAGGTGAACGTCAGCGGTGCGGACACACAGGGCGGGGTGGAGCTGACCGAACTCGAGGATCTTGCTGTCGCGGCGTCGAAGCTGGACCATGTCAGCGTAAATGGCCTGATGGCGATTGGCCCGTTGACGGATAACCGTGACACGATCCGGAAGGCGTTCGCGGAGGTGCGAGCCGCCGCCGGACGGTTGACCAACTTGAATCTGCCGCACGTTTCCATGGACACGCTGTCAATGGGGATGACGGACGATTACGATATCGCAATTGAGGAAGGGTCGACGATGGTTCGGATCGGAACCGCCATCTTTGGACCCCGGCAAACCTGAGGCCGCCATGAAGCTGACACCGCTGGATGTACGCAAGCAGGAGTTTAGCCGGCAGATGCGTGGCTATGACCAGGACGAGGTCCGCAGCTTCCTCGAATCGGTGGCCGATGCGTACGAGCAGGCGATCAACGAAAACCAGTCGTTGAACAAGCAATTGGCTACGTTGCAGACGAAGCTGCAGGACTACCAGCAGATGGAAACCAGTCTGCAGGACGCCGCGATGAGCGCAACCAAGGCTGCACGTGAGGCGGAAGGTCGTTCCAGCCGTGAGGCGGATCTGCTGGTACAAAGCGCGCAGCTGGAAGCCGAGCAGATCATCACCGACAGCCGCCGCAAACGACAGCAGATTGAGGACGACATCGCCCGACTGGAAGGTCAGCGGCGTTCGTTCATTTTGACCTTGAAGCACGTCCTCCGGAACCAGGTGGACTTGCTGGAAATCCTCGAACAGGATCCGCTGGACCAGATTCTGGACGACAACCACGCGCCCGGTGAACCCAACGGTGACGCGAAGACAGAACGCTCACCCCGAGATCCACAACACGGGAATGCCCGCTAGAGAGTTTATGACTGACGATAAAGCCCGCCACACGATGTTTGCGCCGGTACCCAATCCCCCGGACTTTCCGAAACAGGACCACGCCATCCTCGATCAATGGAAGAAAGAGAACATCTTCCAGCGAACCATCGATGAACGCAAGGATGGACAGGATTGGGTCTTCTACGATGGCCCTCCAGGAACCAATGGTCCGCCGCATATCGGCCACCTGATGCAGTCGGCGCTGAAGGATCTGTGGCCACGTTACGAGACGATGAAGGGTCGGCGCGTGTTGCGTAAGGCCGGTTGGGATACGCACGGTCTTCCGATCGAGCTGACCGCCGACCGGGACCTCGGACTGGCCTCCAAGCGGGACATCGAAGCGTATGGCGTGCAGAAATACGTCGATTACTGCCGCGAAACCGTCTTCCGGTTTAAGAGCACGTGGGAAGAAGCGATCCACCGTGTCGGACGCTTTCTCGATCTTGACGAGTTCTACGCGACCTACACCAACGACTACATCCAGAGCGACTGGTGGGTGTTGAAGCAGGCGTGGAACACGAAGGTCAAGCCGCAATTCGCCGACCGCACCAACCTCGCGGGGCAGGACCGGTTCCTGTACAAGGATTACCGTGTCAGCGCGTGGTGCCCGACTCAGGGCACGACGCTGTCCAATTTTGAGGTCGCGCAGGGCTACAAGGAAGTCACCGAACTGTCCCTGTTCGCGAAGATGCCGGTGATTGGGCAGGAGAACACCAAGCTGGTCGTGTGGACGACTACCGCGTGGACGCTACTCAGCAACATCGCCGTCGCCGCCGGACCGTCACTGACCTACGTCCGCATTCGCATCAAGAATGACGCGAACAACGGCTTGAACAAGGCTGGGGAACGCCTGATCCTCGCCAAGTCACGGCTGGAAGCGTTGAGCAATTTCCTCGGTGGCACGGACAACTACGAGATCGAAGCGACAATCAGCGGTACCGAGCTCGCAGGCACGAAGTATCAGCCGCTGTGGAATTTCCAGGCGTTGTCCGGCGATCAGAACGGTCATTTTGTCATCGCGGACGATTACGTTACCGCAGACGACGGTACCGGCCTCGTCCACCTCGCTCCGTACGGTGAGGACGACTACCGCCTGATCAAGCAGCACAAACTCGACTTTACGCTCCGTGTCAACGAAGCGGGCGAGGTCGTCGAAGGTGAGCCGGAATGGTTGGGACGCTGGTTCAAGGACGAAGATCTCGAGATTGAAATCCTCAAGAGCCTCGCCGCCCGTGGCCTGCTGTTCGCCAAGGAGAAGCACGAGCACACCTACCCGTTCAACTACAAGACCGGTACGCCGCTGGTCTATTTCCCGCGGCCGGGCTGGTTCATTCGCGCGAGGGCGATGCGGGACGAGATGCTCGCCGCCAACGAACGGATCAACTGGATTCCCGATCACATCCGTGAGGGCCGCTTCGGCAAGTGGCTGGAGAATGTGATCGACTGGAACATTACCCGTGAGCGCTTCTGGGGCTCGCCGCTGCCCGTGTGGACCAGCGAGGACAACGAACATGTCGTCGTGATCAAGTCCATCGAGGAGCTGAACGAGCATCTCAAACGACAGGGAGATGATCCGTTTGCGGCGGACGCCGATATCCACAAACCGCGCATTGACGATGTTGTGCTGCGGACTGAGGACGGTGTCGCGCTGCATCGCGAAAACTTTGTACTCGACAGCTGGTTCAACGCCGGTATCATGCCGTGGGGTCAAATTGGCTACCCGGCGGCTGAGGGGTCAGTCGATTACTTCAGTCATCAGTATCCGGCCGATTTCATCTGCGAAGGCCTCGACCAGACCCGTGGCTGGTTCTACAGCCTGCTCGCGGCGAGTACGTTGCTCGCCATTGCGCGGGAGGATGACGACAAGAACCGCTGGTCGTCCTACAAGAACGTGATCTGCACCAACCTCGTCCTCGACGAGGAGGGGCAGAAGATGTCGAAGTCGAAGGGGAATGTCGTCCCGCCGATTCCGATCATGGAACAGTACGGCGCCGACGCGGTCCGTTGGTCATTCTTCCGCAACAACCCGTGGCTGCCGGTTCGCTTCGGCGAGGAAGCACTTAAGGACAGCCTGAAGCAGGTGTTCATTCCATTGTGGAATGCGTACAGCTTCTTCGTGACCTATGCCAATGTGGACGGCTGGGATCCGAACGCCGACTACGAGATGTCCGAGCGGACCCCGATCGACCGCTGGATTCTGACGGCGTACAACGATCTCGTCACGGAAGTCACCGAAAAGCTGGAAGGCTACGACGTGATGCCCGCCGCTGCCGCGATCACGGATTTCGTCGACCGATTGACAAACTGGTATATCCGTCGCAGCCGCCGCCGTTTCTGGAAGTCGGACCAGCTGGGCGACAAGAATCGCGCATACCGTACGCTGTACGACGTGCTGACCGGTTTCATCCGTGTGCTCGCACCGTTCGCGCCATTCATCAGTGAGATCATGTACCAGAATCTGGTACGTGGCCACAGCAAGGGTGCGCATGACTCGATCCACCTCGATACATGGCCGAAGGTCGACGATTCCCTCCGGGACGATACGATCAAGGCGAACATGGATTACGCCCGCGCGGTGGTCACCGCCGGACGGTCTGCTCGTGAGGCGGCTCGGCTGAAAGTACGGCAACCGTTGGCGAAACTGCTTCTCGTGGCTGAGGAAACGCAGCGTGAGATGCTCGCTGACCTGCGGGAACTGGTGCTCGATGAATTGAACATCCGGGAGTTGGAGTTTGCCGATTCTGCCAGCGAACTTGTCACCTTCCGGGCGAAACCGAACTTCGTCACCCTCGGACCACGCTTCGGGAAAGACGTCAAGGTCTGGGCACCGAAGATCATCAATTCTGACCCGTCAACAACCGCAGCCTGGGCTGCCGGAGAAACGGTCACCCTGGATGGCGAAGAATTCGGGCCTGATGATGTGCTGCTGAGTCAGGAAGCACCGGATTACCTGGAAGTCAACGAAGATGGGAACGTTCTGCTCGCGCTGGATACCCGGCTGAATGACGAGTTGAAGGCCGAAGGCTATGTCCGCGAGTTGATCAATCGGATTCAGAACAAGCGGAAAGACCTGCAATTTGAAGTGACTCAGCGGATCAATCTGCAAGTATTCGCTGACGGAGAGCTGAGGGAGGCAGTCGAGCAACATCGAGCCCTCATTGAGCGGGAAGTACTTGCAATTCGCGTTGATGTTCAAGAGCTTGAAGATTCTTCGGACACGCTGGATGTGAACGACAAGGCTGTGCGGCTGGTCGTTGAACCGGCTGCCGGATAAGTGATGGAGCAAGTTGGATGAGCAAAAACGAGAAGAAAACCGAAAAAAAGTCGGATAGCGGTTGGAGTCCAAAGGTGGATTACGACGACGGCGTTCGTCGTTACCGGCCGGAAGATGAGGAACACTTCCGCGGCATCATCCTGCAGAAGGTTGAAGCCGTCAAGAAGGAGCTGGGCTACCTCGAAGAGAGCTCGCTGAAGCCGTTGGACGAGTACTCCGGCGACAGCTCCACCTACAGCCTCCACATGGCCGATCAAGGCACCGACGCTCAGGAACGTGAAAAGGCGCTGCTGTTTGCCCAGCGTGAACACAAATTCCTGCGCAGCCTGCTGGCCGCACTCGACCGGATGAAGGCCGGGACCTACGGCTACTGCATGGACACCGGTCTCCCGATTGAATTCGCCCGTCTCGAGGCGGTACCGCATGCAACGCTGAGTATCGCTGCCAAGAAAGCTCGCGAAGAAGAGGGCCGGTAATCCGCTGAAAGCCTTTTGCTGACAGCAGTACCGGCCTCTGGCCGCTCTCTCCATCCGCAGATATCCTTCGTAATCCCCAGATTTCAGCAGATTGTCGAATACTCTCATTGGAGTGCTCTCGCTTTTCGAATTTTGTCTCCGGAAGCCCGGAATCCACTTGCATTAGCCCATCCGAGAACACAATTTACACTATCGTAAGATTAAGCGTGTAATCTGGGGTGGGGACATGACTCCCGAAGAACAAGAACAACGGGAACTGTTGCAGAGCTTCGTCGAAGAAGGCCGTGAGCTGATCGACGACGCAGAACCGTTGATTATTGAACTGGAAAGCCAGGCAGCGGAAGATGAATCCGGCGACATCGATCCGGAAACCATCAACACAATTTTCCGCCTGTTCCATTCGCTGAAAGGCGGTGCAGGCTTTCTCGACCTGACATTGATCAGCAGAGTCACGCACGAAGCTGAAACTCTGCTGGACCTGTTCCGGAAAGGTCAGGGCAAACTTACAGCCGCCCACATTGACCTCATCAACCGCGCCAGCGACTTCCTGCGGAAGCTGCTCGACCAGATCGACAGCGTCTACCATGAAGCAGGCCACGAGGAAGAAGCCGACCAGGTAGCCGCCGAACTCCGGAAGGAGATCGCCGCATTGAAAGGTGGCGAGGACGAAGAGGATGACGGTCCCGTGGTCCGCGCTGATGACATGTTCGAGGTCGTCACGGATGAGTCAGACGATTCAGCTGAGGAATCGGAGGAAGAGCCGGTAGAGGAAGAAGTCGTCGAAGACCTTCCCGAAGTCAATTCGATCCCGATCACCCCCGAGATCCTGAGTCAGTTCGCGACAGAATCCGAAGAACAACTGCAGACCGCTGAAGAATGCCTGATTCGTTTCGAGAAGGACACGGACGACGAGAGCGCACTCCAGGAAGCGTTCCGGGCGCTGCACAGCTTCAAGGGCAACTGCGGGTTCGTCGATTTCAAGGACATGATGGCGCTGGCCAACGGCGCGGAAACCGTCCTTGATCTGTACCGAAACAAAAAGGTCGAATACAACCCGGCCACCGTCAGCCTGCTGCTGGAGATCATTGACTTCCTGCGGAATACACTGAAGACAGTTCCGGATACCGGCAACGGCAGCATTCCGGCTGCGCCGGGTCTGTTGCATCTGCTGGAGGACACGGTCGGCAAGGAAGTGATGCAGGCGCAGCGGAAGGAGAAGACCAAACCCAGGAAGGCTGCGGTACCAGAAGCCAAGTCGCCTGCAGCCGAACCAAAGGCTGAGGTGAAACCTGAAGCTCCAGCCGCCGAACCTGAGAAACCGAAGACGGCTGCTCCGGCCAAACCTGAGGCGAAACCAGCAACCAACGGTGCGGCGAAACCAGCAGCCGCGACTCCTCCACCCGCAGCGCAGAATCAGGCGGCGCAACGTCAGTCGGTCCGTGTTGATGTCGAAAAGGTTGACCGTCTGCTCGATCTCGTTGGCGAGCTGGTGATCGCGGAAGCCATGGTCGCGCAGAACCAGGATCTGCAGGACGTCGACATCCCGCTGGACCGGTTTGAGCGTGCGGTGATGCAACTGAACAAGATCACGCGCGATCTGCAGGATATTTCCACTTCCATCCGGATGATTCCGCTTTCCGGCACCTTCCGCCGCATGTTCCGCCTGGTGCGGGACGTCGCACAGAAATCGAAAAAGAAGGTTGAGCTGACGATCGAAGGTGAGGAAACCGAGGTCGACAAGACGGTGATCGAGAACATCACCGACCCCTTGGTTCACATTCTGCGCAACTCCATCGATCACGGCATCGAGTCGCCGAAAGAACGAGAGGAAGCTGGCAAATCGCCCACGGGTCACGTTGCAATCCGTGCGTATTACGTCGGCGGCGAGGTGTGGATCTCCATCAAGGATGATGGCAAGGGACTCGACCGTGATCGCATCCTGAACAAGGCGCTGGAACGCGGTATCGTCACCCCGGAAGAAGCCGAAACAATACCGAACGATGAAGTCTGGCAGCTGATTTTCCAACCGGGGTTCTCAACGGCAGAGAAGGTTACCGACGTTTCCGGCCGTGGTGTCGGCATGGACGTTGTCCGCCGCAACCTGGAATCCATCCGCGGCAAGGTCGATGTCAAATCTGAAGCGGGGAAGGGGTCTGAGGTTGTTCTGCGCATCCCGCTGACGCTGGCGATTATCGACGGCATGCTGCTGCGTGTCGGCAAGGAAAAGTACGTCATCCCGATCACCACCATCAGCGAATCGCTGCAGGTGACCGAAGGCATGATCACCCGCCCGATGGATGGCCGGGAAATCATCCGAGTTCGCGACGATCTGATTCCAGTGATCCGGTTGCACGACCAGTTCAGCGTCGAGGCCGATTCGCCGGATCTGACGAAGGGAATCGTCACGATCCTCGAAGTGGATGGGCAGCAGTTCGGCTTGTTCGTCGATGAATTGCTCGGTCAACACCAGATCGTGATCAAGGGCTTGAGCGACTATATCACCGATCAGCCGTGTGTTTCCGGTTGCACGATTCTCGGCGATGGCGGCATCTGCCTGATTCTCGATATCGGTGGGATCATGAAGCAGGTGAACCGAAAAGAGAGCCACAAGGACTTGGAAACTGCCCGCGCATAAGGTGGCATTTCTGCTAACGTTCTTCCGGGTTGCACATGGTCGGTACAGCGACAATCAACGATAAAGAGTTTAAGCAGATTCGTGAACTCATTTACAGCCGGTTCGGGATCAACCTGACAGAGCAGAAGCGGGCGCTGGTTACCGGACGGTTGAATAAGGTTCTGCGTGAAGGTGGCTTTGCCAGCTTCCAGGACTATCTTCTCGCCGTCGAAAAGGACGACACCGGCAAATCGTTGAGTCAGCTGGTCGACCGTATCTCGACAAACCACACGTACTTCTGGCGCGAACCGGACCATTTCGTCTTCTTCCGGGACGAATTCCTGCCGAAATTGATCCAGCAGCAACGGGCACGCAACCAGAAGAAGATCCGCATCTGGATTGCGGGCTGCTCCTCCGGGGAAGAGTCGTACATGCTGGCGATCCTGATCAAGGAAGCGTTGGGAGGAGAAGCTGCGGCGTGGGACGTCGGCCTGCTTGCGACAGACATTTCCACCGTCGCGTTAGCCAAGGCTGAGGCCGGAATTTACCGGCAGGAGAATATCAGCCATATGCCGCCAGCCTTGAAGAACAAGTACTTCAAGAAGCAGCCCAGCGGAGAATACCAGATTGACCCAGGCCTGAAGAAAATGCTGTTGCACCGGCGCTTGAACCTGATGCGCCCGAGTTTCCCGTTTAAAGGCACCTTCCAGGCGATATTCTGCCGCAACGTGATGATCTATTTCGACCAGCCAACACGCGACGAACTCCTGAAAAAGTTCGGCAAATTCCTTGATCCGGGTGGTCTCCTGTTCATCGGGCACTCGGAAACCCTGGGTCGAAATCACGCTCTGTTCGATTATGTCATTCCGGCATTGTACCGGCGCACGGAGGTGAGGTGAAGAAAGCACGCGTACTGGTCATTGATGACTCCGCGTTGATCCGTCAGATCCTCACTCGAGGGCTGGCCAAGGATGATGATATCGAGGTTGTGGGTGCGGCGGGAGATCCGTATCAGGCTCGCGACAAGATCGTCCAGCTGAAGCCCAATGTGCTCACGCTTGATGTGGAAATGCCGCGCATGGATGGCGTTGAATTTCTTCGACGTCTCATGCCGCAGTACCCGATCCCGACGGTGATGGTCAGTTCACTGACCGAGCGCGGAAAGCAGATCACCCTGGAAGCGATGGAAGCCGGCGCGGTGGACATCGTCGCCAAGCCGAAGGCGGACGTCGCGCGTGGCATGGAGGACATGCTCGATGACCTCCGCGAAAAGGTCAAGACCGCGGCGCAAGTCGATGTCAGCCACTGGAAACGCTTGGCAGGACTGAAGAAAGCTCCGGTTGCACGACCACCAACAACCGCTCTCGCTGAATCCACCGATAAGGTCATCGCGATCGGTGCCTCCACTGGCGGCACGGAAGCCCTGCGCACCGTGATCACCGCTCTTCCGGCAAACACACCTGGCGTGGTGATTGTGCAGCACATGCCGCCAGGATTCACTGCCATGTTTGCGGAACGGTTGAATTCTCAATCGGAAATGACCGTGCAGGAAGCGCGGGATGATGACCGTGTGCTGTCCGGACGAGTGTTGATCGCACCTGGTGATTACCACATGCGCGTCGTTCGCTCAGGCGGGATCTACAAAGTCAAGCTGAGCCATGAAGAAAAAGTCAGCGGTCACCGTCCGTCCGTCGAAGTGCTGTTTCAGTCGGTGGCAGAATATGTGGGCCCGAACGCTGTCGGCGCCATCCTGACCGGGATGGGGCGCGATGGCGACAAGGGCATGCTGGCGATGCGGAAACGCGGAGCGCGGACAATCGGCCAGGACAAGGAAACGTCCGTCGTGTACGGTATGCCGCGGGAAGCTTATCAGCTTGGTGGGGTGGAGCTGCAGGTTCCGATTCAAGATGTTGCCGGAGCAATCCTGAACGCTTTGCGCAAGCCGGTTCAATCAACCGAAGAACGTCGATGAAGGACACGATTTACGTCGGAATCGGCGAGTTCGGTATCTCCCGAAATCCGCAACAGCAGATTAAAACCATGGCACTCGGGTCGTGTGTCGGTGTCATTGCACATGACAAGGTGAGTGGCGCATGGGGCCTGCTCCACATTGCACTCCCCGAATCGAGCATCAACCTGAAACGGGCTGAGGCGAAGCCCGGCACCTTTGCGGACACCGGCATCCCTGCCCTGTTAAAGGGGATGCGGCGTGCTGGCTGGGACACAAAGAACCGGCTCACCATCCGGCTCGCCGGAGGCGCGTCGATCATGGATCCAAATGCCACCTTCAACATTGGAAAACGTAACATATTAGCGACCAAGAAAATCCTCTGGAAGTATCGTCTTGGTCCGATCGCCGAACACATTGGAGGCGAGATCAGCCGTACCGTGATCATCGACATCGAAGCTGGCAAAGTGTACCTGAGTTCACCGGCGAGGGGCCAATGGGAACTGTAAATCTGCCCCCGGATATCGCGCGCGAAATCGAAGCGTTGCCGATGCTGTCGGAGGTCGCATCCAGGCTGTTGATGCTGGCGGCGGACGAAGACCATGACCTGCGCCAGGTGGCGAAGATCATCGAGACCGATGTCTACCTTTCGGCGAACGTGCTCAAGCTGGCCAATTCCGCCGCATTTTCACGCGGTCATCAGATCGAAACGGTCAACCGGGCCGTGCTGCAGATTGGCGAAGGGCTCGTGCTGAGCCTCGCGATCGGTATGAGCACTGGCGAACTGTTGAAGCGCCCGATGGCTGGGTATGCCCAGCATGAAGGCACGTTGTGGAAGTTCAGTCTGCAGGAAGCCATCGCCGCACGCGAAGTCGCACGCCACGCAAAGTCTGATCTACGACCTGATCTGGCTTACACCGCCGGTCTGCTTTTCAACATCGGCATGGTTGTAATGTCCGATCCGCTGGAGAAAGACAGCGAACGCATCGTTGATGTGCTGGACGATCCGGAACACGGCGATTTCCTCGAACTTGAACGTGAGCTGACCGGGACCGATCGGGACGAAGTCGGCGCCCACATTGCCGAACAATGGCGGCTGCCCGAAACCATCATCACCGCGATCCGGTATGCACATAAACCGTCCGAAGCGCCTGCGAAACTGGCGCCGCTGGTGTACGCCGTCCACGTCGGTGACCTGCTCGCGCGTACGATCGGATTCGGGTCCGGCATTGATGCGCTGTGCTACACTCTGGACGATGGGTACAGCGAACACTTCAACCTGGATCGAGCTGCACTGGAACACCTGATCCTGGATATTCTGGACGAGTTTAACAAGATTGAACAGTCAATTCTGGGCGAATCGCAGGGGTAATTGATGAGCCATCGAATACTGATCGTGGATGACTCAGCCACGGCACGCATGATGATCCAACGGATCTTCGAGATCGCCGGCTGGCAGGATGCCACCTTCCATCAGGCCGGCAACGGCAAGGAGGCGCTGGACCTGCTGAAGACGGAAGAAATCGATCTCGTCATGTCCGATTACAACATGCCCGAGATGGACGGGGCGCAGTTCCTTCGAGCGCTCAGGGAGGACGCGAAGTTCGTAAACCTTCCCGTCATTATGATTACCAGTATCGGCAACGAGGCGCGGGAGAAACAGCTGATGGAAGCCGGTGCGAATGCCGTGCTGCCGAAACCCGTGTCACCGCCACAGTTAAACGAAACGTTGGTATCCCTGTTCGGAGAGGTCAATGGCGGATAGCAAGCAAGATGCATTGATCGAAGCCGTTGACACGGCCCTGATTGGCACACTTGAGAACATGGCCTTCGCCGAAGTCGTGCCCTTGCGGAAAGTTCCGGACTGTGAATTCGTTGACGAATTGAACGTATACTCGGTGATCGATCTGATCGAGCCGCGTGCCGGGAGAGCGGTCCTGATCCTTTCGAAACAGCTGGCGGAATCAATCACGGAATCGATTTACGGCATGTTTGAGGACGGTGAACTGGGGCCGGATCATCAACGCGACGCCGTCAACGAGATCCTGAACACGCTTACCGGTCGGTTGTGCGTGGAGATGTTCGGAGAAGACACCATTTACAACCTTGGCATTCCAGAATTCGGAATGCTGGCGGAAAAAGCTGAATTCCAGGATCCATCCTCAAGTTGGATCCAGATTGACTATTCTGTTGAAGGGTGGCTGTTGCGTGTCCTCATCGACACGACACTCAGCTGATTTCGGGCGAGCTAGACCTAGGAAACGGGAGATCCACGATGAAGATCCTCGTGGTGGACGATTCTGCCACCATGCGTCGAATCATTATCAACCACCTGAAGCAGGCCGGCTACTCGGATATTGTCGAGGCCTCCAACGGGGTGGAAGCGTTGAGCCGCATGTCTGGCATTGAACTTGTGTTGACAGACTGGAACATGCCCGTTATGGACGGGCTTAGCCTGGTGAAGGAAATTCGGCATAACCCGAATTTCTCGTCCGTTCCGATTATCATGATCACCACTGAAGGTGCTAAAGAGGAAGTTCTGGAGGCACTCAGGAACGGTGTGAATGATTACATTGTCAAACCATTTACAAAACAGATCATCCTCGAAAAAATTGAGGCCGTTGTCGGCTGAACCGGGAGACAGAGCCTACCATGGACGTACGATACATCAACCCTTTCATCAACTCCCTCATCAACACGCTTAAAATGATGATGGACTTGGACGCGGTTGCGGCAACCCCCTTTGTTAAGGACAATTCGAAAACGTCCGGCGACATCACCGGCGTGATTGGATTTGCCGAGAAAAAGATTATGGGTTCAGTCGCCCTCAGCTTCCCGGAAAAAGCTGCCCTGATGCTCTTTGAAGGGATGACCGGCGAAGCCACCGACGAAATCAACCGGGACGTGGAAGACTGCATTGGCGAAGTCGCCAACATTGTCGCGGGGGGCGCCAAAACTGAAATGGCGGGGCAGGGGCTGTCGTTCAACATCTCCGTGCCATCCGTCGTTGTCGGTCAGAACCACTCCATCCGGCACAAGGCGGAAACACCGGTGATTGTGATCCCGTTTTCCGTCAAGGACGAGACATTCGTGATGGAAGTTACGATGAAGCTCACGGATTGATCGAGCGAAACGCAGATGACGCAGTTTACTTCGCACGGGTCTACGTTGGTCCGTGCGATTTCTCTCCCGAGAGAAAAACAGCATGCCCGCTGGACATGCTGTAGCAAGGGTTCCTTTCCAGGTGGAAAGGAGGGAAGGGCGGAGCTGAGCTCCTGCCTGTCACACTATCAAAGCCCGTGCCATTTCTGCTTCAATGCCTGGTTACATTCCTGAAACCCAATATTCACAACGTTTCCAGCGAATCATTAGCATGCTCGAAAAATGTCTCCCGACTCTTTGACAGTCGGCAACTTTGACCGGGACCGGCAGAGATTTCCTCTTGCGCCGGAGTTCGCCAGTGCCGACAATACCAGCTGACAGTTGCACGTGGGTACAGTTTCCGCAGGATAGAGGGGATCATGGAAGAGCGTCTCGATGCATGGCTGAAAACTTATCGGGCGGAAAAGTTCATTTCGCCGGTCGATTGGGAGAGTATTCCCGAAGAATGCCGGATCCGACTCGATAACTTTGCACGGGACGAAGCCGTTCATCGAGCCGATGCGTTCGCCCACGACGGTCAACTCGATCTCCGCCGTCAGGAAGCCGTGCGGCAGCTCGTGGACGCCATGGCGCAGAGCTGGCGTTTGCCGGGAGACGACGTCCGGCATGTGGTGGAGGATTTCTACGACGCCCTGCCGCCCAAACCCGGCCATGAATTCGATAAGCTGGCAGTTCGTCTCTTCCGCCGCCGGGTGAACGCGTCTGCAGCCGATGTGTTCAACCAGTTCGATCCCACCGAAGAGCATCCCGTTATCGAAGCCTGTATCAAGTATCTCGATGTACCACCGAACAAGATGCTCGACCGGGGTGGATTCCTGCGCGCCTTCCAGAACGCCTACGACACCTGGACGACAAAACAGTCCCGGGACGCCGTCCTCGAGATCCTGCAGACCACCGGCCTGACGACCGAACCGATCAAGCTGAGCGACCTCCTGCCGTACCTGGAAAATCGTGGCGCGCGCACATGGGCGAAAGCGTTGATGCTGGAACAGGACATCGGCGTCGATGTCGCTTCGCGTGACGAGATCATCCGTATCCTGAAGCGGTATGCGCTGATGGTGAAACGTGGCGGACCGGAAGCGATCGGCCTCTCTGCTCCGCCGCCGATTCCCGACGCGATCTCCGAGGATGCAGCACCGATCCCGGAGTCGGACTTGTCGGCGTCAGACGAACAATCGCCAGCCATCGAACCCGATCTGGAACCGGAACCTCAGATTGCTGAAGAGCCCGAACCCGAGCTCGAAGACGTTCCTGTATCCGAGGACGAACCGTTTGTAGACGACACCACGAACGATGACGATCTCGCGGCCTCGTCCGCAGATTATCCGCCACCGGTTGATGAAACGACCGCTGATGAATCTGAAAATATTCATGATGACGAGGAAGAATTTGACCCTGGCTTGGAGTCCGAAGAACCTGCGGAAGAATTGCTCGAGGAAGAACAACCTGTAGATAGCAAAATGGTGGGAACCGCACCGGAGGAAGTCAGGGGAGAGGAACAGCCGGAAGCCGTTCACGAATTCACTCCGGATGAATCAACCGATGACACCGTCACAACTGAGAGTGACCAGCAAGGAGAACCCCACGATATGGATCCAAACCGTTTTCATGTGCGGGATCTTGACGACCTCGACGATGACGATCTCGAGGCGATCGAGTACCTGTTTGGCAAAGATGTGATCGAATACGACGACGATGAGGACGACTCGGGGGAGGATGACGACGACGAAGGGCCTACTCCCGCGGTCGGGACCGTAAACGGCATGACATCACGCAGCGTTCCGCAGGTTAAGGAATTGCGTGACGTTGAACATGGACAGCCCGTTCAGATCGCCGAGAAACCCCGACCGCAGAAGGATCGCTTTGCCTCGCTCCGATCCGGTGATTTACGTGGAGACGTCGTGCGCGAGATCTTCGCGAACGATGCCGCACAGTTTGACCGATTCCTCGCGAAACTGACTTCGGCCGCCGACTGGAAGTCGGGGAAGAAGATCATTGCGGAAGAAATGCTCGACCGTCGAGTCAATCTCGAACAGGAACCCGCGCGTGCGCTGTTCTTCGCGTTGAAAGACTGCATGACGGGCTCATGATTCCGAATCGGACCGGAGCAGAGCACAGAGTCCGTTCGAGACAGGACGTTGCGAGAATCCGGTCGGAAGCCGTACCATCTGCGACGGCCGAATTGACGGCCGTTTTTTGCCGGAGTGGTGAAATTGGTAGACGCGCTGGTTTCAGGGACCAGTGTCCTCAGGGACGTGGGGGTTCGAGTCCCCCCTCCGGCACCAGAACGACGTAGAGGGCAATTCCAACCGGGATTGCCCTTTCGTTTGACGACCCGTAACCCGGGCAGCACCATGAATCACGCGCTTCAGCACCCCCCTTTGATCATTGTCCTCCTGGTCGCACTCCTGCTGGGTTCAATTTCGACAGCTCACGCCGGATACAACACTTTCGACGCCCTGTCCACACATAACACATCCGAGTGCTGGACCGGAGTACAATTGCCATCCCTGCAATACGCTCTCGCCGGCCAGTACTTGCTGGATGACCATGATGACGACTGGGACGAGGATGATGACGATGGGTGCCCCGCGATGCCGGTTCTTCGGCGAGTGGGGGATGATGCATTGTACGCCGGCAAGACGTTGCTGAAAGACTGGTATCACGTCTACACGTCACCCGCCAGGATGGACTGGAAGGATGGCTTGATCGTCGCCGCAACTTTCGCCGCTGGCTATGGCATCTACACTGCCGACCAGGAGATCTACGACGAGGTACATCGGTTCAAGGACGATGCGTGGTTCAAGCCGTTCCACGAAATCGGCGTCTTCTTCGAACCGATGGGCACACGCGCCTTCACCGAATCGTGGTACATCAGCGGGATGCTCGTCGGCTATATCACCGGATACGCTCCGCTGCGCGACATCTCCGCCGACATGCTGGAATCCATCTACCTCTCGCTCGCGGTACAAGCTGGAACGAAATTTGGCTCCAGCCGTCTGCGTCCCTACCAGGGAGACCGGACCGACTGGGGCAAACCGAAAGGCGCCTCGTTCATCTCCGGCCATACCGCCAACCTGTTCCAACTGGCGGGCGTCGTCTCGCATCATTTTCCGAACTGGATGGTCCGTACCGGCGCCTACACCGTCGCAACCTCCGTCGCACTGGAACGAATTACCTCCACTAAGCACTGGCCGTCCGACGTCTACTTCGGTGCGCTCTGGGGCTGGTTTGTCACCGAGCAGATGTTCCAGCTCAAAGAGCAACGGAACTTTTCGATGCAGCCGTTGTTGACAGAGGATGGAAGCGGTGTCATGCTGGCGACGGTGTTCACGTTCGACCTGCGTTAAGCCCAGCTTGCAGCAACATTTGAGGCTGATCACCCACCGCTGATAGAACCCCCTCGAGAGACGCGAGCGACTGTTGCTTTCGTTCTGAGCTCACGTATAAGTTTCGAACATTCGAAGGAATTGTTTGATTGGTCGATTGTGACGATGACAGAAAAAGACAAACGGCAGGAGATTGTGGAGACGGCGGCGGGCGTGTTCCTCCGTCACGGCTACCGCAAAACCACACTCGACGACATTGCGGAAGCCGCTCATTTGCAGAAGAGCAGTCTGTACCACTATTTCAGCAACAAGGACGAGCTGTTCCGTGAAATTGTCAAGTACATTCACGGGCAACTGTACGACACATTGTCGGCATCCATGCCTGGCACAGGAACACTGAGGGATGAAATCGAGACGTATCTCGATGTGTTGAGCAAAGAGATCGAGCGGCTGCATCCTCATAAGGAACTCTTTCTTGAAGAAGTCGGGTTGCTGCTGCCAATCGCACAAGATCTGATCATTACGTTTGAGGCCAGCTTGCGTCACCTGCTGGAGAAGCGGATCGCCGCAGCAGTTACGAAGGGTGAATTGAGTGCCTCTTGTCCGGTGAAAGAACTGACCACCGTGATCAGTTATTTCCTCGAGCGGGTGTTCAAGGCTCGCGAGTTTTCAGAACATTATGCCATAGCTGCGGACAACGCCTTGCATTATGTTCTTACTCTGTTTGAACCCTATTTCACAAGTTCATCGTTGTCCAACGAAGCACGCTCATCCTGAGCAAACACGAGTGATTTCATGAAGACATACAAACGCAGATCCCACCCCCGGGTGGTCCCTCTGTGCCTGATCGGGCTGCTGGCGTTCATGATCATTTTGCCGGCATTCGCTCAGGAAAAGATGGCGCATGAGACTCAACGCTCTCAGCGAGTCGTACTCGATTGGGACGAAGCGTGGGAGATGGCAGTCGCCAACAACGAGTCGCATCAGATGGCGCTGCACGAGCAGGAAAAAGCCCGCTTGCAGGTGCTTGAGGCGTGGTCGAACGCAATGCCGACGTTGGATGTGAACGGCACGTTCAACCACTATTTCATGATTCCGTCGAATCCAGTCACCATGCCGGGTGAACTGAACGCCTTGAATCCTGGACAACCGTTTGTCGCAGAATTCAAATTCGGGCAGGAAAACAACATCTCTGCGAATGCCCAATTGACCCAGCCGTTGTGGCTCGCGGGCAAGATCGGCCTTGGCTTGCGCATTGCGAAGAACTACAAGCAGATCGCCGAGATGGGCGTTGAGGTCAGCGAACAGGACCTGCGCGTGCAACTGGTGCAAGCGTTTTACGGTGCGTTGGTCGCTGATGAATACGTCGCAGTGACCCGGGACGCGCTGGATCAGGCCCGCCGCCACCTCGATCAGGTGGAAGCGATGCTCGGCGAAGGCGTGGTCAGCGAATACGACCGCATCCGGGCGAGCGTGGCCGTGTCCAACCTGAAGCCGGACGTGATTGAGGCGGAAACCGCCCGCGATCTCGCTTACAAGGGCTTGAAGAACCTGCTCGGGATGGATCTCGACACACCGATCACCATCGACGGTTCGATCACTGATGTCGTCCTCGCACCGGAGCTGGACTACACCACCGCGTCGGATTACGCGCTGGAACGCCGCGTCGAGGTGCAACAGTTGGACTTGCAGCGGATGCTGTACGCCGATCAGAAGAAGGCTGAGCAGCGCAGCTGGTTGTGGCCTAATTTCATGGCAGGACTACGTTGGGAAACTCAAGCTCAATCGGACAAGTTTGATTTCCAGGAAAAGCAGTTCTTCAACGGAACGAGTGCGCTGCTTATCGTCAACATTCCGCTGTTTGACGGCCTCGCGGCACACCGCCGGTCGCAGATCGCGGAAGTGAACATACGCAACGTCGACCTTCAGCAGAATATGCTCCGGCGCGGCATCCAGATGGAAGTTTTCCAGGCAACGCGTCAATTTGAGAAAGCCAGCGAACAGTTGCAGGCTGCACTTGAAAACAGCCGCGAGGCGGAGAAGGGCCAGTCAATTGCGATGGCCCGCTACGATTCCGGCGTCGGCACACAGCTGGAAGTGCTGGACGCCCAGTTGCAGTACAAATCCGCCCGGGTGAACGTGTTGCAGGCAGAATACGATCAGCTTGTCGCCCGCGCGCAGTATGATCGCGCGTTGGGCCAGGCCCGTTAACAGAAGTCTAGCTTTTACGGACGATTCATGAAAAAGATCATCGGATTCGTTGTCATAGCCATCGTTGGTGTGTTCCTCGTGCTGGGCATCCTGCGTAGTCAGGAATCGGAAGAAGTGCTGAGTATCAACGATATCCAGCAACGAGACGGCATACCGGTATTTGCACAACCGGTCGCACGTCACGATGTGCGCGTGCTGCGCACGTATTATGGCACCATCGAAGCCAGGAACAGAAGCGTGGTCACCGCCAGGCTGATGGAACGTGCCGCAGACGTCCACGTCGAGGAAGGCCAGTGGGTGAAGAAGGGTGACGCCCTTGTCACCTTCGACTCCACCGCCAGCGTGGCGTCAGTCAGCCAGGCACGGTTGCAGCTGGAAAATTCGAAACGTGACCTCAATCGCATGAAGGCTTTGCGCGACGAGGGAGCGATCTCTGAACAGCAGCTCGACCTCGCGAAACTCGGGTACGAAGTCGCGGAAGAAAACTACCGCACGGCGCATGAATCCGTGTCTCTGACCGCACCGATCTCGGGTACTGTTGCACGAATTGACATTGACGAAGGCGACCTGGCAAATCCGGGCGACCCGGTGGTCACCATCATCAACGACGGCGCCTACGAAGTCAGCTTCGATATCACGCAGGAAGACCGGCCGCTGCTACGGGTTGGGCAACCGGTAAAACTGACCCTGAATGGTGAGAAGATCGAAGGCAAGGTTACCCGCATGAGCTTGTCAGCAGCTGCGGAAACTCGTCTGTTCACCGTGTACGCAACCGTTCCGGTGACGGAGAGCGTTTTCCCCGGCGTCCTGGCGACTGTCGAAGTGGTTGTCGGTGAGGCTGACAACGCCCTCGCCGTGCCAGCAGAGGCGATCCTGGAACGAGATGGCGAAACCTTCGTGTTCGTCGTCAAGGACGGTTCTACGGCGAAGATGCAGCCGGTGCAGCGTGGGGTTGTTGGCGAAGACCTCGTCGAGATCCTGCAGGGGCTGAGCGATGGAGACATGGTCGCCACGTATGGTCACACCGCACTTGAAGACGGTGCACGTGTGAAACTGGTCGATGAAGTTTCGTCGACGACATCCAACTAAAGATTCACAGGAACAGATATCTCCATGGTACTGGCTGATTTATCCATCAAGCGCCCGGTGTTGATGACGATGGTGATTTTCACCTTCGTCGTCATCGGCCTGTTCAGCCTGACACGTCTGGGTATCGACCTGTTTCCCGAGATCGATTTCCCGTTCGTCACGGTAACGACCGTGTACCCCGGCGCCGGTCCGGAAGAAATTGAAACGCTGCTGGCGGAACCGCTGGAAGATGCCGCAAGCAGTGTATCCGGCGTGAAAACGATCTATTCCATTGCGCAGGAAGGGGTGTCTGTCACCCTGATCGAGCTGCAGCTCGGTGAGGATGTCGACATCCGGGCGATTGACATCAAAGACAAGGTTGACGCAATCCGCAACGACCTGCCGGACGACATCCAGGACCCGATCGTGCAGAAGTTCGATATGGGTGCGTCCGCGATTGTCAACCTGGCCGTCATTGGTGACCTGCCGCTGGAAGACCTGTATCTGCTGGTGGATCAGCAGATCCGTCCGGAATTGCAGAAGATTCCGGGACTGGCGAATGTGGACGTCATCGGCGAGAAGGAACGCGAGATTCGCGTCGAACTCTCGACGAAGCTGATGCGTGCGTACCAGATCAATCCGATGCAGATCGTTGGCGCGTTGACAGCTGCGAACCTCGATATCCCGGCTGGACGCATTGAAAAGGGCCGCAGCGAATACACCGTCCGTGTCGAAGGTGAACTGGAAGCGGTGGACGAGATCCGTGCGCTGCAACTGCAGACCGCGTCCGGACCGATCAGGCTCGATGCGATCGCGAACGTCGTTGACGATTTCGCGGAGATGCGAGAGTTGGCGCGATTCAACGGGACACCGTCCATTGGGCTGAACCTCGTCAAACGTTCCGACGCGAACACGGTTCAGGTGGCGGACGACATTTTCTCGACGGTTGAGCGCCTGCAGAAGATGATGCCCGCCGGTGTTGACATCAAAATCGCCTCAGATTCCAGCAAGTTCATCCGTGACTCAGTCGCGGATGTGTCCGGAAACCTCGTGCTCGGAATCCTGTTCACGGCGCTGGTGTTGTTCCTCTTCCTGCACAGCTGGCGTGGTACGGTCATCGCCGCAGTGGCAATGCCGATTTCGATTGTGTCCACGTTCACTCTGCTCGAGGCCGCCAACTTCACGATTAACGTGATGAGCCTGATGGGACTGGCGATCTCGGTCGGAATTCTCGTGGTGAACGCTATCGTGGTGCTCGAAAATATCGAGCGCTTGCGAGAGGAAGGACTCTCGCTCAGGGAAGCGGCCAGCAAGGGCACCGGGCAGATTGCGGTGGCCGTCTCGGCGGCAACCCTCACGAACATCGTGGTCTTCACT
The DNA here is from genome assembly GCA_020444425.1 of bacterium. Lineage (GTDB taxonomy): Bacteria > Electryoneota > Electryoneia > Electryoneales > Electryoneaceae > BMS3BBIN04. The sequence continues at coordinate 31,786 of JAHLLB010000002.1, read as the reverse complement.
CCAATGGCGTTCATGGCGGGCATTATCGGGCCGATCTTCCGTCAGTTCGGGTTGACGGTTGCGTTTGCGACGATCTTCAGCCTGTTGGTCAGCTTCACCTTAACACCGATGATGGCGTCGCAGAAACTGAAAGCGAAGACGTACGCCTTCGTTGCGCTGCTCACCCTGGCAGCCGTGTGGATCATTCTTGGTCCGATCACGGCAGCCGTGGTCGCGGGAGTCGTGGCGCTGATCGCACTGGCGGACAAGCTGGGCGGGGTGAAGGCCTTCGCACGTGGCTGGGACAAATGGTACAACGAACTGGCCAGTGATTACCGCATTGGACTGAGTTGGGCGATCAAACACCGTTTCATCATTCTCGGCTTGACCAGCCTGATCTTCGTGTTCGGTTTGTTCCTGTTCAGCTTCATCGGCAGTGAGTTCTTCCCGAGTTACGATGAACGCCGGCTGCGGGTCGCGGTGGAAATGCCCGCCGGCTCACGGCTGGAAGAAACCGACCGTGTGCTGCAGCGCGTGGAAGAAGAAGTCTCCGCGTACCCGGAAGTCAAATCCCTGTACACTGCGTTGGGACAGAGCGGTGGAGACGACCTTGGCAGTGCAACTGGTGTGCAGTACGGCTACGTGTTCGCCACTCTTGCGGACGTTGAGAACAACAACTACCCGCCGACCAGCGAAGTCGTGAAGGAACTACGCGGGCGGCTGGCCGATGTACCGGCAGCAGAAATCCTCGTCATGGAAGCGACGCAGTTCGGCGGCGGCTCCAGCGCCGACATCCAGATCCAGCTACAGGGACGGGACCAGGACGATCTCGTCGAAGCGGCTGACAAGACCATCGAGCTGATCCGCAGCACGGGGAACGCCGTTGATGTTCGCAGCGACTGGGAAACCGGCAAGCCGGAAATCGTCGTCCGGCCGGACCGTATTAAAATGGCGGACCGTGGCGTTTCCGTGCAGGAAATCGCGGGAGTGCTGCGAACGTTCTTCGAGGGTGCGACCGAAACCACGTTCCGTGAAGCGGGCGAGGAGTATGATATCCGCGTGCAGCTTCGGGAGGAAGAGCGCAACCGTGTCGAATCACTGGAAGACCTCCTGGTTCAGGCACCGAACGGCTTCATCCCGCTGAAAGCAGTGGCGGACATCCGTTACGGCACGGGTCCGACCCAGATCAATCGCAAGAACAAGCTGCGCATGGTCACGGTGTCGGCAAACTCGGTGAACATCACCACAGGTGAACTGCAGACTCAGATCGCGGAAGTGATGCGACTTCCGGCGACCGATCCGGCGCAGTTGATGAAGGACATCCTGCGAGGTGAAAGCAGCACCATCCCGGTTCCGAGTCCGTTACTGCCGGATGGGGTCAATGTGTACTTCGGCGGTGATGCCGAGAACATGGCGTCTTCGTTCACCAGCCTGCTGCAGGCACTGGTGCTGGCTATCGTACTGACCTACATGCTGCTCGCGGCGATCCTGGAAAGCTACCGCTTCCCGTTGATCATCATGATGACGTTGCCGCTGGCGCTGATCGGTGTGTCGATGGGATTGGTGATGACCGGCATGAGCATCTCAATGTTCTCCCTGATGGCAATCGTGATGCTCGTAGGGATCGTGGTCAACAACGGGATTCTGCTGATCGACTACACGCAGGAACTGCGCCGTGACGGGAACGGGCTGGTGGATGCCGTTCTGACAGCCTGCCCGGTTCGGCTGCGTCCGATTCTGATGAGCTCGCTGGCGACCGCACTGGGGATGATGCCGTTGGCACTGGGTATCGGTGCCGGTGGTGAATTCCGCGCACCGATGGCCGTCGTCGCGATTGGCGGCCTGCTGGTCTCGACCGCACTCGGCCTGTTCGTGATCCCCGTTCTCTTCGTTGCGATGGAATTAAAAGGGGAGAAGAAACGGATAGCTGCCGGAGAAACGGTTTCGTAACCTGACGTTCACAAAGGCTCCGGATTTCCGGAGCCTTTTTTATGTGGGGGAAACTACCGATGATACAAATTCGACCGTATCAGGACACCGACCGGGATGCCGTCGTGCGGCTGTGGGAACTTTGCGGGTTAACGGTCCCGTGGAACGATCCGGCAAAGGATATCGCACGCAAACGAACCGTGCAGTCAGAACTGTTTCTCGTCGGAGTGGACGGGACTGAGGTCGTCGCCAGTGCGATGGGGGGCTACGACGGCCACCGGGGCTGGGTCAACTACCTCGCCGTCAACCCGGACCATCGCCACCGGGGATTGGGACGCCAGATGATGGCCGCACTCGAACAACTATTGCTTGAGCGCGGCTGTCCGAAACTGAACCTGCAGGTTCGAGAGACCAACCGCGCCGCCATCGAGTTCTACGAACGGGTCGGGTACAAGGTCGACGCCGTCGTGTCGATGGGTAAGCGGTTGATCCCGGATCAGTAGCGACGGACGAAATGAAAACAGCCCATCCCATCGGATGAGCTGCCTGTTCACGGTTTTCGCGTTCGATCAACGATCAGAATCCACCGAAGTCGTCGTCATCCAACTTGATCGCCGGTGTTTTCTTCCGCTGCGAGGCCGGGGATTGCGAGCCGGTCATCGCGGACCGTTGTGCATTCCCACCGGGCCGTTGCTGCGGCTTCTTCTGCTGAGACAGGTGTTTCCTGCCGATACCCAGCTCGAAATTGTTCACCATCCTCTGCAATTGCATCGCCTGCCCGGACAACTCTTCCGACGCTGCCGCGGATTCTTCCGAGTTTGCCGCGTTGCCCTGTGTCACCTCACCGATCTGCACCAGCGCGGCGTTCATCTGATCGATGCCGGACGCCTGTTCACGAGATGCACTCGCGATTTCGCTGATGATGTCGGTCATCTTGGTCACCGATTCCACGATCGCACCCAAAGAGGTGGCGGTCTCATTCGCCAGTTCGTACCCCTTCTCGACCTTGGACAACGAACCTTCGATCAGCTCGGTAGTTTCCTTGGCGGCCCGGGCACTGCGGCCGGCCAGGTTGCGCACCTCTTCCGCGACCACCGCGAAACCCTTGCCGTGTACACCGGCACGCGCCGCCTCGACCGCCGCATTCAACGCCAGCAGGTTGGTCTGGAACGCGATTTCATCAATCACCTTGATGATCTTCGAAATCTTGCTGGACGCTTCGTTAATCTCGTGCATCGCATCCAACATCTCCTTCATCCGGCGGTTGCCCTCTTCGGCACCGGAACGCGCATCCACGCTCAGCGCCTGCGCTTCTGACGAATTGTCCGCCGTCTGACGAGTCTGGGATGTGATCTGGTCCATCGTGGAACTGATCTCTTCCAGCGAACTCGCCTGCTGAGTCGATCCATCCGAAAGTGACTGGCTGGCCAACGCGACCTGCGTGGAGCCAGTATTCACCTCATCGACCGCGCTGCCGACCTCAATCAACGCGCTTTGCAGCTTCGCCGTCGCCTTGTTCAATGCGTCCTTGATCAGCGCATGATCGCCGAGATATGCGCCCTCGACACGTGCGGTCAGATCCTGGTCCGCAATCCGGCGCAAAACTGTTGACGCTTCCTGTACCGGCTTGACAATCGCGTCGAGCATCTCGTTGACCGCGATGACGAATGTGCGGACCTCGCCCTCGTACTTGTCCGGGTTGACTCGGGTGCTGAGCTTCCCTTCACGCGCGGCACCGATCAGTTCATTGATCAGGCTCTGCATTGTTTCCGCCTGCTTCTTGCGTAGCGCGTGAATCTTGCCCATCCGTGAATCGCCAAGCGCAGTGGTAACCAACGCAATGTCAACCTGGATCAGCCGGTTCAACGCATCGGCGAAGCGCTGCGCCTCGCCGTCTGTCGCGCCATCGTCACGTACCGCCTGCACCAGCACCTGCCGGATAATTTCGTACATCGCGACATACCAGTTCGAATCCAGGTCGATGTCGTCATGCATTTTTCCGACGTGAACACGGAATGCGATGTACGAGTCGTCGATTACACCAGAGAAGAGGGTGAGAACGTATTTCGTCAATCGGGGACGCTGCTTCTCGACGGATGAATACTTGAGCAGAATCGCTTTCGTCTCCGGCTGCTTCAGAACACGATCGTAGAAGATGTCGACGAGTTTGTCCGACACCTTGCGGCAGGTGGGCTCCCACGTCGCGATCACTCCAAGATCCTCTTCCGAGAGGCCGTGAAAACGGAGTCGTTCAACCAGCTTCGCATCGCTCAGCTTGATCGTACCCTTGCGGTACTGCCGCTGCTTCGACGGTGTTTCCGCGCCAACAGTTTTTAACTCCTGCATCACCAGATCTTGCGTGGCGCGTTTGCGGTCTTTACCAAACATACCCTGCCCCGGTAACGATCACCCGACTTTTGCCAATTGTCGATAATCTACATTATCTAATGCGCAAAATCATCACTATTTCCAGTCTCGCGAGATCGCATGCTCTCCCGGCTCCAACCGTCGAATTCCCTTCACCACAACCGATTCCTTAGATCCTGGCATATCATTTCCCCTTGCAAATTGAACGGATGTTCAGTATCTTGTCGCCATGCTGAACAACACACATATCGTCCTCCGGATTCCGGGATTCTACGCTCTGCTTGAGCGACGGCTGCAGCATCTGCCGGACGACTGTCCACTGCTGGTCTGCACCGGGGAGGGCGATCGATCCTTGATCCTCTCCGCGTGCCCGTTGGCTGTGGTACAGGGTGCTCGTCCCGGCATGCGAATCGGGAGGTTACACGGATTCCGCGGCGAAATTACCCACGCCAACCCGGAACGATACATCTCCGGGGAACAGCAACTGCTCCACCAGTTGTCGCAGGATCTGCCGGATCCGTACGTGATCCGTCCAGGCGTGGTGCAGGCGCTGTGGTCACGGGGACGGCGGTTCCTGCACACGGCACTCGAACGAGCAGCCAATCAGCTGCACGCACTCAGGTACGAGGTTGCGTTGGGGATCGCACCGGGGGATGCGGTCGCGGAAATTGCGGCGTCCATCGCGCCGGTGGGTGAAACGCTCGAAGTTCCGGAACACGGTGTCCGTGAGTTCCTCGCGCCGCAACCACTGCGCTTGCTGCCGGATCTCAGCGCGTTGCAACTCGCGGCACTGGCGGAAATCGGTGTGCACCGGTTCGGGAACCTGTTAACTCTGCCGCCGGATGTGTTACGCGCCCTGCTCGGGCCGGATGGACCGGCGTTGCGCCGGATCGCGGCCCTCGGTATGCGCGGACCGGCACCGCAACAGTGGCGCGGACGGCAACGTCTCGGCGGTGACACGGCGAATCTCGCACGGGTGCGACGCGCAGTCGAACGGCTCGTCGCGGATGGATTGGCGCATGTGCTCGTCCACCTCGGACAAACACCCCGGGCGATGCTGCTGACTCTCTGTTACACCGACGGCAAACGCAGCGGCGCGCGGCTCAGCACGAATCGCCCCGAACACGAAGGCAGCTGGCAGAAACTGGCGCGGGAACAAGTGGAAGCGCTGTGGACACGACGCGTCCGTCTCTCTGAAGTCCGGTTGTCCGTGGACTGGCGCGGCAGGCCGTCCAGCCAGCTCTCCCTGTTCGTACCCGCGCAACGCCAGTTCCGTGACCGCGAGCTGACACACGCCGTCACGCGTGTCCGCGACCGCTGGGGGCGGGATCTCGTGCGCTATGTGGTGTAGGAGCAGATACGAGATTTGAGACATGAGACGTGAGACACCGCCCGGAACACATTTTCGCACCAAATCCTGATGACAGCACACTCTGTCTGAATGAGGTGTCATTCTGAACATCGCCCGGCGATGTGAAGAATCTGGTTGGAACGACTTCATAACAACTCAAGAGCGGATCATCTGGAACGCAGATTTTTCATTTCGTTCAGGATGACACCCTCAACTCTCTGTCTGGAATCCCATGCCCCTCGACGCTACCCATATCGTCCCGTTGCACGTACACACACCGTATTCCTTCCACGAAGGCGCGGGCACGGTCAAAGAACTCGCTCAGGCCTCTGCCGAAGCCGGTCATGCCGCCCTCGCGTTCACCGACCGTAACCGTGTCAGCGGACTGGTGCAGGGCTACAAGGCGGCGAAAGCGAACGAGATCCGGCCCGTACTCGGCCTGTTGCTGGATGAACCTGGCGACCCGTCCCGCACGATGCTGTTGTGGGCGAAGGATGCGACCGGCTACGCTGCGATCTGCCGCGCGGCATCGGCACGTCAGCTGGAGCAGGACTTCCGGCTGTCGCACGCCATCCGCGAGCTGGGGGAGGGGGTGATTGCCGCGTCCGACCGGCCGGACCTGCTGATGGCGCTGCGTGAACAGCTGACGCCGGGCGATGTCTACGCCAACCTCATCGCGTTCGACAATCCGCACACCCGTGACCATGCCCGCCGTACGTGGGACGCCGGCCGTTCCCTGAGTCTGCCGTTCATCGCCACCGCACCGGTTACGCATGTCCATCCGGAGCAACGGGAAACCGTCCGTCTGCTGCGCGCGATCGGTGAACGAACCGTCCTTTCGCGGCAGGGTGATCATCAGCTTGGGCATGCACTCGTTGACATTCCACACCTCTACGACTGTTTCGCCAGTGTGCCGGAAGCGCTGCACAACACCGCGTCGCTCGCCGAGCGTTGCGACGTCGACCTGCGTCTTGGCGAGTTGAAATTCCCCGCGCCGCACCTGCCGGACGGTGTTGAAGCGTTCGACGAACTCCGTCATCGCGCGGAACGAGGCAGCCGGGAGCGGTACGGTCCCGCGCCGCCGGACGCTGTCCGCGAACGGTTGGCCTACGAGCTCGGCGTGATCGACCATCTCGGCTTCACCGGCTACATGCTGGTGGTGCATGATATTGCACGGAAGGCGTGGGCGCGGGGTGTGCGTACCCTCGGACGCGGCTCCGCCGCCAACAGCATGGTCTGTTACTGCCTGCGGCTAACCGACATCTGTCCGCTCAAATACGACCTTTACTTCGAGCGGTTCCTGAACCCGGAACGCAGCAGTCCGCCGGATATCGATCTTGACTTTTCATGGCGTGACCGCGACGACATCCTGCACGGCGTGTACGATACCTACGGCGACGATCACGTCGCGATGATCGCGACCTATGTCACCTTCGCCGCCCGTGCCGCGCTGCACGAAACCGCGCTCGCGTACGGTATGCCCGAAGAAGAGATCGGACGGATCACCCGGCACATCCCGCATTTTTCGCATCCATCCTCGCTGGCGGCGCTGAAGGATGAAACCCCGGAATGCCGCAACCTCCCGCTGGACAAGGAACCGTGGCTGAGCATCGCCAACGCCGCACAGACCATCCTCAGCCTGCCGCGGCACCTGTCGATTCACGCTGGTGGAATCGTCATCACTCCGACCCCGATCACCGACTGGAGTGCGCTCGAACGTGCGAACAAGGGCTTTGTCATCACGCACTACGACATGTATAGCGTCGAGGATCTCGGACTGGTCAAGATCGACCTGCTTAGCCAGCGTTCACTGGGCGTACTCAAGGACACCTGCTCCATGGTCCGGCGCAATGGGGACGGGCTGAATCCGCTGGTGGACGACACTGAAACCGTCTTCCGCGACGTTCCGACCCGCACCATGCTGCGTACAGGCAAGACGATGGGCGTGTTCTACGTCGAATCCCCGGGTATGATCGCCTTGTTGCAGAAGCTGGATTGCGACAACTTCGAGGGGCTGGTCGCGGCAAGTTCTGTGATCCGGCCCGGAGTCAGCGAATCGGGCATGATGGAGCAGTACATCGAGCGCGTCAACGATCCGTCGAAAGCGACCTACCTGCATCCGAAGATGAAGACGCTGCTCGCCGAAACCCACAGCGTGATGATCTACCAGGAAGACGTGATCAAGGTCGCGCATCACATCGCCGGGCTGCCGTTGGGCCGTGCCGACCTGCTGCGCCGTGCAATGAGTGGCAAGGGACGCAGCCACGAAGCGATGCGCAAACTGCGCGAGGAATTCCGTCTCGGCTGCCATGAACGCGGGGTGACACCAAAGATCGCGGACGAACTGTGGCGGCAGATCGAATCCTTCGCCGGGTATTCGTTCTGCAAGGCGCACAGCGCCTCGTTTGCCGTCTTGTCGATGCAGCTCGCGTACCTGAAAGCCTATCACCCGGCGGAGTTCTACGCGGCCGTGCTCGCCAACGGCGGCGGCTACTACAGCCAGGCGGCGTACGTCACCGATGCGAAACGCAACGGACTGCAAGTCCTGCTACCGCACATCAACCGCAGCGAACGTGAACATTTCGGCAAGAACCAGACGATCCAGCTCGGACTGCGGGGAGTGGGGGCGCTGCGGGACGAAACCCTCGACCTGATCCTGCAGAACCGACGTGAATTGGGCCCGTTCCGGCATCTGGGCGACTTTATCATGCGCATTCGTCCCGCACGGGACGAAGCCGAGGCGTTGATCGCCTGCGGGGCGCTGGACGGGCTCGGTGTCAACCGTCCGACCCTGCTGCGCAACCTGCGCGCGGGCTTCGACGCCTACCGCAACGGGCCGGGACCGCTCGCCATCGACGCCGACGATCTGTTCACACACCTGCCGCCGTCCGACGATTGGACCGAACAGCAGAAATACATGGCGGAACGCAAGGTGCTCGGTTTTTCACCCGGCACACACCCGCTGGCGCTGCTCGATCTGCCCGATCGTGGTTGCATTCCGTCCCGGGAGATGGGAAGTTATTGTGGGCAACACGTCAACATGATCGGCTGGGCGTACTCACACAAACGCATCACGACGCGCAAAAACAAGCAGCAGATGGAATTTATCGCGATGGAGGATCTCACCGGACGTTTCGAGGTGACGGTTTTCCCACGCGTTTACGAGCGTCATGCCCCGATTCTGCGCGGGAATGGACCGTATCTGGTCCATGGTCTGATCGAGGAACACCACGGCGTGTTCAGCATGACAGCCGACTGGGTGCAGCTGATTGAGACCGAATCGTCCTTCAACGGACACGCGAGAGAGGTACCCCGCCTTGGCATTTCGCAACAGCATGAAGGACCCCGGGAAGCCTTGCAGTACGGGAGTGGGGGGCGCTCCTTCAAACGTGCGAAGTGAACAAATCTTTAGCAGAAGGAGCGGCAGGGCGAAACCCACCATTACGCTTGCGGGTATTATAGACGAGTTCTATATTTGCCGCGATGAAGCAACGAAACTGTTTGTCACAACCAGGTGAGAACATGAAACGGCTAACGTTACTGCTGCTTACGATTCTGCTGCTGACGCTGGGTGCGAATCTCGTTAACGCGCAGACGCCGGAAATTGAAGAAAAGAAGGCCCGTGCCGAGGAATTGGTGGAATTGATGAAAGATCCCGCCAACGCTGACAAGTATGACGATATGCTCGCGGAATACAATCAGCTGAAGGCAGAGATTGAAGCCGCCGTCAACGCATTGCAGGCCGATGCAGAAGCAAAGTCGCGCGCGATTTCGCTGTACAACGAAGGCAATCAGTACCTGCGGCAGCGGAATTATACCGCCGCGATCAGCTCGTTCAACCAGTCTGCAGAGCTGAACCCGCTGGAAGCAAAGACCTTCTACAGCCTCGGCCTCGCCTACCAGTTCAACAACCAGCTCGACCAGGCGGAACAAGCATTCAACCAGGCGACGCAGCTGAATTCCAACTATGTCAAGGCGTACTACGCCAAGGGCATGATCCTGAACCGGAAGCGCCAGTTTGGTGATGCCATCGCGGTGTTCCAGCGTGCGGTGCAGGTGGAAGCCGGCGATCCAGCCGACAAGTCGAAGGCGTTCACCGGCCTGGGCCTCGCCTACTACTACCAGAAGGATTACAATAAGGCCATCAGCTCGTTTTCCCAGGCAACCCAGCTGGACGCGACAAACGAGGACGCGTTCTACAACATGGGCAAGGCCTACGGGGAAAACGGCCAGATGCGCGAAGCTGCAGACGCGATCAAATCCGCTGTTGCCCTGGACAGCCGCAACTACAAGTACCTCACCGCGCTGGCTGAAAAGCTGAACAAGCTCGGGTCGTACAACGAAGCCGCTGCATCCGCCGAACAAGCGACCGGCATCAATGGCAACTACGCCGCCGCATGGTTCGAACTCGGTTGGGCACGCCAGCATCTGGAACAGAAAGATGCCGCCATCACTGCCTACGAAAAGGCGATGAACGACCGTAACTACCGTCAGCCGGCACAGTACCAGATCGACATCCTCAACGGCAAGTTCTAACCGTTGACGAAAGAACGATGATTCCACGCCCCGGTGACTGACATCGGGGCGTTTCTCCATCGTATTTTCCGAGTCTACAGTACGTGCCTGTGTCAAAACACTGGCAGACGCGGAGATGGACCCCTTGGATCACGGAGCGTTTCTCCATGATCGCGGGTTGGACTTCCAGGCTGGATGATCCCAGACATGAATGTCTGGGGCATGAGTGCAGTTCAAAATTCACTGACAGATTAAAACCACATGCCACACGATCCCAACAACCTGCCCGATCCCGCCGCACGGGAGCACGCGATCACCCTCGGTGTGCTTGCCGCGTCCACCGTCGCCCAGATGACACCGTTGACCACGAAGCTGATCCGTGAGCTGAAGGACGCAGGCGTCACTCGGCGCGCGATCTACGAAGTCCTGCTGCAAACCTACCTGCACGACGGCTACGCCACCGCGTTGGAAGCGACAGCGACGCTGGAAAAGATCTGGCCAGGCAGCGAAGAGGACAAGCAGCTGTATGAATCCGCCGGGTGGGATCAGTGGCTGGACCGTGGACAGGACACGTTTCAACTGGTCTACGGTGTCATGTCCGACCGGGTGCGGGAATACATCGGCGGCAACAGCCCGGAACTGGCGAGCTGGATGATCGCCGAGGGCTACGGCAAAGTGCTGGCGCGCGGTGGGTTGGACATGCAGACCCGTGAGATTGGAACGGTCTCCGTGCTGGTGATGAAGAACCGTTCACGGCAGCTCTACAGCCACCTGCGCGGCGCGATTCGAGTCGGAGTGCCAATCGACGAACTCGATCGTCTGCTCGACACGCTGGCGAAGCAGTTCCCGGACCGGCCCGGCATTTCTGAAGCACCGTTCCTGCTGCGCACCATCGAAAACAAACAGGACTGGAAGTAGCCCCCGTAACTCGAACTACGCACATGCACGCACGATAGAAATACCGGCCTCCAGCGGAGACCGGTTTGCTCTCTCTGTCCGAATGGAGCTCTTTCGCCGTCGAGCCGATTGTGAGATTATATACCGAGTTGCGCCTCGAATCGCGATAAACTTACTTTAGTGTTATATCTTATAATAATGTCTTGCGCACGAAGAAGCGGCTGAATATATTCGTCTTGTAGCTGATCGCCTAACTCGGGACGAGTTGGACATTTTGATCGAGCTGTACGCACAAGGGAGGGGACGGTGATGAAGGGCATCTTCATTGCACTTGTCTGTGTTTTTCTGCTGGCGTTGCCTGTGATGGCAGACATCAACAGCTGGGCGCCGGGTAAGTACATGAAGCAGGCGATGGACCGGATCGTACTCAATTCCGGCCTCGTCGGCCTGGTCGTGGACAACGTGGGCTACATGCCCGGCATCAGCATCATGGGGTCGTTGTTTGACGTTGGAGAAGAAATCAGCTGGTCCGCCGAATTTCAGGCCGGGACCAGTTATCTGATTATGGCGGCAGGGGATGACGACGCAACCGACGTTGACTTGACCATCTCCGACAGCAAGGGTAACACAATACAGGAAGACACGCAGACCGACGCCAACCCGTTGCTCGAGTTCACGCCGACCAAGACCGCCTATTATCGCATCACGGTGAAACTCTACGATGCGACGGCGTCCAGTTTCTGCAGCCTGGTCCTGATGCAGGAAAACGGCGTCAACCTCGACCTCGATCAGCTCACGACCTGTGTCGATATCGGTTTGGAAACTGCGGCCCAGAGCTCCTTCGCCGATGACCTCGCGTTCATCGACACTCCAAACCAATGGGCGCTGTACGGCGCGCCGTTGGGATCGGGGGAGAGCGTGACCGTAACCAACGTGCATCTCGTGGACGGACTGAACATCCTGCTCGGTGCAGCGGACGAAAACTGCAGCGACGCTGACCTGATCCTTTACGACCGCAACGACACCCAGCTGCAGGCGGACACGCAGTCGGACAAGGTGCCGGTGCTGGTTTATGAAAACGACGGCGGCGACAAGTTCCAGGTAGAAATCAAGAACTATGGTTCAACGCAACCGTCCCTTGTAATTGCAATGCTGCTGTGGTAGCCGCTGCATCGTCAGACATTCTCTGCCAAACCCTGCCAGATCGGCAGGGTTTTTCTTTTACGGCAGACTGTAGGTTGGTCGTTTTCCGCAACTTGAGCACTCCCCAATTTTCACCCTAGACTCGTCACTGAGCGGTGTTGGGAGAAGACAACATCTCGATTCCAGCTCACATTTCCAGTGGTGATGCGCCTTTCAGCGGTGGGTAAGAAGTGTGGATAGCGATGTATGCCGTTCCACTTCTTATCCACAGGGTGAATTGCGGATTATCGCGAGACGCAGGATCCGTTCTGGCATGGCTGTTGCCAACACTGTTGACAGCGCGGGAGAGGTCCGCCCGCGTGGCAGATCTTGACCTTTAACCCGATTTCTTAAACGCACACATAGAAAACCAAACGATAGAGAGGATGGTCATGAGCAAGATTATTGGCATTGACCTCGGTACGACCAACTCCGTGGTCGCCGTGATGGAAGGCGGCGAACCGGTTGTTATTCAGAACGCGGAAGGCGCGCGCACGACTCCGTCCGTCGTCGCCTTCACCAAGGGCGGTGAACGCCTTGTCGGCGCTCCGGCGAAACGTCAGGCGATCACCAATCCGGAACAGACGATCGCATCGATCAAACGCTTCATGGGCCGCAAGATCGACGAAGTCGGCACCGAAACCTCCGAGGTTTCGTACAAGGTGACCGGCGGGTCGAACAACCTCGCCCAGGTGCAGATCGGCGACAAGACATACACCCCGCCCGAGATCAGCGCGATGACCCTGCAGAAGCTGAAGCAGGCCGCGGAAGACTATCTCGGCGAAAAGGTAGACCGTGCGGTGATCACCGTCCCGGCCTACTTCAACGACGCCCAGCGTCAGGCGACCAAGGACGCCGGTGAAATCGCCGGGCTGAAGGTTGAGCGCATCATCAACGAACCGACGGCGGCGTCGCTGGCGTACGGCCTCGACAAGAAGTCGGACGAATTAATCGCCGTTTACGACCTCGGTGGTGGTACGTTCGATATTTCCGTGCTCGAGATCGGCGACGGCGTGTTCGAAGTCAAATCAACGAACGGCGATACGCACCTCGGCGGTGACGACTTCGACCAGCGTATCATCGACTGGCTCGCGGATGAGTTCAAGAAGGAAAATGGCATCGACCTGCGGAAAGACAAGATGGCGCTGCAGCGCTTGAAGGAAGCCGCGGAGAAGGCCAAGATCGAGCTGTCCAGCGCGACGCAGACGCAGATCAACCTGCCGTTCATCACTGCGACGCAGGATGGGCCGAAGCACCTTGACCTGAGCTTGAGCCGCAGCAAGTTCGAAAGCCTGTGTGCCGATCTGATCGAACGCAGCATTGACCCGGTCAAGGTCGCGATCAAGGACGCCAAGGTGGACGTCAAGAAGATCGACGAAGTGATCCTCGTCGGTGGCTCGACGCGTATCCCGGCGATCCAGGAAGCGGTCGAAAAGTTCTTCGGCAAGAAGCCGCACAAGGGTGTGAACCCGGACGAAGTCGTCGCGGTCGGCGCGGCGATCCAGGGCGGCATTCTCGGCGGCGATGTGCAGGACGTTGTGCTGCTCGATGTGACCCCGTTGTCGCTCGGCATCGAAACGCTCGGCGGCGTGATGACGCGTCTGATCGACGCCAACACCACGATCCCGGTCAAGCGTGAAGAAACCTTCAGCACTGCGGCCGACAGCCAGACCACGGTCGACATTCACGTGCTGCAGGGCGAACGCCAGATGGCGCAGGACAACAAGACCATCGGGCGGTTCCAGCTTACCGGCATTCCGCCGGCACCGCGCGGTATCCCGCAGATTACCGTCTCGTTCGACATTGACGCGAACGGCATCCTGTCCGTATCCGCCAAGGACAAGTCCACCGGCAAGGAGCAGTCGATCAAGATCGAAGCGTCCTCCGGCCTGTCCAAGGAAGACATCGACAAGATGAAGGACGACGCCAAGAAGCATGCCGACGAAGACAAAAAGCGGCGTGAAGAGGTTGACCTGCGCAACGAAGCGGACGGCCGTGCGCACCAGACCCGCAAGCAGCTGGAAGAGTTGAAGGAACAGATCTCCGACGACGACAAGAAACTGCTCGAGTCCAAGGTGGAAGCGTTGGAAGCCGCGCTCAAGGGCACGGATATGTCCGCGATTAAGGCGGCCAACGATGACCTGACGCAGACGTGGACCGATGTCGGCACACGCATGCACCAGGCGGCTGGCGGTGGCCAGCCCGGCGCCGAAGGCTTCGACCCGAACATGGGTGGCCAGCAGGCTGGTGGCGCAGACGGTGGTGAAACGGCATCCGATGACGAAGACGTCGAAACCGCCGACTACGAAGTCGTTGACGAGGATGAAGAGAAGAAGTAAACACCAGACTTGAGTCGTGAGACTTGAGTCCTGAGAAAAACAACGGGGACAGTCGAATAATCGGCTGTCCCCGTCTCTTTTTGCGCGCTTCCTTAAAAGGCTTATCGGTTCGCACCTTCACGACTTCCGACACTGCCACGCAGAATTCAAATCATTCTTCGCTGGCCAACACCAACCCATACTCCCGGCACGCCGCGAGGTCATCGGCCTTGGGCACATACTGCACCGACTGCGGATCTTGCGCGATGTCGACGCCCATATCGTCCAATTGGGCCGCGAGCTTCTTATACAGGCCGCCGCTCCAGCCGTACGAGCCGAACACGCCACCCTTGATCCTCGGTTTGCCCGGGTTGAGGCCGGAGATGTAGGTCAGGGCGTCCGCGATGGACGGGAACATCCCTCCGTTCAGCGTCGGCGAACCGACCAGCAGCAGGGACGCATCGAGGCATTCCATCGCCACATGCGCGCGTTCAGTCTTCGCCATCGGCAGCATGGACACGTTCATCCCACCCTCGATCAGGCCGTCCGCGATGGCACGCGCCATCAACGCCGTTGAGCCCCACATCGTGTCAAACAGGATCACCGCCCGCTTCGGATCCTTGACACCTTCCGACCAGTCGGCGTACCACTTCAGCACCATGTCCAGGTCCTTGCGACAGCCCGGACCGTGGTCGGGGAGGATGATGTCCGGTTCGATCCCGGCCTTCTCCAGTCCCTTCAACGTTTTCCCAACAGCCCGTGATGTCGGCCAGAGGATGTTCGCGTAGTAGTTCTTCGTCTCCTCGTGGATCAGGCCCGGCTCGAGTTCGTCGGCCCACAATGCCGACGATGCGACGTGCATCCCGAACGCATCATTGGAGAACAACAGCTTGCCGTGATCGAGGAAGCTGAACATGCTGTCCGGCCAATGCACCATGCTGGTGAGCATGAACTGTAGCTGCATGTTGCCGAGGGACAACGTGTCGCCGTCCTTGACACCGACGAGATTCATCTCGCCGCCATAGTGCAACTCCAACGCCTGCACACCTTTCGGGGACGCGTACACCGCTTCCGGCTGCACAATGTCCAGCAGCTTCGGCAACGCGCCGGTGTGGTCCATCTCGGCGTGGTTGGAGACGATGTAGTCAATGCGTGACGGGTGCACAACCGAGGAGATCCGTGCCAGCAGCTCGTCCGTATACTTCGCCTTGACCGTGTCGATCAGCGTGATCTTGTCCGCGAGGATGAGGTAGGCGTTGTACGTTGTGCCGCGCGGGGTGGCGTAGCCGTGGAACTCTTCCAGTTCCCAGTCAATCGCGCCGACCCAGTAAACGTTGTCCGCGATCTCACGTGCCCGGAACGAGGTACTCATGGTCAGACTCCATCGCTGCGTTGTTGGTTGTTTGATGGTGGAAAAGTAACGCACGGGGACGCATGTGCTGATTTCTCGTGGAGGCGGGGGGACAGGCTTCTCTTTCCCGAGTCACTTCACGGATCATATTACCGTTCCTTCAACCGCACCAGCGCAGCTTGCACGGGCATCGCGCATTTTTTTCGGACCCTGGCCCACCCAATTACCACGGACTTAAGCCCGTGGTAAGCTAGTGGAGAGTACTCACAGGTTAACTACGCAAACGAGTCATCAATGAGCGAGCAACACTACCCGATCACCGCGAAAATGTGCATGACGAAGGATGTCGGCACGCACGGCAACCTGTTCGGCGGCATCATGATGGGCTGGCTGGACGAGGCCGGGGCGATTTTCGCGCGGACATGGACCGGTGAGATGCATGTCGTCACCGTCAAATTCACCGAGATTGTGTTCAAGAAACCGGTGAAGGTGGGGGAGATCGTGCGGTTCGAGGCGTGCGCGCCGAAGGTCGGCCGGACAAGCATCACCTTCGACATCCTCGGCCTGGTGCGCGAGGAGCTGGTGGTGCGGACTACCTGCACGTTTGTCGCGTTGGACGATGACGGCCACGCGAAAATGGTTCAGGCGGTCGATCCGCCGCCACCGGCAGTATCCCGGTGAGGAGGCGCAGTTTCACGATCACGAAAATGATCCGTAAATAGGATGAACGTCAGCTAATCCCGATCAGCAAGCTGGCCGGGGCACACATATCGTCTATGGCAGAAGCATCACTACACGCTTGCAAGTGCTTTGGCACGGGCCTGCTACTGTTCAGATTCGGGCCGCCAACCTTCTTCGACCCATTGTTTCGCCGGCACGAAATCGGGATAGCGTTGATACAGTGAATCGGTGATCGCATTGGCACGATCCATCTCGCCAGCCGACCACAACGCTCCGGCCAGCCCGAAGCTGAAAAACGGGTTTTCCGGAGCGATCTCACTCGCGCGGGTGAATCCTGCAACAGCCTGTGCCTCGTCGCCATTTTCCATCGCCGACAGCGCCTGTTCACCAACTTCTTCCGCGAGGGCTTGGCGTAACGCGTCATCCGCAGGATTCATCTGGTAAGCTGTCTCAAATGCGACCAGCGCACTGTCACGCATCCCCAGCTGCCGGAAGCAGATTCCCAAGCCACGATACGCGCGGTATTTCGGCTTGAGCAGGTTTTCCGCACGGTACCGAGTGATCGCGGATTCAAACTGTTCGTTATCGCGGGCGAGATCGCCGAGGTACAGGTTCGCCAGAGGTGTGTTCTGGTTATCATCCAACGCCTGCCGGAAATGCTCGGCTGCCTGGTGTGAATCGTGTTCCTTGACGTACAGCATGCCGTATACGAGATGCCCGTAGGCGTGATTGTCCGGCTGAGCGAACGGCCAGGCTGCCGCGTTGAGCCCAACGATGAGCGCGATCCCGGCGATCAGCACTCGTCTCGCACGCCGCCGTTGTTGTCGATCAAGCATCACCTGGATGGCATACACGGTGAACGGCGCAGTCAACGGGATCAGCGGTGCCCGGAACCGTGACGCGACAAAGAACGCAGCAACGACCAGCAGATTGACGGCGATAATCACCGCGATGTACACCGTTTGCGGGTTCCGCCGTGCCGCCAGCAATCCGGCGAATCCGAGCGGAGCAATCCACCAGAATCCGACCAGCAACAGTAACTGCAACATCACCCGCCGATCGGCAAAAAATCGCCAGTCGCCGTTGTTGCTGGTTTCGGTGCCGCCGAGCGTGACCAGCAGCTTCTTCAATGTCAGCAACGCAGCATCACCCGGATGCTGTACCCAGAACCGCAGTCCCTCCGCGTAGTACCAGTTGGACGACTGGTTCGGTGTCAACGCACGCCCGGCCTGTTCAGCCGACCACGCTTCCACCTCCGCCGGTGCCCAGTCCGGTCCGAGCACGGGGTGGAGTGGGCTCAGGCCATCCGCCGACGCATTGTTGCCAAGGTAGAAGTTGATCCCGCCGTTCGTCGAAATCAGAACCGGATCATCACCGTGGACCCAGTTCAGCATCGTGATCGGTAGCACGATCAGCACGACACCGAGCAGCAACCAGCCGCCCTTCTCGAACGCCTGCCGGTGACGCGTTTTCCACACCCGGAAGTACGGCCAGATCAACCACAGCATGGAAAGTATCGCTCCGGCAAGGGCGTTGGGACGCGCCAGCGCCGCCAGTCCCCACAGCACTCCGGCAGGGAACGCATGGTGCGGGTTGTCGCGACGATCCCAGGCGTGCAACGTTAAGCGCACTGCCTCAACAGTCAGCAACGTGTACAGCGAGGTCGCCAGGCCGGTTGCGCTAAGGTGCAGCAATACCCCGGCGGAGGCGGTGATCGCGGCTGAAATCCACGCATTCCGGCGTCCAAACAGACGATCCGCGATGCGAAATCCGGAAACAATTGCCAGTGAACTGAGGATTGCGCTGAGGATTCGGATGCCAAGGAAGCCGGCATCCTGGCCGAAGATGAGATAGTAGCCCGCCATCAGCATCGGCCACAGCGGTGGCCGGAAAAAGGGGTACAAATCAGGCGCACCGTTCAGGAATGCCAGCGCCATGTTGCGGTACGCGATCTCATCGACAATCGGCTGGTGTACCCACGGATCATCGCCGAGACTGATCAGGTACAGCACCCGCAGCGCAAACGCTCCGGCGAACACCAGCAACGACGTCTTCCAGTCGTGGAAGAACGGTTTCCGGCCAGTGACCGCTGGTTCAGGTTGACCCGGACCGCTTCGTGTGCGTTTCGAGGACGCCATCACCCGCCCACGTAGAAGAAGCGCCAGTAGAGGAAAACCACCCCCAGCACCGCGCCGAAGACGATCCCGATCCAGCTGAGTACGTGCAGCCACGGCTTGGGTCGTGCAGTCGCCGGCATGTGCGCCGCGGTGACCACCTTCAGGTTCAGGTAGCCCAGCACCGGTGCCGTAAGGAAGGACAATGTCGTCGCGAGATCGACCATTCCGGTCATGCCTGCCTGGAATGTCGTCAGCAGCATGATCGCGCCCGCCACGACTACGACCATCCAAACCAGGTACAACGGCATGTCGAAGCGGGCGGGGACGGACCGTGGCGCGACGATCCCCGTCAGGCGGCGCAGCACACGCGAGAACGCATCCACGCAGGTAATCGTGGTGCTGAACATGGTAGTGAACGCTGCAATCTTGATAATCGGCGCCGTCCAGCCACCGAGCGACCGGGTATACAATGAGATCAGCTGGTTCGCGAATACCGTCCCGCTGGCGGAAAAGGTTTCGCCGGTGCCATACATCACCAACGCACCCAGTCCGAGGAAGAACATCGCGATAACCGCAGTTCCGATGTAGCCGATGTTGAAATCGAGCAGTGCGTCACGCACACTGGGACGATATTTCGTCTGCTTGACCCGTTCCAGAGTCCACAGCGAATGCCAGACTGAAATGTCGATCGCGGACGGCATCCAGCCGATCAGCGCAACGAGGAAGCTGATCCCCGCCATGGTCCACAGATCCGGCGCGACAAAGTCGTGCGCGCGTTCCGCCGGATGGTTCAACGCGACCAACACCGCCAACAGCGAGGATAACGCAAGGATGCCGACAATCACCTTGATCAGCGAATCGAGCAGCGGGTAGCGTCCGATCAACAACACAATCACACAGATAAAGAGGATGATGATCGAGTAATTCACTGCCGAAAGGGAATCGGTGAACAGCTGCGTCGCGAGGCTGCCGGTGACAATGGTGACTGCAGCGAGAATGGTGAACGTCGTCCCGAGACTGAGGATGATGTAGATCGCGATCGGCCATTTGCCCAGCCGACGGTAGCCTTCGAGCAGGCTCTCGCCGGTCGCGGCGGCGTAGCGCGGCCCGTATTCGAAAAACGGGTACTTGAACACGTTTGCGACCAGCACCGCCCAGACAATGCCAAAGCCGAACGTCGCGCCGGCCCGTGTCGACTGCACGAGGTGTGAAACACCAATCGCCGCAGCCGCCCAGATCAATCCCGGACCGAGGCTTTTCAACACCTGGCTGGTGCGTGATGTGCCGTCCATAGCTCTCCCTGACGCAAAAAACGCAGCATCCCCTGGAAACATCACGCTGAAATGAACGGCACGCACTCGGCGAGACACAAGCCCCGGCACGTAAAAAGGCCACGCGGAAGTTCATCCACGTGGCCTGAGTACTTTCAAATCTGCCGAAGCGCTACTTCATCAGCACGATCTTCTTCATGTCACGGAACGGACCCGCTTCGATGCGGGCGAAGTACACGCCGCTGGCGTGACCGGCCATGTCCAGATTGCGAACATGCGGACCCGCCTGCATCTCTTCATCAACCACACGCGCGACTTCACGACCCAGCACATCGTAGACGATCAACTGCACGTTGGCCGCTTCCGACAGGTCGAAGCGCAGACGCGTGCTCGGGTTGAATGGATTCGGGTAGGGTGTGTGGAACGCCCATTCCAGCGGGCGAATACCGGATTCGTCCACGCTGACGAAGTTTGACGACCACTTCAGCGCGACTTCGTCCAGGAACATGCCACGGTCGGTCTCGTCGATGTCTGTCGTCACCGTCCAGCGGAAGTACAGGTCGGACTCCGCCGTGTAATCCCGCAGATCCAGCAGGAACGGCCGCCACTCGCTGAACCCGTTGTAGCTATCGACTTCCGTCCAGTTGTTGCCATCGGTGCTCATCTCGAGCGTACAGAAATCGTATTCCGGCTCCAGCTCGTAGCGCATCATCCCGTTAAGAGTCATCGATTCCGCGCCAACGGGGACGCTGTAGTGGACCATCGTCCAAGCCGACTGGTTGTTCGAGAGGAAGTAGTCCGGATCGCTTTTCAGCGAGTAATCGCCTTCCGCCATATCAAACCCGGAACGGGTCCATTCGAAGTCGCCAGACGTGCTCCAACGGGCCGGAAGCTCGGTTTCGAAGCCGTCGTGGATCATGTCATCCGGTTCGACCAATGTCACTTCCATCAGGAACGGATCGTCCGTCGTGAACGACTCGATTTTCGGGATGTAGCCTACCGCCCAGGTTTCGATCGTGTAGTCACTGTTTGGCATCATGCCGCCCCAGTCACCGCTGGGAACGTAGAGCGTGTCCACGCCAAAATCACGATGGACGATGAAGGTCGCGGGGATCGGATCACCTTCCGTGTTAATCGCGCGCAGGTGCAGCCAGTTATGCGGTTTGCGAACCAGAGTCTTCGTGTACCGTGCCGGACCCGCAGATCCGACGTTGACGACGGACGTATCCGGTTGATAGCCAAACGCACGCACGATCAAGTTGTAGTTCTGTGCTGCCAACGCACGACGGTGGACACCATAGACCGGGTCGGTATATCGTGGCTCGAGGTAAGCATTCCAGTAGTCCGGGGTGAGGACTTCCGCGACCAGAGGCTGGCCGTTTTCGTCCTGTACGTGCAGTTCGAGGAATCCGCTCAACCCATCAATATCTTCTTCACCACGCGCACGGTCGATCAGGTAATAAATCGCTGGTACATTGTCTGAAATGATCTGCAGCATCTGGTCTTCTTCCGGCTGCAACTGGTAGAGACCAGCTTCCACCTCGAGGTTGATCCAGTGACCGGCAGCATACGTCCAATCGTGCATCTTTGCGTTACGGCCGGAACTTGGGTAGTATTCGTACGTTCCCGGCTCGGCTAGCTTGGGGATCTGACCGGCGAGATTTTCACCGACGTCCGTGAGGACTTCACTATCCGGCGCGGTCTTCTGACCGTCGTCACCGAACGCCCACGGGAAATAAACCTTCTCGGAGAACGTGCCCGAACGGGAAGAGTGGTAGGTGATACCGTACATCGGCTGCAGCTCATAATGCAGGTCGCGAATGATCTGCGTTTCCGACTCACTGAATGGGGTCTCGCCACGGTAGTAGTCGTAGGGTTCCGATTCATCCAGCCAGTGGAACAGGGTATCACCCTGGAACCAGTTTAAACCCCAGTTCCGGTTCAAGTCCACTCCAGACGAATCCGCGCCAATCCCAACGAAATAGCGGAAGATGTCATCACCAACTGTGTCGCGCTTGTTCTTGCGATAGCTCTTGTCCGGACCGTGGGTCAGGTCTGGAGTGTCGGGAACACCAAAAACCACCTGCAACCCTTCCGGGTTCATCGTCGGGACGAAGTACGTCTCCGCCCCTTCACGACGGTTGCGATACTCCGGCAGGGGGTTGGTGACGAGCTGTTCGATCGCCTCCAACACGATTTCGACACCAAGAATCTCTTCACCATGGATGTGCCCGATAAAGAGGGTGGTGGGACGGTCGTAGTCGGTCGCCGCATCATCGGAGATCTTCACCAGCAGAATCGGAAACTGATCTTTCTGGCTGTATCCAACGGTGTCCACTTCAATCCGGTGTGTAAACTCCTGATTGGCGTCAAGATCCGCAAGAAACTGGTACGTTTCATGTAAATCGTGGTAACATTCGGGAGGCGTGTCTTGAGCCAGGACCCCGGATACTGCGAACAGCAGCGTCAAGGTTAGCAGTGCAAAACGCATGGTGATGTTTCCCTCCACATGGCACGTCCATCTGCCGGTTGGGACGTACTCGTTCTCGGAACGTTCAGACCAAACTTTAAGGTAGGCTAACACCGATCAAGCTGCAAGGCTCGCTGGGTTCCCCGGTTGGATTCCCTGTATGGCGAGATGATGCGGAATCACCCCCGAGCCAGTGGTCAGCACGAGCGATGCGTTTGTCCCGACTCCGAGCCGTCTGTACTTTCAACGATGATGACGACACGGGCATTCCTGTTTGTTTCCACGGTAGGTCTGGTTTCCCTGATCACGGGATTGACGGCTCACTCCGCGCTCGCCACGGAATTCCCGTTTGATCCCGTCGGCGCGCGCCATGTCGGCATGGGAGGCGCCTCTGCGGCGGTATGGCTTGGACCCGAGGCGATTTATCACAACCCCGCCTCGCTGGTGTGGCAGACCCTCAGCTTCAGCGGCGGGATGCAGCCGATCCAGTGGACACGGCACCCGCGAAGCTGGTGGATGCATTTCTACAACAAGGAAACGGCCTATGGAGTTCCCGCCGCACTGATCGCGCAAGGTTGGGATTATAATGGCGCCAGCGGCGAAAGCCATTACTTTGACCTCGGGTTGCCGTTCGCGTTCAACCTTACCGAAATCACACCCGGCGCGGCAACCATTCACTTCGCGTTCGAACAGCGGGGCGACGGCAAATGGGAATTCGACATGCCGATCGACCTCGGTTTCCTCGCCCGGCATTCATCAGGCGCAACCCTCGGCATCGTCGCACGCGGCCTGACCATCGGCAGCAATGGACTGGAGAGTGTCAACGAACGCATCGAGTATGGCGCATCGTACGGCGTTGGCGGCATGCTCACGATGTCCTCGTCCGTCGTCTGGTTCAAGGGCGAAGACTGGGAGACCGCGTTGAAACGCTACCGCATCGGGGGTGAGTACGGTGGCGCGAACCGGGTCCACCTGCTCGGTGGATACCTGCATGAGCCGGACGACAGTTGGTATGCCACCGGCGGCATTGCGCTGCGCAGCGACGCGGCGGGACGTTACGAATTCATCTATTCCGCAGCATACGACCCAGACCGTGAGATCCTGAGACATTACGTGCAGTATGGCGTGCGCATGTTTTAGGGGGACGGAAAATCGCGCACGACACGAAAGGAGGGGGAATGAACATTCCCTACAAGTACTACCAGATCGGTGATGAAGTGATCAAGCTGCCAGATTTCGGCAAGCTGTTCGGCAAGAGCGGTATCGGAATCGTGGTGGTCATTGTGATCATCTGGCTCTTGACCGGCTTCCACGTCATCGGCCCTGATGAGGCCGGCGTCGTCCGAACCTTTGGCGAGTTCACCCGGCTCGAATCGTCCGGGCTCAATTACCGCATGCCGTGGCCGGTTGAGACCGTAGACAAACCGAAAGTCACCGAGGTCAAGCGCATCGAAATCGGGTTCCGTACCGATCCACGACGCAATCAGGTCGTCGACTTTCCGGAAGAATCGCTGATGCTTTCCGGTAGCCTGAACATCATCGACATCGACCTGATCGTGCAGTACAAGATCAACGATCCGGTCAAGTACCTGTTCGTCGTGCGGGATGTGCGGGAAACGATCCATGTAGCAACCGAGGCGGTAATCCGCCAGGTTGTCGGCATGCACAGCATCGACGAAGCCCTGACCAGCGGCAAGGGTGAGATTCAGGCCGAGGCGATGGTCAGCCTGCAGGAGATTCTCGACAGCTACGAAACCGGCGTAACCGTCACCCAGCTGCAACTCAAGGACGTCCTGCCGCCGAAAGAAGTAGCAGATGCGTTCCGTGAAGTCGCTTCCGCCAAGGAAGACAAGGCGCGCCTGATCAACGAAGCGCAGGGGTATGCGAACAACCTGATTCCGCGCGCTCGTGGTCTTGCTCAACAAACGGTGCTGGAAGCCGAAGGGTATGCGCAGGAACGTGTCAAGCAGGCTGAGGGTGACGCCGAGAACTTCAAAGCCGTCTTGACGGCGTACAAGCGTTCGCCGACCGTGACCCGCAAGCGCATGCTGCTGGAAGCAATGGAGGACGTGCTGCCCGGTATGAGGAAATACATCATGCAGACACCGAACGGTGGCGATTTGATCAACTTGATCGGGCCCGGAGTACCGGCACAAACAGGAACCTCACAGCCCAGCGGGACGGGAGGTGGACGATGAAACCGATCATTCGCGTTTTAATTGGAATCGCCGCGGCGCTGATTGTTCTGAGCCTGGTCACATTCACCGTTGACGAGACGGAACAAGTGCTCGTACTGCAGTTCGGAAAGCCGCTGATTGCGGTTTCCGATCCCGGCCTGCACTTCAAGTTTCCGCCGCCATTCCGCACCATCGAACGGTTCGAAAAGCGGCTGCTGATTTACGACAGCCCGCCGAACATCGTCGTCACCCAGGACAAAAAGAACATGGTGATTGACTCCTACGCCCGTTGGAGAATCACCGATCCTCTGTTGTTCCGGCAGACGGTCCGCACCGAAGGTGGTGCGCAGGCGCGTCTCGACGACATCATTTACTCCGACATGTTGCGTGAGCTCGGCCAGCACGAAATGGAAGATATCGTGTCGGTCAATCGAGATCAGATCATGGTCTCGGTTGGGAAGAGCGCCAGCATCAAATCGCAGGATTACGGGATCGAAATCCTCGACGTTCGCATCAAACGTACCGACCTGCCGCCGGAGAACGAAGATGCGATTTATCGCCGGATGCGCGCGGAGCGGGAACGGATCGCCAACCTGTATCGTAGTGAAGGTGAGGAAGAAGCACAGATCCTGCGTTCCACCGCCGATAAGGAAGTCAAGGTGATCAAGGCGGAGGCATACCGGCAGTCGCAGGTGATCCGTGGTGAAGCGGAGGCCAAGGCAATCGCGATTTACGCCGAAGCCTTCAACCGTGATCCGCAGTTCTACGATTTTTCCCGTACCTTGGAAATGTATCGGAAGACGCTGGACGAACAGACAACTCTCGTCCTGCCCCCGAACACGGAACTGTTCAAATACCTGAAGTGAGGGTGAATGATCGAGCCGCAGAAAAAGGACGTAGCTCCACCAGATCTTAAACGATTCCGGGGATACTTCATCACCGGCCTGCTTGTACTCGGGCCGGTGATGGTCACCTTCTGGATCATCATCAATCTGTTCATCGTGATGGACAGTCTGCTCGGGCGCCCGATCCAGTACCTGCTCGGCGAAATTATCGGGATTCCGTTCTTCGAGCAGCAGATTATCTACGGAATCGGCTTCATCACGTTGATTCTGCTGATCATCGCCACCGGCTGGTTCTCGCGGCAATACCTCGGTGACCGGCTGGTCAAACTGGTCAACAAGTGGTTTGAACACATCCCGCTGGTCAACAAGGTCTACAGCGCTGTGCTTCAGATCTCGCAGGCGCTGCTTGGCGGCCAAAGAGAAGTGTTCAAGTATGCGGTCATCATTGAATACCCGAAGGAGCACGTCTACTCGATCGGTTTTGTCACCCAGGACACGAGAGGTGCCCCGCAGGATGCTGTCGCCGAGGATGTCATCAGCATCTTCGTTCCGACAACGCCGAACCCGACCTCGGGTTACCTGTTGTTCGTGCCTAAAAAAGACGTCGCATTCCTCAACATGTCCGTTGAGGAAGCGCTGAAGCTGATCATCTCGGCGGGTGCGCTTGTAGGACGTGGCGGAGGTGGATCGCGTGATGCTGCGCGCCGGCTCGGGATCCGGATGCATCCGCTGCACGATGATGATGTCCGTCCACCTTTTCGACGGGAAGACGAGATGTGAAAGCACGCCTCCGGAGAATTGCTCTGTGCCTGATTTTTCTCCCGGGGCTTGCTAATGCCCAGGTGAGTGATTCGCTCACCGCCACCTATCGCCAGGAACTCGACACGCGGCTGTGGCGTCTGCAGGAAACGCTGCGTGTCGAAAATGCCTTGTACACCCTCCGTTCCGCCGGGTACGGCTCGTTGACGCAACGCCGTCTGCCCGGCTACGAATCCCAGTGGAAGAACGATCTCAGCGCCTCGGTGGACCTCTCCCGCCGGATGCGGTCCGACCTGAACATGCTGGTGGAAATCAGCGGACAGGAATTCCGGGACCGTGAAGCTGCCTACATCCCGGATCGCGGTCTGTACGCCCGGACACCCGTCGGCTTCGCCTTGACGGAATCGTCAACCACCCGCGCGCCTCTCGGCCAGAACTCCCGGATTTCGCGCGGCGCGGCGCGTGGCGGTGTCGAGTACAATCCCCAGCCAAACATTGAGAGCAAACTCCTGCTCGGCGGAGCGTTTGACGAACAGGACGAGGGCAGTGGCCAGGGACCGTCCGGTAGCGCGGGATTGTACTGGGGAGACGTACTGGACAGCGGAGTGGACGTGCAGGCGGACGGCTGGCTGAACCAGTACGGCAACCGCCGCAACCACTACGTGTTCACCCGCGGTCTGACCATGAACCAGTTCGGCGACGCGACCAACCAGCTCGCGGCGTCGTGGCGGAACCGGCGCTCCGACCTGTTCTTCAACACCAACGGCCAGATCGTCAGCCGCATCAGCGAAGACATCCAGATCGACAACCGGCTGAGCAGCCCGTTAACGACGAACGTGATCGGGATTTACGACCTCGGCTACCGCAAATCCACCGTCGATTACCGTGGCGGCGGACCAAGTCGTGGCGATGAAATGGACCTGACCAACCGGCTCACGGTCCGATCGTACTGGGGATACTGGCTCGGCGAATTGTCGTATCAGTATGGGCAGGAAGACCGCACTTACGGCGACCTGATCCTCGGCCGCAACCAGATCCTCAGCGGCACCGCCGACTGGAAACACGGGCCGGACAGCCTGTCATTCCGCCTGAGTACGGAAAAATGGCGCTACGATTCGCCGGACAGCCTTGAGACCTCCGACCGTGACCGCCTCATCCACCGCTTCAATTCATCCGGCAGCTTCCGCGTCATGGAGAGGACACAGTTGACGATGGAAGCACTGGTGCTGCTGGATCATGTCGTCAACCTGCACCGCACCCGCTCCAGCGACAACCGCTGGAACCGTGTCTTCCGCATCAGCCCGGGCGTCGAGTGGAAACCGGTCAACGGGTGGCGTAATCACGCCATTTTCGAAGTGCTCGCCAATTACACCGACTACGACTTCGAGGAAGAATCAGGAACCGTCCGCAGCAACGTTTATCGCCGCTGGTCAGCTGCGGATACTGTTCAGGTGCCGTTGCCGATGCGGCTACGTGGAACATTCAGCGGCAGGCTCGACCTTGAGGATCGTGGACGGTTGCGCTGGAGTGAATTTGTGCAGGAAGTGTCGGACGAAAAGCGGGCATGGTACTGGTCCGCTTCGTTGAGCAAGCTCTACTGGTCGCACCTGCTGATTGAACTGGGCTATCGTTCGCAACGACGCGAGGAAGATCGCTTTGATGAGTCTCCAGACGGAGACCGATTGCGAACTCGAGTGAGCACATACACAGTCACTGGCCCTTTCTTCCGGCTGGAAACGCAGAGCCTCGTCAACTTGCGAGTTGGCATCGAAGTTGTACTGCAGGATGTCGATGACAACAGTGCAACGGGAAGAGACAGGCTCGACCAGGTGGAAGCTGTACTTGTGTACCGTTGGTGAATCCAACGATCCACCTTGTGCGTACAATCAATACATTACGGACAGCTGAGTTGACGGGATCCGGTCCGCCGGCGTAACGTCACGGTTTGCACTGAACTTACGTGTGGTGATATCCCTGAAGTTGCTTGAGATACATTTTCCTGCCGGTACAGGATCGTCGATCCAGTCCCACCTGCTGCTGTTCCTGCTGCTGATGCTGGGAACAGGTGTGTGCGCTCTGCCCGGATTTGCGGGCACTCCGGATCGTGACATGTTCACCGAACTCGCCTGGAGTCCCACCGATTCAAGCAGGCAAGCCATTGGCGGAGTTCACCCTTCGCTGGTCAAGTTCGATCCAAGCATCCGCTACATGCAGTCGAACCGGGAAGCGCCGGTGATTGACACCATCATCGTGGTCGGCAACAAGGTGACGGACCCGTTCGTGCTCTTCGCCGAAATGGAGCTCGATGTCGGTTCAGTTGCCACGCCGGAAGCGATGAAACGTGACCAGGATCGCCTCGAATCACTCGGACTGTTCAGCCGTGCGCACATGAAACTCGGTTCGATGACACGCAACCGCACCGCGTTGATCGTGGACGTGACCGAACTGTGGTACATCTGGCCCGGTCTGTACCTCGCGGTGGATGAAAATGATCCAACCCGCGCGTCGTACGGTGGCATCGTCACTCATGACAATTTTCGCGGACGCAATGAATCGCTGTCCATCAGCGGACGGTACGGCTACATCACCGGCTTCGAATTCGAGTGGGACATTCCCTACCTCTCGCCGCAGCGTACCGAATGGGCGCTGAACATGCAGGGCAGCTTCACCAACGAAGACGAGCCCCGCTTCCTCAAGGACCGTACCGGCGTTACCAGCCGGCAACGCGTGGTCAGCGGAAAGGTCGGCTACCGATTTTCACTCGAGAACTACGCCTGGTTCAAGCTCGGAGCGCGATCCCGCGCGTTCGAATCCCGGGATGGCCGCCACCTGTGGCTGACCGAGTCCGAGAGTGGGGAAGATATTGTCGGCGAAGTGGAAGTAGCCTATGAGCGCGACACACGTACGTACAAGTCTTGGCCGGGCAACGCCTACGTTTACCGATTTGTCCTCGGTTCCGGCGTCGGCCTGAACCACCTGTCCAGCCGCTTCGTCAAGCCGGAAGTGTATGGCGCATCCTACTACACACCCGTTGACCGGATTCATTTCGCCGGACGTGTTCGCGCGACAACCTACATCGGCGATATCCCGATTTACGAACGAGTGCTGCTTGACCGGGAAAACGGTATCCGCACCTCAATGCAACGCGTGTTCGAAGGGAGCTGGCGGGTACTGTCGACCGTTGAATTCCGTACCGATGTGCTGCCGGTTCGCTACCTCACCTTCAAGCTGTGGGAACCGGTCAACCAATACACCCGCAACCTTAAGTTCGGCATCTCGACCGCGCTGTTCACCGACTACGGTGTCGTCGGCGGGGTGGAGGAACCCTCACCGTTTTCCGACTCGCAGGAGACTGAGGGCTGGGACGTTGCCTACGGTTTCGGCCTGATCCTGCACATCCCGTATCGTGACATGATCCGCGCCGAAGTGATGCGTAGCGCACGGTATCCATCCGACGGACTCTTGTTCCGGATTCGCCTCGGCACGTTTTTCTAAGCCCTGAGCAGGGTGGAGCCACCTCTTCCAGCAACGTTCACGACTCCCATCGTACCCCTTGATCCCCGTGTTCAGTAGCTGTATCTTCTAGCTGAACATTTGTACAGAGCGGAAAGCACAAAAAACACGTAGACCCTTTATTTGTAAAGGTTTGCTCATCCATGCGTTATGAAGACAT
Organism: bacterium; assembly: GCA_020444425.1. Classification (GTDB taxonomy): domain Bacteria; phylum Electryoneota; class Electryoneia; order Electryoneales; family Electryoneaceae; genus BMS3BBIN04. The sequence continues at coordinate 1,904 of JAHLLB010000002.1, read as the reverse complement.
CGGAGATCGAATCGAACTGATCGCGCTGTTTCGCGATGGACGCATCCAGCCGTTGAAATTCCGCTGGCGGGACCGGGTGTACCGGATCCAGCGCGTCAACGGCGAGTGGGTTTCCGACCAGGGACAGACACGATTTTACCACTATTCGGTGATGACCACCGGACCCGATGTCTATGAGCTGACTTACAACAGCGACACCCGCGGCTGGATGCTGAGCCGGGTGTGTCTGGTTGGATAGTTGTGAGGTGTGAGGTGTGAGGTGTGAGGAAGTTGGGTGTCATTCTGAACGGAACGCAGAGAAGTGAAGAATCTACCTGAAGTTACGGGGATGGTTCATCATTGCACCGGTCCCGTAACACAGAGCAGATCCTTCATCCGATACGACCGGATTCAGGATGACACACGCAGCGCTGATAGGTGTGAGCTACGAATGATGCGACAAAAGACCAAACACCAGAGACGAGAGACGATCCAGCCATGATGCGTGCGGAAGTCAGAGAACGCCTGGCCGCGGACGGGCGCAAGCATCTCGATCCGGAGCAGCCACGGACGCTGAAACCGGCGAAGGTGGTCGTGCACGTCGACATGGACGCGTTCTTCGCCGCGATCGAGGAGCGGGATAACCCGTCCCTGCGCGGAAAACCCGTCGTCGTTGGCGGGCCGAAAGGCAGCCGGGGCGTGGTCACCACCGCCAACTACATCGCCCGGCAGTACGGTGTACACGCCGGCATGTCGATCGCGCGGGTGGAACAGCTGTGCCCGGACGCAATCCATGTCAGCACCAAAGGCGGTAAATACACCTGGGTTTCGCTGGAGGTGATGGAGATCCTGCGCCGATTCAGCCCGGATGTTGAACCGTACAGCATCGACGAAGCGTTCCTCGATGCCACCGGCTGCTTTCACCTGTATGGCGACCTGCAAGCATACGGAAACGCAATCAAGGACACCATCCGCAGCAACCTCGGCCTGACGGCGTCCGTGGGGATTGGGCCATCCCGTGTCGTTGCGAAAATCGGGTCCGGCCTGAACAAACCGGACGGCCTCACCATCATCGAATCGCATCAAGTCGCGTCGAAACTGGGCCCGCTGCCAATCCGCAAAATCCCGGGCGTCGGACCAGCGACCGAAATGGTGCTCAATGCGCTGAACATCAAGACTGTACAGCAACTGATCGACTGTCCTCGGTCGCTGCTGACGATGAAATTAGGGAAATATGGGCGTGATCTGTCCGCGAAAATGCAGGGTGCGTCCGGACTGGACGACGTCGGCATCGAACGGCCGACGATCGACAAGTCCAAAGGGCACGAGAACACGTTCCATGCGGATGTATCCGATGCAGCGACAGTGCACGCTACACTGCTGAACCAGTGCGAACGAGTGGCGAGACGAATGCGCCGGGACGGATTCCTCGGACGGCGGGTCACGTTAAAGCTGCGCACGCACGATTTCACAACACACAGCCATCAGCACCTAATCAAGGAATGGACAAATGACCCGGTTGAGATTTACAAGGTCGTGCGCGATTTGCTGGACGATATCTGGCGCGAAGAGGACGGCATCCCGGTGCGGCTGGTCGGAGTGAGTGTGGCGGGACTGATTCGACCGGGTGAGCCGCATGGGATCCAGGCGGACGTATTCAACGAGAGCAACCGGCAGCGCCGTCATGATCTGTTTACAGCAGTGGACGGCTTGCGTGATCGATACGGCGAGAACGCTGTCGGGCTGGCGGCCGGGTTTTCCGCCCGTCGCCCAACCCATTCCCGCATCACCAGCTTATCCCGATAAGGTACGTTATGTATAATTGCGGATAATCCGTCATGGATTGTTGTTGAACGGTCCTGTCCCCCACTAGTCCTGAGTCCTGAGTCCTGAGTCCTGAGTCCTGAGTCCTGAGTCCTGAGTCC
>JAHLLB010000055.1 GCA_020444425.1 bacterium | reverse complement strand
ACAGCCTACAGCCTACAGCCTACAGCCTACAGCCTACAGCCTACAGCCTACAGCCTACAGCCCCAGCATCTCCGTCATCTTCTCCCGTACCACCGATGACGCCACCCGTCCGCGCACGATGTCCATCGCGTGACCCATCGCCATGGCGAACACGTTTTCCGGCAACCGTGGCCCCTCACCTTTGGCGAGGTCGATGGCCTCTTTCACCACGGCGGTCAGCTCGGTGTCATCAACCCGTGTCCACTCGAGGTGTTCGAGCATCTCGTCCAATGACAGTTGCGGGTGATCCACCCAATGCTGCAGCAGGTCGAACAGGCCTTCCCGGTACACCCGTCCGGCACCCATCGCCCGCAGCAGATCCTCGAGCTGATCCAGCGATAACGCTTCAACCGGATATTCACGCCGTTGCAATGCGGTCATCATCCGGGCCAACAGTTCGCCTGACCGCATCGGATCAACGGTCTTCTCAGAGACGAGCTTGTCGTGCAGCGGCGCGTACGCAGTGATTGGCAGCAGGTCGACGATATCCTCCGGCAGCTTCTGCTCGCGGTACATTTCCTCGCGTACCCACGGCGCGACCGGCACCTTCTCCTTCGCGGCCTCGACACGTTCCGGCGCAATTTCATGCGGCGGGCTGTCGGTGTCCGGATACATCCGGTCCGGGCCGGGGAGGACACGTTCGAAATCGTTCCAGTTGTTGTTCAGCGCCTGGCGGGTTTCGTTCGGAACGCCGGCAATCGCCTGCGCGTAGCGGTCGATGATCTCGTTGGTTGCGGTCACCGTGTCTTCTTCCGGTCCCCACACGACCACCGCAACATCCTCCGCACCGGCGTCGGTCAGCTTCTCAATCATCGCGGTGTCGGCTTCGTCCAGCCCGCCGCTGGGGCCATCGGTGTGCAACAGGTTCGGCAGCATGTCGAGGCAGGCGACAACCCGTACCTGGCCAGAGATGTCGTCCGCGAACCGGCGCCCGTACAACGGCCAACTGAGGATGCCTTTCGCATCGGGGAACACCGCCACACGGACTGAATCCCGCACCTGAACTGCAGCGGCGAGGTCGGGGTTGTTGAACCGGAGGCCGTTCAAGTCGAGTTCGACGACCCGGCCCGGTTTCTCACCCGGGGTGAAGCCGCGTTTCTGCAGCTCTTCGCTCAACGCGACCAGCCCGCGCTGACGGTGGGCTTCGTAGTCGGTGAGCTCGGCGATGCGGCTGATTGCGGGCACGCCCTTGATCTCGACACGGGTCGTGCCCTCAATCGAGACGTTCACGTCCTGCCGTCCTGCGCCCGCGCCACGCCGGACCATCTGCGTCGCACGCAGCATCCGGGAGATCCGCATCGCGGCTTCTTGTGCCTCTTCCGGTGTTTCCATCTGGCATTCGGTGACAACTTCGATCAACGGCATTGAGAGACGGTCGGCCATGAACACGATCCGGTGTCCATTGTCCGAGACTTCCCGGCAGGAATCTTCCTCGAGCCCGAGCTGGATCACGTGGATCATCTTGCCGTTGGAGAGCGGAAACTCGCCGTCCACACCTACAATTGCGGTGCGTTGGAAACCGCCGGGGATGGACCCGTCGAGGTACTGCTTGCGGATGATGTGCAGCTCGCCGACAATCTTGCAGTTGAACGCCTGCGCGATGGTCAGCGCGATGTCGATCGCTTCTTCGTTGATCAGGAACGGCGGCGTGTCGTCCATCTCATAGGTGCAGACCGTTTCGCGGTTGAGGCGGTAGATGATCTCTTTCTTCGTCTTGAATTCCATCAGCGCGGTGCCATCGTACTCACCGAGTTCGCTGAGTGTGGGGCGCATGTGACGCAACACTTCGGCGTCGTAATGATCCGAATATTTCCCCGCCGGGCAATGGCAGAAGAGTTTCTTTTCCGTATGAATCTGGTGGTGAATTTCCAATCCGCACCGGAATCCATGCTGCTTCCAGTCGGTCTGATTGCCCGAATTACCGTTCATGCCGCCCACTCCTTGATCTCCCAAACCCGGCGCGAGATGTGCGTCGGCTGAGTCTGCCAAAACGTTGAAGTATAGTGCCCTTGGTGAATTCCCGCAACGACAACCTCGCGAGTCGCGGGATGTGCCAGCGCGAGTCGGTGCGGGTGAGGGATGGACTTGCTCACTTCGCCTGACCGCGCTACTTTGGCTCGGCGCGGGAGTGAACCGGGGTACGCCTTCTCTAGTCTGGATTTCTCAGTTTCGGAACTGCCATGATATCACGGACCTCAGCAGCAATCATTCTGAGCACGCTCCTCGTGTTCTCACTTTTGGGCACCGGTTGCGGTTCGACCGGCGACAGCAGCCAGCCTCGTGAGTTTACCATCGCGATGACCGGGTATTTGATGGGCCAGGTCGGGCCATGCAAATGCCCCGGCAATCCGCTCGGCGGATTCGCCCGGCGTGTCGCGGTGATGGAACGCGATCTCGACACGAAAGATGACGTGCTCAAGGTGGACACCGGCAAGTGGGTGTCGCTGGATCCGGATCGCGGCGTCGCCGATTCACGCATCACCGCCGCCGTGCTATCCGAGCTGGGTACGCATGCGGTCAACGTTACCATGCGGGACGCCCGTCTCGGGCTGGATCTGCTCAAGGATCTGCAGAAAGAGTACAAGCTGCCATTCGTGTCGGCGAACCTGATCGACGTCAATTCGGAAAAGGCCATCTTTCCGGCATCGAAACGGGTAAAGCTAAAGTTCGCGGACGGCGGATCGATGGACGTCGGCATTGTCGGCGTTTGCCGTGCCGGGACGAACAACTACATGCCACCGGAGTCAGGGCTCGCGTTCGCGGATCCGGGACCGGCGTTGTTGGAAGCCTACAAGGATGTGATGGACGCGCCGTGCGTGGTGCTGCTCTGCGACGCTGACCGTGGCATGACTGCGGACTGGCTGGCGATGCTGGAGGAGGAAACCGGGTCACGGCCGTCGGTTGTGCTGTCCAGCAACCTGCATCCGACACGTTCCGCACGGATTCTCATTGGCCAGACCCCGATGACGACCACCGGTCGTCAGGGCAAATACACCGACATCGTCACCATGGTTCCGTTGGGTGAACAGGGCTGGGACGCGCAGAAAGCAGGCGTCGCGCTGAATTCGGACTCACCGGAAGACGCGAAGACGATCCAACTGATCGACGAGATCCTGGCGGACTACCCGGAGCTGGAGAATCTGGCGGCGGCTGGCGACGAGGAAGACGATTTCCACGACTACAAGGACCGGATCACACACTGAGGAGCGGATGAGCGAGCGGAAACAGGCAGTTGATGCCATGCCCGAAGAAGTGATGAACCTGGTACGTTCGGCCCGGCGCGCACGCCGGAACGCGGTGGTTCCATTGACCCACCACGCGTTCGGCGCGGCGTTGGAAGATGACGAAGGCCGGATCTGGCTCGGATGCAACATCGAGTCGGAGTTTCCCGGTCATGGGATGACCGCCGAACGTGTCGCCTTGTACTCCTCTCTCGCTCACGGAGCACGTGGATTCAAGCGGATCGCCATCGTCGGTGCGGCGGGTGATATCATGCCGCGGCCGTGCGGCGCGTCGCTGCAAGCGTTGAGCGAACAGGTCCGCGACCTCGACATCATCCTGTTCAACCCGGACCAGAGTGAATGGGCGATGTACCGGCTCAGCGAACTGCTGCCGTCACCGGAATCCCTGTCACAGGTGGACGACTGAGATGAAACCGATCGCGCTCGTCGGTATCGCGGGGGGAACCTGCAGCGGCAAAAGCCTTGTCGCCAGGCGTCTCACGGAAGAGCTGGGGGAGAAGTACGTTCTCCGCATCAACCAGGACAGCTACTACCGCGACCTGCGTGACCTGACGCTGGAAAAGCGTGCACGGATCAACTTCGACCATCCGGATTCGTTCGCCATGGACGAGATGGTCGCGGCAGTCGACAAACTGCTGGCGGGCAAGACAATCTACGAGCCCGTTTACAACTACGCCGAACACATCCGCGAAGCGGAACCGGTCAAGCGGCAGCCACGCCCGATCATCATCGTCGAAGGCATCCTCGTGCTCGATGACGCTGAACTCCGCCAGCGGATGGACTACAAGGTGTTCGTCGACGAGGACGCTGACATTCGCCTCGCGCGGCGTATTCGGCGTGACGAGGTCGAACGTGGACGCAGCGCGCAATCGATCCTGCTGCAGTATGAAGAGTCGGTACGCCCGATGCACCTGCAGTTCGTCGAATCGAGCAAACGGTACGCGGACATTATCGTTCCCGGTGGCGGCGAAAATGCGGCAGCCGTGGAAATGCTCGCCAACCATCTACACGCGCTCATCGAGCGCCGCAGCAAGAAAACCAGGTGAACGACACCATGCTGAATGTGGTCCCGAAGGGTACGGGCTGGCTGGAAGTAATCTGTGGCTGCATGTTTTCCGGGAAGACGGAGGAGCTGATCCGCCGACTCCGGCGTGCCCGAATTGCGAGAATGGATGTCGTCATCTTCAAACCGGGCATTGACGAACGCTACGAACTGGATGACATTGTCAGCCACAGCGAACAGCGTCTGGAGTCGATCCGTGTCGAATCCGCGCGTGAAATTGAGGAACGGGCTGGTAATGCACAAGTTGTCGGCATCGACGAAGCCCAGTTTATCAGCGGCGATCTGCTCGGAGTCGTGCGGCGGCTGGCGAACCGTGGCAAACGGGTCATCATCTCCGGGCTCGACACCGATTACCGTGGTGTACCCTTCGAACCGATGCCGGCGCTGATGTGCGAGGCGGAAGTGGTGACAAAGCTACTTGCCGTCTGCCACCGTTGCGGCGCACCGGCACACCGCACGCAACGTATCCGTGGCGGACGTGATCGTGTCCAGGTCGGTGGCCAGGGTGAGTATGAAGCCCGCTGCCGCACGTGTTTCGAACCGCCCGATGATAGCGGTGAACTGGTTGGCCAGGGGCGCCTCTTCAACGGCGATTGAAGATCGGTTGTCGGTACTCGGTAATCGGTTTTCGGTAGCCGGGAAACGGTTGTCTGTTCTCAGTGGTCAGTTGTCGGTGACTCACATCGACCGACTACCGAATACTGACCACCGACTACCAGCAACCGTCTTTCGAGAGACGAAAGACCAGAGACAAGAGACGTAAACCGCGTCAGCGGTTTACCCGAACCGGGGAGTGCACGTGGAACGATTTATCGGCGTGCTCGGAGTGTTTGTCCTGATGGGGATTGCGTGGCTGTTGTCAACCAACCGTCGCGCGATCAACTGGCGTACCGTCGGCGTGGGTGTCACGCTGCAGGTGGCGTTCGCGCTGCTGATTCTGCGCACGAGCCCGGGGAAGATGGTCTTTGAAGCTGCCCGCAGCTTCATTTCCAACATCCTCAGCTACACCGACCAGGGTGCCTATTTCATCTTCGGCAACCTGTACCTCTCCGCCTCGAACATCGCCTCCAACATCCCCGGCGCCATGCTTGACCAGGGCTTCTCGGTGCTCGACCCACGCAGCGGCCAGATGGTGGAAATCGGGACGGTTTTCGCGTTTCACGTGTTGCCGACCATCATCTTCTTCGCATCGCTGATGGCCTTGTTGTATCACCTCGGCGTCATGCAGCAGATCGTACGCGTCTTCGCGTGGTTGATGAAGCGGACGATGAAGACCAGCGGCTCGGAATCATTGTCCGCGGCCTCCAACATTTTCGTCGGCCAGACCGAGGCGCCGTTTGTCGTCAAACCGTTCCTCGCGAAGATGACCAACAGCGAGATCATGGCGGTGATGACGGCCGGGTTCGCGACCGTCGCCGGTGGTGTGCTCGCGGCGTATGTGCGCTTCGGGATTGACGCCGGCCACCTGATGGCGGCATCGCTGATGAGTGCGCCCGCCGCGCTGGTGATGGCGAAGATCATGGTGCCGGAAGTCGAAACCAGCGAAACCGCCGACTCGATGAAGATGCATGTCGAAAAGGCATACAGCAATCCAATCGACGCCGCAGCGGGGGGCGCGTCCGACGGCCTCAAGCTGGCGGTCAATGTCGCCGCGATGCTGATCGCGTTCATCGCGCTGGTGGCGATGATCAACGGCCTGCTCGGCTGGGTCGGCGGCCTCTTCGGCATCGAAAACCTGACGTTGCGCCTGATCCTCGGTTACATCTTCAGCCCGCTGGCGTTCGTCATGGGTGTGGACTGGGCGGACGCGCTGGACGTCGGCTCGTTACTCGGGGCGAAGATCACCATCAACGAGTTCCTCGCGTTCATCGACCTCGGCGCATTGCACGGTCAGATCAGCGACCGCAGCTATATCATCGCAACCTATGCGCTGACCGGTTTCGCGAACTTCTCAAGCATCGCGATCCAGATCGGCGGGATCGCCACCCTGGTCCCGGAACGCCGCGCGACACTGGCGCGTTACGGCCTGCGTGCGATGATCGCCGGCGCGTTGGCGTCCTGGCAGACCGCCGCGATTGCTGGGATCTTGTTGTGAAACTCAACAGTGTGTCATCCTGAGCGCAGCGAAGGATCTACTCGTTTACCACCATTTGAACCCGGCAGCGATTGTTGCCGGGTTTTTCCATTCGGATCGCCGAACTCCGTGCATGTAGCCGTTTTCACCACTAGCTTGTCGCCACAGGGTAAAATCCCGGGGGTGTATTTCGAGGAGGACGGGACGATGCGTGGATGGATTGTGCTGTTGTGCTTGTTGCTGGCGGGTGTGGCATTTGCTGGCAATGTGACGGTGGATGAGGCGGTACGTGTCGCGGAGAACACACTCGCGGTCAAGGCGATGCAGGGCGAGTGGAACGGTGCCCAGACACCCGTCGCGCGGCTGGTTCGCAGGCTGGACCGGGACGGCGAATCCACCGGCTACTACTTCGAGGTTGAACCCGCCGGCTGCCTGCTGGTTTCCGCGTATCGGGAAATGCCGCCGCTGCGGGCGTATTCAGCCACCTCACGGTTGAGTTTCGACAACCCGGAATCCGCCGGTACGATGTTCGCCGAAATGCTGTCGCAGAAGGCCAAGTGGTTGGCACAGAGCCCGTCTCACCCGGAACTGGCGGAACGGTTTGTGGACCAGTGGACCGCGTTCACCGCGCCAACGGTTGCTCTATGCCTCGCTCAACTCGCCGCCAACCAGATCGACGAGTACACCCCAGGCACCGTTCTGCTGCCCTCCATCTGGCACCAGGAAGCGCCGTACAACAATTTCTGCCCGATTGAAGACACGGAGAATTGCAAGGTTGGCTGTGTCGCCACCGCGACGGCGCAGATCATGTATTATTGGCGCTGGCCATTGGCTGGGACCGGATCGCACTCGTACTCGTGGAACAGTCAGGTGATCACCGCGAACTTCAGCGACCCGTACGACTGGGACAACATTCTCACCGAATATGGGCAGCCGTGGCAACATACCACCGCTGAGTTGAACGCTGTCGCCGAACTGAATTTCGAGGTCGGCGTGGCCTACGAGATGAATTACGGCGTGGATGGGTCCGGCGCGTATACCGACGACGCCATCGACATCCTGCCGCAATATTTCAACTATCTCGACACGATTTACGAGATGAACCGTGCCGATTATCCGGATGACCAGGCGTGGTTTGACATTCTTTGCGCCGAGATCGACGCTGAGCGTCCAATCCTTTACACCATCCGCAACGCTGACTGGGGCCACGCGATCGTGGTCGATGGCTGGCGAATCGAAAACCAAGTGAACGAGATCCACGTTAATTACGGCGGCTGGGTTGACATTTTCCTCGGCTGGTACGGCATGGACGGAATCCCCTTCGCCGACTGGCCAACCTCCGAATCGGCCTACCTCGGTATCGAGCCGGACGGTGATACGCCGCCCCCGCCACCGGTCGCGGTGACACTGACCCCATCAGATTATCCGATCATTTTCGTCAACCAGGGGCAGTCGTTCTCCTACGATGTCACCCTGTCCACTTCGTTGACGCAACCGCAGTTTGGCTGGGTTTGGGCGGAGACGCTGCTGCCGAACGGATCGTGGTTCGGCCCGGTGTTCCAGGCGCGGATGCTCTTTGTCCCGGGCATGGCGATCACGGTGCAGGATGTTGCCCAGCTTGTCCCCATTGACGCGCCACTCGGGTACTACCAGTGGTGGGTGCATGTTGGGCCGAACACGAACACGCCGTTGTCATCCGACTTCTTCGCATTCACGGTGTTAAGCGGATCGGCGGAGTCGGCTGACGGTGCGGCCGAGTGGATCTCATCCAGCCATGAGCGATTGGGTGCAATGACAGGAGACGAGAAGCTGGAATTCGACGAGTCCGTCGTTGCGGGTATTGCGGTGCCCGATCAATATGTCGTTCACGAAGTCTATCCTAACCCGTTCAACTCGACCGCGACGATCCGATTTGACCTGCCGATTGCTGAGACGGTTCAGGTGGCGGTGTACAACACGATGGGCCAGCGTGTGCAGGTGCTTACGGATGGGATGATACAAGCCGGCCGTCACGAGCTGACAGTCGATGCGTCCAATTGGGCGAGCGGAATCTATTTCGTTGAAACACGCGTCTCCGGTCAGCTGCGTGACTTGCAGAAGATCGTACTGGTGCGCTGAGGTGGCTGGCCCTGGTGGTATGGCTGGCCCGGGTCGTCTTTCGACCCGGGTGTCACAAATGACACCAGAACAGTTTCCCCGATATTGATCTCACTCAGAATGCCCCATCCAAATAATCTGGATGGGGCATGTTTGCATCTATCGTTATCCGGACGGCGCGTGTTGGAGGTCATGTGGAACGTCGTCCGGTCCGTTGGTAGAACCGGGGGCACGGCGTGGCGACCGTGCCCCCGTGGTACGGCAGACTGATCGTCGGGGGGGAGGCCGACGGTCAGGGGATTGGGACAATCCAGTACTCTAGGTTTCTATCGAGAACACGTTGTTTCTACCGCGAACACGTTGTCCCTAAAGTGTCACCCTCACACGTTTTTCTATCCGGGGACACTGAACGGAGTCAGTGTCCCCGCACACGTGTCCCCGGGTCTTCAGGGAAGGGAAAATCAGCTCTTGGCTGTGGTTCAGCCTTCGACGGCGTCGATCTGGATCTTGCGCGGCTTGGCTTCCTCGACCTTCGGGAGACGGATGGTGAGGACTCCGTTGTCGAACGCCGCGTGGATCTTGTCAGCCTTGATGTTGTCGCGCACGGTGAAGCGGCGCGCGAACTTGCCGTAGGCGCGTTCGCTGCTCATGCAGCATTCGCCTTCCTTGCTTTCCGGGGCCGGACGTTCACCGCTCAGGGTGAGCACGCCGTCCTCGAGCGTGATGTCGATGCTGTCCTTGCTCACACCGGGCAGGTCGGCGAGCACGCGGTAATCATGCTCGTCTTCGATGATATCGACACGCGGGCTCCAGACGCGGTTGACGACCTCTTCATCGTTCCGGACTTCGTTGATCAGGTTCATCCAACGGGCCATTTCACGGTTCGGGGCCCACATCTGACGGTTATGCTGGCGATGCATGGGTGTATCCTTTCGTATGATCAGCTTGAAAATGCGTTTTCGCTACTCGCCTGGAATGGACGCAACCGCCGTGCCATTTTTGTGCTCCACCTCGGATATGCTGACTATAACAATAAATACGGTTTCATTAAATCTCAGGTGTTTGTACCTTGGCCTAGGCGTTGGCAGGGAAGTGCCTGAGTGGCAGAGGTGTGTCTGCAACATCGGCAGACTTTTCCAGGGTGACGGCAGAGCGGAGCGGAGAGAGCCGGTTTGCTGGGAACGCGGCCTGTTTTTCTGCGTGTACGAGCCGACGCAACCGAACCATATCCAGATCGACAGGAGAATCCAACCATGAAATCGAGGCAATGGGGATTGGGCATTGCGGGAACGCTGATCATCGCGATCACTGTAGGTTTGTTCGCCCTGCCGCACCCTGCGCGCACCCAGGAAGTCAACCTGCAGGATTCACGTTACGTCACCTCGACGTTTGAGAGTCCCTTTGTCGCGGTCGCGGACCGGCTGAAGCCCAGTGTGGTCTTTATCAGTGCCGTGCGCGAACGTGAGATCCAGCTGCCGTTTTTCTTCGAGAATCATCCGTTCTTTCGTGACATGATGCCTGACCAGGGCGATGAGCCGCGAGTGCAGAAGATTCCGTCCAGTGGTTCCGGCTTCATTATTGATGCAGAAGGCTACGTGCTGACGAACAACCACGTGGTTCAGGACGCGAAAGAGATCAAGGTCAAGCTGGCGGAAGGGGAGGAGCTGGACGCGGAAGTGGTTGGCACCGATCCGGAAACCGACCTCGCGCTGCTGAAGATTGATTCGGTTGATCCGGACCACGTCGCTCAGCTGGGTAACAGCGACGACATCCGCATTGGCGATTGGGCGATTGCGATGGGCAACCCGCTCGGGTTGGACTGGACGCTGACCGTTGGCGTGATCAGCGCCAAGGGCCGCAGCAACCTCAATATCTCCGGTGGTGGTCCGATCTTCCAGGATTTCATCCAGACCGATGCCTCGATTAACTTCGGCAACTCCGGCGGTCCGTTGACCAACATCCACGGCGAGGTCATCGGCATCAACGCGGCGGTGAATGCCTCCGCGGACGGCATCGGCTTCGCGATTCCGATCAACCTCGCCAAGGAAGTCGTCGCACAGCTTAAGGACAGCGGACGCATCAGCCGTGGGTACCTCGGCATGATGCCGCGCCAGCTGACCGGACTGCTGCGTGAGGCGCTGGAAGTTGAAGATGGCGTGGACGGCGTCTTCGTCGAATCCGTCGAGTCCAATACCCCGGCAGCGAAAGGTGGCTTGCAGGAATCGGACATCATCCTCGAGGTCGATGGCCTTGCAGTGGATGACGTGAACGACTTCCGTTTCCGCATCGCACGCCACGCTCCGGGCGAACGGTTGGACCTCAAGGTGTTGCGGGAGGGTCGCGAAAAGAACCTCAGCTTCACTCTCGGCGACCGTGCCGAATTCCTCGATGTGGCCCAGACTCCGGCGGAACAGGAGTCTCGCAGCTGGATGGGGCTGAACGTGGACAACCTAAATTCGCCCCGCATTCGCCGTGGTGCGGAGCTGCAGGTCAGTTCCGGCGTGATCGTGATCAGTGTCGACAGCGACAGTCCGGCGCAGGGTGTGCTAAACCCCGGTGATGTGATTGTCGGCGTGGATCAGCAGGAGGTCAAGGATCTTGGCGACTGGCGGGAAGTGACCAGTGACTTGAAGGATGTCGACAAGGCGATTCTTGTCAAATACCACCCGCAGGGCCAGGCGACGACTCGGTTCACGGCTCTGAAGAAAGACTGACAGGTTGATCCGTGCTGGATCAGATCGCAAGTTATCAGCAAGCAACGCCGCCGGTGAAAATCCGGCGGCGTTTTTAGCGTTTGCAATGCGAAGTGGCTCACGAGGTCAAATTGCACCGGAAGCTTGCTGAAATTGCAGGAATTGCTTGCGTGCCGGAAGGGTCTGCGGTAAGTTTCACTCCACTTTGTACCTGATTGCACAACATGAGGATTTACGTCTCAGTGGATTCCCTCCATACAAGCATTGTCGAATCGCAGTCGCATGATCCGTGGCACAATCTCGCGCTGGAGGAAGCGCTGCTGGAAGATGTGTCGCCGAACGAGATCATCCTGTACCTGTGGCAGAACCAGAATACGGTTGTCATCGGCCGCAACCAGAACGCGTGGCGTGAGTGCCGCTGGAAGGAACTGGAAGAGGGCGGCGGCAAGCTCGCACGGCGGCTCAGTGGCGGTGGGGCGGTGTACCATGACCTTGGCAACCTCAACTTCACGTTCGTGATGGACAAGAAGCTGAAGAATCTGCACCGTCAGCTGAAAGTGTTGTTGAACGCCGCCAAAGCCCTGGGTGTGGAGGCTGAATTCTCGGGCCGCAACGATATCGTCGCGGACGGCCGCAAGTTCTCCGGAAACGCGTTCCACACTCGCGACGGCGCCTACTACCATCACGGTACGATCCTCGTCGATGTGGATTTCGCCAAGCTGGCGCAAATCCTTACCGTTGATGATTCCAAGATGAAGGCGAAGGGCGTCACCTCCGTAAAGTCGCGCGTGGTCAACCTGAAGGAACTCAGTGATCAGGTGACGATTGACGCGTTCAAGCAGGAACTACTCAAGGCGTTCTGCGCCGAGTACGGCGGCACTTGTGAGGAACTGAAGCCGGCGGATGTTACCGCAGACCTGTCCGTGCTGTATGACAAGTACGCGTCCTGGCAGTGGCGTTATGGCCGCACGCCGAACTTCGACGTGGAACTGATGACGCGGTTTGACTGGGGTGGCGTGCAATTCGGCTTCAGCACGGATCAGGGACAGGTGGAGTCCTGCACGGTGTATTCGGACGCGATGGACGCGCGATTCATCCAGGAAATCTCTGCTCATCTCGAGCAGATTCCCTACCGGTACGATGCCATCGCTGCGAAGCTTGATGAGTTGGCGACGACGGACGAACGTAAACCGCTGGTGGCCGACTTGAAAAACTGGTTGCAGGCGGAACAGTTGTAGGTAGTGTACCGGTTTCATACCCGATGTTTCTTCATTTATCATTCACTCAACACGGTAGTCGCGCGTGAAAGTCGCTCGTGATGAACGCCGGGTCTTTATCGGCGAACAGTTTGATTGCCGCGCAGCCACACCAAGTGGAGCTGTGCGGTTTCGTGTGCAGGTCGATTCGGTGCAGGGGAACGTGCTGATCGTGAAGACGTCGCGGAATGTGGCGACCGTGCTGACCCGAGGGCAGGAAGTCATTGCGGTGTTCACCCGTCCCGGTAAGGCGTTCCGCTTCAAGCCGAAGGTCGGGGAACTGAAGACCTCGGGTGATGCGTTGCTGATCACGTTCACCGGTTCTTTTAACGTTGAGCAATACGAACGCCGCGAGTACAAACGCGGCACGGTCAAGGGTACGCTGGTGTTCAGTGCGGATACGTCCGGAAAGCGCACGTACAACGGCAAGATCGCCAACGTGAGCGAGGGCGGCTTGATGTTCTCCACCATGTTTGGCGGCATGTTCGGACCCGGTTCGAAGCCGGTCGGGAAACGGATCCAGTTCGATCTGAAGCTGCTCTCGGAAAAATTCCCGGCCTTGACCGGGACCGTCCGGCACGCATGGCCCCACCCGAAACTGCGGGAAATCGTGCTGGTCAACGTCTCGTTTGATCATCTGACGCCCGGAACGAGCAGTCGTATCATGAGACTATTGAAGCGGTAACGAGATTTACCTCAGGTAGTGCTCGCAGTTGCACGGCTTCTCATTGTCTGCCACACTGACGGATTCGACGTGATCCCGGGAGAACCGGGACATCTCGAATCCGTCCTGTTTCTGCGCTATCATTAGGACGAAACCACCAACGCGCGGAACTCACCATGCTCGAAACGCTTTCCCAGCTCACGGATCACCTGGCAGCTTGGGCCTCTCGTCCTGAAGACAGCGATCAGCGTACCTCGCTCGCCTCAGCCGTGTTGGACGCTGCGGCGGACACCCTCGACGACGTGGACGATCCGGTCACCGACCAGCAGCGGGACATGTTGATCCAGTTCCTCGAGGATACCAGCCGTCCGGACTACCTCGAGGCGTTGCCCGATGATGATGCCCGCCACCGTTGGTCGGATGTCGCGTTGTCTGCGGTGGAACGCAGCGGGTACACGCTGGAGACGATGCTGAACGCGCGTGTGCGGGAGATTCCGAGTCAAACGTATTTCGAAGAGTTGAAGCCCGGCGATTCCATTCGCTGGAGTTACGCCCAGGTGCAACGCCGCGTCCAGGCCATCACGGCGGTGTTTCTGCGGGATTCGGGGGACTCCATACCGCGCGTCGCGTTGCAGGTGGACAACTCGCTGGATGGCGCCTGCTGTGACCTCGCCTGCATGTTGCATGACATCCTGGTCGCGCCGTTGAACGTACACTTCGACGCCGAGGAACTGGCGTGGATCATCGAGCGGCTGGACATCAACGCAGTAGTCGTCGATCGTGAGGATCGGCTGCGTCGGATGCACGAAGTCCGCAAATTGACCGGGAAACAGTTCCGTATCTACGCGATCAACCTCGACCGGGATCGTGTCGAGGGACGCGCGATCTCGCTGGCAGAATCGGTCGCGCGGCTGTCCACGGACGATGTCCGCAAGCTGCTCGAGCGCAGGCCACGATTCGGGCTGCATGACATCTGCACCGTAATGTTCACCTCCGGCAGTACCGGCCGGCCGAAAGGTGTCGCCTTCACTCAGTTTAATCTGGTCAGCAAACGGTTCGCGCGTCATGCGGCGCTGCCGTCGGTTGGGCGTGACGAGGTCCTGCTCTGCTACCTGCCGTTGTTTCACACCTTCGGCCGCTATCTCGAGATGTTGGGCATGCTGTATTGGCGGGGGAAATACATCTTCGTCGGGAATCCGTCCACCGAAGCCCTGCTCGCCGCGATCAAACGCACTCGTCCCACCGGCCTGATCAGCATCCCGTTGCGCTGGACACAGATCCGCGAACGCGCGCTGAATCGAATGGAGCAGCTGACCACGTCCGACGCCAAGCTCGAAGCGTTCCAGGACATCACCGGCGGACGTTTGCGCTGGGGATTGTCGGCGGCGGGATATCTCGAACCGAAGGCGTTCCGTTTCTTCCAGACCTACGGCGTCGATCTCTGTTCCGGCTTCGGGATGACCGAAGCAACAGGCGGCATCACCATGAGCCCGCCGGGAGATTACCAGGACAACACCGTCGGCAAGCCATTGCCGGCAATGAAGATCAAGCTGGCAAAGTCGGGTGAGATGCTGATCGGCGGGGCGTACGTTGCACGCTACCTGAAAGAAGACGGGGAAGGGCTGGAGGTTGAGCCGGGCCAGGTCGAGGAAGACGGCGTCGAGTACCTGCCCACCGGCGACATTTTCAAGAAACTCAAGCGCGGTCACCTCAGCATCGTCGACCGGATCAAGGATATTTACAAGAACAATCGTGGGCAGACCGTCGCACCGCAACGTGTCGAACGCAAATTCGCCACCGTCCCCGGTATCAAGCGCACCTTTCTCGTCGGCGACCACCGTTCCTACAACGTGCTGCTGATCGTGCCCGACCTTGACGATCCTGTCCTCACCGAAGCGCCCGACGAAGAGAGCCGCCGCGACTATTTCCGGCAGATCGTTACCGCCGCGAACCAGGATCTTGCGCCGTACGAACGTGTCGTCAATTACACCCTGCTCGACCGCAATTTCGACGCCGACCACGATGAGCTGACCCCAAAGGGGACGTACAAGCGCAAGGTGATCGAGAAGAACTTTGAGGAAGTGATCGCCAGCCTGTACGAAAGCAGCCATGTCGATCTCGAAGCGGCGGGGGTGAAGGTTCGCATTCCGCGTTGGATCTTCCGCGACCTCGGCATTCTCGAAAGCGACATCGCCGCCCGGGTGAGCCGGGAGGAGGAGTGTGACCAGGGCTGCCTGATGCTGGTGGACAACGTACACCGGCGGTCGCTGCAGATCCGTCAGGACGAGCAGGACGAGTTCATCATCATCGGTGATTTGTCCTACAACATCCGGGACGGCGTCCTCGACCTTGGCCTGTTCGCACGCCAACCGCGACTGTGGATGGCGAACCCGGCCCTGATGCGTTTCGCCCCGTGCCGGGAGGGGTGGGACGTTCCGTTCCACAAGCAGGTTGCACCGCACGCGATGCTGCCCAAGAACGAAGAGTACCGCAGCGTCGAACTGGTGCAGCCGGTGGAACCGTTGCACCTCAGTGACTCACAGCTGCAGGAGCTGAACCTCGACCTGCAGGTGGCGTTATTCGGCACGGTCGATAATGCGCTCAAAACGCTGGAGAAGCTGCGGGAATCGTTGATCTCCTACGATGACCGGCTCGGTGGCGTCGCACGGCTGCGCCTGACCGCCCTGGCGACGCACCCGGACGAACGTGTCCGCTGCACCGCGTACCGCATCCTGCTGCTGGACGAGCCGATGCTCGACTACAGTGTATCGTTCCCCGCGTTCGTGCAATCCGGCCTGTCCTTTCTCAACGAAGAGTCGATCAAATACATCTCGCGGGAAGGTTTCGGCAAGCGGCGGTTGGCCGCCTTGCGGCAGCGGTTGTACGCGTACCGGCTGCACCTCAAGTGGCCGGCGGATCCGATGGTCCAGCGGCAGTTCAAGAACGTCTTCCGGCTGCTGGTCAATTTCGTCCGCTTTAACGCGGAGTACTACAAGACGGTGCGTGCGGAACTGGCGAGCTGGCTGTTGCACCGTGTCGATCCTCAGATCGCACGTTTCGCCGAGATGATGCTCGATCACATGGTCTCCTGGTTCGAGGGACGGCTGGTCGAAAATGCGGCCTCGGTCCCGGAAACGCTGCTCGAGGAGATGCTCGTCTACGACGAAGACATGGACGCCCTCAGCCGCGACAACATTCAGGATCTGCTGCTCTACACCACCTTCCTCAAGCAGTCGGTGATGCTCACCTTCCACGAGGAAGATTTCGACATCGACCAGGTTCCGGCGGGCGGGATCTGGGTCTCCCGCGTGCAGGCGAGTGGAACGTTCAGCTTTTACCGGGTCAGCGTCAACACCATCGCCGGCAAGCATTTCGACCTGCTGCTGATCCAACGCCAGGACATGAACGCCCGCGCGGTGATGGACACCAACCACTGGATGATCGCGATCGGCGGACACCCGTACGGCCAGCGCGTGCTGCCACGATTCGGCTGCATCCGGCCCGAGCTGGCGACCATGTCGCTGGAGTATGTCAACGAGCTGACGGCGTGGGAGAAGATCCGTGAATACGCCGGCAGCGCCTACCCGAACAACCCGGCGATTCACGACGCCGACTGGCGCCGGTTGTACGTCACCGCAATGGCGACCTTTTTCCGCGCGTGGAAGTATTCCGGCAAACGCATCATCCCCGGTGTGCTCGCTCCGACGAACGTCGTGGTGCCGGAACTCGACTTCCGCGAGGAGGCGCTGATCCTGTCGTTGAGCGGCTGGGACGATTACACCACTCCGCGCTCACTGATCCGTCCGCTGTGGGCGAATTTCTTCCGCAAGACGTTGGCGTTGTACCCGATGTCGGCGAAAGTACTCGACGATGAGTGGCTGTTCGACGCCGCCATCGAGGGGTTGGGCGCGACGGAAGGCGAAGCGTTCCTGCGTGAATTTGCCGCTGAACTGGACGCCCGTGAGGTGCACTCGTTCCCGGTCACCTTTGTGCAGGCGCTGGACGATTACATCGACGCGCTCAACAAGCAGTGGTATGTGCCGCAGCCGTTGCGCAATGCGATCCATCGCTACCACACGTGGGAGCAGCTCAACCCGAACGTCACCGCGCAGGCTCGCGCCGAGCTGCTCGAGGGCTTGATCGGGATGTACCACCTCGCCCGCGCTGGCGAATTGGCACGCTATCACCTCTACCGCTACACGTTCTTCGAACACGCCAACGAGACGGTCAAGGACGCTTATGATCTGCTGTTGCAGCAATTATGGGCCGAACCGGAATTGCACGCGACCCAGCGTGTCGAGCTGTCCGAACTGCAGGCGGTGCTGGAAACGCAGGACGACCGTGAGGTCTTCAGCCGTCTCGTCTTCCCGCGTGCGCATCGTTCGGTGAACGTCGAGGTGATGACCTACGGCGAGAAGGGCCGCCGGCAGGTGGTGGTCCGCACCGGCCTCGAGGACAACCACGGCGAACATTACGACATCCGCGAACCGATCGAACCGGAGGAGGTCGGGTCGCTGTACCGGCTGTTCTACCAGGAAAGGTTCCCGAAATCAGTCAGCGAACAGGACCGGCACATCGTCGTCACCGACGCGACCGGCCGTGTCATCGCCGGGCTGACGTTCAAGGACCAGGAGAAGGACGTCGTCCACATGGACGGCCTCGTCACCTCCGGCCCGCTGATGGGGCGGGGAATCGCCACTGCACTGCTCGAGGATTTCGTCACCCGCATGGCCAGCCGTGGCGTCAAAGTGCTGAAAACCGACTTCCTGATGCGCGACTTCTGCGAACGGCGCGGCTTCACCATCAACAAGAACTGGGGCGGCCTCGTCCGCTTCATCTCCCAGGAAGAACCCGAGCTCGATCGTGGCGACATTCCACGGGATGATTAATACTCTGGCCTGGCACTGTAGTGTGCCGGGCTACGCTTGCTGCCCATAAGGAGTAAGAACCATGTTAAGAAGAACTTGGATTGCCATAACAATCGGAATATTGGCGATATATGTTACTTCAGGAGTCGCCAAATTTCCATTTAACAACAGTGTAAAGGGTGGGATAGGCAGCAATGTTCGAAGTATAGGCTGGGTACATGTTACTCCTCCTCCCGAACCATATGCCTCAGCATATCGATCACGTTGGGGATATTATCCCGATGCAGTTTTGTGGCAGGATGTCGGTATTACCGCAATGAAATTCTCCATCGGATTAGGCGTAAGACCGGATCCGTACAAGACGTTTCCTGGTTGGGATCCGGAACCAACGTGGGATGATATTGAACCACATATGGTGATATTAGTACAAGACGCCGTATCTGGAACTGTAGACACGCTATCTGTATCCAATATCCAATGTGAAACATACCTTACGTTTCCTAAGACTGGTTATGTCGATGGAAAGAAAGCAGCATACGGAGCAGGAATTGACAGTGCCAATGCTGTCGAATTACCCCTACCATTGATGAATCGAATCTACCGGATCTGGGGTGAAATCTGGGAGATACCAGATGAACCGGCTAGTAAGATAGCGCGAATACGAAGTGACAGTACCTATCTGATCAAATCAAACATTGAAACTTCAATGGATAGCTTGATGTGGTCAAAATCGATGTATGATAACTTTACTCCTGATCAACTTTTATTTATAAAGGATGTAGCGCATAAATGGCCATACGATGCGCGATTACAGCGAAAGCTGTATTACTATTATTACTTTGAAGTTCCTGATTGCGATTCACTAAAGCATTACGCTGATCGATTCTTGAAGGCGGCAGAGGTTGATCATTCACTTGGAGTTACAGTTGGAAGCCCACCTCTGGAAGAATCCGTCCAAGAATCCATCGACGAAATCTGCGGCGAATAGCGTACAGAACAAAGGATGCAACGAAAACGGGGAGCGCGAAGCTCCCCGTAACTGCATTTGCACATCTGCGCAGGTCATTCCTTACCACGGACTCAAGTCCGTGGTAAGAAACTTGGATGAGCGGCAACCACCAACCGGCAACCGAAAACCATTTACCTATCACCGTTTACCAGCAACCTGCACCCGCTTACCTGACCAGCATCACTTTCTGCGTGTGATCGAGCTGGCCTGGCACGGTCGCTCGGACGAAATACAGCCCACTCGCCAGCGACGACGCGTTAAAGCTCAGTGCGTGCGTCCCGGCTGCGATGCTGCCGTTGTGCAGCGTCGCGACCTGCTGCCCGGCGATGTTGTACACCGCGACGGTCAGGTCCGCCGTTTCCGGCAGCGACACGCTGATCGTCGTCTCCGGGTTGAACGGGTTCGGATAGGCCGCGCCGACCGCGTACTCGTGCGGGAGCTGCGCGTTCCGGGTCGCGTCATCCGTGACCTCGAAGCCGGAGGCTGACCAGTCATCGGCGTCGAACGTGAACGCCGCATCGGTCGCTGAGCCCGCCTTTGTGAACTCGAACGTGTCCATCACCATCAGGTTCGGATTGTTCGGCACACCGGCGGTCGCCTGGAAGGTGTACGTGCCAGCGGGCGCGTTCGACGGCACATCCTGCGTCAAGCCGGTGACGGTGATATCCATGAACGGCGTCAGATTGAACGGAATGTTCGCCGTCGGTCCGACACGAGTGCCGTTCGGCAGGGTGACATAGGTCCGGTAGCGCAGTCCGTTCGCGGACATCGCGGTGTTGTTGACGAACGATACGTCATAGACAACCGTTCCGCCGCCGACGGGGATGTCAGTCACCTGCGGCGTCAGCGTCAGCACCGCCGGTTCCTGCTGGCCGGTGCCCGCCAGTTCCATCGCCGATTGCACGACTTCGTGCGAGGTGTCGTTTTGTACGAAGGCGACGATCGAGATGTTATCGTTTTCGATCAGGTCGTTATTTAACGTGACCGGCCACGAGAACGAAACGTCGAAGGTCTGGACGTCGTTCGGCTGCATGTCGATGTCCTGCCCGGCGTGCGACGGTGCCATCTCGAGCATGTCAAAGTGCCATTCGCTCTGGCCGTTGCTGCCGGTCCAGCCGTCGTAGAAGTTCTCCACCAGGCCGATTCGCAGCTTGTAGTTGCCGGAGAGGACGGCGTCACCATTGGTCACGGTAATCGTCGCCTCAACCGCAGTTGCACCAACTGTGGACGCGATCTCAATCTGGATCGGACTCTCAACCGCGAGGCGGTTGTTGACGGCGGTTTCCAATAGGGAAGGTGTGATCGGCCAGCGGTCAAGCAGGCCGTCGACCATGAGTGTCGGAAGGGCGCCAATCGGATAGTAATTGAACCGTCCGAGGTGATCGGTCGGATTCAGCGTGGTCCACGGTTCGGGACCATACCAGTTGGCGTGGTAGACGATGTACGAGACCTCATCCATGTGATCTTCGAAGAACGCTTGAACCGTCTGCGCCGCAGACGGACACGTGCCTCAACCATGGCCCGTATACTTCTCAAACATCACCTTGCGGGGGAAGGGGGTAGCTGTTGACGCGATCAACAAAACGGCCATCAGCCCCACCGCAAAACGTGCGCGCATGCATGCCTCCTGTTCGTGTCGTTGTCTGCCAGGCAAACAACGAGTTCACCGTACGATAAAAACCAGCATTGTGTCTCTAGTCTAGGTGTTCGACCGGCAGTAGACAAGTGAATGTAGCGACGTTCACAGAATAATCGCTCGGGAGATCCGCGCCGTTTCCGGTTCGTTCATGGTGCGGATCAAACTATGCCCGCCAGGCGTAGCACCTGCCATGCTGCTGCATAACCACCCGATTCGTCGGGCACTGTCTCCGGGAAAAGACACCAGCCACATCTTGACAACAAGATTGGATTGCAAGTTCGTTTATGGAACTCAGTTCAGTACAAGCGCGGGTGGAACAATCAAGGAGAAACTGGCATGGCGCAGGAAACGAGGATGACGATTCTCAGCAGCACGGGTGCATTCGATTTCACCGATGGTTGGACCGGAACCGTTCCGGTCAATGGCGGCACCGGCTACTTGTCGGCGACGCTCGAGGTGCTCAACGCAGCCGGTCTGAAACAGATCCGGTTTGGGTGGCGTCCGATTGTGAAGAACGACGCCAATCCGCCACAGCAGATCGAGTCTCGCTGGCTGCCGGTGTTCATCGATCTGAAGGGAATTTCGCAGGGCGAGGGCCATTTCGCCGAACTGCCGGACTACGGCTATCTCTACAATCTGACCAGTGCCGATCTCGAGGCAAATACGAACTATTACCTGTATTTCGTCCACCCGGAAACTCCGGCGGCAGTGCCGTTGCTACGGGACGAGGGTACGCATCACGACGGTATCGAGATCAAGGTTTACGCGGCGAAGGATGTCGGCGTCAGCGCCTTCACTTTCCGGCTCAATGTGCTCGCCTCGGTGGAAGCATGAGGGCGAACGCACCCGGACGGTTCCGCCACGGTGCCCACGGCCCCTCCGGCCGGACCAACGGGCACGGGACCTGGTGGGAACCGGACATGTTCCCGATATACGACCTGCTGGACGACCCGCCGACATTGCGCGAGGTGCGCGATCTGCGTGCGAAACGGGCCAGCCTGCCGACGAACACGGTGGACGGCTTCAAGATGCTCGCGACCGGCGGCGTCTGCACCACGGAAAAGGTGTACAAACTGTCGCTGTTCCGTCACCGGCTCGAGTTCAACGGCACAGTGTACTACCACGCGGCGGTCGTGCGTGGGCCGGCGTACGGTTCCGTCCCACCGGCGAGCGGGGAATACCCGATCCTGCTGCTGTTGCATGGAAATACCACCGACGCCATGCGCCGGAACAAGATTACCGACTGGGACCGGCTGCTCGAGGCGAACGAGTTTTACACTGACCAGTGTGTCGTCGTGTTTCCGCTGTATTTCGGCTACCGGATGGAACTTCCGGAAGCGGCCAGCTACGGGGAGGCGTGCGAGGCCGCGCTGAACCAGGCGGGCTATGCGAAATTCAACGGGCAATCCTTCGAGACGATTCCGGTGGACGACGCCCTGTTCAAATCTGACTACCTCGCGGATGGGTTCACCGCTGACGATGTTCAGATCATGGCGATTTTGCAGGCGGTAACGGCGGTTCGGCAGCACAGCCCGGAGTTCGGCGTCAACCTGAACGGCGACATCGGCCTGCTCGGTGGAAGCCTCGGTGCGAGCATGGTGTACAAGGTCGCGCCGGTGCTGCATGATAACGGCGTACCCGCGACGTTGAAAGCAACCATCGCGCTGTACGGCGGCACCGATCAATACGCAAAGTTTAACGTCCGCCGTGCGAAACGTTGGCTCAACAGCGCGTTGTACTACCGTCGCCAGGACCCGATTTACGGCTCAGTGATCGACCGTGGCCGCAGCTATTCCGACATCCTGCTGAACCAGAAACGGCGGCTGGAATCGGAGGGTGTGGTCGAATACATCCTCGGCCGGTCGGACCCGACGCATTACGTGCCACCCGACCTGAAGCAGATCCTCCGCCGCTGGTTCCTCGAAGATTCGGTGGCGTGGTATTGGCGATATAAGAGCGGCCCGTACCCGATCCAGATCCATCACGGGATTTTCGACGACACGGTCGCGGTTGACAACAGCCGCTGGTGGGCGAAGGTGATGCGGCAACAGGAAATACCGTTCGACCTGGACAATTTTACCTATTTCGAGACGCCGACCGGTGAGCACAAAGCGGGATCGTTGAGCAACGCATCCCGTGTCGCGATGGCAACCGTCCTTGCGAACAGGCTGGGGTACTAGCGGTTCAACCTGCACGTGTTTGCATGCAAGCGCAGGTTGATAACGACGGATGGCCCGGGTCGTCTTGCGACCCGGGTGTCCCCACTCATGCCCACGACAGTTATGTCGTGGATGATCCGCCGGTCGCGCATGCCCCTGTGACCCGCTAACAAGTTGGGGTACTGATTAGGCTGGCAGTGCTGGCTGGCCCGGGTCGTCTTGCGACCCGGGTGTCCCCACTCATGCCCACGACATTTATATCGTGGATGATCCGCCGGTGGTACATGCCCCTGTGACCCGCGCGTCTGTTTGCGCGGATCGCAGGGATCAGGCACCACTAGCTTCTTACCCACGATCATGCCCCAGACATTCATGTCTGGGCTCATCCACGTTTGCTGCAATCACGGGCCTCCCCTAGGCCTCACTTCAGCAGCATCGCCTTGCGGGTGAGAGTTTCCGTGCCGCACCGCACCTGCACCAGGTACAGGCCGCTGGCGAGGTTGTGTTGACCGGCGTCAAACGTCCACTTCGTCTGACCCGCGCGCCCGCGCAGGATTTCCATCGCAACCTGCCGGCCGAGCACATCGACCACACGAATCCGCACGTCGCCGCGTGACGGCAGCTCCAGCGTCATCGTGAACGACGGGTTGAACGGATTCGGCGTCACCGCGCTTACATCGAACCGGGTGGGCAGGGTTAAGGATGCGGTGACGGTCAGCGATGTGATCGGTCGTTCCCCGAACCTTAGCGCCGATCCTGCAACGTCGCAGGCCAGCGTCGTGTTGTGCCGGTCGCGAACCTGGACCGTCATCTCTGCACCCGCCGCGAATCCCGGAATGCCCAGTTCGCGGTCGCCTTCCCAACAGATCACCGTCGCGATGCCGTTTTCGTCGATGAGGCCGCTGCCGACGACGGTTCCGTCCGCCATCAAATTGACAGTCTCAGCGCCGAGGTCGAGCAGATTTTCGTCCACCTGCACCCGCGCCAGCCAGCCGTGCCCGCTGGACGGTGGGGCGGAGGACACCGCTGGAAGCGTTGTACGCGGCGTGGCGGCGACCTCATCGCCTGTTTGTTGGCTGGTGATGCTGTTGTAGATAAAGTTTACGTCCTCATTCACCCAGATGCGGTAGCCGTCGCCCGGGACCATCTCCGGCAGGGTTTGCATCACGCCCGGCCACCAGAACTCGCCGTCATCGTTCATCACGACCACGACCTGGTTCACGATGTCCGCCAACGCCACCGCTGGATCCTGCGGTTCGGCTAACGTGTACGCGAGGTAATTCCAGTGCCCGGTCTCGAGCGAGTGGATCAGGTTGGCGGGGAGGGGACTGCCGGGCAGGGTCAACGTGGCGGCGGCGTTGCTGTATACCCGGTAGCCTTCGCGAGGATCAGCGAACACGATGGTGCTGTAGTTACCGCCGGACTGCCATAATCCGCCGCGATCATTCCAGACGGTTTCCAGCGGGCCAACGGAACCGAATACGTTCTCCGCATGCACCCACGCCGGTCGCAGGTTGAACGAGATAAGCTCCCAACGGTTGCCATCGAGGAAGATCCGTTGCTCAGCCGCTTGCCAGCCGTGCAGGTTGCTGAGGATGGAACCGAGTCCGTTGCCGAAGAAGCCGCTGCCCATGGAGAATTCGGGCGTTGCCGGGTTCTCGCCGGTTTCCTGCTGCCAGACACGGAACTGAATGCGGTTGCCATCAACGAACCCCGGCAGGGTGTGTTCCGGATCTTCACGCCACGCCGTGATTGTCAGTGGCCAGTCACCAGTCACACGAGCCGCGCCAACGCAGAGGTTGTGATCGTAAATGCCGATTTCGTCGTTGGGTTGCAGGTTAATGCCCTCGAAATCGGCCAACTGGATCACAATCGGGTAGGGTTGGCCTGTGGAAGTGACAGGGAGGAAGTGAGCAAGATCCGTTTGGAGTATAGCTTGCGAATAATCAAGAATATTAATTCCAGTGTATGTTGTTTGTAATGCTATTGCATCATCTAGATTAGAAAAAGTAGTATTTCCGTACTCATCATTATTGTTATAATCACCAGAGATTAGCAATTGAGGACCAGGAATCAAATTATAAAACCTTAGAGAGCGACGATGGGGTGCCAAACAGACTGTATTTCTATAGGTACCTATGTATTTATAATCATATTCAAAATATTTTTCATTTAGAATGACGGGGAGGTATATATTCGAATAATCAAAGATCGTTAACCGTGACCAACCGTTATTACTAGTATGTCTACCATCAATCCGGTTACCCAGTTGCTTCAGCCGACTTGCGCGGCGTAGTGAACAGATGTAT
>JAHLLB010000054.1 GCA_020444425.1 bacterium | reverse complement strand
AGTCCTGAGTCCTGAGTCCTGAGTCCTGAGTCCTGAGTCCTGAAGGTAAATAACTTCAAACCGTTACTTCCTAACATGCCCCAGACATTCATGTCTGGGATCATCCGCACCCTGCAAATCTGCACTCTGACTGGATTGGGTTCAAGCATGCTGATTTGGTTCATCCGCGTTTGCAAGCAAACACGGGCATACTTCTACAACACCTACGCCAATAACGCTCCTTCGCTACCTTCTGGACCATGCCCTCGGGCTTCAGCCCGGGATCCGCAACCATCCATACGACCTCAGCACCCACGCCCTCGGGCTTCAGCCCGGGATGATCAAGCTTGGTGCCCGTCACCATCCGACCTTTCGTATCTACCTTCTATCGCAGGCTATCCGCGCTTGCAAGCAAACACGGGCACTTTCTCTTTTACGTCATCTTTCACTTCCTGGCCGGTTGGCGGACATGGTCACTACCTGTCAGCTATGCTTTTCCCCCGACCTAACGCAATTCTCTTCATGTCTCCCGGTTTTTCGACTTTTCCTCCAAAAATTATGCCTTCCGAACTCCTGGTTTACTACTTTGCCCGTCTTCAGGTACTCACTACAAACGCGGGGAAAAACGCATGAAAAACGTACTTTTGATCGGGCTGGCCATGCTGCTTTGCGTCCCAGCCGGTTTTGCACGGTCCAACCCGGACTATGCCCAGGCGAAAGCCGATATCCTTGCACAACACACTCCAACCCTGGTGATCGAACTGACAGATCATGCCGCCGACGTACTGCGCGACACGCAGACCGCGCCGCAAGACTTGAACAACGTTCTTTCATCTGCTAGCTATGAGCCGCTTTTCACAGTCCCGGTGAATCCAGAACATGAAGCGCTGTGGCGTCAGCACGGTCTCCACCGTTGGTTCAAGGTACAGAACGTGGATGTCACCCCCTTCCGTTCCAGCTTCACAGCTTTGGAATCGCTAGAATCAGTAGCATCCGCCGAGTTTTCCTCATTGCAGTTCGCTGATCTGACTCCGATGGACGACGGCAACTACAATGTCTGGGCGATGCAGAAGATGCAGGCGGACGATGCGTGGGACGAACAAATCGGCAACGATGAAGTGATCGTGACCACCATCGACACCGGTTGTGAAATCACCCATCCCGACTTGCAGCACAACATCCACATTAACGCGGGTGAAGACCTCAACGGCAATGGCTATTGGGACGCGTCCGATCTGAACGGTGTGGACGACGACAACAACGGGTACGTTGATGACATCGCCGGTTGGGACTTCGTCTCGGCGACCGTTGGCGGCTTGTTCCAGGCTCCGGGTGAAGACTACGGCCCGCGCGACAACCGTGTCTGGCCAGACATTGTCGGGCATGGCACGCACGTTTCCGGCACGACCGCATCGACCACGAACAACGCCGGTGGCGTCCCGTCCGCATCGTGGAACGTGTCAAACATGCCGCTGCGTGCAGGGTACGCCTACCGCCTTCTGTTCATCATCCTCGGTGTTGGCGATGCCGTTGACTTTGCCGCGGCGATCCAGTACGCTGCGGAAAATGGATCGGACGTGGTCAGCATCTCCTTCGGTGGCACCCAGGCGGACCAGTTTTATCAGGATGCCGTCAATTACGCCCGTTCGTTGGGCGTGTTGATCTTCGCCTCTGCCGGCAACTCGGACAACCAGGTAATCAACTACCCGGCCGGGTACAACAGCGTCATCTCCGTCGCCGCGACGGATGTTAACGACGTGCGGGCGACCTTCAGCACCTACGGCACCTGGGTTGACCTGTCCGCGCCGGGTGTGAACATCTGGAGCACCGTCCCGGGCCAGTCGTACGACAGCTATGACGGCACCTCGATGGCTTCCCCCAACGCTGCCGCTTGTGCCGCGCTGGTCAAGAGCTACAACCCGAGCATAACCGTCGCCGACCTCGAGTCGTACATGCTCGGTGGTTGCGAGAACATTGACGCCGAGAACCCGGGTTACATCGGCATGCTGGGCGCCGGGCGCGTCAACGTGTACAACTCGCTGCAACTGGCGCAGGCCGATTATCCACCCAGTGACGCACCGAATGTCGATCTCGTTCCGCTGACGTCACCGGTGAACGTGAACGCGTCCGGTGGAAGCTTCGGCTACAACGTGACCATCTCGAACAACACAGGTAGTGCGCAGACGTTTGACGCATGGACCTCCGCGATCCTTCCGAACGGTTCCCCGTACGGCCCGATCATCGCGCAGCCGAACTACAGCCTCGCAGCTGGTGCGACCGCGCAATTCACGTTGCAGGTGGCGGTACCCGGCGGTGCGCCGAGTGGCGTGTACAGCTTCCTCGCGAACATCGGCGACCTGAACGGGCCGGTAGCCGACAGCGACCACCTCATCTTCACCAAGGTTGCCGGCAACGAACCGAGTGCTGTTGACAAATGGGAATCCGGCAACTGGCCGGAAGCGGTGGCGTACGGCGAACACGACGCCCCCTCCACCCTGCCGCATACATATGAGGTGGGCGCGGCCTACCCGAACCCGTTCAACGCGATGACCACGCTGAACGTGCGGCTTCCGGAGGCATCCCGCTTGACGGTGACGGTCTATGACGTACTCGGACGGGAAGCGTTGCGCGTTGCGTCCGGTTCGTACACAGCCGGTGTGCATGAGTTCAGCATCAACGCCCGGAACTTCAGCAGTGGCATGTACTTCGTCCAGGCGACAGTTCCAGGTCACTTGCAGCATACGCAGAAGATCATGCTGGTGAAGTAATTCCTCCAGTTCTGCAAATACGATCACAGGCCGGAGCATCATGCTTCGGCCTGTTTCATCTCACACCCATCTGTTGTGTAACCAATCGATCCTGCTTCACGTCAAGTAGGCAGGGTCAGGACGTGGTTCCCCCACAGGCACAACAACCAGAAGCTTGACGCTGAACGCAGACTTCGCGGAAATTCCGCTGAACCGGGCGGCGTATTTCGAGACCTGCTCCACCCTTTGCTCTTTGAGTTCACTCAATGGATGAAGCGGTAAGAAGTTGCGACAGGTTGCTGATTTCTGGATTGCGAAGAGGTTTCAGATTCGTCTCTCTGTATGCACACGGAACAAGAAAGGCGAGGCCGTTCGCAACGGGAGATGGCGAACTTCCAAATTGCCGTCACCACGGGTAGCGTCAAATTCCAGATCATTGAAGTCATAGACACAAGTGGCAGGACACCAACCAGCTGAAGGAGGTACGCATGCGAACCTGCGTGCGGATGTGTGGCATGGTGGCACTGTTTTCCCTGTTTCTGTTTGCGGGGATGGCCAGCGCCCAGATGGAGCCGACGAAATTGCTTCGACTCCCCGACATTCACGATGATCATGTTTCCTTTTATTACGCCGGCGATATCTGGATCGCCAATCGTGACGGCAGCGACCCGCGGCGGTTGACCGTTCATGATGGCATTGAAGGCAGCCCTTATTTTTCCCCTGATGGAAAGTGGATCGCATTTTCCGGTGAGTATGACGGCAACACGGATGTATACGTCGTCCGAGCCGACGGCGGCGCTCCAATTCGCCTGACGTACCATCCGGAAGGCGACATCGTGCGTGGCTGGACTCCGGACGGTGACGTTCTGTTCCTCTCCACCCGCAACTCAGAAACCCGGCGTTACGGCAAGCTGTTTACGGTCTCCACCGACGGTGGCTGGCCGGAACAGATTGAACTGCCGCGTGCGTCCCGTGCATGCTTCTCCCCGAACGGCCGCAAGATTGCGTATACCATGGTCGGCGACCCGTTCAGTACCTGGAAGCGTTACCGCGGTGGCTTGAGCCCGTGGATCTGGATCTTTGATCGTTCATCCATGGAGGTTACCGAAGTGCCGCGCGCGACCTTCACCGATCCCGTGACCGGTGGCGAAACGCACGCCAACGATACGTACCCGGTGTGGCTCGGCGACATGGTGTACTTCCTCTCCGATCGCAATCACACGATGAACGTGTTCTCCTACAACACGAACACCGGTGAAGTTGACCAGCTGACCACCTTCCGCGATTACGACGTCAAGTCCCTCAAGGGCTACGACAACACGCTGGTGTTCGAACAGGCGGGGATGATTCACACGCTTGACACCACCAGTGGCCGCATTAACGTGGTCGACGTGTACATCAATCCGGACCTGCCGGATACACGCCCGCACTGGGAAGATGTGGGCAACATGGCGCACTGGTTTGAAGTCTCCCCCACCGGCAAACGCGGCCTGTTTACGGCTCGTGGCGATGTCTGGACCGTGCCGGAAGACAAGGGTGAGGTGCGCAACATTACGAACACGCCCGGCGTGAACGAGCGCTACGCGCTGTGGTCACCCAAGGGCGGCAGGATCGCGTATTTGTCCGACGCCTCTGGCGAATACCGCCTGCACATCACAGACCAGCTCGGCAAGGACGATCCTGAGATTCACAAGATCGGCCCGGACAACTATTACTTCCTGGAATCCTGGGATCCGGAAGGCGAAAAGATCCTGTACACGGACAACCTGCGTTCCCTCTTCTTCTATGATGTGGAAGACAAAAAGGTTGTGAAGGTCGCGACCGACCGCATGGGACGTTCCTTCGACCCGACCTGGTCGGCGGATGGCCGTTACATAGCGTACCGTGGCACCCTGGCAAACGAGTTCGGCGCCATCTTTGTCTACGACACCGAATCCAAGGACACCCACCAGATCACGGACGGCACGTCGCTGGTCGGCGACCCGGCGTTCAGCCGTGACGGCAAGTACCTCTTCTTCACCTCCAGCACCGACGTCGGCCTGCAAATCGCCGGCTCGGAAATGTCTTCCTACGGCCGCGAAATGAGCGACGAGATTTACATGGCCGTGCTCCAGGCAGATGAACCGTCTCCGTTCGCGCCCGAGAGCGACGAGGAAGAAGTCGTCGTTGATGAAGAGGATGACGAGGACGACGCCGAAGAAGCAGATGATGCGGAAGATGACGAAGACGGCGAGGAAGAAGATGACGGCATGCCCGCCATTGACTTCGCCGGCATCGATCAGCGGATCATCTCGGTTCCGGCCGGAAGTGGCATGTTCTGGGGCCTGCAAACGGCCGAAGGTGGTTACCTCTTCTACATCGATGACGGAAGCATCAAGCGCTTCAGCATTGAGGACGAGGAGTCGGAAGACTTCCTCAGCGGCCGCTACAACTTCATGATCAGCGCCGACGGCAACAAGTTGATGTACAGCGGAAGCGGTTCCTATGGCATCGTGGACGTGACCGGCAGCCCGAGCGCGGGTGACGGCAGTCTCGACATGTCAGACATGCAGGTTCGCGTTGAACCGCGCAAGGAATGGGAACAGATCTTCCATGAAGTGTGGCGCTACGAGCGTGACTTCTTCTATGACGAAGACATGCACGGTGTGGACTGGGACGCTGCGTACAAGAAGTACCAGCCATTCGTGAAGTATGTCGGTCACCGTGAAGACCTGAACTTCCTCATCGGCGAACTGATCGGTGAGCTGGTTGTTGGCCATGCCTACCGCTGGGGTGGCGACATGCCCGATGTCGACCGGGTCAACGTCGGTCTGCTTGGCGCGGACTACAGCCTCGAGGACGGCCGCTACCGTTTCGATAAGATCTTCAGCGGGTTGAACTGGGATTCGGACGAGCGCTCTCCGCTCACCGAGCCCGGTGTCGATGTCAGCGTCGGTGACTACCTACTCGCGGTCAATGGCATGGAGATCACGGACGACGACAACCTGTTCGAGTTCTTCCAGAACCTGGCCGGGCGTCAGGTCGTGCTGACGGTGAACGACAAGCCGTCAATGAATGACGCGCGCGAGGTGACCGTCGAGCCGCTGCGGAGTGAACGTGCGCTACGTCTGCGCGACTGGGTTGATGGCAACCGTGACAAGGTCGCGGAAGCGACGAACGGACGCGCCGGATACGTTTACATGCCGAACACGGCTGGCGCGGGCTACGAATTCTTCACCCGCTACTTCTTCTCGCAGTTGGACAAGGACGGCGTGATCATCGACGAGCGTTTCAACGGTGGTGGTCACATCGCCGACTTCGTCGTTGACATGCTCGATCGTCCGCTGGTCAACTACTGGACCAACCGTTCCGGCAGCTTCGAACAGTCACCGACCGCGACCGTGCTCGGTCCAAAGGTGATGCTCATCAATGAGAGTGCCGGTTCCGGCGGCGACTGGTTGCCGTTCGCGTTCAAGAAGCGCAATATCGGCACGATTGTCGGCACGCGCACCTGGGGCGGCCTGGTCGGTATCAGCGGCATGCCGGAGTTGTTGGACGGCGGCGCGGTGACGGTTCCCAACTGGGCATTCTTTAATCCGGACGGCTCATGGGGCGTCGAAAACTACGGCGTGGCTCCCGATGTGTATGTCCAACAGACACCGAAGGATGTGATCCAGGGCAAGGATCCCCAGCTGGAAAAGGCGATCCAGATCATCAATCAGCAATTGGACGGTTTTGATCCGCCGGAGCCGAATCCGGATCCACGGCCAAAACGTGCCAGACGCTAATGTTTGATATTGCCTGAGTTGTAACCCAAGCCCCCGGACCACCGGGGGCTTTGTTTCTCCCTCGCAATCACACATTTTGTGAGATTCGTTGTTTCTTGTTGGACCTCGCGAAGGTAGAATACACCGAATCCTGACAAGACCGTGAGAGTACCCCGGGCATTTGGCAGTATTTGGTTCCGAGGGTACCCGGGCACTCTCTTGAAGCTCAAATGGGTTCCACTCGAGCAAGAAATGCGCGTATATTGCGCGGTCAGGTATCGGGTTGTTAATTGTGTTGTCGGTACCAACATTTTGTGAATCTCGGTCTTAGCCTGCACTGTTTCAAAACCGCAACCAAATCTGGTTAGTAGAGTGGATATTCGTTCCGCTGCACTCATACAGGAACCAGAAACACGATTTCGAGGGGACAGGTCCCTTGGCTTGCGGTCTTTTTTTCTTAGATTTGCCACTCAACGACCGATGAGACCGCGACCCCTCCGTGATTCGCAACGATTCCGCATCATCGACCGGAGGCAGGAACTGGACGTATGCAAATCGTTTGTGTGAGAAACCTGAAGCAGCTTGTTTTTCCGCTTCTAGCGATCTTCATCCTTACCTCGTATGGATGCGCGAACCGCTATGCCGCGATCCGGCAAGAGCTGGAAAACAAGAACTACGAGGTTGCCCGCAAGCAAATTCTCGACACCTGGCCGCATGATGCCCATTACAACATGCTGCTGGCGGAGGTGTCTTATTACCTCGAAGATTACGACGCCTTCGTCGATGCTGCCAGCCGTTCCCTGCGCCAGAGTGACGAATTCCGCGACGACCTCCTCTATTTGTTACAACTCGCCGACATCGAGTTGACCGAGGAGTCATACAACGCTTTTGAACGCAAGCGCTATTCCGAAGCCCGGCACCTGATTGATCTCGACCTGCGGGTTCGATACTACCTCGACTGGGTATTGACCCCGTTTGCAGATCGCGCGCTGTCAGTCTCAGAGATGCTTGAGTATTCCAGCGAGTCGCTGGTCAAGGAAGGCCGGTACGACGAAGCACGGACACACCTGCTTCACCTCACTGCCGACTCGATGCGCAGCCTGAACGTGCACGAACGCCTCGCCTTTATTTATTACGCGAGCGGGCAGTTCAACCACTCAAACGATCTGATCAAGGAAATCATGACCCCGCAGAAGGGTGGCGCGGGGCTGCTGCTGTTCAACGAAGAGCTGCGGCAGGTGGATTACCTGACCGACAGCCTGCTCACCGATTACGACCCGTTGATCCGGGAACGTGAACTGATCGAACGGCCAATGATCGACAGCCAACTCGGTAGCTCGTTCTACCAGATGGATGACTGGCTAAACTCTCGCTTCCGTTTCGAGATGGTCTTGAAAACAGAGCCTGGGAACGAAGTCGGCTTCCTTTCGTTGATCGCGGAGAGCTACTTCTACGAAGGCAACTACGAGAAGGCTGCGGAAGTCTTTGAGCAGGCGTTGCTGGTGGAACCGCAGAACGAGGACGTGGTGCAGTACCTCGCAATCTGCCGGTTCAACATGGGTGAACGGGTTGCGGCGGATTCGCTGTTTGCCGTCGCTCGTGATATCGACCGTGGCACGGTGATGACGCCCCGCGACTACGCTCCGGTCGACACATCGCGCATTCAGTTGGAGCGCCCGTAATGGTTCGCACCTCTTTATATATCGTGTTGATCAGCTTGCTGCCGGTGATGGCATGGTCGGTCACGTTTCAGCCGGAATCCGGTGCCACGGAAGGCGTGGTGAAAGCTGGTGACGCCGTCGTGCTACAGTTCGACCGCCCGGTGGTGGTGGATGGCGTCAGCGCCACGGTTGCTGTCGAGACTGCGGACGGTCAAGCTGTTCCGGTGTCTGTGACCGCGTCCGGTATCAACCTCGTGCTGCGTCCGGTAAGTGCGTGGCCGAAGAACAGCCGGTTGACGGTGACGCTGGACACGGCATTCCGCCTGCAGGGACGCCCATATTCCGGGCCCTCTACCCTGACCTTGTTTGTACAGGGTGATGAGTGGGATCAGATCGAACAGGCGATGCAGAAAGCCCCGACGCGTGAGACCAAGGCGGACGGGTACCTTGAAAACGGTGTTGAAGTGTATCCCCTCCCGTTCACGCCGAACGGTGATGGGTATAACGACGAACTGCACGTTGCGCGTCCGGGCCAGGGTTTCCTGAAGCCGCTGGTACGCATCTTCGGGCTGGACGGCATCCGCGTGATGTCGCTGGGCAAGCGCAGCCTTCGGAACGGCGAAGTAATCTGGGATGGAGTGGACAGGCTCGGGCATGAAGTACGCCCAGGCCCGTACTTCATCATCGTGGAAGAAGACATGGAAATACTAGCTTCCGGTGTCATTTACGTACTCCGTTAAGCATATGCGACGACAACTCCTCGGAATCCTGCTACTGCCGTTCTTGCTCCAACTCGGAGCAACGACTGCTCACGCGTATAACCGTTATGGGCAGAATCCGGCGGAGTTGAACCTGCTCGAGTCGGTTTTTGTCAACCCGGCGTTGAACCCGTGGATCCGTGACAAATTCAGCGTCACCGGTACGTTCTATCATCCATCGCTGACGGACAACTTCACGACGGTTCACGGTGGCATGCTCGGGTATCATTTCCCATGGAAGTGGCGTGGACTGGCGACGGGCGTTCAATACCTGCAATCCGGCTTGTACCGGGAAACGCAGTGGCGCGCATCGCTGGGTATCCCCATCATGCGGCAGCTGTCGGTAGGTGCCAGCTTCGACGCGTTCATGATGGATTACGATCAGCTGGAATTTTACCGGTTCGATTTCAGTGATCCAATCATTCAGGAAGCGGACTTCAAGATCAACTGGTCCACGAGCATCGGCATCTTCCTCCGCCCCATTCCGAGCCTGCAGATTGCGGCGACGTGGGAAGATATCAATCGGCCGAATCTGAGTGTCGGTCAGCGCGAGTGGAAGGAACGCTGGCATTTCAGCGGTGGCGCGGTCTATCGCATCAACCAGTGGTGGCAGCTGCGAGCCGCCATGGTCAGCGTGGAAAACGCGCACTTCAGCTCTGCGGGACAGACATCGTACTGGACCGAGCTGCAGGACCGGCTTGAATTCGGTGTCGCGCGTGTGATTGGCAGTGGCGCGATGATTCGTCTGAACGGCGGGCAGCGCTCCATCTGGTCGGAAGTCGAATTCCACCTCGTTGACAACTGGTACCTCAATTACCGGTACGACTACCCGATGACAGAGATTGACCTGTTGTCAGATGGTACGCACCGTTTCGGCTTTGTCTACGACGCGTACAAGCGGCGCCCGTTGCCTGAGGTCAAGGATCTCCCGGCGATTCCGCTGCACGACCCGAAGGGTGTCGAGTGGCCGATCCCGGATCCGCGTGGCCAGATCTATCTGTATACGCCGGATACGGAGCTGAACATCCGCCACATCAACACTGCGGCGCGCGTGGACGATGCGCTGGGACAGGTTGAACGGATGAACCTGCGACCGCGTGACTTCGGTGACGAGCGGCAGATCAGCGTTCGAGCCGAGGCGGACATTCCGGGAGCGAACCGTGTGCGCAGCCGCCCACCCGTTGGCATGTACACGCCGGAGTACCTCGGTGCG
The DNA here is from genome assembly GCA_020444425.1 of bacterium. Lineage (GTDB taxonomy): Bacteria > Electryoneota > Electryoneia > Electryoneales > Electryoneaceae > BMS3BBIN04. The sequence continues at coordinate 15,479 of JAHLLB010000054.1, read as the reverse complement.
CTGGAAACGATGGGCCATTATTTGAAGAAGGACGACGTCCATGCCGAGGTGATCGCACCGCAACTCTCCGTGTTCCGTGCCAAGGGCCTCGAGCAGGTGATCACCGGTGGTGGATATCAGGTTCAGAAGAAAGTCCCGATTAAGAACGAGTTTACGAACGAGCTGAGCCTGGCCACGGTCGACTCTCTGATGGGCAAAGGCCCCGTTTTCATTGAAGATCGCTTCGTCGGTGAGGTCCCATTTTACATCGTCAAAGCTTTCAGTAATGAGTTTTCTGCTGATTGGAGATTTACTATTCGCGATCTGGGGGCTAATGAGGTTATCTTGGACCTCGGATCGCCCACAACGATGCCAGACGAGATCGTGTGGACAGGACGCGCGGAAGATGGCTCCCTGCTCCCGCCGGGAGTTTACGAATACATGTTCACGTATGACCGGCCAAACGGTGTGAAGATGCTCGGTGGACACGGACGAATGCGAGTTGTTCACCACGAGGTCCATCGGAATATCGATATTCGTAAAGCTCTGGCTGGGGGTGACCGGACAGCGACCGATTTCGAGCTGATCCTGAATCCTGAACGAAATCGCCCACTTCCGGTTCAAGAGGATGTCGAGGAAACGGAAGCGAACGAGTAAAACACGTCACATAGAGTCACGAATCGAAGAGGTGGTGCAGTGAGAACAGAGCAAGTGAAGCGGCTCCTCGGAGTCGGCGGTATGGTTGCCGGCCTGGTTCTGTTGGCGTCCATGGGGTTTGCACAGGAAACCACGGATGCTGCGGATACGACCCGCAACTTCACGGTCGGTGACCTGATCGACCAGCTTCAGGGCTTTGTCTGGCCGTTGGGGCTCGCGCTCTTCGCCGGTCTGGTAGTCAGTTTCTATCAGTTCGGCACGCTGACCATGGAAACCAATAACGCGAAGCCGCTCGTCGGATTCCGTTTCGCACGCGGCAACCCCGAAGAGGTTGACAAGCTCGTGCGCGGCCGTGCGAACAAGGGTGAGATGGGACGTCTGCTCGCCATTTTGTACGCGATGGGTATTCGCGGTGACCTTAACTTCCACGCTGAAGTCGACCTGATCACAAAGGTACGTGAAGAGCGCTTTGCCTCCTTCCGCTCCTGGATGATCTTCCTGTCAGACTCGGCGGGTTCGTTCGGTCTGTTGGGTACCGTCTGGGGCATGTACCAGGTATTCTATTTCACCGGCGGCGTTCTGGATACCCAGACCACCCTGGCCGGGATGGGTACCGCGCTGGTTACCACCCTTGTCGGTATCGGGATTTCCGTGATGCTGAACCTGTTCGCAACGACCCTGGAATCGATGTTCAAACGTCAGCTCGAGCAGATGTACAACAAGGCCGACGACCTTCGTTTCCACTTCGTCAATCGCGCACAGCAAAAGCGTCAGCAACAGAAGTCTGAGGAGAGCGCGAAATGATTTTGCGCCTGATCGACATTGTGTTGATCGTGCTCTTTGGGTTCATCAGCATGGCGACCATCGAGAACCAGCGTAAACTGGAACTCGCGGAAACCGAGACTGTTCGAACTCCGGACATCAGTACCGAGGGCAATGTTACGATCAGCGTCGATGTCTGGGGAGATATCTTCTTCCAGGACGAGCGCGAATCGTGGGATCTGGTCACGCTGGAACGGTACCTGTCCAGCGCCGGCGAAACGTCGGTTTTCGGTGACAGCCTCCACATTCGCGTCCGGGCTGATGAAGGCGCGCCGATGGGACAAGTCAAGAAGGTGATTCAGGCTGCGGACAGACATGATCTCGCACGCAGCTTGATCGTCGTCTATCACGACCAACGCTAACGAGAGGTGAGCCATGGGAGGCCAAGGAACGATCCTGCGCCTGATCGACGTGGTGCTGATCATCCTCGTCGGCTTTGTTTCCATCGCGGACCTGTCTGAAAAGTCCCGGATCCGCTTCCCCTACACCCAGAAGGAAGCACAGGAACAGTCCGAGGAAGAGCAGAATCGGGCCATCATCAGCGTGATTGTCACGGCGACCGTCGAGAATATGCGAGCGGAAAACCGTGAACGGCTGGATGAGGATGGTCAGGTTCGCCAGTACAATGTTGAACTCTTCAACCCGGAGTACCTGATCAACTGGCGCCAGGGTGAAGAGATTGACGTGAACCGTGTGGCTGACAGCCCGGCGGCTCTGAAACGGGAATTGAGATCGTTGATGGACGAGTTCGGGAAGGACATCGAAGCCATCAACGTCATTCCGACGGAATTGTCACCGGTCAGCGGCACTGTCGAGATTTACGATATCGCTCAACAGCTCGAACTACCCTTCCCGGGGGTCGACCTGTCTGGCGATGAGCCTTCTGAAGACGAAGCTTCAGCCGGGGAGTAATTGTGCTCTGGGATATTGAACCAGAACAAAAAAAGCGGAAGCGAGCCTTATGGATCTCGCTTTCTTTGGGCGGCCTGATCATGCTGTTCCTGTTCACGGTCTTCCCAATGCTGAGAGTCCTCGTGACTTCGCCTCAGATGCCGCAGGCACTCCGTGAAGTGATTGTGGATATCGTCAAAGCGAAAGAACGTGAGGAAGTCCGGCAGGAAGACGAGCAGGAAGAGGAAGAAAAGGAAGAAGCCCCAAAACGCCGTGAAACACAGCGGCGTGAGGAGCAGCGCGACCGTCAACCGATGGATCGTGATCGTATGCGGCAGCAGGAAGTAGCCCTGCAACAGGAAATCGATCTGAACCTTGAACGGCAACGCAGTAGCCGTCAGGATATGCGACGTGACCGTGACCTCGGTACGCGCCGCGAAACGGATCGTGCTTCCACCTCTTCGATCGTCGTACCGCGTGGTGACGCATCCGTCGAAGTCGGCGCTGGTTCACGTGCCAGCCTGGGCCGTGGCGACCGGGGGTCTGTGCGAAACCGATCCGACCGGTCTGCTGGACGTGCCTCACTGGACGTCGGTGAAGGCCCAAGCGTACCTACTCTGGAAGATGAAGCCGCTGCCGGGAGCATCGAATCGGACGTCTCCCCCATTATCGAGTGGATACGGGACAATCAGCGCGAGATCCCGCAGGACTTGAAAGAGCCGGAATACTTCAACTTCCAGGGGGGCGACCTGACAACGACGGCCGAATACAAGGCGCCCAACGGTACGGAGTACACGATTTATCTGCTCGGACGTGACGGTGATCCGCCCGAGATCAAGATTTTCCTTGTGCAAGGAACTAACGGCGTCCTGCTTACTGACATCGGCGCAAGAGGCTCACGAAGTGAGAGCTTCCAGGCGGGACGAGTGCTGGTTCGTGGCAACCGAATGAGTCTGCAGATGAGCCAGATCAGTCCTGGCGATCCGCGCGCCGGTGAATCCATGGACATCTTCATCGATTGGTGGAACTCGTCCCAGTGAAAAACGCCATGCGACAACAAGCAGAACGTTCCCGCACAGCGAGAGCGAGATGAAACAACCAGTTTTCTACCGAACTCTGATCCCGGTCATCCTCATCCTGGCTGCATTGTGGATGTATGGCTGCACCTCCGGAGGCGAAGTCCGGCGTGTACCGCCGCCCGAGCCACTGGAACCCGGCGACATCTCCGTGGCTGACACCATGGACTTGAGCCAGGTCGCATTCACCGGTGTTGACACCTCTGTCGCACGTGAAGCAACACGTGCAGCGCGGCATGTCATGGTCGGTGCTGAGGCGGACTCGATCAGCGGTTCGTACTTCGAACGTGCCGAAAAGGTACGCGCACAGGGCCATCCGCTTGTCGAACTGTGGGAAAAAGGCGCGACGCCCCCGGACATTCCGCCGGATCCCGCAGACACCATGCGTGCCTTCGAGATTACACTCGAAGTCGATGAGCAGATTGTTGCCGTCGAGGATATCCTCGGGGAACCGGTCTATGTCCTCTCCATGATGGAGCTGGACCGCATCCGCCCCGCCATCCGTGAACGGGCAGCCGGCCACCTGGAAACCGCACGCGACTTCCTGCAGGAGGCGTTGACCTACAACCCGTGGGACAACTGGTCGCGTGTCCGCCTGATCGAAGTGTTGGAAGATCTGGCGAAACTGCACCAGTCGCTGGACAACCTCGACAAGGCGATTGAACAGACGGAAATCCTGTTCGGCACAAACCAATCCGACTACCTGACCGCCCTGCATCTGGGTGATCGCTACATGCTGCAAGGCGATTCATTGTCCGCTCTGCGCATGTACCGCCGGTCGGAGGACTTGCTGCTGACCTGGGCTCCGATCTCGCAGTTCGGTGTGTCGGGTGAACCACTCCGGCGACGTACTGAACTGGATTCCCTCGAGTATCTCGACTGGCTGCTCCTCGTTCGGGAACAGATGTACCTCGAACAGGATCTGATGATGGGGAATGACCTCATCACCAACGCCAATCGTCTGCGTGCAATGGCACGGCCGGGCGTACCAACGGACACCGTGTTCGCCGCAACTGCGAAAGACATGCTCGAATGGATCGGTTGGGACGAGGGCAACATCTACACCGCCTCCGCACGTATCCCGATCATCGAGATGATTAACGAAGGTCAGCACGAAGAAGCGCGAAAAGCGATTCGCGGGATTCGTGACGACCTCGTCGCAGGAAATGCCCAGCTCGAGATGGATACGCTGGCTGCGGTGCTGGACTTCGGTTATCTGGACGAACCGGAAGACGCGCTGGATCGTCTACGCAAGATGCTGGTCGGCGTCGGCTACACCGAGATCGACTCCAGTCTCGACACGCTGCTGGTCCACAACGGCGAGGACGGTTTCGGCCGCCTGATGACCTCACAGTTGACCGAATTGCCGGGCAAGATGGAACGCGTGCTCGAGCTGTACGGCTCGTTCGCCACCATTTACGCTAACCGGCTGGAAAAGAACGACCGCACGCGGGAAAAAGCGTTTGTCTACTACTATCAGTCCGCCCTGCTCCCGCACAAGGACCAGGCGTTCGCACTGATGGCGCTGGCGAACATGAGCCAGCAGGATCCAACACGGGCGGTGCGCTACGGTGAAGCAGCCCTCGCACAGGAGCTGCCAAGCCAACTTGCGCCTACGGACCGGCGAATCCTCTACGAGTTGCTGGTCACCGCGTATCGAAATCTCAACGATCTCAACCGAGCGGAGCACTACTTCCACTTGCTCGAGGAGACAGGATGACGCGCAGGCTTGGGGGATTGATAGCCATCATGCTCCTTCTGGCCTCCTCCTCCCTCCTGCTGGCGCAGGATGAAGAAGTGAAGCCGAAGGAAGTCCACTCGGTCAAGGTGGCTGATGCAGAAGTCATTGAGACGTTCCGGCGGGGCCAGTTGATCAGCCCCACCATTGCGATCGACTCCGTCGAGTTTATCGATGTGACCCGGAACGGCTTCGGACAAGGCGACCTGATGATCGTCTATCCGCAGGAACGCGTGTTCCCGTTGCTCGAGATCAACGAGACGGAACGGTCGATCCTCAACTTGTACGAGTTCGAGGAAAACAAAACGTACTCCGCGCCGACGCTGAATGTCACTCAGATTCAGGAAGACGCACGCGTGCTGGAATCGCCGTTCGCAGGCATTCTCGCAACCGTCGTCAAGGGTGTGCAGTACTACTACACCGGTAACTACATCCAGGGACTGTTCCGTATCACGAAGGACAGGGATGTCGCGACGCTGACCCTTTGGAACTACGCTGAAGAGGATATGCGCTATTCAGCGGGCAGCCCGTCCGGTATCGCCGATACACTGCTCAACTATGACCTGCTCAAGGTGTATATCCGTGAGCTGACGACGGATACGGTTTACGTTCCCGTGCTCGTTTCGCAGGAAGATATGGAATCTCCGGTCTTCCCCGGCGTTGGTATTCCGCTTGATGCAGCAACGAACGGGGCGACCACGATTGCACCGGACACGACGATGACGCCGGATGCGGCGACGACCGAACCCGGTACGGGTGAAGCCGTCGCACAGCCTGACCAAACAGACGGCGCTGAGGCGGAAACGACACCTGCTGAAAACGAGACACCCGATCCCGCCGGCGCTGCTGCTGGAGTGGATACGACGAATACGGAACCTGAGCCTGGCGGAGGAGATCCCGCCCAGTGAGCCATTTGAAACGCACGAATACGACCATGATGGTAGAGAGTCGAACCATGCGCATGAGCCGAAACACCGGGCCGGTACGTATGACCGCCGGCGTGTCGCTGCTGGCGGCCGTGATCCTGCTGTTCGGAGCAGCTCCTGCCATCCACGCGCAGGAACCTGACACCACCGGGACGGCTGCTGATACCATGATGATGTTCGAGGAGCAGCCTGGCGATACCCTCGCCCCCGATGTGTTCGAGATGTTTGACGAAGACACCGAGTCCATGGAACCCGATTCCATGATGGCGGATACCACCATGTCCGACACAATCATGATGGACATGATGATACCGGATTCATTGATGCAGGACTCGCTGGGTGGCTTCGGAACCATGCCCGATTCGGTCATGGTGGACAGTCTCGGCATGCCGATCTACGGTCAGGCGATGACGCCTCCACCGGCATTGATGGCACCGGAAAACATGAAGTGGATTTCGGCGGGTACATTGCCGGATCCGCTCCGAAAATTCCGCGACACCGAGCAGGAAGTCGCGTGGACGAACGGTTTTTACATCGACGAAAACGAAGTTACGAATGCGGAATTCGCTGACTTCCTCTCCAGCGGCTACGAAAACAGGGTCTTCTTCGACGAACGGATGTACATCACGGAAGTCGAGGACGGTGTGTTCGTGGCAGATGAAGGCCGTGAAGACCTGCCCGTCAGCTTTGTCAGCTGGTTCGGCGCATTCGCCTTTTCCCAGTCGGTTGGCAAAAGCCTCCCGACCGAGGAAGAATGGATTCTCGCCTGCCTCGGCAGCTACGATGACAACGATCTGACCATGTACTATCCTTGGGGTCAGACGAAGCCGGATTCGATCCAGGCCAATTTGCTGGACGTTTCGAAAATTGGCGCACCTGAGAACGTACGCAGCTACCCCAGCTCGATTACCCCCACCGGACTGTACGATATGGCAGGGAATGTGTCGGAATGGACGCTGACCAACTTCAAGGTCCGTGCCCAGTCATCGATGGACGAAGAAACCGCCGAGTACGAGAACCCGAACCTCGTCGGCGAACAGTCCCTGATGCCGGATTCGACAGGGGCGGACAGTTTGAACGTGATCAACGTCGGTCCACAAGCAGCGGAAGAAGAAGTTGATACAACCGTCCGTTTCGTCATCAAGGGTGGCAGCTACCTCGATCCGCCGGCAAATGCACAGCTGAACCGGCGGGCAACCCGTTTCCCGCATGAACGTTACCAGTACGTCGGTTTCCGTTGTGTCAGGCGTGAGGGCACCCGATGATGAGACAGTTCAGCGCGATATTGCTGCTGAGTCTTTGTCTCCTCTGTTTGTTCCCCTCCGGCTCTGCAGTGGCCGAGGAGGGCGGCAATCAGTCGCTGGCAATCACATCCGAGTGGCTGTCTGATCATCAGCTGCTGCTCGAGTGGAATCGTCCGCGCTACACTGTCGTGCTCGAACGCAAGATCGGTGATGGCAAATATTTCCGCCCGATTGCCGAGTTCGAGGATGAGAACGAATACCTCGACGACAGCCTGACCGTCAACACAAACTACATCTACCGCCTGCGTCCGAAACCGGTCTGGTACCTGGACGAATACGGCGGTGAACATGAAGCACGTTTCGACCTTCCGCCTCCCGCACCACCGCTGGTAACGCGTGACGGTATCGATCAGGTTGTCGTTACCGCGCCGCAGGACAGCCTGCAGTGGGAAGGCCATATCGATGTAGAGATGCGCGTCAAAGGCGTCTATGATGTCGTCGGCAGCATCACCTCTGGTGACACCACCGTGCGCGTGGAAAACCTGGAAACATTCAAACCGCAGCTCTTCCGCTTGTTCTACGTTTCCGAGTTCAACCGCAGCGCACCGTCCGTGGCGGACACGGTCTACCTGTCCTTCCCGCCGCCGACTCGCCTGTATGTACGCGCGCTCAGTGACCACAGCATTCAGTTGAACTGGAATCCACCGACCGACTGGCCGCACAAGTACGAGGTCCAGAAGCTGGAAGGCCTCGACACGATGTACTTTGACGTGGCCTACGGCGACACATTCTGGGTGGATGAAAACGTCGATTTTGACCGTACCACGTTCTATCGAGTGCGCGGCATGGCCGGCGAAAACATTGGCGACTACAGCGAAGTCGTGTCCGCTCGCCTGCAGATGAACACGGTTGAAAACCTGCAGGTGGACAAGGTCGAAGACCTGGTCGTTGGCCTGACGTGGGACGAACCCGCGCCGATCACGACCACATATTTCGTGCAGCGTTCGATCAACGGCGGCAACTTCGAGACGATTGCCGAACTGCCGTCGGACGTCAACACGTATACCGATTATCTGCCCCGTCGTGGGCTGAATGTATCCTATCGCATCATCAGCGCAAACAGCTTGGGCGATGAAGCGATTTCCGACGCTGTTTCGCAGGCCGTGCGAACGGTCGCCTATGGCATGATGCAGATGGATCTGCCGAACGGCGAATCGTGGTTCGTGGACGCGGATGAGGTTTCTGCGGCCGAGTACTCGCGCTTCTGTGAAGAGACGGAACGGCAATTGCCCGAGGAACCGGATCATGCGTCCGGCGGCTTCTGGAGCCAGCGCAACAACATGCCGGCCGTGATGGTGACGTGGCAGGATGCGATCGACTTCTGCAACTGGCGCTCCGTATCGCTCGGGCTTGAACCGGCGTACGATGATACCGGTGCCGTGGTCAATCCCAATGGTGGCTTCCGGCTTCCGAGCAAGGATATCTACATGCAGGCGATTGACCTGCTCTCGGGCGGGATCATCAACTCGCGTGAATATGCCAACCTGCTCGGGCCGCAGGATGGGTTCAGCTGGATGGCCCCGGGCCTTGGCCTGGTGATCAACCCGACGACCATGGTGCATATGATCGGGAACGCATCCGAATGGGTGCAGGACAAGGTGCCGCCGGATGGCCGGCTTGCCATTGGTGGCGCGTTTTCCACACCGGTTGACCTGATCGAGGAAGTCCCGCCGGAGACTGCATATCCGGCCAGCTGGTACGCCTCGACAATCGGTTTCCGCTGCATTCTTCCCAGCACGGTGGTGGTTGAGCTCGAAGAGTGAGCCACCACCCTGCTGTTTCCTGTTTCTTCCCCAGGAGATTTGCCTGAAACACGCTCATGGCGGAACTCTCCCCCGTTCTGATGGTGTATCTTCCAGCACGGTACTGATAACAACGAAGCGTTTTCTCCATGTCCGTCCGACGTCCCCTGCAAGCCGTCCTCGTCAAACCCGCCGGCCCTGACTGCAACATGGCCTGCAGCTACTGCTTTTATCTGAAGAAAGCGGAGCTGTTCACGGACCATCAGCGGCACCGGATGCGGGAGGACGTGCTCGAGGAACTGATCAAGCAGGTAATGCACGACGGAACCCGCCAGGTCACCTTCGGCTGGCAGGGTGGCGAACCGACGTTGATGGGCATTCCCTTCTTCCAGAAAGCGGTCGAATTTCAGCAGCAATATGGACGCGGTCAGATCGTCGGCAACGGCCTGCAGACCAACGGCATGCTGATTGGACGCAAATGGGCGGCGTTTCTCGACAAGTACAAGTTCCTTGTCGGCCTCTCGCTGGACGGCCCGAAGCACGTGCACGACCACTACCGCCACCAGACGCCGACGAAAGGGTCGTGGCAGAACGTTGCCGACGCCGCAAAGCTGCTGCTTGACCGTGGTGTCGCGACGAATGCGCTTACGGTTGTGACCGACTATTCCGTGCAACACGCGGAGGAGATTTACACTTACTTGCGCGACCTCGGACTGACTTACATGCAGTTTATCCCCTGTGTCGAGCTGGATCCGAATGATCCGTCGAAAACCGCGCCGTGGTCGGTGGGTGCTGAGGAATACGGCGAGTTTCTGAAAACCGTGTTCGACCTGTGGTATCACGATTTCCAGCACAGCCGGAAGAACACAACAGTCCGCTTCTTTGACTCCGTGTTCCATTCGTACGTTGGCGCGGAACCGCCAGATTGCAACCTGCAGCCGGAATGCGGCAGCTACACTGTCGTCGAATACAACGGTGACGTCTTCTCCTGCGATTTCTTCGTCGATCCGGAGTGGAAACTGGGCAACATCATGCAGGACCGCTTGATTGAGATGCTCAATTCCCCGCGGCAACGGGAATTCGGCAGGATGAAAGCGGATCTGCCTCCGGAATGCACAGATTGCAAGTGGCTGAAGTACTGTTACGGGGGCTGCACCAAGGACCGGCGGCATGATCCCGCCGACCACGGCAGCAATCACTTCTGTACGTCGATGAAAATGTTTTTTGAGCATGCGGACGAACGGTTGACCGAACTCGCCAATCGTTGGAAACTCCAACAACGCATGGCAATGCGTTAAGCCGGAACGGTGATGAACCACTGGACACGATTTGTTGCGCTGACAGTCTTCCTCGGCCTGGGCATGATCATCTACCCGGCTATGCTCCGTGCGCAAAGCGGCATTCCGGGCACGTTCCGTGGCGCGCCGGTGTACACCTATGACGTGATCAACAGTTATCCGCACGACACGACCGCCTACACTCAGGGCCTGCTGATCCACGATGGCGTGATGTACGAAAGTACCGGTCAGTTTAACGAATCCACGTTACGTTCCGTGGACATCGAGACGGGTGAAGTTCTGAAACAGGTCGAAGTTTCGAAGGACCAGTTCGCCGAAGGGATCACCCTGTTCAATGGTCAGATCATCCAACTGACCTGGCGTGCAGGGATCGCGCATGTTTACGATGCGGAAACCTTTGAACGGGTTGGCGAATTCCGCTACCAGGGCGAAGGCTGGGGGCTGACGCACGACGGCACGCAGCTGATCATGAGCAACGGCACCGACGAGATCGATTTCCGTGACCCAAAAACGTTTCGCATTACTCACACCCTGCCGGTGTGGGACGCGGTCGGTGGGGTGCGCGGACTGAACGAGCTGGAATACATCGATGGTTTCATCTACGCCAACGTGATTCCGTCCGACCTGATCGCGAAGATCGACCCGGAGACGGGCGAAGTTGTAGCGTGGATGTACCTTGAAGGGCTGCTCGATGTCAACACGATCCGCCGGCCGGACGTACTGAACGGCATCGCAATCAATCACGACACTGGCCAAATCTACCTGACCGGAAAGTTGTGGCCACGTTTGTACGAGGTGGAGTTCATTGAAGTCAACTGAGCTTTCAACCATTTCCCGCGAAACGACCAATGGCACCGCCAACTCGGTCCGGACAGCGTCACGTATCCGGATTCGCTGGCATGAACTCTCCCCGCTCAATCCGATCAAGCTGATCACCTTTGAGCAGCTGGTCAATCTCGGCAAGATCACGGCGGCTGTCGCTGCCACAAGTGTGACCCGGCGCGCGATGGTCTGGGGAACGCCGACGATGCTGATGTTGGAGCCGACCACCGCCTGCCAGCTAAAATGTCCGCATTGTCCGACCGGCCGTGGCGAACTTGCCCGGCCCGGCGGTCGCATATCGCTGGAAAAGTTTCGCACACTCTGGGACAGCATCCACCCCGCCCCGATTCGGCTACAACTGTGGAATCAAGGCGAACCGCTGGTGCATCCGGACACGCCGGGCATTATCCGGCACGCCACCGCGTCCGGAAGCCGGGTCATCCTTTCCACGAATGTCGAAGCACTGGCCAACCCCCGAACCGCCGAGGCGATTGTTCGCTCCGGGCTGCACACGTTGATTCTGTCGCTTGACGGTGCATCCGCGGAAAGTCACGTGCAGTACCGTGTCGGCGGCAAGTGGGATCGCGTCGAACGCGGCGTACGCAACGTCGCTGAGATTAAACGCAAGCTGAACCGCAAGTATCCGGTGCTGCAGTGGCAGTTTCTGCTGTTCAAGCACAACCTGAACGAACGTGACGACGCGTTGCGACTCGCACGTGAATGGGGTGCCAACGAGTTGGTCTTCAAGACGGCACAGCTGGAAGCGTTCGAGAAAGAAGAGGGCGAGCGCTGGCTGCCCGATGATCCAAAACTGCGCCGTTACGTCTTGAAGGATGATCGTTGGGTGTTGAAACGTGCGGAACGGCCCTTCTGTGCCCGGATTTACGGAAGCGCAGTAGTGCAGTGGGATGGAACCGTGGTACCCTGCTGCTTCGACAAGGACGGGGAGTTTGTGATCGGGAACGCGCACGACGCCGGTTTCCCGGCTGTCTGGCAATCCGACGCGTACCGTGCGTTCCGGCAACGCATCCTCACCGGCGAGCGCCCGCCGATGTGCGCCAACTGCACCGAAGGACTGCACGGAATGTACGCGAAAAAGGAACGGTTCTAGGCGCGCTGTCAGCCGTCAAACGGTCAACGCTGCCTGCCCCATGACCGCCGCGACGGTGTAGAAATTTTCGATTCCGGCTGGCACGAACTCGTCGAATAGACGCTGATTCGACGCGCTGTAGTGCTCCAGCAACTCCACACGCTGCTCGTCGCTGAAGTAAATCGTCTTGTCCCCCGATTTGCGCGGGAATTCCTGCTCCATGAAGAAGCGCAGCCGCTGGCATTCCTTGCGATCGATCAACGAGTTTGCCCGGCGCAATACTTCCAGCCAGCGCTTTGATATTCCCGGATTGCTGCGTGGGAACGTACCTGGTTCAGCCAACTGTTCCGCACCGAACAGACGATACAAACGGCGCACACCTTCCCCGTCTGGCTTAAACAAGCGTTCGTAAGGATGTACGTACAGGTTGTCCTTCCCGAACTGAGCCGCGAAACCGCCCAGCAGGCGATCCCAGTGAAACAGGTCGAGGTCCAGCTCGGCGTACCATTCGTCAAACGTCAGGTCAAAATTCCATTTCACTGAATGCTGGTACGCTGACTCCAGCCATGTGTCCTGCCGTCGTACTGCCGCGAACAGCTTCACATCCAGATCGAACGGTTCGAGAATTCGTTTCAGGTCAGCCGCACACTCGTGCGAATTGATCAGCACCGGCGGTTTCGCCATGAACCGGCCGAAATACGCTTCCGCGCTGCCGAGAATGATCGGTGCCGGTAAGGTCAACAGTGGTTCGAGATGCGCCTGCAACTCGCGCACAAGCTCATCACTCATCGGCGCCCGGTTACGGATTCTCCGCCCGATCTTGACCAGGCCGGGGACATACTCCACCCCCATCTGATGCAACTGTACGCGATGATGCAGCAGGTGCGATTGAATCGACGTTGTCGCGGTCTTGTGCATGCCGATGTGCAGCACGAGGGTCTTGCGCATGTCAGCTCCAGCTGGCTTCGAGTTCGGAGAAACGGGTCCGTGGAGAGGATTGCAACTCATGTGCCGGTGCGGGATTTGTGCCTAACGCTTGTTATGTTACATGATATCAATCTGTTAGAGTCCATCAATCTGAGATCTTGTACCGGTAAGGCAGGCAGAAACCGGCCTCACACAGTCGATCTTGCCGCCTTTATCACTACGCTCGAATACGCCTTCACCGACAACTGATCCGTAAAAGTTTGTTTTGTATTCGTTTTTACTAGAGGTTTGGTGACACAATTTCCTATATTTGCGGCAGGAGCTCCCAGTTCTGGATGGACCATGCCGCGAATCCTGTTCTTTTCGACCGAAGCCGGTTGGCTTGCGGAACGTACGGCCCGGCTGTGTTGCCAGGTTGTCCCGCGAGTTTGGCAGGTTGCATTCGCAGGATCCAGCGTCACCTCAACAAATACCGCTGTAGAAACCGATCCCCATCCCCTGATACAAGCCGGAGAATCGGCTGAATCGGGGGATCGTTCTATCCATGCCAACGTTGTATCCGAACCCACTGCAGAGCAGGATCAACCGGTTCCGATGCTCTACTCCCAGCAGGCTGCGACGGCTTCAACACACGACATCGTGATCCAGATGAACAATCACCCGTTGCCACCGGATCTCGTGTTCGCGGGACTGCCGATTCGCATCTGCTGGCGGCCGAGTGAGCTGGGTTTCCCGGATCCGATGGACACGAAGCCGCCGACCAGCGAGTCGCTACCCGAGCTGGATCGCCTGCTGAACGCACGATTGCGCGACCTGTTCAACGATCCCCTGCTCGAAGCCGGGCTGAGGATTCGGTTGACATTTGGCTCACTGATCAACCACCTCACCGACGGCGTAATGGCACACGACCGCAACCGGCGCATCTTCCTCTGGAATCGCACCGCCGAACTGATCACCGGGTACAGCGCGAATGAAGTGATCGGTCTCGACTGTCACAAGGTGTTCCCCGACCGTTTCTGCGGTGGAGATTGTTCCTTCTGCCTCACCCCCAACCATTCGGAAGCCCGCCTGCGCTACCCGAAATCATTCGTCAAGCGAGACGGAATCGTGCGCGACATCGAAATGTCCGTGGTCACGCTCGACACTGACGATCGCGGCGTGATTGGCGCGCTGGTGCTGTTCCGGGACATGACCGAACTCAACACGTTGAGGCGGAAATCATCCGGACAAGGCGGGTTCCACGGTATGATCGGATCTCACCCGTCCATGCAGCGGGTGTATGATTCGGTGGAGGAGCTGGCTCATGTCAACGTGCCGATCCTGATCCAGGGCGAAAGCGGTACCGGTAAGGAAATGGTCGCCAAGGCGCTGCATGAGATCGGTCCACGGGCGAACAAACCGTTCGTACCGGTCAATTGCGGGGCACTCCCGGAAGGTACGCTGGAAAGCGAGATATTCGGGCATGTACGTGGCGCCTTTACGGGTGCGATCCGTGACAAAAAGGGACGCTTTGAACTTGCGGACGGCGGCATCCTCTTTCTCGACGAAATCGGAGAAATCACACCGACTTTGCAGGTGAAGCTGCTGCGCGTGCTGCAGGAATCGCAGTTCGTTCCGGTGGGCGGCGAACGACCGATCAAGGTGGACGTTCAGATCCTGTGCGCGACCAACCGCAATCTGAAGGAGATGACCCAACAGGGTAAGTTCCGTGAGGACTTGTACTACCGGCTTGCGGTCGTGCCCGTAACACTGCCACCGTTGCGTGAGCGCAGTGATGACATCCCCGCACTGGTTGACTACTACCTCGACCAGGTGTCAACGCAAATCGGCGCGGAACGGGTGCATATTTCCCAGAACACGATGGACATCCTGATCAGGTATCCGTGGCCGGGAAACGTGCGTGAGCTGCGGAACGCTATCCAATACGGGATCATCAAAACGCGGACCGGTATCATTCAGCCGAACCATCTCCCGCCGGAAGTGCTGGAAGGTCTGGCCGAGCCGAAGAAGGTCGCTCAGCCTGGTCGTCCCGCTAAACTGCACCTGGGCGAGGTACAAGCGGTCATGGCGCAGGTGGACGGCAACAAGGCCAAAGCTGCACGCCTGCTCGGCGTCAGCCGGACCACCCTGTACAAGATGCTGGAGGAGATCTAGTTGTCAGTTGTCAGTTGTCAGTTGTCAGTTGTCAGTTGTCAGTTGTCAGTTGT
>JAHLLB010000053.1 GCA_020444425.1 bacterium | reverse complement strand
CCTCGTCGCGGGAAAGCTCAACCTCAGCTTACCCACATGAATCAGCGAGGGACCACTTTTTCCTACAAGTATTACTTCATCAGGATCACTTTCTGCACCGCCAATTCACCAGCCCCGGCACACGCTTGAGCCAGCTATTCGACAAATTCGTACAAGCTAAATCGTTCGATTAGGCCGAAAAAAGCACCTCAACCTGCTAAATCCAAGTAGAATTATCGTGATTCGAGGGAATCGGTGTTCGACTCTCCTCTCTTCCGTGAAGAGCGTGGTGGGAGTTTTATTAGGAATATGTTAATGTTATATTGATACCAGATTAGTATTCGCGCAGTCCGAGGGGAGTGATAATCGGACGGGATGAGCGAACCCGGGTTATAGTCGACAGAAATGACCCGATTTTTTATCCCGGTTGTGTTAGGATTGCGTTACGAAAAGGTTCGATTTCTGTTGGGGGTCGGTAAACGGGGGCTGGGCGAACCCTCGAAACTTGCACGTCAGGGTGATACAATGAACCGCCGACACATTTTCACGATCGCACTGCTGCCATTGCTGCTGTTCGCCTACGGGTGCGCAAGCGTGCAAACGGTGGTGACGGAAGAAGCGGCGACGCCGCTGCAGGTGCAGTACGACATTCAGTATGTCGACAACACGACGGTCGGCATCAACCTGATGGTGATCTCACCGGATCTGCCACGCGCCCAGAAGCAGATTGAAGAGGATCTGTTTGACGTGGTGATGGCTGTCGCGAACGACATCCCGAAGGACGCGATCCTGGCCCAGCAGAGTGAGTTTCGCAGTTCGTTGAACAACGCGTTCCGCGCCTCTTCCGATTTCGGAGAGAACAGCCAGGTGCTGGTGCTGGGGATGACCTCCGGAACCTGGATCGCGCAGCGTTAAGCAGGATTTGCCACACATGCAACAGCCCCGTCCGGAACATCCAGGCGGGGCTTTTCTTTGTGCTGAAATCGGGTCGAGCAGTTACAGCAATGTGGACGCCAGGTCAGACAATTGGCTGCGTTCGCCCTTTTCCAACGTGACGTGCGCATACAGGCGCTGGCCCTTCATCTTGTCGATGAGACGGGTGAGACCGTTCGAGCGGCTGTCCAGGTACGGGCTGTCGATCTGGTTCGGATCGCCGGTGAGCACGATCTTGGTGCCTTCGCCGGCGCGGGTGATGATAGTCTTCACCTCATGCCCGGTGAGGTTCTGGGCTTCGTCAACGATGAAGAAGATCCGGTTCAGGCTGCGGCCACGGATATATGCCAGCGCGCTGATGTTCAGCTTGCGGTTCTTGATCATGTCATCGATGGCCTGCACCTTTTTATCGGTGTGTTTGAACTGGCCACGGATGACGCCGAAGTTGTCCCACAGCGGCTGCATGAACGGGTCGAGCTTTTCCTCGATGTCGCCGGGCAGGTAGCCGATTTCCTGCTGTCCCAACGGAACCACTGGACGTGCGAGGTAGACCTGGTCGTAATGACGCCGGGCTTCCAACGCACCCGCCAATGCGATCAGAGTCTTGCCGGTGCCCGCCTTGCCGGAAAACGTGACCAGCTTGATCTGTTCGTTGAGCAGCGCGTCGAGGGCGAAAGTCTGTTCGCTGTTGCGCGGGGTGATGCCGTAGCCCTGCCGCTTGTCGACGCGGATTAAAGCGCCGCGTTCGGCGTCGTACCGTGCCAACGCACTCTTGCGGTGGCTTTTGAGGATGTAGTACGCGTTCGGGTACGGTTCCTCGATGTCGAACCGTTCCAGCGGCACTTCAAACGGGTCACCGTACAACTGGTCGATCAGGTCGGGATTGATGTCCTCGAGCTCGAAGCGGCCCTTGTACAACTTGTCGAGGTCCGGGACTTTGTCGCTCTCATAGTCCTCGGCGGGAATCCCGACACTCCGTGCCTTGAGCCGGAGCGAAACATCCTTGCTGACCAACACCACGTCCCGGTCGGGCAACAGTTCGGTCACCTCGCACGCCACCGAAAGGATCCGGTGGTCGGCGGTGGCGTCCATGAACGATTGACGCACCAGGTCGTGCAGCTTGCGTCCGGCGAAGATGTGCAACGACCCGAGGCCGGGACCGAGCGGTGTCCCTTCCTGGGAATTGATCCCGACGGAGGGCAGGAGTTCGTCCAACTGCCGCGCCACCTCACGGGCGTGGAAGTTGATCGTGTCGTGCCCCTTCTTGAAGTGGTCGACTTCTTCCAACACCGTGATCGGGATGTAGAGATCGTTCTCCTCAAACCGGAGCAAGGCGCTGGGATCGTGCAACAGGACATTGGTGTCGAGCACGAACACCTTCGGCTGCCGTTTCCGGCGGCTGGGACGGGTCGTTTTCACCTTCACCGAGCTGGTCGGTTTAGGCTTCGGTTTGGCAGACGTCCGCTTGGGCCGGGTTGCTTTCACTTCCGCAGCTTTTCCGGTAGATTTGGCGGATTCCGGACTTGTGTCCGATCCGTTTTGTTTCGCCAGAGCCTCCTGTTTAACCTGCTGTGCGCTTTTGGGAGCGGAACGTTTCTTTGAACCGCTCGAGCTCGAAGCACTCTTGCGTGGGCTCATGCTGGTTCCTGATCGGGTCGACGGTCAGCATCATGCGAACCGGCGACCGCAGGTGAATGTTGTGAACGGACTGCGACGAGCCGCTCACCCGTGGTGAGCGGTCATCTCGCCATACTCAAGATTGTTAAGGAACTGCTTGAACGCCGCGATGTTATGCTGCATCGTCGCTTCCGGGCCGGTGCCCTTGAAGAACCACGGACCCTGATCGGTCATAATGATCGCTGACACGTTCATCCAGCCGGACTGCTCGCCGGTTTGCGGCGCGCCGGGCATGGAAGACGGCTTCTGGGTACCGTTGAATGAGATAAACGTCAACTCGTGGTCGTTGAGCGGGCCGGAGGAACGAGTGACATCGGCTTCGGTCAACGGGGACCCGTCCGCTTTGCTGAACTGGTTCATCCAGCGTTCAATATTCATCTCAACCGAACCCGCTTCCGGGCCGAAGTAAAAGGCAACCACGCTCGCCTCATCCGGATCGCCTTCGACCGGAGCAAGGTGGATCTGCGCCTGTCGCATGGACGAAGCCGGGCGTTCCGCGGTCCATCCTTCCGGCAGGGTCGCCATCCACGGACCGATTGGCAGCTTACCGTCAACCAACTGCACTCCGCCGCCCATGTCGCCATGTCCCATCATGCCGGCGTGCGGATCGGCCGACTGTTCGGCTTCCTGTTTGGCCGCCTGCTGCGTATCTCCGCTCTGACCACAACCAAGAACAAACACTACCATCAACAACGAAAGCGTCAAACCAACCGCTGAAAAAATGCGCTGCATGAAATCCTCCAAGTGGAAATGTCGTAGACAGGGTAGCCTCCCGGCGGGACGGGTAGCAACACCGTCGCGACCTCTCAACGGTGAGAAAAAGTCGACGAACTCGCGTTGATTCAAAGACTTGCGAAGCGTTGATCACGGATCATCCGCGTGCAACTCAGCGTGAGTGTGCGCATCCAACCATCAACGTATACAGACTGTGGAGTTGAAGATGAACCAGCCGATCACAAAAGACATGGACCTGGAGGATGTCGCCCGGGTCTCCCCGTTCGCCATCCGTTTGCTCACCCGCCGGGACATCATCTGCATCCAATGCGGCACGCCGCTGTGGAAGACCGTTGAGGAAGCAATCCGAGACGCCGGCATCGAGGATGTGGATGGGCTCATCTCCGAAGTAAACCTTGAGCTGGAACAGGACGTCCAATAGGCCAACCGCTTACAACGATCATGCACGGTTGACGCTTGCCCCCGCTTGTGACACGGCTTCACGAGCATTGCGGTTTCGCGGCAAACGTCCCATCTTCGCTGGTCGTTCGAAACGAAACCGGAACCTGGCATGAAACGTTACCGTTTCCGCTGGCGAGTGTTCACCTCACTCGCCATGTTTGTTGGCAGCTTGATCGTCACCCTGTCCGGCATCGCGTTGTACGTTGCGCCGCACCACCGGCTGGCATCGCTGATGGACTGGAAGTTCCTCGCGATCACCCGCGACCAATGGTGGGATCTGCACCTCACCTCGATGATCGTGTTCATGGTCGCGTTCGGGTTCCACCTGTTCAAGTTCAACTGGAAGCCGTTCCTGCATTACCTTGGCCGGAAGACCCGCGGCGCGGTGCGGCACCCTGTCGAGATGGGGCTGACCCTGCTGCTGACCCTGCTGCTGTTTGTCGGCACGCTGCGCGACTGGGTGGTGACCAATTGGGTGCTGGACCTGTACGAGGATATCCGGATCGCCTACTCGGAAGACTGGCAGGAGAAACAGCTTCAATCGGGAGAGGATCAGTGAGCGCAAGCCCCAAACCAACGAAGTCAGCCCGAGTCCCGGCACTGGCGGCACTGCTGCTTGCGGCCCTGCTGGCGTTGTTTACGCTGACCGCGTGCGATACGGACGAAGAACTGACCATCTACACGCAAATCAGCGAGCGGATCGTGGACGGCGACAGCCTGCTCTACGCGACCGTGTTCGTCGAAACCAAGACCAGCAGCTTGCTCGGCACCGAGGAGATCGATCAGGCTGCTGACGCGACGGTCACCGTTAACGGCGCACAGTTGACTTTTTCGTCCACGTTGGGTGCGTTCCAGCGAGCGTACGGAAACCTCGAAGGCGACGTGGAAATCGTCGTCGACAAGAACGGCACGCACAGGCACACAATCAACCTGGAACGCGTGGTCGTGTCCGGTATGCCGGAGGTGGAGGATAGCCCGATTGAACCGTTCTTCATCGTGACCTGGACGTCATCCAATGAAGCCATCGAGGGAACGGTCGAACTGTTCCAGTTCACCACCGAATCGTACGATGACTACATCTATGGTACCAGCCCGATCGAGGTCGCAGTTCCGAACCAATATCTCACCGATAGCCTGCGGGTGGTATTCTATTATGCCGAGTCGCTGGGTAAAAGCTCGCCGTTTGAAGAATCGACCTACTACTTCACACAGCAGAACGATGTGTTCGTCGGCGACTGATTGGCTGAGCCCATGATTGCAGAACTGAAAACCCGTTACGGCGAACCGTAACGGGTTGTTTGCTACTAGACTGCTTCAACCTTACACGAGATCAAGGTTGCGGTCGATGAGACGCAACAAGGAACTGCCTTCCTCGTCGTCCGTCATGTCATCAACTCCATCCTCAACATCTTCGGCTGCGTCTTCAGCTTCTTCACCAAGGTCTTCCAGCGTGTCTTCCGCGTCGTCCTGCATTTCATCAGAACAACCAAGCGGGAAGCTGGCAAGACTCAAGACAAACAGCATCATCAGTACGGTCTTTATGCGAAACATAACTGTCGTTCTCCTTTTCAGTTCACGGTTGCGCTCATACGATGTGAAAAAATGAGTACGGTCCGCAAATCGGATTGACTCTTATCTGCGGAGTCGGAGCACGACGCAAGAGGGTAGGACAAGTGGGACAGGTACGGCTGGGTGTGTGTCAAACCGAACGGAACGAATAGCGAGTTGGCAGGGCGAGCTACTACTGAACTAAACTGAGGGCCAACCTGTTGCGAAGCTGGACCTGCTTCAGGTGCTAACGAACGCACCTTCAGCATGACGCGCTCGCCAACCTGCACAACCATGACACCCGACTTGCAAACACCAGCAAGCCGGGCCACGCCAGTCTGGATGCGGATCGTCCGCGTTTGCAAGTTTTTTGACACGGGCACGTCATCTCGAACAGCCTATAGCCCATAGCCTGGATGCGGATCGTCCGAGTTTGCAAGCAAACACGGGCAGGTCATCTCGAACAGCCTATAGCCCGCAACCCGCAGACCGCCGCATGTAGCCAATAGCCTAAATATCGTAATACAGCTCGAACTCCCACGGATGCGGCCGCTGCGCCAGGGCAGTCACCTCGCGGTCACGCTTGTACCAGATCCAGGTGTCGATTACGTCCTCGGTGAACACATTCCCCTTGTAGAGGAAGTCCTGGTCCTGTTCCAGGGCGTCAAGGGCGCTGGCGAGGTCACGCGGGGTCTCCGGCACATTCTCCAGCTCTTCCGGTTCGAGGTCGTACATGTTCTTGTCGAACGGATCGCCGGGGTGCATCCTGTTCTGGATGCCGTCGAGGCCAGCCATCAGCAACGCCGAGAACGCGAGGTAGGGGTTGCTGCTTGGGTCCGGCACACGATACTCGATCCGCTTGCTCTTCGGGCTGTTGCTGTAGACCGGAATCCGGATCGCGGCGGACCGGTTGCGCTGGCTGTAGGCTAACCGTGTCGGTGCTTCAAAGCCCGGCACGAGTCGCTTGTAGCTGTTTGTGGTCGGGTTGGTGAAGGCGCACAACGCGCCAGCGTGATGTAGCAGCCCGCCGATGAAATACAACGCGGTGTCGCTGAGGCCGGCGTACCCGTCCCCGGCGAACAACGGCTGGTTGCCCTTCCAGAGGCTCATGTTGGTGTGCATGCCGGACCCGTTGTCGCCGTGCAGCGGCTTCGGCATGAAGGTCGCCGTCTTGTTGTGCCGGTAGGCGGTGTTCTTCACCACGTACTTGTACAACTGCAGGCTGTCGGCCATGGTCAGCAGCGGCGCGAACCGCATGTTGATCTCGCACTGCCCGCCGCTGGCAACTTCGTGATGATGGGCTTCGATCGTGATCCCCATCGACTCGAGAATCATCACCATTTCACTGCGCAGGTTGTGCAGCTTGTCCGACGGCGGAACGGGGAAATACCCTTCCTTGTAGCGCGGTTTGTAGCCAAGGTTCGGGTTCTCTTCGGTACCGGCGTTCCAGTGCCCTTCCTGTGAATCGATGAAGTAGAATCCGGCGTTGGCGGACTGGCCGTAACGGATGTCATCAAACACGAAGAATTCGCATTCCGGGCCGAAGTAGGCTTCGTCCGCGATGCCCGTGTTGCGCATGTAGGCAAGTGTCTTCTGCAACACGCCGCGGGGGTCTTTGTCGTACGGCATCATCGTCGACGGATCGAAAATGTCGCCGAACAGAATCAGCGTCGGGATGTCGCTGAACGGGTCAATCACCGCCGTGTGCATGTCCGGCACGACGAGCATGTCGGATTCGTTGATCTGACGCCAGCCGCGGATGGAGGATCCGTCAAACCCGAATCCCTCCTTGAACGATTCCTCGGTCAACTGGCTGACGGGCACAGTGAAGTGCTGGTGCATGCCGGGAAAATCCATGAAGCGGATGTCCACCTGCTGCACGTTCTTCGTCTTGATCAACTCGAAGATTTTCTGGTACTGACTCATGGCGATGACCTCCAGTTCAGGAAGGGGAGGGAAGCGGGGGTCAGGCACTCCGCGCGGTACGTCTGACCACCCCGGCTGCAATGGCGGTGAAGATAAAACAACACGCTGGCGATTTCCGAGAGAATTGGTGACTTGCGAGCGGATCGAGACGGAGACGAGGGGTGACGCCCTGCGATTGCCCGTGCTGGTTCGGAGAATGCGTATCATCCGGGGGCGGATCAGCTCTTGAATTCGTTGGACCGGACGGCGGATAATCCCTGCTGGCGGAGCCATCAGGGGCATATGAACCGGATAAGGGGACACGTGAATTCATTGGACCGGACGGCGGATAATCCCAGCTGGCGGAGCCATCAGGGGCACATGGACCGGATAAGGGGACACGTGAACGGCTTGATCAGACGAGCAGCGAATCAGGGAAAGCTGTCCAGCCATCCAATCACGGCGAACTGACGGCAGTGATCCGTTCACATGTCCCCCATTCGGGGACTCCGGTGGTTTTCATCTCGTGGCGCGGTGCTTTGATTCGGGGACTGAACATTCGTTCCTTAAAGCGCAGGATTTGTTGCGACCGACACAGACCCATTCACCAACACACAGCCCGCCCATGCCCCCGGAAACCTTGACCACACGTGAGTTGAACCGCGCACTGCTCGCACGGCAACTGCTGTTGGAACGCACAACCATCTCGCCGCTGGGCGCGGTCAACCAGCTCGCCGGACTTCAGGCGCAGATCGCCCGGCCACCGTTTGTTGCCCTCTGGAGCCGGCTGAAAAACTTCAGCCGTGATGACCTGTACACGCTCATCACGTCGAAGCAGGTCGTGCGGGCGACCTGGCTGCGGGCGACCATTCATCTGGTCAGCACATCCGATTTCCTCACCTTCCGCCAAACGTTGCAGCCCGTGCTGAGCAAAGCGCTGGGGTCGATCGCACGCAAAGAGCTGGATGGTGTCGACTTCGCCGAGATCGTCGCCGGAGCACGCGATTTGCTCGGGGATAACCATCTGCCGTTCGCGGAAATCCGTCCCCTGCTGCAGGAACGGTTCCCGGACACGAACCATCGCATGCTCGGCTACCTGGTGCGCACCCATCTGCCGCTGGTGATGGTGCCGAGCGAGGACCGCTGGGCGTGGCACGCGAAAGCCGGGTTCGCGGTCGCCGACCGGTGGCTGGACGCTGAAATCTACCCAGCCGAACACCTGCCCGAGCTGGTGAAACGGTACCTCGCAGCGTTCGGGCCGGCGACTCCGGGCGATATGCAGACCTGGTCCGGGCTGCAGGGCCTGAAACCGATTTTCGAGCAACTGGACGATGAGCTGGTCACGTTCAAGGATGAGCGCAAGCGCGCGCTGTACGACTTGCCGGACGCACCCCGTCCACCGGCCGAGACCAAGGTGCCGGTCCGGTATCTTGCCAATTTCGACAACGCGATCCTCGGACATCAGGACCGGACACGGATCGTCGCGGACGAGCACCGCAAGGGATTGGTGTCGAAGAATTTGATGGTGCCGGCGACCTTCCTCGTGGATGGGTTCGTGGCGGGCACGTGGAAAACAGATGTCAAACGCAAGGTCGCGACATTGACCCTGACACCGTTCGGCAAACTGACCAAGACCACGCAGAAACAGCTGGAACGGGAGGGGAAGAAGCTGCTCCGGTGGGTCGAACCGGAAGCGAAGGATTATGTCGTCGATTTCAGCTGAGTTGCGATCTGAACCGGTCGAGTCGATCATACCATTTGCAGGCTGCTGTCCGCAGGTTCGAACGACGCTTCGGACATGAGGGGTCAAGGGTGCTCGTTTGATTGCAAGAGTCCACCTTTCAGGCTAAAAATCCAGCCCATTCCAGCACTTCCGCGCCAGTTAGGAATTCCTGACCCCACGAGTCCGGAATTGCTACAACCGAGCTCATTTCGTACCTTTGGTAGACATGTCTGCCAGGAGAAGTGATGCTTATTGGCCGGTTGACTGAAAGCCTCGAAGACTACCTTGAAATTATGTACCGCTTGCTGCAAACGCAGCGTGTGGTGCGAGTCCGCGATATCGCGCGGGAGAAGAACGTCAAGACCTCCAGCGTAATCTCTGCCCTGCGTCGGCTCGACAAGGAAGGGCTTGTTAACTACAAGGCCCGGGAATATGTCGATTTGACCGAGAATGGGCGCAACCTCGCGTTTCGCATTTATCAGCGCCACAACTTCCTCAAGCGGTTCCTCGTCGATTTTCTCCAGGTCGATCCGGAGACGGCGGAAAAAGACGCCTGCTCGATGGAACACGCGATCAGCATCACGACGCTGGAACGGATCGCGTCAATGAGCGAATTCCTAAGCTACTGTCCCGAGGTGGAAACCGGCATCATCGACAAGTTCCGTGACCGCTGGCTCAACCACCTGAACACGCACGAGTGCCACTGCGACAAACGTGTGGAAGGCGAATGCCACAAGCACGACGGCGTGGAGGGGATCTGCCGCCTCGCTTCCCTGAAAGAGGGGGACGGCGGTGTGATCGCACGGATTGTTGCGGATGAAGCCATGCGTACCCCGTTGATCCAGCGCGGTGTGTTGCCCGGTGCCAGTTTGCACGTGGTGGACGTGAACCGTAGCGGCGAAATGACGGTGCGGGTTGCTGGTGAGACGATGCGGTTCGAAAAGCGGCAGGCCGAGAGCGTCCTGGTCTGGTCGCGGGATCGCTGGTCGGACGGAAATGGTATCGCCACGATGAGCGAGCCCTCCGTCAGCCGTACCCTCGCAGATGTGACGATCGGCCGCAGTTTCCGTGTACGCAAGTTGACCGCACAGGGCGAAATTCGCCAGCGCATGACGGAGATGGGATTCATCCGTGGTGCGAAGGGAAGGATCCTGCGTGAAGCGTTGCTGCGCGATCCGGTGGAAGTCGAGCTGAGCGGGTCGAAACTCTCCCTGCGCCGGGTGGAGGCCGCAGGTGTGATCGTGGAGGAAATCAGTGCCTGATCACCGCCATCACCACCGGAAACGGAGAAACCACGGGTTCGGCATGATGGGCGGCGGCGGCTGGAGGCTGGGCAGCGTCACCGACGACAAGGCCGATGTTGATCTCCGTGTCGCGTTGGCCGGTAATCCGAACGCCGGCAAGACCAGCCTGTTTAATGCGCTCACCGGTCAGCACCAGCACATAGGCAACTATCCGGGCGTGACGGTCGAGAAAAAAGTCGGCCGGATCGACCGGGACGGGGTCAAGATCGAGATCGTTGACCTGCCCGGAACCTACAGCCTGTCCGCCTATTCGCTGGAGGAAGTCGTCGCCCGCGACTTCGTCCTGCGTGAGAAGCCGGACCTCATCGTCGATGTCCTCGACTCCACCAACCTCGAACGAAACCTCTACCTGCTGCTGCAATTCCAGGAACTCGGCATCCCGGTGCTCGGCGTGCTCAACATGAGCGACGAAGCCGAAGCCTTAGGGCTGGTCATTGACGAGCAGCAACTTGGAACCATTCTCGGTATCCCGTTTGTCAAGACCGTCGGCAACAAGGGCAAGGGTGTCACGGAGCTGATGGGGCTGTTGGTCAAGGCTGCGAACGGTGAGTTGAACATCAACGGCCGCCGGATCAATTACGGCCGCGACCTCGAAAAATCGCGCGCGGAGCTGGTTGACGAACTGAAGACGGACCCTGACTTCGCGGAACTGATCAACCTCGACTGGCTGGCAATCAAATTGCTCGAAGATGATGACGACGCCGTCGCGAAAGTCGAGACCGGACATGCAAAAGCAGATCACGTCATCGCCGTGATGGAGGAGAAGCAGCAGCGCATCCGCAAGCAGTTCGACGAAGACGCGCCGGTGGTCGTCGCTGAACAACGCTACGCGTACATCCACGGCGCGGTGCGGGAAACCGTCATCAACAAGGAAGCCAAGACCCGGATCGACTTTACCGAGATGGTGGACAGCATCGTGCTCAACCGGTTCGCCGGGCTGTTCATTTTCTTCGGGGTGATGTACCTGATTTACCAGATCACGTTTACCATTGGCAACCCGATCTCGGACTTGATCGACCACGGATTCGGCGTGCTGTCGATGTGGTTGACGTTGCAGTTGCCACCGGGGATCTTCACCGACATGCTGGTTGATGGGATCATCGGCGGTGTCGGTGGGGTGCTGGTCTTCCTGCCGCTGGTGGTGTTGCTCTTCCTCGGGCTATCTCTGCTCGAAGACTCGGGGTACATGGCGCGCGCGGCGTTCGTCATGGACCGCTTTTTCCACCTGTTTGGGATGCATGGACGCAGCTTTGTCCCGTTCATGATCGCCACCGGCTGTGCCGTACCCGCGATCATGAGTGCACGGACGCTGGTCAATCCTCGCGACCGGGTGATCACCGTGCTGGTGACACCCCTGCTGATGTGCGGCGCGAAGTCGCCGGTGATCGCGATGCTCGCGGCCGCGTTCTTCCCGGAACACTCCGGCATCATCTTCTGGCTGGTCTGGTTCGGGGGCTGGCTGATCGCTTTCACCGCCGCGCTCACTCTGCGCAAAACCCTGTTCCGTGGCGAAGCGGCGCCGTTCGTGATGGAGCTGCCGCCGTATCGCCGGCCCACGATTCGCGGAGCGTTCGGACACATGTGGGAACGCTCGTGGATGTACCTGAAGAAGGCAGGGACGTTCATCCTCGCCGCCAGTATCGTGATCTGGTTCCTGCTCGCGTTCCCGAGAACGGGGACGGAACCGACGAGTGGTTCTGTCTTGGATGATCCGAGTTTGCAAGCGAGCACGGGCTTGGTAGAACAGGGTGATCTGACAGATTCGGATCCGCGCTTGCAAGCAAGCACGGGCACGACGTTGGACACGGGCGCATTGGTGGATGAAGGAAGTGCGGAGCACGCTTCGGTGGCTTATAACGGCAACGAACAGATCCGCAATTCGTACGCCGGGCGGATCGGCCGCTTCATCGAACCGGTGATGAAGCCGGTTGGGTTTGACTGGAAAATCACGGTCGGCCTGTTGTCCGGTTTCGCTGCGAAGGAAGTTATCATCTCCACGATGGGGATCATCTACGGCATCGAGGACGCCGATCCTGATGCTGAGGGCGCGGTCGAACGCACACCGTTGAAAGAACGCCTGGTCGAGGATCCGTCCTACTCGCCCGCGACGGCGCTGGCGTTGATGTTCTTTGTCTTGCTCTATGTACCCTGCATGGCGGTTATGGCCGTGGTGTGGAAAGAGCTGGGCGCGTGGGCGTGGACGCTGTTCCTCGCGGTGTACACGCTGGCGGTCTCGTGGACGCTCGCCTTCCTCGTGTACCACACCGCCGTCTTCTTCGGTCTCGGATGATGGGATCGGTTCAGATGCAACCCCTTCGGGGTTGGTAAGAGGGAGAATGGGGGGGGGCGGAGCCATTCGTGTGGCTGAAGCCACACGCTAACCATCCTCCACCGCTACGCGGTGGTTGCTGCAGTTTGCAAGTCCTCAGTCTCCAGTCTCCAGACAACAGACAACAGACCACAGACCACAGACCACAGACCATAGACCATAGACCAAAGACCACAGACCAAAAACCTGAACCATGACACCCGACTTGACAAACCCCAAGTCGGGTCACACACGCCTCAAGTCGGTCTACGTGCGATGAGCAAAAAAGCCGCGTCTGTAAACAGACACGGCCACATTGTATTCTGAGATCTGAGATCTGAGATCTGAGATAAAAGCCCAGAGCCCAGAGACTGTCACTGAATCAGCGTGATCTTCCGGATCGCGGAGTGCTTGCCGACTTCTGCGCGAATGAAATACACACCACTGGCCAGGTTGTCCCCGTCAATCACGAAGGTCTGCACACCGGCCTGCAACGGGCCACGGTGCAGCACCGCCACCTGTTGTCCGAGCACGTTGTACAGCATCACCCGAGCATCGCCAGCGCTGGGCACGACCAGTTCAATCTGCGCGATGGCGTTGAACGGGTTCGGGTATGCCGGGCGCAGCCGTATGCTGCGTGCGACAGGAACATTGACGGAGCCTGCCTCCTGCACCGCATCGGGGTACTTGCCGACCTTCACCGACAGCTTGTATTCGCCTTCCTTGCTGACGTCGGTGAGCTCGATCGTCTGGTCAGTGATGGTGATCGTTTCGCCAGGCATGAAAGTGCAGGGTAACACCTCGCTGGTGTCGATGAGGGTTCCGTTCGGAGCGATCAGTTCGGTCCACCATTCGACATCGGTCGCGAAGCTGAATTCTCCGCGCATGGTGACGTCGTACATGATCGAGCCGCCCTCGGACGAGAACACCTGCGTCGGTTCATGTGGCCGGATGTTCACCTGTACTGGGTCCGCCGAGATGGTTTCCCACAAACCGACCTGATCCGCGGAGTTCCCGGCGACGACGATGTCCATGTCGTTGTCGCCGTCCATGTCGCGCAAGTCAAACCCCAATGCGCCGTCAAACCCTTGCACGATGAAACGCCGGCCCCACTCATTGTTGCCCAGATTCTCGAACCAGACGACAGCGTCATCCTGGAAACCGTTGGCAACAATGTCGATGTCGCCGTCCTCATCCACGTCGGTGGGCAGCACGTTACGCGGCTGCTTGATCGTATACGGGATCGGGTGACGGACCCAGCTTTCGCCGTTGTTCCGGTTTTCCCACCATGTCACTTCGTTGATGTAACGAGCGGCGCTGACCACGTCCAGGTCGCCGTCATTGTCGATGTCGGCGGCGTGAACACCACGGGACCCCTTGTACTCCTCACCGATGATCTCGTGTTCAATCCAGTTTCCCTCGTCCCATTCCAGCCAGACAATGGTACCGGACGCACCGGCGGAGGCGATGATATCGAGACGGTCGTCCCCGTTCAGATCCGCTGCATAGGTTTGCCGTGCACCCTCCAGACCTTCAACCACGGTCACGAGACCCCAGGAGTTGTACCCGAGGTTCATCGCGACAATGATCTTGTCGGCTTTCGCGCCGGCACCAATCACATCCAGGCGGCCGTCACGGTTCATGTCGACGAGGGTGACACCCTTGCTGCCGTTGATGTGGATGACCTGATGATAATCCCAGCCGCCTGGGACACTTGGGTTGTATTCCCACATCGCGATTTCGTCAGCGAAGTAGCCGGCGGTGAAGATGTCGCCATCTCCGTCGAAGTCGATGTCCGCCACCGCAATGCTCCAGGCATCCCAGAACTGTTCGGAGATGATATGCTGGGTAAACACTCCTTCCTCGTTCTCCCACCACGCAACCATGTTCAGGCCACGTGCAACTCCGGCGATATCCATATCGCCGTCACCGTCAATGTCAAACGCCTGGACCTCACGAATCTCATCAAGGTCTTCGGCGATGATGTGCTTGATCCGGTTTTCCGCGAAAACCGCAAGCGGCAACGAGAACAACAGGAGGAGTAAAATCGGCAGTCTCATGGGCAATCCACAGAGTAAACCACTGTTACGGCAAATGTTGGAGGGAACTGAAAGCCATCCTGTTCCACGCCCTGCCATCTTACACGCCCGGCAATGCAAATCGATTCCGGCGAGCAGACAGGCAGCGTTGTAAAATGCCGAATCCAAGCGTGCCAGTCAACGAAAAGGAGGCGGACGGCAAAGCCCCGTTAGAGACACGAGCCGGTAAAACAAAAAAAGCAGCGAGGTCACTTTCAGACGAAAGTTCCCCCCGCTGCTCGTTTTTAACTACCGGTGATGATCTGTGTTTATTTCATCAAGGTAACCTTGCGCAGGTCGCTCTGGCCGCCCATCTCAGCGCGCACGAGGTACACGCCGCTGGCCAGCTGCGAACCGTCCAGTGTCAACTGATGCGTGCCTGCGGAATACGATTCATCCGCCAGCACCGCCACCTGCTGACCCAACGTGTTGTAGACTCGAACGCTCAACCGGCCGTCATCCGGCACGGTCACCGAAACGCGGGTTTCCGGGTTGAACGGGTTCGGGTACACACCGCTGATGCCAAACGTGGACGGCAACTCCGCACTCAGGTCCGCGACATCCTGGCCACTCTTGAACCTTTCGGACCCGGAGAAGTCGGACGCGCCGTTTTCCTCAAACTGAATCTTGCGGAACTCGAACTGGTCGCTGCTGACGACGTAGTTCGGGTAGAGGCCGACCTTCGCGATGAAATAGTACACGCCGATCGGTGCGCCGGCCGGGACGTTCAACGTGCGGCCAATCGCTTCGAAACTCCAGCCCGGAGTGAAGTTGATGTTGTACACGTCCATCGTGATCAGGTTGTTGTTCGGCAACTGCACCTGCGTCCAGATCTGACCCGCAATTGGAGTGTCAAGGTTGTAGCTGGCCTGGGCATCGTACTCGATCACACCACCGGAATTCGGCACAATAATCGGCTCGGTGAAGTACGTGTCGAGGCTGACCGTTGCCGGAAGGACTTCTGTCTGGAACGGCGAGACGTAGGTGCGGGCGACGCCGTCACGGTTGTCCGTCCAGCACGGATACACCGTGCCCTCATAGCTGTAAATGCCGAGATAGTCGCCGAAGTAACCGGTCGCGAAGCCCGGAATCGGAGCGGGGGTGAAGGCAACGTCGCTGCTGCGGTAATTCTCCCACGTGTCGCCTGCGTCGAACGAATAGCCGATCCAGGTTTCGACAGCGCCGCCGGTGGTGTCGCGGTTGTCATACCAGATGCCGTTCAACGTGCCGGTCACCGGATCGCAATGGATCCAGATGAAGTAGTGCTGGTTGCCCTCGTTCGGATCGTCGGTCTGGATGCGAACCGGGTCGGACCACGTGGTGCCGCCATCGGTCGACTTGATCAGCCAGCTGGCCACGTCCGGTCCCTGGTTCACGCCCGGGACGCCGACGTTCGTCCACGCGACGTAGATCGTGCCGTTGTTCGGACCGCCGCTGACATCGACCGTCATCACAGGGAACGAATTCTTGCGGTGGTTCTGATCCATGCCGGTGTAGGAACGGATGCCGTAGGTGTCTTCAATGATGCGGTACGCAGTTTCCCAGGTCACGCCGCCGTCCAGCGACTTCGCGAAGCCGATGGCGTATTCTATCAGGCCCGTTTCGTACACCGTCCAGATCGCGTATACTTCGCCGTTCGGGCCAACGTCAAGGTTGACCCCCTGGCAGAGGTAGCCTGCGTTGGAGCCGAGGCTGACCACCTGGCGGTCATTCCAGGTCTGCCCATTGTCACCGGACCAGGTGACTTCGATTTCGCTGTCATTGGTGCCGCCGAACGGTGTCCAGGCAGCATACACTCGACCGTCGTACGGACCGCCGGTGTTGTCGACCCAGAGGTGGTTCTTGTCAAGGAACGCGCCACCGCTGGACCCAGCTTCGTACGTCGTGTACGTCTGACCCTGGTCGGTGGAAACCGTGCAGCCGTTCGCATTGCCACTGTTGTTCGATCCGATGTGGCCGAGATACCAGATGCCGTCGTTGTCAATTGCAGCCGCCGGGTCACCACCGCCCCAACCGTCGATCAGACCGTCCCACGTATCCGCCGAATCGAACGAATAGAGCGACGATACGCCGTAGAACTGTCCCAGCGGCCAGTCGCTGGAATTGTTCGAGTTCAGTACGATCGTCGGATCGTTCGGATCGACGAAGATCGAGTTTTCACTCTGGTGCGTCGGCCAGTCGTTGGTCGTACACACATCCGGGCTGTCCACGAACTCATCGAGTTCGTTTGCAGGACGATACGTCGCCGGTTCGAACGCAACATCCGGGGCGACGTCGATCAATCCTCGATCCGCCAGATCCTGCCAGTACGAAATGCTCCAGATACGGTAGTCGATCTCGACCGCTTCATTCGCTTTGGTGTCGTTTGCCCAGACCGGCATTCCCAACACCAGGATCGCCATCGCAATCCATAAGGTTTTCAGTGGCCATGCTGAACGTGCCGTGTTCATCCTGTCCTCCCTCTCCCGTAAATGTCATTCCCGTGGAAATGTGTAAAAGCTGACCTCTATGCTTCGCTTAATCGGATACGACTATCCCCCCAACACAAGCAGGGTTCACCATTACTTCAACAACGTCACTTTCTGAATGCGTGAGCCGACTTTACCGGCGTCCACA
Source organism: bacterium (assembly GCA_020444425.1). GTDB lineage: Bacteria > Electryoneota > Electryoneia > Electryoneales > Electryoneaceae > BMS3BBIN04. Next base: position 8,397 of record JAHLLB010000053.1, on the reverse strand, counting down.
TGAATGAAATACAATCCGCTGCTCAAACCGGCACCGTCAAAGGTCAGGGCGTGTTGTCCGGCACGCATGACACCGTCCTGCAGCTCCACCACTTGCCGTCCGAGCACGTCGAACACCTGGACGGTGATACGGCTGCCCTCCGGCAGATCGAATGCGATCTGAGTGCGTGCGTTGAACGGGTTCGGCCAGGCCTGATGCAGGACAAATTCGTCCGGCTGAACGGCTTGTTTTCCTGTGGCATCGGATGCAGGTGCGGCAACCCAACCACTTCCACTCTCGCTGAAGTCGGAACCGCTGACCGGTCGGCTGTCCGCAGTGGTCGGCCACAGCTTCTGGAAGAAAATGAACCAGCTGTCCGCAATTTGTGTCGGTGAAAGGCCGATATAGCCGGTTAACGTATAGATCCCTGGTGGCGCAAAGGACGGGACGTTGATCGTCAACCCCGACGCCTGCAGGATCTGCCACGGTGCCAGTGGGAACACGGCCTGATGGAACAACTGCGGCAGGACGGTACCGTCCGGCAATTCCAGCTGTGCCGCGTAACGCATCGACGCGAAACCTGATGCGGCGTACGAAGTCACCATGGCGTCGTACACAAACGATCCGCCCTCCGGTTCGACGACTTCCTGCACCACCTCCAGACGCAGGTCGATTTCACCGGTCTGCAGATGGTGGCGGCCGATGTCGACGACGGTTCCGTCCGGATCATCGCCGAAGTCCGGGTCGCCGGCATCGACGCACGGCGAGCCCGGCAGGATGCGCAAGTCGTCTTCCGGTCCGTTGATGATCATCGGATCGAGGTAGATGTTGTAGAAGGCGTCGCACGGGTCGCCGTTGTTGTTCGTCTGCACGATATCACCCAACCCCGGCGCGACATTGCCGCCGAAGTCGGTTTGCGACGGACCGTAGAAATCGCAATAGCCCAGGCCCATCGTCGAGGTACCGGCGGCATGGACCGCAACGCCGTTGTGGTAGGCAATGATCACGTTGCTCATCTCGAGATCGGTGTCCGCAGCGTAAATCGCAGCGCCGGCATCGCCCGACATATTCCCGTAGAACGTGCTGTTGGTCGAGGTGAGCAAGTCGCAGTTCTCGGCGTACACCACGCCACCATACACATCGGTGGAATTGTTGCTGAACGTGTCGCGGATGAGGTCCATCCGGGTGCCGTTGTAGAGGGCGATCGCACCCCCGAACGCGTATTCACCGGTCGCAGTGTTGTTGGCGAAGCGGCAGTAGTTGATCTGGCTGTTGCCGAAGTTCTCCAGCATCACCGCCGCGCCGGCACCGTCCTGCTGCCAACCGATGGAGCTGTTGTCGAAGAAATCGCAGTTGCTGATGTAATGGTTGCCGCCATTTGCGTATATCGCGCCGCCGTTGCCGCCATCATCCCATGCTTCGGTGCTGTTGCCCTCGAAGATCGTGCCGCTGATGTTGACATCGGCACCGGAAATGTGGATGGCGCCACCGTTGCCGCCGTCATCATCGTCGAACGTCGAGTTGCCAATGAATTTGCAATTGGACACGTTAACTGTGGCGTCGCCGGTCACGTACAACCCGCCGCCGCCCTCCTGGTCGAATCCGGTGGACTGATTGTCGATGAATTGCACTCCAAGCAGGTCGGCAAATCCGCCGAAGACTGCCATGCCGCCACCGGAGGTCGACAAGTTTCCTTGTATGACGCTGTCAAACATGATCAATGAGGATGATCCACCGACTGTTACCCCGCGTGCGCCGTTCGCCTCGATGGTCGAGTTGAACACCTGCACTGCGCCCGCGCTCGCACCCAGCGCGAGACCGGCCTCCGCATTGTTGCGGATCAGGCAGTGGTTGAGCACCGGCGCGGACCCGTTGATCGTGACGCCGTTGTAGTCGCTGTTCTCGATGAACACATACGTGAGATTCCCGGCGGACGATGCCGAGGAGCTGAAGGTGATCCCGAGCCACTGGTTGCTCGGATCGGTGAATGCGATGGGCGACGCTGAGGTGCCGCTCGCCCGCAGCAAGCCATCAATAAGGAAGCTGAAGACGCCGGTAAAGCGAAGCGTCGTGCCCGCGTCAATGTCCAACGTGTCATTTTCTGCAACCCAGATATCATCAATGACGAGATACAGGTCCTCTGATAACGTACCGGATAAAGCGCCCGAAAGCTCGGTCTGGGCCTGAACCTGAGAACTGATCAAGACAAGAACCACAACGAAAACTGACAGGAGAGAGTGCTTCATGGGAGGGGCTCCATTGTTAGCAGTCAAAGCAGAGTACGGATGGAAAAGCGATTTTCCACGTCCCCCCGCAAGCTACGGCGGGAATGAGGGGTTCGGAATGCCTTACTCGAAATACCAGTAAATTTTTTCGTGCCGGGGAGAGGCAGCAGGAAAGTTTGGCAACTGTCGGGGCCAACCTTACCGGGACCAAGCCTTTAGCAGCCAATCTGAGGGGAATTTATCGTTGTCCGGATGCCTGAACCACTCGGGGCAAACGTGCGTTTTATGTGGGGTGGGTTTGCTGTCCACGACGGCTTGCAGCGTCTTCTCATACTCCACCGCCGAGCGCGGCCACGTGTAGTACTGCATCACCCGGGCCATGCCTGCTTCCCGGTAACTGTGCCAGCAGTCCTCGCGTTGCACCAGCTTCAACAGGCCGGAGGCGATGTCGTCCGGCTCATTGGGATCGACCAGAACACCCGCGTCATCCTTCAGGCTTTCCGCCGGACCGCCGCTGTTGGTTACGACCACCGGCATGCCACAGGCCAGCGCTTCCAGCGGAGACAGACCAAACGGTTCGTGGAACGCCGTCAACGCGAACACTCCCTGCCGGTTCTTCGCGAGGTGACGGTAGGCCGCGGCTAGGTCATGCTGCGTCTTCAGGGAAAGCGTCATCACACACGGCCACAGGTTCCGTTCGTCGATCAACTGGCGCAGTTCATCGAGGATCGCGTCTTCCTGAGGTGTGAATGTGCCCGGAGCGGCGCGGAAGGGATACGGGTCACCGGTGACGCTGATCAGCAGGTTCGCGGATGCCATCAACGTTTCGCTGTGCGCCCAGGCCCGCACCAGACCGATAATGTTCTTCTTCTCCACCAACCGGCTGGAACAGACCACCATCGGCAGATGACGGCGCATCATCGGGATATCGCGGTGAAGCGTTTCCTCGATCAGGGTCGCGACCTGCTGCTCGTTCTCGTAGGTTGACGTTTCCGAGAAGATCTCGGGGTTGACCCCGGGCGGGATGCGTTTGAAACGCTTGTCGTCGCTGACGTCCACCGCGTCCCGGTACACTTTGTGGGCGAGGTGGTGCAGCCGTTCCTTCTCGCTGCTGGTGATGATCAGCGCGGAATGTGCCAGGGCGCAACGTTCCGCGGCGAGGCGCTTGTCGAATCGAAACTTGTCGACGGCCTCGTCAAACGGCATTTCCTTCGTCAGCAAGCGGTCAAGCTTCTGTGCGCCGAGACTGTGAGAGGTGAAGGTGAACGGCGTACTATCGAGCTCGTTGAGCATCGTTCCAGCGAGGCCGCCGTCGGCGTAATGTGCGGTGTGAATGTCCGGCAGCGCACCTTCCGCCTGGTAGAACGTGCGGACATTGTCCACCCATTCCGCGATGTACGGCCACAAGTCTTCCTTCTCAAGGAAGTGCTTCGGCCCGCACGGGAACCTCAGAATGCGAACGTTCTTCTGGCCCGGATAGCCGTCCTCGGCCTCAGCGAACTCCGGCCAGTCGGGATCCTCGATCCGGCGAGTGAGAATATCGACCTTGTGCCCGAGACGGCCCAGCTGGATCGCCAATTCCTTGACATACACCAGCTGCCCCCCGAAATCCGGATGATCGGTCAGGTGGCTGTCTCTGGGATCGAAGTTTCCCTGGGGATTGAGGAACGTGATGTGCATTCGTGCTGCCCGGATCGTTGGTGGGTCAAATCGGACGTAATCAGATCAATTGAGCAGGCTCTGCACAATGCCAGCGATAAATCTGCTGAACCCTGAGAGCAGTGTTTGCCAAAAAACACAAAATGCAAAAGGTGGTTGCAACCCACGGATATAATGGGCGCATGGGTTCAAAACAGGCAGGCTCCACCGCCGCAACTGGAATTTGCGAAATCCGATGTGCCTGCGCTACCTTCCGCATCGCTGCACGACGATGATGCGCTGGAGAGGTGGCCGAGTGGCTGAAGGCGCACGCTTGGAAAGCGTGTTTCAGGTAACCCCTGGACGCGGGTTCGAATCCCGCCCTCTCCGCTGATAGCTAAGAGATAGCCCGATCGAAAGGTCGGGTTGTTTCTCTCTAGAAACAGCCCATGGGAACAGTATGGGAACATTTTCTGCAGCCTGGCACCATGGGAACGAATGTGGGAACAGGCAACGATCCTGCTTCGATAGGAACTCGCCGGCATGTGGTTGTGGACCACATGCCGGCTGGTAATGCAAGGCACTCCTGCACTACGAGGCCACGTCAAGTGGACTACGTCGTTCGAGGTGTCGTTCGATGAACTCCTCGACGTCGACCATGCGGAAGTACACCGAATTCCGTGCCAGGCGAACACAAGTCAGCTCGCCTTTGTTCACGTAAGACATAACTGTCTGGCGTGTCATACCGAGCATCTTTGAGATATCAGCTAGTGGGGTCAACAGTGGCTGGACGTTTCCTTCGGAATTATTCATATCGGGACCGCGAGATTTCCGCCTCATGAGAACTCCTTTCAGGTGGGTGAGTGTGGAGGGATTACATCCTTCGAGGATTACTGTTGCCGGATCGTTTCGAATTCCCAATGCTGTTGTTGTGCACATGGGTCGATTTTTAGGGGATAGCTTTTCGCCGAGTTGTTTACGCACAGTTTCACGGAGACTGCGCAACTGTTTGTCGGTAGATCTATGCTGGAGTCCTTCCCCATTAAGGACTGTCAGGAAGCCTTGTTCGTACGAATCGTGTTAGTGTGTGCCGGACACGGGGATAGTCAAGGGGTAGTAGCGCCCATGGTGATCAGCGCGATGATTCCGCAAGGATTTTGTGGTTCGCAGGGTGCCCATTGGTGGAGCACCCTGCGGAAGTCCACTGGAAAGGAATCGGTATCAGGAAGCCCAGCGCTGCCACGGCGAAACTGCTGGTGCCTTAGACTGGAAGTAGTCGGCATCAATGAACTGGTTGGTCCCGCGCTTGAACAGCACCCCTTCATCGGACAATTCTTCCATGCACTGGCGAACGGTCGTCCACTGGTCGTTTGCTTCCATCATGACAGCAAGCTGCAAAGGGGTAATGAAGCGCTTCATAGACCGCGCGAATTCTTCAACGGTTCCACGATCAACGACGACCCGGGAATCTGCAGAGAAATCAATAAACTGCCAGTCCTTGTCCCGCATCTGGACAAGATCAACGGCAGTGATCGTCTCCTTCTGATGCTGCACTTTCAAGCGAGCCACATTCTCGTTCGGAAAGTTAGTCTTCCCGCGGTCTGCCATGAACCAGGTGATATCGAAGATTCCTGCCGACACTCCCGGCTCGAAATTGCCGATGTTGCGGGTGTCAGACACGAACAGAATCGTCGTGTCAGAATCGGCTGCATACTGCTGCAGATTCCGCAGATATTCTGCTGTGTACCAGCTGCGGAAATAGTCCTTGGATTCGCAAGGTGTCAGGTCGACCACGACCAGATGGTAGCCATCGAACACCGCAGGATCGTAGATGCCCTTTTCAAGGCCCCGCACAACGCGATCGAGGTAGATGATGTCGTAGTCGAGACGATCCTCGCAGTTACGTCCGGCGTCGTCGTACAGGCCCCAAAGTTCAAGCGCCTCATCAATGTGCACGGGCCACTGCTCGGCAGTCAGGTACAGCACATCGCCTGAATTCACTGCGAGGGTGTTGAACATGGGCGTTCCGGTGGCAACAGAATGCGCAATCTGCAAAGGCAAATGATGGAACTCAACGTTTTCGGAATCCGGATTCTGAATATGAATCCGACCGAAAACACCCTTGGGCAAGATTCCTTCCACAATCCAGTTGGACGCCACATCACCGCTATGCGGAATTGTGTTCGCGTCTTGTGTTGATGTGAACTCCGACGAATTCATTTGCGAATTCTCCCTGTTTGGCCCTGCATTGCGGTTTTAAAACAGGACCGTGTGGCACCTGAACTATGTAGCAGACCCATCGCCTTGCCCAGGTGCGTGGCAATGACGCTGGTCGTAGGAAATTTGGAAATCCCCGGTTCGGTGCCCTTCAGTTATCGAAGGCCGAACAAAGGTGGTTTTGGTGGTCGTGTACGCTTGGCGTTACAGACACAAGTGGAATGAACAGGTGTGATGGAATCCGTACTTGCGGATCTCCGTCACTCGCGGCTCCGGTGGAAGGTCGCGTGCTGCACGCGATGGAACCGCCCAGATTGGACGGCTGCCAATATGCAACAAAAAGAAGCCGATGTCAAGGGGCTTGTTGTGACGTATCATTGAGGGGCGATTGCACTGCCGGTGTGTACACCTGCGTCCCGGATCCCAATGTTCGTAGGGATCTGCTGAAATGGAGGTAGAATTGACGAGTTTTGAAACAAGAAGTTCAGACCCGTAATCGGTGGCCATTTTCGGTGGCTCTCATCTGGCTCTCACCCGGCTCTTTTCGCTTGACTCCGATCCTTTCTTTCAAATTGCGTCCACCTGACAGACTTCCGCAGCAGTCTGGCAGGGATGCGATGGCGCATCCGTCAGAATGTTGAAACAAGATCCGACTCGGACAGAAGACTCGATGAAATGCAGAGGCAATGTGGCCGGAGCTCCGCGCTGTGGGAGCATGGACATCCACGATCGTCTCGCCGGCGATCTCTTTACTGATGGCGGCGCGAATGATGCAGGTATGGTTGGATCACGATATGTCTGCCTGGGGGGGGGGTAACACGGGTAGCCATGCAGGTAAGATTCCGCTGAACCCGTACCTGTAATGCCCACGGATCGACGTGAACGCTGGCAGGCTATCCAAACATGGCAGTCGCAGTCTTCAGAGGACGGCACCGAAGGCTATAGCCAGGATATCACCACCGTGCGCACCTTCGCCATTCTGGAAGCACTGGACGACGTTGAAACCTATCTCCGCGGAAAAGGGCGCACCGCCTACTACGAAACCTGCGCGTACCAGTGGCAATATGAGAGGCTCGTGTTGGGCCGAAAGTGTATGTGAAAGGAGTGGCATCCATCGAATCAGGACTGCTGCTGCACAAATTGCAAAGGGCGGGATTTATCCCACCCTTTACGACAATGACCATCCAGCTATACAACCGGCCTCAGCTCCACTGCCAGGACTCAATCCACCCTCGGGCGCGCCATTCTTCCTCGAACTTCGGATCTGGTCGGAGACCATGTGGATCAAACATGTTCGTCTCGACGATCACGAGATCAGCACTGTCTGCGCTTCGCTGAGCCCAGGCAATTTCCGATTCGTGACCGCAGTCGGCGCAGAGCACCTTCGTTTCCGTTTTCTGCTCAATCTCCTCCCTCACTTCATCAAGTTTGCCATCATCCTCGAAATCGCTGAGGCATTTGTGGCAATCTGTGATTTCACCCACCTTATTGGATCCCAAATCCTCAGACTCTTGATAATCTAGAGTCAGATTATTGGGTTCTTCATCCGTTGGTTCATAAACCTTCTGATCATTGAACTCATGGATGCTTTCCTGTTTCCAGGCATGTTTTGCTTCTCCACAGTTACAAGGGATCGATTCAGTGACCCTTTCCTTCATGTTATTTGTTTCAATCACCTTGTAGTGTGACCCTCCACAGTTTTCGCAAACAAACTTCCACTCATCACCGTTTTCTGTTTGTCCCTGTTCGTAACGTTCCCAGACTCGGTCGGCAGCTTCCTTAGGCGATAACACGATCGTCTCCTTTTTGAATGAGAACCTGTGGCAATCTATGAACCAAGCTGAAATGTCTATCGATTCTACCGAGCACGCCATTTTGAATGGCTATTCTCAGCTATTACATAAACTTACGTTCGCGAATCGCCGGTGGCAAGCGGGAACTCCTAGTGGACCGTCTCTGGTAGTGTATTAGTCGCTATCATAAATAAGTGGAGATGGCGCAAGCGAATTTCACCAGGTTTGGGTTGGCAACGTAGTTGCCGGGTGCGATGGTGACCCGTCGTTGAAGTGGTAGGGAATCCACCCGTTAAAAAAAGCGTTTCTACCGGGCCAGTCACAGCGTTTCGATCGAATTGAGGTCAAGATTTTTAGCTGGCAGATACATGGTCTCGACTTATCCCCTTACCAGAGTATATCCGTGATGAAGACAGATGTTGTCGAGGAGGCTCATAACCATGCGCAGGTTTGGTCGATCGGCTCCCCACGAAATCGCAAATAAAAACGACGGTGCTTCGCTGTTCTGTGTGGGTAGCGTGATCGGTTGACGGATTATGCTTACC
>JAHLLB010000052.1 GCA_020444425.1 bacterium | reverse complement strand
GTTCGTAAGTGAGCTCAAAACCAACACGAAATGAGTATTACACCCAGAATGACACACGTTCCAACCTACTCACAATCCACTCTGAACCATACGTGTCCGCAAGCTGAAACCAAGCGTCTATTTTACGGCGCTAAGCAGGCTCGTGAGCGACGCGCGGTAGGTTTCGAACGCTTCCCGTCCCCTTGCAGTCAGCCGCAAACTCGTGCGCGGTCTGCGATCCACAAACTCCTTCACCACGTCGATATAGCCGGCCTCCTCGAGCTTCATCAGGTGGGTGGACAAGTTGCCGTCGGTGAGCTGGGTCGTGCGCTTGAGGAAGACAAAATCCGTCTCCTCGACGACGTACAGATTCGCCACGATCAGCAACCGTGCCGGCTGATGGATGACGGGATCGATTTCGGCGGGTTCGACGGGGGAGGGACTCGTTTGTTTCGCCCGTCTCATGGTTCGATCTCCACCGGCGTCGAGCTGCGTAACGCCTGGACAAGCCGCACGGTACCAACCACCGTCATCACCCCGCCAAGGGTGATCATCGGCACCGCCAGATGCAAGCGCAGGAAGTTACCAGCGGTGAACGCGGCCGCCGCGATCACGGCGTAGATCACGAACCAGCGATCCCATCGCAGCCACGCGACGACCAGCATCACGAGCAGAAACACCGCGCCGAACACGAGCAGGAAGTTGCGGTGCAGGGTTCCATGCAGCGCGCTGGTGTCGATCATCAACATTGCCGCGAGTGCGGCGAAGGCGAGCAGCAGCAGCAACAGTTTGCCGCCGAGATCGAGTAGCAGGCGTCTCGGTTTGGACAGTTTGACGCGTCCCAGACGGGATTCGATCAGCCGCCGTTGGAAGAGGCGAACGAAGGTGACCACCAGCATCGGCCCGATGACGGCGAAAACAGTTGAATCAAACGCGACAGCCACACCGAACACGAGGATGCCGATGCCGACGATCTGGTCGGCAGCACCGGTTCCGGTACTCGCCCGGAAGACGCGTTGTTCGATGTCAGTCATGTCCAGGTGTTCCACGGCGGCGCCTCGCGAAGTTCTTTAATTCTAAAATAACTTTGCAATACAAAGTACATACGCACGAACTGAAAATCAAGTCGCTAAGCACTTCGGGTTGCGGGAGGGGTATTGCTGGCGGGTAACCAAGCATGGTTCTCGACTGGACGAAGTGCCGCATGCGGTGTGGCACGTCCAGTCCAGAGTATTCGTGGCTAAATGGTCGGCCTTCGATTGTATGATTGCCGGTCGTAGACTACATTGTTCGAGCTGCGCTTGGTCGCAGTAATTACACGTTCATGCACGGAGTACGCTATGAGACACGCACGCATCTTCTTTGGTCTAATTATGGTTTTCCTCTTCAGTTTCCTTCCTACCCACGCTCAACAGCCGAACATCCGGTGGTCTCGTGCATACGGCGGATCGATTCTCGGAGAACAGGGAGAATGTGTCATCGAAACCCGTGATGGTGGGTTCGTGATCACAGGTTCCTGCGAAAACTCGGCGCAAGAACGAAAGCTGATGTTGATGAAAACGGACGAGAATGGTGATGTCGTCTGGTTTCATCACCCCGCCGACGTGGAATTTGGTGGAACGGGACGGGCGGTGGTGCAAACGGCAGATGGGGGGTTCATTGTCACGGGTTACATCTACGCAATCGGGAACGACAGAAATCTGTTCCTGATGAAGACCGATTCGCTCGGCCACCAGGAGTGGTTTCGTGGTTTCGGCGGGGCGGAACTGGATGAAGGGTACGGGGTTCAGCAAACCACCGATGGTGGCTACCTGGTTGTGGGAATGACAAGTTCATCTGGAGAGGGAGATGAAGATCTGTGGCTGATCAAGACCGATGCAGACGGCAATCAGGAATGGAACCTGACGTATGGCGGGGATCATGCGGATCGCGGGACAGCCATCAAACACACCTCAGACGGCGGCTTCATCATCACCGGTTTCTATTCACAGGATGATTTCAGACGGTCGGAATTCCTACTCTTGAAATTAAGTGCGGACTATGCCGTTGAATGGGCACATGTGTTCGGCAGAGAAGGGTATTATGATAGCGGTAGAGATGTAATCCAATTGGCTGATGGCGGCTATGCGATTACCGGGTACAGCATGGATACGTCCGAGTCGCAGTCGACTGTAATCCTGATGAAGTTCGATGCCGGCGGAGAGCTGATCTGGGATAAGTACTTTCTTACCAGCCAAGCGATTTTTGAATACGGCCATAGCCTGGTAGAAGATCAGAATGGTGCGTTTACGTTATCTTGTTCAACGGATCCCGGTTTCATTGGGTCGGTGCCGCGTGCATGGATCATGAAGGTTGATCCAGTTGGCAATACGGTCTGGCAGTATGACTATGAAGAGTTCCCGCATTCCGGATGTCGAGGGTCGAGCATTGTCCGGACGCAGGATGGTGGTTATGCCATTGCGGGCACCATGGCCTTTCGCCGTGGCCACTACCACTTCAATCGCGATGTGGCGCTGGTACGCTTGGAAAGTGATACCAGCAGGTTCTTGATCTCGATGATCCCCCCTCAACAGCAGATCATATTTCCGGAGGAGGGCGGGTTCTTCCGTTTCGACGGCATTGTCTTCAATTCGCTGGCCGCACCACAACTGGGTCAGGTTTGGGCGACTGTCACCACCCCAGACAATCAGGTCTTCTCAGGTCCACCGATGCCGTTTTTCCATGTGATGTTCCAACCGGGCGAACCGGTTTATCGACTGAACATGCAGCAGAATGTTCCGGCCTACGCCCCAGAGGGCTACTATACTTACACGCTTTGTGTAGGGATCTATCCTAACCACGTCTTAAGTGAGAGCTCGCTCGAGTTTCGAAAGCTCAACTTCGTCACTGTTGATCCGGCTGCGGACAAAGATCCTGCATCGGGATGGGGCTGGGACACTCCTGAAGTCGTGTCTGAATCAGTGGATGACTACCAGTTGCTATCCGTCTATCCGAACCCGTTCAACGCCGCAACGACTGTGACGGTAACCCTACCCGACGCCAGCGACCTGTCGCTGGTCGTCTACAACACGCTCGGCCAGCAGGTTGCGGAGCTGTTCCACGGCACGGTTGTCGCCGGGCAACACACCTTCACGTTCGACGGATCGGACCTCGCCAGCGGCGTCTATTTCCTGCAGCTGCACAGCACGCAGGGTTCAAGTGAGCTGAGCAAGCTGGTGCTGATGAAGTAGTGGTGGCGGATTCCAGTCTGTGACGAGAAAAAGAGCCCGATTTGAGTGATCAAATCGGGCTCGTGAATTCAGTCTGGCAATTCCTGGATCAACCGGTAGCCAGGTTAGCCTGCCGTGCGATTTCCTCGGCGAGTTCGAGGGCGACGGTCGCGTCCAAACCGCCGACGAGCGGGGGTGTATCGGTTGCGACGGCGGTGACGAAGGCGTCCACCTCACGCTGGAGCGCGTCCTCGTTTTTCTTCGCACGCGTGCGTTTGATCAGCACACGCAGGTCGTGATCGTCCGCACCGGGGATCGGCAGCGCTTTCGCTGTGCCGGGGGGGACGCGTTTGTAGATTTCAGCCCGCCGTTTTTCGAAGTCCACCGAGATGTAGGCGTCTTCCTGGAACATGCGGAACTTGCGCATCTTTTTCATCGAGATGCGGCTGGCGGTAAGGTTCGCGACCTTGTTGCCCTTGAAGCGGATGTGCGCGTTGCAAATGTCGACGGCTTTTGTCAGCAGCGGCACACCGTACGCGTCCACGCGTTCAATCTCGTGTCCCATCCAGTGCAGCAGGACGTCGAGGTCGTGAATCATCAGGTCGTGGATGACGCTGACATCGGCACCGCGTGGCGAATACATCGCGAGGCGGTGCGCTTCGACGAAACTGGGGTGGACATCGATACCGCGCAGGGCGGTGACACCCGGGTTGAACCGTTCGATGTGCCCCACCTGCAGGATCAGGCCCTTCTTGTTCGCGAGCTCGACCAGCTCACGCGCTTCGATCGAGGTGGACGCGATCGGCTTTTCCATCAGCAGATGCCGTCCGGCCTCGAGCACCTGCATCCCGACCTGGTGGTGCAGCGTCGTCGGTACCGCGCAATCGACCGCCTCGACGTCCGCGATCAGCTTGTCGAGATCCGTGTACGCAACGCAGCCGGTTTCCTTCGCGATCGCGGCCGCACGGGCTTCGTCAGCGTCATAGACTCCGACCAGGTTCGCGGCGGGGCAGGCGGCGTGTTTTTGTGCGTGGAAGCGGCCGAGACGTCCGACACCGACGACGGCGGTGTTGACAATGCGTCCGGGATGGATGATCGATTTGCGGGCCATACGTGACTCAAGGTTGCGTAAACGTTGTGCGCAAATGACGGTAACGTTGCGTAACGTTACGGCGCGGCGCGTGGCAAGGTACGGGTCGGCGAACAGGTACGACAGAGCCCCGAGCTCGTGTGGCGGGGTTGTCGTGACGGAGCACGGCGTCTACTTTGGGCAATCAGACGTGGCCGTTAAAATAACTTGCAGACGCGGATGATCCACGACATGAATGTCGTGGGCATGCGATTATATCCGAGTCGATTGATCCCAGACATGAATGTCTGGGGCATGATGCTTGGATGATCCGCACTTGCGAGCAAGTACGGGCAAACAACACTAGCGGATATTACCAATTCAGAGCATGGCCGACACCCACCCCACACCGATCTTCGACGCGAAAGTCGTGTATGTCTATTCGGACATGCCGTCCTACTCGCGTGCGAAGAAAACGCTCGAGCTGTTCCGTGACCTGTTCCGCGAGGTGCATTTCGTCGGAACCCGCCGGCATATGGCGTGGGACGAGTACGAGCCGGATGGCATCACCTGCCACTTCAACCCGCGTGTGCTCGGGTCGGGACTGGGTACCATTCCCGATGTCGCGCGCTTTTATGGCTTCATCCGCAGCAAATTGAACGAGATCAAACCGGATGTCGTGGTCGCGGTTAACGAGGAGTACATCCTCCCGTTCACCCTCGGTTTGATGAAGAAACCGCCGCACCTGGTGCTGGACTTGTACGACAGCATCGGCATGCGAATCGCGGGGAAGGGGCGGCGGTTGCGTCCGCTCTTCCGCGCGGTATCAATGGCGACGATGTTGACCCCGGACGCGTTGGTCGAAGTGACCGAACAGCGGTTGAACTGGCATCCGTACAAGCCGGACGTGACCTCGGTGGTGTTCAATTCGCCGCCACGGTATCCGGACATCAGCCCGTTGCCCGGCCTGCCGGAGAAGTTCCTTTATGTTGCCGGAACGCTCGAAGATAAGATTCACGGCATCGAGCCGTTGTACGCTGCGTTGGAGCAGGTGCAGGACATGCAGGTGCTGGTCACCGGCCTGCCGAAGGGCAAATTTGTCGAGTCGACGTTCCTCAAGCATCCGCGCGTGACCTACCTCGGCCGTCGTCCGTACGAGGAGGTGCCACGCATCGCCGCCGCCAGTTCCGGGGTGTACATGCACTACAATCCGGTGCGGCTGAATTACGTTTACGGTGCGCCGAACAAGCTGTACGAGGCGATGCAGGTCGGGGTGCCGGTGCTGATCAACCGCGAGGATAAGATCTCAGCGGATGTATTGGCGACAGGATTCGGGTACGTTTCGCCGTTCGGAGACGCGGATGCGCTCGCTGCCGATCTGCGGATGCTGCTGTCACCGTCGGACGAACTCCGCGCCGGCTGCAAGCGCGCGCAGGAAATTTTTGAGCATGAGTATGAGTGGAACGTGATGGCACGCGAACGCTACACCGCGCTGTTCCGTCAGCTTAGGGTCAACGAAACACGGGTTTGATAGATGCATGAGACGCACCTGTTCACCGACCTGTTGATCCTTTTCGCCGTGGGGTTTGGCGCGGCGATGCTGATGCGTTTGCTCCGTCTTCCGACCCTGATCGGTTTCCTCCTCGCCGGTGTACTTGCCGGACCTTCCGGGCTGCATCTCCTGGACGAACACACCATCAAGAGCCTGTCCGAACTGGGCGTGGTGCTGCTTCTGTTCACCATCGGGCTCGAACTTTCGCTGAAACAACTGTGGGAATTGCGCCGGGAAGCGTTGATCGGCGGCGGACTGCAGCTGGTGCTGACGGCGGTGGTCGCTGGCGGAGTGGCGACGCTGCTGGGAGTGGACACCCGTCCCGCCATTGCGATCGGTCTGATGGTGGCGTTGTCGAGTACGGCGGTTGCGTTGCGTCTGCTCGGCGAACAGGGACGTCTCAGCTCACCGCAGGGACGTATCGCGTTGGCGATTCTGCTGTTGCAGGATATGGCGGTGGTTCCGTTAACGTTGATCATCCCGATGCTTGCGGGCGATGGTGGGCTGCTTGATGTGCTGCGGGTGATCGGCGAGGCGGTGCTGTTTGTCGTGGTGCTGGTCGTGGTCGCGCGCAAGGTGATGCCGTGGCTACTGGATCGGATCGCCGCGGTTCGGTCGCGCGAGGGGTACCTGCTCGGCGTCGGCGGGATCGTCTTCCTGATCACGTGGCTCACCGGAGCGGCGGGTTTGTCGCCAGCGCTGGGGGCGTTCCTGGCTGGGCTGGTCATCAGCGAGACCGAACACAAGCATCTCGCATTGGCGGAATCCGCGCCGTTCCGTGACCTGCTGTTGGCGGTGTTCTTTGTTTCGGTCGGGATGTTGATCGACCTGCAGGCGTTGCTGGCGAATCCGTGGGCACCGCTGCTGATCGGGTTGGTGGTGTATGCCGGCAAGACGGGTCTGATTGCGGCGATTGTGCGCACGTTGGGGTATCCGTGGCGGATCGGAATTCAGAGCGGAGCGTCCATCGGTCAGATCGGGGAATTCTCGTTCGTGCTGCTGCTATTGGCGGCGGAACTCGGCGTGCTCGACACCACGATGGTGCAGCTGATGCTGGCGACGGCTGCGATCACGCTGTTCCTGACACCGTTCGCGCTGAATCTGGCGAGCCGTGAGAAGCAGTCCCCGGCGCAGGCGGCAGATGGGCACGCGCAACATGCCGACCCCGTCGTTCCGCTCGTTCCCCGGGTGTTGATCATTGGGTACGGGCCAAGTGGCCGGGCCACCGCGCGGACGCTTTCCGCGTTAGGCTTCGAGTGGCACGCGCTGGAGCTTAATCCGGCGACTGTCCGTACCGAGCAAAAAGCTGGAAATCCGGTGGAATTGGGGGATGCGTCCCGCCCGGAAGTGTTGGAGGGGGCGGGCGTGCACGATGTCGCGGCGGTGGTGATCACGATCAATGACCGCCGTGCGGTGCGTCCGATTCTGATGCGGATTCGTCACCTCGCACCGTCGGTTCATGTCATTGTCCGTGCACGGTTCGCATCTGAGCTTGACGAGCTGATGAAACTGGGTGCCAATGAGGTCGTGCCGGAAGAAACCGAGGGCGCGCTGACGATTGTGAACAAGGTGATGACGTTCTTCGGGGTCGAGGAACAGGAACGCCGCCGTCGCCTGAAAGACCTTCGCGCGGAGAATTATTGCATGCGAACCAGCGCGGTGCCGGATGTCCAGGTTCCACAGGCTCCTGAGACGTAAACAAACTGGTGCTTTTCCGCTGTCTTGCTTGTGCGAAGCGGCACAAGTCTGTAGTTTAGTATCAGTCTGCTATGCAGGCGGATGTATGTCAAGTTGTATCTGATGATTACTTTATGCAAGGGGGATTTCTATCATGCGTACCCGTCTTCTAGTCGCTCTCCTCATCGCCGTTCTGTTGCTACCGTTGTCGCCCACTCTCGCCCAGGATAGCTTGAACGTCACCCGTGTGAACACGCTTTCCTACTGGGCAACGTGGCTGGACATGGACGTCCAGGGGCAGTATGCGTTTCTCGCCAGTGCATATGCCGGCGTGCGAGTGGTCGATTGCAGCACACCGACCGATCCGCAGGAGGTGGCGGCGTGGCCGGATTGCTACGCGACCTCGCTGACACTGAGCGGGCAGCATCTGTACGTGATCGACAACTCAGAACGGCTGGCCGTGCTGGACGTTTCCGACCCGTTGCATCTGTCGTTGGCTGGCGAATTCACGACGACGGGTATCGTCGCGCAGGTGCTCGTCTACGGGAATTATGTATACCTGGTGAAACGGTACGATGAAATCCTGGTTCTGGATATTTCCGATCCAACAGCACCGGTGCAGGTCTCAACGTTGACGCTCGAGGGGTACATTGGCACGGTTCAGATTGTGGACCACTTCGCGTATGTCGCCTCGATGGACTACGGTCTGCTGGTATTCGACCTCACGGATCCAGTAAATCCCGCCATTGCCGGACGGTTGGACGTGCCCGGTAACGCCGGGGCCGTTGACCTCACCGTGGCCGGGAACTACGCCAGCGTTAACATTTCCGGCAACCGGATCGTGATCGCTGACATCTCCAATCCAACGAATCCAACCTATCGTGGCTACTACGAGGAATCGGGCGACATTTATGATCTCTCCGCCGCCGCAAACAACCTCTTTGTGGCTACTGGCTTCTACTATGAGGGATTCGGGGCCATCCGTGTGATCGACTTGAGCGATCCAACCTCACCAACGCTGATCCATTCTGAGCCGGTGCCCGGTTTACCGACACGGATTCGTAAAACTCCCGGCTTTCTCTACCTCAGTGGATACGACACCGGCTTCGTTGTGTTTGATCTCAGCGTATTCCCATCTCCCGGCAGCTTTGGCCGGATCTACAAGCCGGGCGACATGTATCGCTTTGACATCGTTGACGATATCATGTACCAGGCGGCTGGGACGGAGGGGATGTACCTGCTTGATATTTCCGACCCGGACAACATCGAGATTTTGAGCAAATTCAGACCGTCTGGCGGCAGCAACCGCGCGATTGTTGACATCGAAGTGGATGAAGATGTCGCATATATCGTCCGCGAAGACAAGCTCTTTTCCGTGGATGTCAGCGATCCGGCGGCTCCGCAGGAAATCACCTATTACAATTTTGGCAGTGAGTCGCACCCGTCCATTGTCTTGCGTGGAACAAACCTCTTCCTGACAACGACCTATTCTCTACAGGTCATTGATGTCAGCAACCCGGCAAATCCCACGGAACTGGATTTCGTCGCAACCGGTGCCAGCAACCTCGACGTCGAAGGTGACTACGCTTACGTCACAGCGCATTCAGGCAATTTCCACATCTATGACGTCAGCAATCCGGCGAATGTCACCCTGGTCTCGACCACGTGGTTTGACAATGACCGAGAGCTGATGAGCATTGATGTCGTGGGTGATTGCGCCTACTTCATGTCCGCGAACGACGGGCTGTTGATCGTGGATGTGTCCGATCCGGCCAATCCGGTGGAAGTTTCCTTCCTCGATCTTCCCGGGACCGGCATGGACCTCTGGTATGATCAAGGCATGGTCTACACCGAAGGCCCGTTCGGCTATCTCAGCGTTGTCGATGTGCAGGACCCGCAGAATCCGACCATTGCCGGGTATTACGACACCGGCACGCGGGTTCGTAGCGTACGCACGAATGCAGGCTTGATTTTCGCCAACAACCAGCGCCAGCTCAATGTGTTCGAATTGATGACGGTGACTGCGACGGTCGCGCAAGCTGGGACAGACACACCCGTCGCCGCAGAGTACGAGCTGCTGTCTGCCTACCCGAACCCGTTCAATGCGATGGTCAGCGTGACGGTATTGTTGCCGTCGGCTGGTCTGGTAAATGTCAAGCTGTACAACATGCTCGGCCAACAGGTGCTAGGTCGTGCCGTCCAAGGTCAGGGCGGCTACCAGACGGTTTCGGTGGACGCGTCCCACTTGAGCTCCGGTGCCTATGTGCTCGAAGTTCGCAACGGCAGCCAGCAGCGCATGCAGAAGGTGACCCTGCTGAAGTAAAGGACGAGCTGAGGCAAGCAGTCAGTCACAGCAAAGATGAAGAGTATAGACAGGGCCCGTTTCTAGCCAGGAAACGGGCCCTGTCTATAACAAACTAATCGTAGAAAAGATCTTTATTTCAAAAAATAAAAACATCTTGATAATTCTATTTCTGATGCATATACCATTCTTCAATTAGTTTATATGATTTGGAATTTGGATCATTAAGTATTGAGATGGTGTCTGTCATAATAAGCTGTTGCCAACTCTTAGCATTCGTTGTGTAATCAGCGTAAAATCCAATCAATTTAACTTTTCGGAAATGTCTGCACCAAATACCTAAATCAGTTTCCGAGTCACGTATGTAATTATATTCCCCAACAACTTCTACAAGAGCAAATGGATAGTGATGAGCTATAATTAAGGCATGATCACCTACTTTCATTGAATGTGCAAAATACCAGTAGTCTTGCTGTGTACTTTTTATTATCTCTTTTTCTGTAGTCAGTAGATCCCCAATATCTTGTTCAAAATCTAAGCCGATATAGCCTTTCCCTAAGCAGGAAACAGTTTGCTCGACTGCATTCTGGCTATCACTTGGGTGGAGCTGCATTCTCCAGTACGCCATATACCCTCCTCAGTTTACCTGCAACTTCCCTTTCAAAATGTCCTCTGCCTGGTCCCGGTATTCGTCGGGCTTCCAAGTGCATACTCAGGTGGTAGAACTCGCCCGGGCGGATTCGGATTCGCGTCCGACGATTGCCGGGGCTTCGTGGATCAACTCGTCATTCTCGATCGCGTGGACCATGAACAGGGCGAAGTCAATGCGGCGGGTCAGGTTGCTCGCGAGGATCGGGTCGCCTACGTGCCGGCTCCAGACCGGCAGTCCCTGGCTCTCACCTTCCTCGAGGTCACTGCCGCGGACCACGGTCCATTTCCTGTCGCTTGCGAAAATGCGGCGGGTGGCTTCGTATTGATCCTGCAGATCCACCGCGCGGAACAGCTTCCCGATGAATCCGAATACCCTTTCGAACAACTTGAATTTCCAGGAATAACGGTCCTTACCGTCCATCGAGATGTGCCAGCCGCAGGAGAAGACCAGGCGAGCGTGCAGTTCAGCGAAGTCCAGTACAGCTTGTGCGGTGCCGGACGCATACTTCTGCATGCCCCAGGGGACAAGGATCGTCAAAACGGCATCGCAACCTTTTACGGCGCGCTGGATCATGTCCCGATCATTTGTCTGGCCCGGGATGATTGAGATCCGGTCCTTGAACTCGTCCAGCTTGGCAACGCTCTGTTCGCGGCAGACACCGACAACCTCGTAATCCCTGTCCAAACAATGCTGCACCATGTAGCGGCCGAGCTTCCCCGACGCGCCAACAACACAGACTTTCATTATTCGCTCTCAGCGTATTTAAAATCTATCGGGCGAATGTAGGCTGACAGACAGGTCACAGTTCAGGAAAATGTGGACACCGGATGTGTGTCAGAGTTGGCTCAGTGTCGATACGTATTCGTCGAGGTAGGCGTCCAGCTGCTTGCGTTTGTACTGCATGATGTAGCGCGGGTGGGCGAGTGGGACGAGCTCGTCGAACAGGCCGAGCCGTTGGTTAATCGCCTGAGCGCGTTTGAAGTTTTTGCCGGTGCCAACAATGATCGCGCGTGGTTTCGCGCCGAACGAAATCTGCTCGCGTAACGTCGCCTCGATGAACGGTGTCACCGCCGATTCCAAATCCGGGTCATCGTAGAAGTTGAGGTTCTTGCCGTTACGCACGAATCCATACGGCGACAGCGCGGTGATGTAGACGTGCCGGTAGAACGATTCCGGCCCGCCCATGCGCCGGATCAGCTGATACACGAATCGGGCGGACAGTTCGGTGCCGGTTCCCAGCGTGTGTTTGATGCCGCAATCTTCGGACAGTGCCAGCGGGTCGGTGAACCCGATGCCAGTGATGCCGGAACCGAAACGGCCGGGGTTGATGCCGATCAGGAAGATCCGGGTATGGATATCGTTGAAGTAGCGGGTGAAGAATTGGCGCATCACACGCTGCACCTCGGGTGTAGAATACGGGTCCAGCACACCGGCAGACGCGGGCACATCGGGCGGATTCAGGGTTTCGTAGAACTGGAGGATCTGCTCGGCGAAGGTTGCCACAACCGTCAGCCCTTCGGAATGTCTTCGCCCTGGTCGCGGTACTCGTTGAGCTTGTTGCGCAGGGTGCGGATCGAGATGCCGAGCTGGTCAGCCGCCTTGGTGCGGTTGAAGTTCAGCTCGTGCAATGTGGTCATGATGTGACGTTTTTCCAGCTCGGCGAGCGGAATCATGCCGAACGTGCCGGCGTCGGCAGTGGGGGTGGTGGCATCGAGTTGCACGTCGTTGAGTGTCAGTTCCAGGCCACGGGCGAGCACAACCGCGCGTTCGATGCGATTCTCCAGTTCGCGCACGTTCCCCTGCCACGGCTGCGCCTTCAGGTAGTCCATCGCTGCCGGTTCGATTTCCTGGATGTCCTTGCCGTACCGCGCACCGTACCGTTTCAGGAAATGGTCGGCGAGGGAGGGGATATCATCCCGGCGTTTCGCCAGTGGCGGAATCTCGAGCGGGACGACGTTGAGCCGGAAGTACAGGTCCTCGCGGAACCGGCCTTCCTTGACTTCCTCGTTCAGGTTGCGGTTCGTCGTCGCGACAACTCGCACATCAATCTTGATCGTCTCGTTGGAACCGACCCGGTCGAACTCCCGTTCCTGCAGCACACGCAGCAGTTTCGCCTGCAATGTGATCGGCATCTCGGAGATTTCGTCCAGCAGGATCGTGCCGCCGTGCGCGGCTTCAAATTTGCCCTTGCGGGTCTTGATCGCGCCGGTGAACGCGCCCTTTTCATGCCCGAACAGCTCGGACTCGATCAAATTTTCCGGCAGTGCGGCGCAATTGAGTTTGATGAACGGATTCTTGTGCCGCGGACTCGACCAGTGCAATGCGCGCGCGACCAGTTCCTTGCCGGTGCCGGAGGATCCGGTGACCAGCACATCGACTGGCTGCGGTGCGATCAGCTCGAGCGTCTCGGTCAGCTTGCGCATCGGCGGACTGCTGCCGATCAACGCGCCGATGCCCTGTTCGGATTCGACAACGGCTCGCAGTTGCCTGTTCTCCAGCATCAGCCGTCCGCGTTGCAGCGCGCGGGAGACGGTCAGCTTGAGCAGATCGAGGTCGATCGGTTTGGTCAGGTAATCGTAGGCGCCCTTCTTGATCGCTTCGACGGCGTTTTCGATGCTGCCGTAGGCGGTGAGAATGACGAAGGGAACATCCGGCTGACGGCTCATGGCGTGGTTCAGCACCGCCATACCGTCCTTGCGCGGCATGTTCATATCGGAAAAGATGAGGTCGAATTCAGTCAGGTTGATCTGCTTTTCAGCTTCGACACCATCCTCGGCGGTGTGGACTTCGTGACCGAGACGCCGGATCGCTTCGGCGAGAAAATCCCGCACCAGTTCTTCGTCATCGACAACGAGGACCCGTGAACCCGCCATAAACTACCTCCGGATGGGCAATTCGAAATCAAACCTCGCGCCCTGCTTGGATGCGGAGCGGACCGTGATCACACCGTCGTGCGAATCGACGATCTTTTTCACCATCGCGAGACCGAGGCCGGTACCCTTGGTGCGGGTCGTGAAGAAGGGATTGAAGATCTTGTCGAGGTTTTCTTCCGCGATACCGGTGCCGTCATCTTCGACGAAGACGTTGACCCGGTTGCGCAGCAAATTCCAGCGCAGTCCGAGCTTGACCGTACCCTCGGTATCAATTGCGGAACACGCGTTCTTGAGCAGATTCAACACCACCTGCTTGATCAGGCTGCTGTCGCAGTCGACCATTACCCGTTCCTTCGGCACCATCAGCTGCACATCAATGTCGCGATTCCCCGCACTGATTTCAGAGTGAATCAGTTCGGCTTCGTTGCGCAGCAGGTCGATCATGTCGACCTCGGAGAAGCATGGCGACAGCGGGCGGGTGTATTCGAGCAGACGGCTGGCGATGCGTTCGATGTCACGCACACCACCGACAATCTTTTCCACGGTCCGGCGGGCGGCATGCTCTTCCTCGATATCCTCGAGCAGGAACTGGGCGAAGCCCTGCACGCCGGCGAGTGGGTTACGCAGCTCATGGGCGACCTGCGCCGACATTTCACCTAACGTCGCGAGGTCAGAGCGGCGCCGCATCTGTTCGTGCAGATCCTTCACCGGGCTCAAATCTTCCAGCATTTCGAGCACGCCGATACGCTTTCCGTCCTTGCCGTAGACCCAGTTGGTCGAGAAGCGAACCGGGTTGGTTTCGCCTTCGGCGGACTTGTACGACCGTTCACGCGGGTCGATTTGCGGGCCGTTGACAAGGGTAAACAGGGCGGAATCGGCGACGTTGATGTCGCACGGGAAGATGTCGCCGTAGGGGCTGCCGACGGCGTCCGCTGCACGGATGCCGGTGAGCCGTTGTGCCTCTTCGTTGACGAGATTAATCCGGCCATCAAGATCAAGCACAATGATGCCGACAGGGATATGGGCGAGAATGCTGGAGAGGAATCCCTGGGTACGCGAAAGAAGGTGCTCCTGGCTTTCCAACCGCTCGCTCAGATCAGCGAGCCGTTTTTCCAGGGCACGGTAACTCTCACTGATCGCGGAAGAGGCCTGGTTGAATTCTTCGAACAGCTTGACGAGTGCGGAGAGCTGCTCTTCGCTGATCAGTTCGCTATTCCTTGAGTATTTTTCGGCCAACTTTAGCACATCCCCTTCGATCGGCAACGTGGAAGTGTCCGATGTCATCTCCGCCCCATGGTTTCCCTGCCCCGCAATATAGAGCCCGCCCGGCTCCCTGAAAAATGCAAAAACTTGAATACGTGAGATTTTTCTCCGAATCCTCGAAATACTTAGCAGAAATGACTCTCAGGACTCGGTTCGCAAAGAACTGCGCGGTGTTGACTCAGTGAAAAGTTAAACCTCAGAAACTCGGATGCAAGGGGGGAGACGTAGGAGCCAACTTTTGCAGGTTCCCAGCCGGTTTTCTCCGTGATCGGCTCCATTAGCGGATTTCAGCTCTTTACTTCGCATTGGGCGAGGCATTCCTGTCAATGAAAACTCAGGGGGTGAAAATTTCACCCGGTTGAATCACCTCATATAAGTTCGCTAACCTTAGTTAGCTTAGGGGTCAGGGCGTGTGTTACCTCTCGTTCGGGAGCGTTCTGAATGAGCTTCTTGCCTCGAGACCCCTGCGTGGTTGTATGATAGGCCAACACTTGCATTGCGATGAATGGTCCGATGACGCACGAAACCATCAGCACGAAGCTTACCCTGTTGCTCACCGATACTCTGCCCGGCACCAAGGCTCAGCTCGCTCTCGCGCCCGAAGGCCGGCGTCTCGACGTTGACGACTCACGTTACCGCCACGCGGCTGTTCTGGTCGCGTTGCATCAGCGTGAGGGAGTATGGGGATTCCCGTTGATTGTGCGCGTGGTGGATGAATATGTCCACAGCGGCCAGATCGGACTGCCTGGTGGACGCCTGGAAGAAGGCGAGGAGCTGGATGCCTGCGCGTTGCGTGAAAGCGAAGAAGAGATCGGACTACCGGCCGGAGCGGTTGAGCTGGTCGGTAAACTGACCCCGTTGCCGGTACCTGTCAGCCATCACCTGATCCACCCGTTCGTCGGGATCACCGGGGATGATGTCTCGTTGACACCGGATCCCCGTGAAGTCGAGGACATCCTGTTCATGCCGGTGGCGGAGTTGCTGGCGGACGATGCACGCCGGGAAGGCGATGTGATGGCGGGACGGACTCGCATTCGCCGGGTGCCGCTATTTGAGCTGGGCGAACACCGCATCTGGGGTGCGACTGGGATGATTCTCGCCGAATTGCGGGAGCTGTTGAAGCAGGTGTTCTGATTCCCGTCACCACTTTCCATTACCACGGACGTAAGTCCTTGGTAATGGATCCACTCGCATCTCGCATCTCACATCTCACATCTCAAATCTCACATCTCAAATCTCGTACCTCACACCCCGAGCAGTTGCATCACTTCCTGACCGGCGTCCGCGATGTTTTGCTCGCCATCGCTCCACTCCACGACCGAACCCTGATCCGAGTAGAAATAGGCGTCATCGTAGGTGTGTGTCCCGACCAGCACCGACGGTGTTTCGAACACTCGCGGCGCACCGAAATCAGCCTTGATGTCGTAGCCCACCGTTGGCAATAGAATCAGGTCGGCGGCACGGTCCACATATGGCCCGGTGTACAGCTCTTCCCGTGTATCGACACTCGCGAATGGGTGTTCCCCGGTCAACGGATCGCGCACCTCACGGATCGTTGCCGCCAGATTATCGCGCAACTGGTCCCGTTCCGGCCCTGGTACAAGACGCAGGAACACCCGTCCCGGCGCGAGCGCGCAGGCGGCCGATGTGGGCTGAATCGTCTCGAACGACGGTCTGTCTCCGGCATACGCCAGCAGCCCGGCTTTTTCCAGTAGTGCGTTGATGAACACGATCCTCCGGGCGCGGGTGAAACCGTGGTCGGAGAGGGTGACAAAGGCCGCCCCCCGTTGCTGCGCGAGCTCTGCAAATTCAGCGGCCGCCGCTTCGCATTTGGCGAGCAGCGCGTTGAACCTGTCGGCGAACGCGGGTTCATCCCAGAAGAAGTGGAACAGCCGGTCGGTTTCCATGATATGCAGGTGGAAGAAATCCCACGGCGTTTCCAGCGCGAACCGTCGCGCAGCACGCAGGCGGGCGTCGAGCGCGGCATCGAGCGCGTCGAGGAATCGGTCGCGGTTCTCGTACGCCAGCGCCGGTTCGACATCGACAACGTACCCGTCGCGGCGCAACTCGGCTTCCAGCTCGGTTGGATGCACATTCCCCGGCAGATCGATGCCGAGAAAGCCGCCGATGGTCACGCCGCGTAACGGCGCCGGCGGTTCGGTCATCGGCACGTTGATTGAGACCACGGTTCCGCCGCTGTCATGCACCCGCTGCAGGATGGTCGGCACACGCAAGCTCGCCCCATTCGGATAGATCAGCCGGGGACGTGGCGAGAGTTCCGGCTCGACGAAGCCGAACACGCCGTGCTCGCCGGGGTTGGCGCCGGTCAGGTACGATGCCCACGCCACGCTCGACATCTCCGGCCGGCTCGACCGGATCCGGCGCATCGTGCCGTGCTCGAGCAACCGTGGCCAGATCGACCCGGTCTGCTCTGCGCGTTGCTGGATCAGGCTGAACGGTGTGCCGTCGAGGCTGACGACCATCACCGGCCGCAGAGTCTGGTTGGGCAGGATGAGATTCATGATGCAGGTGTCTGCTTAATGGAACAGGATTTCCGGACGGGTGAAGTTGTGCTTGTCGATGATGGCGCGCAGGGTGTCGTAGGCGTGCGCGTTTCCGGTGACAGTCCATCCGGTTTCGCACACCGGTTTGCCCCACCAGTCACTGATCTTGCCGCCCGCTTCCTCGATGATTAACGCTCCGGCGGCCACATCCCACGGCTTCAGCCCCATCTCGAAATAGCCGTCGAAGGTGCCATCCGCGACCCAGCAGAGGTCGGCAGCGGCGGACCCGATGCGCCGGAAATCCGACACGAGCGGATAGATCTCGGTGAACAGCTTGAGATAGTCTTCCAGTTTCTGCCGGCGGCGGAAGGGGAAGGCGGTAGCGACGATGCCGTGTTCGAGAGGCCGGTCGGCGCTGACGTGGATCGGGTCCCCGTTCTTGCGCGCACCACCACCTCGCCACGCATCATAGATGACGTTCAACGCGGGTTCGGCGACAACGCCGAGGGTCAACGGACCGAAGAAATCCGGATTTTCACGACGGTCTTCGAGCGCGACCGAGATCGACCATGTTGGCAGTCCGGCGAGGTAGTTCGCGGTGCCGTCGATGGGGTCGACAATCCAGCGCCAGTCGCCGCCACGTGCATCCGGGCTGTCTTCTTCGCCCATGAAGGTGCTGCCCGGCAGCATTGCGGTCAGCCCGGTACGAAGTCGGTCCTCGGATTCACGATCGACACGGGATACGTAATCCCCCTGGCCCTTGATCTCGATTTCGGACGCTTGCACGCGTTCACGTTCGCCGCGCACATACTCCCCGACCTCGCGCACGAGCTCAATCACTCGGGCGGTCAGGGTCTGCAGGTCGTTGGCTGTCATCGGTTTTGGGTATCGTGAAGGGTTAGCGTTTGCGTTTCGACAGCCGCACGATGAGTCCGGCGACCCCGCCGATCAACAGTCCGGCCAAAGCGATGGGTAGCAGCGAGAAGGTATAACCGGCCGCGACGATCTGAAGCTGCTGGTCGGCGACTCGTTCACGCTCGACGTTCCACACCAGCGTATCGCCGCTTACTTCATCCGGATCGGGTGCGAGGCGGCGGTACTGGGCGTCGGGCATCACCAGTGCGAGTTGCACGGTATCGTCCTCAAGGTCAACCCAGCGTTTGTACTCTTCGTCCAGCGAATCGGCGGCGGCAGCCATTGTCTCTACGGGCAGCCCGGTCACTTCGGACGCGGCGGTGATCATCGACTCACGCAATTCCGGATACCATTCGAGGCTGACATCCTGCGGATCGACTGGATCCATCGCGTCGCCCTGCAGGCTCATGACATACGCTCGGACAACGGGCGCGAACCGGGAGACCGCGTCGCGCACGACCGTGCTGTCTGCGTCCGCGCCAAGTTCGCTGGTGACCAGGCGTTCCATCTGCCGCAGGTAACGGTCGACAGTCCACAGTTGTCCGGCGCGAGCTTTGATCCGATGTAACTCCTCTTCGCCCTCGGGTGTCAACGTCGTATCCAGGCCACTCTCCTCGAGTGCGAGGATCTCGGTGGGAACATGAGCGTCGGGATCTCCGTACCGCTCGGGTGCTTTCCAGCTTGGAAATGTGACCGTAACGGTTGTAACGTCATAGAACCAGCCGTCGTCTCGCCGCACATCGACCAGGCCGGTTTCCCCCATCGGGGAAATCGGATGCGGCAGATTCACGACAGTCCGGGCCTGATACAGAAGACTGCCGACGAGATTCCCGCTGCTGTCTTCCCCGACTTTATGTTCCAGCTGAGCCCAGCCGTTTCCGGGCAGCTGTATGCGATTGTCGAAGACGTCCAGCGAGTCACCTTCAATCCCCCAGGTGATCTCGGGTGACTCTCCGGTGAGTGTGATCAACAGGGTGTGCGTCACGCAGCCCCCGAGCAGCAGGGTGAGCGTGGGGAGCAACAGGAGCAGGGCACGGCGGCGTTGAATGTTCATCCGGGCAAAGTACGGCGCGGGAAGCAGCGGAACAACGAGCCCGGAAAGAAGTTTCGGTGAAGGCTTGCGTATTCTCCTAAATTCTGTTAGTTTTGAGCGTCTAAATGTAAGTACTGAGGAGTTTCCTCGATGAGTGACATAACGCGGACGGTTCACGTTCGATTTGCGTACCTGCCGATCTTGACGGTGTTTATCGTGCTTGCGGTTGCGGGTTGTTCCACGCTTGGCCAGTGGAGCGGCGCGAGCGATGATCAGATGACGGCGGACGATTCGTTGCGGCAGGTTGTGTATGCGGATATGACGGCGGAAGAAGTCCTCGAGCAGACCCCACGGTGGATGCAGTCAGCGGAGCATTCTCTTGCCCGTGGTGACTCCTCGGCAGCCGAAGAGCAGATGATGAACGCGATCCTTGCGTTGCAGGAAATCCTGCTCGCTGTGCCGGAACGCGCGCGCCCGGTTGTGGTCGATTCGCTGGCCTCCTGGTCGAACCTGTATGTTGACCGTTTCGGCGCGATCAGCGGCGACCTCGTTGCGACGTCTGAAGGGTTAAGCTCGCTGGTGACATCCGAGGATGCGCTCAGCGATCCGGACAGCCTGATCCAGGAACTCACACTCGACACCTTTGAAGTCGTTCTCGACACGACCATCCAACACGAAAACCAGCTCCCCGATATTCCACATTATGACCACCGCAAGGTTGATAATGTGATCACCTACTTCACCGAGAAGCAGCGTGGCCGGGAGGCGATGGAAGTCTGGCTGCAGCGTGCGGAAGAGATGATACCGCGCATGCTGCCGATTCTGCGCGAGCACGGTGTCCCGGAGGATCTCGTCTACCTCGCGATGATCGAGTCGGGTTTCCGTCATGACGCGCACAGTTATGCGGCCGCCGTCGGACCGTGGCAGTTTATTTCTTCGACGGGCAAGATTTTCGATCTCGAGATCGACTGGTGGTACGACGAACGCCGCGACCCGGAACTGGCGACACACGCCGCCAGCCGCTACTTGCGGCAGCTCTATGAACACCTTGGGGACTGGTACCTCGCGCTGGCCGCGTACAACTGCGGCGAGGGGCGGGTGAACCGTGAGATTCGCCGGTCGAACTCCCGGGATTTCTGGGAACTGAGCCGGCTGCCGCGTCAGACACGAAATTACGTTCCGACCTTCCTCGCCGCCCGTCAGATCGCGAAAAACCCGGAGCAATACGGCTTTACAAGCCCGACCTTCCGCGAGATGGCCCCGCGTGACACGGTGTACATCAGCCAGGCGGTGGACATGGATGCGTTGGCGGACGCGCTCGACATCAGCCGTTCCGAGTTCAAGAATCTGAACCCGGCGATTCGCCGCTGGTGCACGCCGCCTGACCGCAAGAACATCGTGCTGTATCTGCCGGATGGTCATGCGGATCGGTTTGACGATGCGCTGGCGACCGTGCCGCCGTCCAAGAAGACCTCCTGGGTCCGGCACACTGTGCGTTCGGGCGAGGCGTTGTCGACCATCGCGCGGCGGTATGGCACTTCGATGCGCGCGATTATGGACGTTGCCGAGAACAAGCTGAGAAATCCGAACCGCATTCGCGCGGGCCAGACGTTGATGATTCCGATCGGTCCCGAGAGTTCGCAAGGCTTCGCCGGCCGTTCGGATTACGGTGGTGACGACGAGTCGCGGGTGTACATCGTCCGGCGCGGGGACACCCTGTCCCAGATCGCCGAACGTCAGGGCGTTGGCCTGTCACGGTTGCTGGCGTGGAACGGGCTGAGCAAGTACAGCACGATCCGGCCCGGGCAGAAGCTGGTGGTTTACGGCGGCACCAAGCCTGCCGCGAGCAAAATCACCGCGACCGCAGACCGCACCGATCCGTCCGGACGCCCGGTCTACACCGTGCGCAGCGGCGACACGTTGACCGAGATTGCTGATCGTCACAGTGTTGGCCTGAGCAAGGTGCTGGCGTGGAACGGGCTGAGCACACGCAGCGTGATCCATCCCGGCCAGAAGCTGATCGTCGGCGACGCGAACGCCGCAGTGGCTTCGGCTTCCGGTTCGTCTGGATCAACCCAGGCGGTGCAACCCGCGCCGGAAAGCGGAGAACAGGCAGGAACCGCGACCGGCGGCACGCGTGAATACAGGGTACGTTCCGGAGATACGCTGTGGGATATCGCGATGGCGAGCGGGATTACGGTCTCGCAGCTTCGTTCGCTGAACGGGCTCAACAGCCGTAGCATGATCCGTCCCGGGCAAGTTTTGAAGGTTCCGGAATCGCAGGCGTTGGCGTCGACAACGGCGAGTGCGGACGAGAGCGAAACTGTCTACCTCGTGCGTAAAGGCGACACGCTTTGGGAGATCGCGAAACAGTTCGACGTCTCGGTGAATGACTTGAAGTCGTGGAACAACATCCGTGACGCGCGCGGCCTGAAGCCGGGCGAAAAACTGGTCATCCGACGCACTGCTGGAGGACGGAACGGATGAGCTCTCGCCGTCGTTCGGACCTGATTGTCCTGATCGTCATCCTCGGCAGCATCGTCGCGTTGGTGCTGGTGCTGGCTGGCAGCTGGGGCCCGTTTCGCAGTGTTGAGGAAACGGTGGGCTTTGGCGAGCGTGTCGGCCTGGTGGATGTTGTCGGTCCGATTTACGACGCACGCAAATGGGTCAACGAGATCGACGAGTTCCGCGAGAACGACCGCATCAAGGCGATCGTAATCCGGTTGGACAGTCCCGGTGGGGCGGTTGCCGCATCGCAGGAATTGTATGAAGCGGTGAAGCGGGCGAGTGACGAGAAGCCCGTGATCGCGTCAATGGGAAATGTCGCGGCAAGCGGAGCGTACTACGCAGCGTTGGGCGCCGACAGCATTGTCGCCAATCCCGGCACCACGACAGGCTCCATTGGAGTAATCATGGAGCTGTTGCTCGTGGAGGGCTTGTTTGAAAAAGTTGGCTTGCAGACCGAAGTTGTCAAGTCGGGCGAGTATAAAGATGCGGGCAACCCCAGCCGTCAGTTGACCGAGGCTGAACGTCGGTATTTCCAAGGATATATCGACGACGCCTTCCGTGAGTTTGTCGACGTCGTGATTGACGAGCGAGGCTTGGAACGTGCCGACGTCGAAAGTGTCGCTGATGGCCGTGTGTTCACGGGTACACAGGCAGTGGAGCATGGGCTTGTGGACATTCTTGGAGATCAGTACCTTGCCGTTCGCTTAGCCGCGCAAATGGCTGGAATTGAAGGAGAACCGGTACTTGTCCGGCCATACCGGCGAAGTGAGTTGGATTGGGTTGATCTCCTTTTGGATAACTTGTTGGGGCGTGCCACTGAGCGCGTCCAGGGTCATAGTTCGTTCAAGTATTTGTGGAAAGCGGAGTCTACACGATGAACAAGGCTGATCTTGTCTCTCGCGTCGCTGCCGGTACGGGTCTCACTCAGGTTGAGGTGGCTGCGGTGGTTGAGGGAGTGTTGGAAGGCATTAGCACTGAATTGGTGAACGGTGGGCATGTCGAAATCCGTGGTTTCGGTACCTTCAAGGTCGAGCAGCGGGCGGAGCGTGATGCCATCAACCCGCAGACAGGTCAGCGTATCCGAGTTCCGGCGAAACTGGCTCCGGTCTTCCGTCCTTCCGAAAAGCTGAAGGCGCGGCTTAACAAGTAAGGTTTTTCGAGCAAAACCTCTACTGTTTGGAGAAGGTGAGGCACGAGCCCTTGTTGACCGTGTCTCATTCGCTTACCTTCCCTGCTCGACAATTGAAAGCCGGGCATGGTCCCGGTGGACTATGCCAACGAGTTGCACCAGGAGAGCTTGTGCCTTCCGGACGCAAGAGAAAACTGCAAAAGATCCGCACTCATAAGCGGAAAAAGAGAAGAAAGCGCGACCGTCACAAGAAGAAGAAGTAGTAGGTCGAATCGCTGAAGTGTGTCGATTTCAACGAGCGGCCCGCGTATGGGCCGCTCGTTTTTGAATCGGTACACCTCTGCTTCTTCGTGACTGGATTGTGTTTCCCCGCCGCTCAGGCAACCCGAGACGGTGCCGATGAACCAGGCCGACCACGTTTACGGGGTCAGTGACCTGACCCGGCAGATCAAGCAGACGCTGGAGTCCGCGTTTGGACCGATGTGGCTGCGTGCTGAGCTGTCGGACGTCGTGCTGCACCGTAGCGGGCATATTTACCTGACGTTTAAGGACGCCGGCGCCACTCTGCGTGGCGTGATGTGGCGAACCTCCGCCGCCCGTCTCGAATTTACCCCCGAGAGCGGGCTTGATGTGCTCGCCTACGGACGCATCACCGTCTACGAAAAAGGTGGCAGCTACCAGTTCAACATCGAAGCGATGCAACCGGCTGGGATGGGTGCGCTCGCGCTCGAATTTGAACAGTTGAAAGCGCGTTTGCTGGCGGAAGGTTTGTTCGACGCTGAACACAAACGCCCCATTCCGAAAATGCCGGCGAAGATCGGTGTGCTCACATCGGCCAGCGGCGCGGCAGTCCGAGATGTGCTGGTCACCCTGGCACGTCGCGGGTTCGGCTTGACCGTCACCCTGCTGCCGGTGAAAGTGCAGGGCGATGGCGCGGCGGAAGAAGTAGCGCGGGGCATTGCCAGCTTCAACGCGATGCCGGATGAGGAACGGCCGGATGTGCTCATCGTCGCGCGTGGCGGTGGTTCGTTGGAAGACCTGTGGGCGTTCAACGAAGAAGTGCTCGTCCGTGCGGTGGCGGACAGTACCATCCCGATCATCAGCGGCGTGGGTCATGAAACCGATACCACGCTGACCGATTTCGCGGCGGACTACCGTGCGCCAACCCCGACCGGTGCCGCCGAGTCCGCCACCCCTGACCGGATGGACCTCAAGCACCGTGTCGACACTGGCGGACACCGGCTGGTGCGCGCGATCCGTCAGGTGATGGAACGCTACCAGCAACGGCTCGACCGCGCCGCAGGCGGGTACGGGTTGAGACGATTCCCCGATCAACTCCGTCAGTGGATGCAGCAGGTGGATGACGCCGAGTCACGAGCTCGGAGAGCCATCACTCAACTGCTGAAAGATCGGGACAGCCGTGTCGAGCGGCTGGGTGAACGGTTGAACGCGTTGTCGCCGCTCGGAGTGCTGGACCGTGGCTATGCCGTGGTACAGAGCGAAGATTGGGTCATTCAAGATTCCGCAGAGCTGATCGAAGGGCAGGAAATTTCGATCCGATTTGCCCGCGGCGAGGCGGATGCGAGGGTTGAGAAGGTCAGAGCCGGAAAGAGCTCGAAATCCTCAAAAAGAGTGGCGAGAGGCTAAGTTTTATGACCATTTTCTCCTCGCTCAGTTTTGGAAGAATATTCTGCACGTCTCGACAGGGAGAAGAGTGATGGCGCAGACTGGCGAAGTGACGGCACAGCCTAAGTTTGAGCGCGAACTGGAACGCCTTGAGTCCATTGTTTCGAAATTGGAAGAGGGCGGACTTCCTCTTGAAGAAAACCTGAAATTATTCGAAGAGGGCCAAAAGGCCCTGACCCGTTGTCGCTCCACTCTCGAAGCGGCTCAGGTCAAGGTTGAGAAACTGCTTGCAGACGGCGAACGGCAACTGATAGACCCCTCTTCCCTCGGTCGTTGATCCTCCTGTAGTAACCTGTCAGTACTCCTCATTTTACGTGATTTACCCTTCCATGTCGTACTCCGTATTCGGTGTAAAATACAAAATATAATAAAAGTAAGTAACTTCTCATCACATAAACCTGATATAGTGACAATAGTGTGTTTCAGCCAGTCTGTCATCTCAACAAGAAGTTCGGTCAATCCGGCGAGCTCTCGCGCACTCCTCTGATGCGGCTTTTCGCCAGCCGGCGATAAATACCCACTTCTCAGCGAGATCCGGCGTTTTTGGTGAATGAGACCCGGAGCGCTCTCGGGTGCGGGTTGAGCACGACATCTCGGCTGGCAATGCCTACATTCCAGCGACA
Organism: bacterium; assembly: GCA_020444425.1. Lineage (GTDB taxonomy): Bacteria > Electryoneota > Electryoneia > Electryoneales > Electryoneaceae > BMS3BBIN04. The sequence goes on along the minus strand of JAHLLB010000052.1, from coordinate 3,865 downwards.
TCAAACCACTGGATGGCCCCCATGATCCTCGGTCTCGCCGGAAACCGTCATAAGGAAATGCTGCACGTCGTTTTGCCGGAGTATTTGCGCTGGCTGGATGACCGTGGGGTGGACTGTGCGATTTCGGACGAGCTGCGCGAGGTCGACAACCTTGGCCAGCGCACGTTTTACCCGCCGGAGGAGTTGGGCAAGCACGTGGACATCGTGCTCAGTTTCGGTGGGGACGGCACATTGCTGAACACGGTCAACCGCTTGGGTGGGTTGGAAACCCCGGTCCTCGGGGTTAATCTCGGCGGGTTGGGTTATCTCACCGAAGTCGGTTCGCAGGAGCTGTTTCAGCGCACGGAACAATTGCTTGCGCGGAAATGGTCGATCGAGCGGCGGATGATTCTCGAGGTCATGGTCGACAGCGGCGACCACGGCGGCCCGTGGCGTGCGCTCAACGATGTCGTCGTCGACAAGGCGGATTATGGCCGGCTGATCAAAATCCGCAGCAGCATAGACGAAGAATACCTCAACACCTTCCGGGCGGACGGCTTGATCCTCGCCACACCCACCGGATCCACCGGCTACAGTCTGTCTGCCGGCGGACCGTTGCTCGAACCGAACATGGCCGGCTTGATTATGACGCCGCTGAACCCGCACTCATTGAGCAATCGTCCATTGGTGATCAAGGATGACAAGACAGTGCGCATCGAGGCACATTCGCCAGCGGGGTATTACTCGTTGACGGTGGACGGGCAGAACGTGGCTCGTGTCGGCAGCGGACGTAGTGTGTCGGTCCGGCGAGCGGACAATGATGCGTGCCTGGTCAACTTCGCGGGGCGGTACTTTTACGAGGTCCTGCGGCAGAAGTTGGGCTGGGGCGACATCACGGTCAACGGGCGGTAGACTCTCACCTTCCAGCTATCTCATCAGCACAACCTTGTAAACCCTATCGAACTGACCGGGGACGGTCGCACGGACATAGTACAAACCGCTGGTCAGGTGGGATGCGTCGAAGGTCAGAGTGTGCCGGCCCGCAGGCATCGGCTCGGCTTCGGTGAGCCCGCGTGCGAGGGTTCTTGGGGGGGCAGCTTGGTGTGTTTGTCCAGGTCGAGTTTCGTGGATATGGGCTTGCAACGAAGGGGGACATCTGTGGCAATGGTTGCCTGTGATTTGGTGTGAGGAAACGGATTGGTTGAATCAGGTGGAAACAGAGAGGGTACCGGTTTGCGCCACAGTTGTCCCCCACCTCACCGTTCCGGGGACAAGTGAATGGCTTGGCCGGCTGAGCTGCGAAGCCGTCACTGTCATCGTATCGACGGAATCACTCGAAACATGACTCCCGATCCATTCACATGTCCCCTTCATGACGGATAACCCGCGATAGCCGCCGAAACTGACCGGCGGTCAATCACGGGCACCAACGAGCCAAAAGGGGACATCTGTGGTGCTCGAATATGTTTGATCGGTGTGTGCCCGCTGGAACGCCGGCCAACGTGGAAGCCGCGTGACGTCTGGTTCGGCGCCACAGTTGTCCCCGCTGAGTCCACGTCAACCGGGGACACGTGAACGGCTTGACCAGTATCACAACGAAGCCCCGGATTCAATCAAACCAGCACTCTCACTTCGAATCCATGACCCCGATCCATTCACATGTCCCCTTCATGACGGATAACCCGCGATAGCCGCCGAAACTGACCGGCGGTCAATCACGGGCACCAGGCTTTCACCACCCATCGTTCACCGCCCATCCAACTTCGTGAAGGTAAACGAGCCCAGCCCCATGGTCCGGCTGCCGTTGGGTCCACCGGGCGGGATTGCCGGCGGTGCGACGCCGATATGGAGTTCGTAGGTGTATTCGCCTGGCGGCGCGGCGGCAGGGATGTCGAGCGGGACACTGGGTCGGTAGAATGTCCCACCCGGTTGCAGTGTCACCGTGATTTGCTGTAGCTGCAACCTGTTTCCGGCGGGTGTGGTGACAGTTGCCCAAACGTCAAAGGGCGTCGGATCGAGGAGGATGTTGCTGACAGCTGCAGCGTAGTGAAGTGTCATACCTTGGGGTGGAATGATCGTCACCTCAGGTTCAAGCTGGATTTCTGTCTCTGGTTCCCACTTCATCAACGCGAGGTCTTGCGAATCGTAGTCGCCCGGCAAATACGGATACCAGGACGCGATAATCGAACCGTCACGGCCCTGATCGGTACAGGATACTTCACCTTCGGTCTGATCGTACAGCCAGTTGATCTCACCATCGGAGGATATCTTCATCAGCCAAAGATGAAATCCATTCGTAGGACTTTGGCTACTTCCACCCGCGACTACATTTCCATCGGCCAGAAGAGATAGGTGCTTTGCCTCTTCGAAACTATTCTCGCCGGCGTCGGGATTGTTTATCAAGAGTGACCAGACCACTGAACCGTCAGGATTTCGTTTTGAGACGTAGAAGTCGTAAAGCGTGGAATCACCAGGCGCACGGAGAGTTCCAGAGGTATACAAGAATCCATCACGGTTTTCCCGAACACAGTCCGCTCTTCCCTGGACCGGAAGGTTGATAATGGCTTCGTCGTCAAGCCACAGTGTGTTTCCAGTAGAACTAACCTTATAAAGTGTAAATACACGCGTCTGTACGTCTTGGTTGTAATGCTCGGTTGGAACAATGAAGCCACCGTCCGCAGTAGGTTCCACCCATTCCGGAGCATCAAGAGGGTCTGGATGTTCCCATTCCCACAGGACAGCGCCAGTCGCGCTAAAACGGACAATCTTCGAATGGCCGACATACCCAACTGCGATGTATCCGCCCGCGGGGACTTCCCGCACCGCATAGAAGAGATCACCTATGGAACCACTGTCAAACACACGAGCCCAATCCTGTTCGCCATTGGCGTCAAGCTTTCGAATGAATGCGTCGAATCCTACACCTGAGTGGTAGGACCAGGTATCTCCACATTGGATAAACCCGCCATCGGTGGTCGGCTCTATATATGTCGCGCCGTCAGTTGCATCTCCACCTTCAATGTTCAACCAGATTTCATTGCCGTCCTGATCCAGACGGGCGGTCCAAGCCTGAATTACAATGTTGTTATAACGTGTGCTCCCAGTAGCAATGTAGCCACCTGAAGGAACAGCTCGAACAGCGTCAATTGCCTCGTGGCTGGTTAGGTAGTTCCATGTTCGCGTCCACAGAGTGTCGGGAGGCTGGGCGAAAGATGCGGACGCGATTAGCAAGAGGACCATTGGGAAACGGGTCAAACGATCGAATGTCAGGAAACGGTGTGATGGTGCGAAAAAACGGCGTGCGTGTGGCAGGATGCGACGTGTTGATGCCAGGAATGAGTGTGTCATTGTGGGCCTCGGTGGATTCGAGATCTTTGGCAATATACAACGGGGAGGGGCTTGCTGGTGCCCGGCGCCGAAGGTGCCGAATCTGACTAGCTCCGGGTGTCAACCCGGAGAAGGCGGGAACGTTCGGCCCCTCCCACGCCGTCCGATTGTTCCAACCCCGAAGGAGTTGAATATGCTGCGCCGGGGGGGTGGGACGCTCGTTCTCCGGGGGTTGACACCCCCGGCTATTCAGATATCACCCCTTCGGGGTGACGACACAACGCCGGGGATAAAAATGCAACGCGGGGGGATTGGGTGGGGACGTTTGTTCTCCGGGGGTTGACACCCCCGGCTATTCAGATATCACCCCTTCGGGGTGAGAAGATGCGGGAGGGGTTGGGTGGGGACGTTCGTTCTCCGGGGGTTAACGCCCCCGGCTAGTCAGATGCCACCCCTTCGGGGTGACGACACAACGCCGGGGATAAAAATGCAACGCGGGGGGATTGGGTGGGGACGTTCGTTCTCCGGGGGTTGACACCCCCGGCTAGTCAGATGCCAC
>JAHLLB010000051.1 GCA_020444425.1 bacterium | reverse complement strand
CTTTTCCTGTCTTTTCCTGTCTTTTCCTGTCTTTTCCTGTCTTTTCCTGTCTTTTACTATCTGTTACTTCTTTTGCTTCTTTTGCATCTGTGGCTGTCCGTCACTTCAAGAGCGTCATCTTGCGGATCTGGTTGAGCTGGCCGGGAACCGTTGCGCGGACGAAGTAGAGTCCGCTGGCGAGGGTGGAACCGTCAACGGTCAATGCGTGTGTTCCAGCGGCGAAGGAACCATCCGCGAGGGTGGCGACAGTGCGGCCCTGGATGTCGAACACCTGTACCATCAAGGCTGCCCGTTGCGGCAGGGTAACGGTGATGGTCGTGACCGGGTTGAACGGGTTCGGGTATGCCGGGTCCAGGCAGAACGCCGGGGGCTGAATGCCGGATGGATTGGGCTTGTCGCCGATTGCGGTCAGCTCAAGCATGTAGACGGCGACCTCGTTTCCACCGGCGGCGTACACATAAGGGTAGTCCAACACGAGCGGGCCTATGGGGACATTCGGCATCTCATTCAGCAACTCGGGAGTAGCCGGATCGCTGACATCGTACATCCGCAGGTTGCCGAACTCGAGTACCAGCAAATCCTCATGCTGGACAGCCCCGCCCGGAATGTTTTCCGTTTCAAACAGATCCAGGGGAATTGTTGGATAGAAGGGTTCACTCAGGTTTGTCGCCTGCGATAAACCGAGGTTGCCGATGCTGAGACCTGAATACAGGAATCCCGATGTGATGCTAAACGAGCGATAGGTAAATCCCTCTGACGAATTCATTCCTTCCCATCGTTTGGCCAGATACGGCTGATCTCCTGTAACTACCGTCGATAGCAGGTGGTATCTGGTTCTCGATTCATCAGCCCCGTATAGATACTCATCCAGCGTCGCCAGCCATGCCCCATCCGGGCTGATGCAGAGATGCTCGCCCGCTTCGTTCAAGAACTGTAACAGCACCGGTGTGAAAGGGTCGGAAATATCATACGTATACAAGCTGGACGCCGAGTTCAGGCCGTACAGCAGATCGTCCACGGCGACAATGCTGACGAGCGTATTTCCCGGCGCCACGGAACCGAGGTAGTCCGGATCTACCGGGTCGGTAAGGTCGAACAGTTTCAACGTGCCACCGTCCGCAACGATCATCGTGCTGCCGGAGATTGTCATCGACGCGAAATCGTGGTTGGGTTCGGCGATACTCCCCACTTGGACGGGTTCATTGGGATCGGCGAGATCGAGAATGGCAATCCGCCGCTGGTTGTCCATCTCCTGGATGGCCGCGTACACGGTGCTGCCATGCAGGACAAGATCTTTGATCTGGATATCCGAGCCGAGCTGTATCCGTGCAATTTCGGTAAGGGTCCAGTCATCCACGAGTTGCCGGTCGGGCCCTGCGGGTTTCAATGAGAACGGAGCTGCAGCCTGGATCGGCTGCACGGGAGTGTGGGTGTTTGACTGCGGGAACGCGGGGCTTGCGGGACCATCTCCCTCGCTGATTGAATAAGCGCGGAAGGTATGATAGCCGCCAGAATACAGCAGATCATCGGTGAATTGCAGATAGCGCATGTTCCACATGGACTCGGAATACAGCGTGTCCAGTTCTTCGGGGTGGGTGATATCGAGGATGAAAAACTGATCGTCAACGGTCACGAAGGCGAGTGACGAATCCAACTCGACCTCGCCGAAATCGCCTTCTGATGCTGTCCCCAGATCATGAACCAGGGGTTCGTCAAGGTGCGTTCCATGGCGTGGGATAATCCGCAGGTAGTATTCGCTATCGTACCCGAATTGACGCATCTCGGTAATGCAGATCCACGGCCGGCTGATGGCGAGATCGATGGAACCGGTGATGTCGGGAATCAGGAGCATTTCCGCAACTGCCGGATGTGCCGGGTCGGCCAGGCTGAACGCGATCAGGCCATAGTCAGCGGAAGCGGCGAACAGGTCGCCCTCATCGAGGAGAATGTCGTTCACCTCCGCAGCATCCGGTGCCATGTAGTAGTTGGTGATCGTGGGATTGGCGGGATCGCGGATATCGACGGTGACAACACCGGAATAGCTGCTGGCGACATAGGCGTAGCTATCGTGAAGCACGACATCGAACGAATTTCCGGGCATGCGCAGGGTAGTCAGCCAAACAGGGTTATCCGGATCGGTGATGTTGAGGATGTAGAGGCCTTCATCCCCCATGGCAAGCACCAAGACGCCGTCCTCCGCAGCCAGACCAAAACAGCTGGTTGTTCCCAGGTCAAGAACCAGTTCGCCGTCCGCGTCACTCGAAAGATCGAGCCGGTAGAGCGCGTAGCCGTACGGGTTGCCGTCGAACACGATCCCCCAAGCGTAGTTCCCATCAACGGCGTAGCGAGTCGCCGCAAAGCCGTCCCATTCCTGCAGCAAGGTTGGCGCGGGCTGGGCAAACGTGAAGCTGGAGAACAAAAGCGTCAGAAACAGGGTGAGCAGAATTGCCGTGCGGATGGTTTTCATAGTGCCCCCAACATGTCAACCGTGTCATGATTCGTCACTACTAATATGAACGCGCTGATCGCAGGATGGGTGCTGGAGAGTCCAGAAACGAAAAGTTTTACGAGCTGAACCGCTCTTGAACTCGTGTGATTCGTTTTGCGGATGAGCCCAGACATGAATGTCTTGGGCATGGTAAGACGGTTGGGGCGAGTGCCTGTTGTGGAGTGAGCGCTCTACTGTTCGGAAGAACCGGCGGGTGGCGTGGTGGGTTGATCGGCCTGACGGTCGCGTTCGAGGGCGCGGTAGTATTGACGGATGGTTTCGCGCCAGACGCGTGCGTAATCGCCTTCAAGCGCCTTGAGCAGGCGTTCGCGGAGCTGATCTTCGGTTTCGACCGGCATCCCGCCCGGGCCGGAACGGAAGATGTCTTCGGCCAGCTCGCCCTGGCGTTGTTTGCTGTGTTCACGTTCCTGCAGGCTGCGCTGGCTGTCGAGCAGGCGTTGCAGGATGCGTTGCTGCAGACGGCGGGTGCGTTCGGTAACGTTCCGGTCCTCGAGATCGTCCGCGACTTCCTGCATGTCGCCGGCCATGCCGTCCAGGCTGCCGAGGATATCCTCCATCGATTGTGATCCGCTTTCGAGCGATTGCATCTGTTCGGCGAGGGCGCGTTGCTGGGCTGCCGCCTGGCTCAGGCTCATGCCGCCGGGCTGGGTTCCGCCGGGCATCGGCATTGGCATCTGCCCGCCCGATGACTGGTTAATCTGCTGCTGTTGCTGCGCCATCTGCTTCAGCTGCTGCATCATCTCCTGGTAGCCGGTGCCGCTGCCGGAAGCCATCATCGACTGCTGCGACTGGTTCAGCTGGTGTAGGCTGCGGTGCAGGAACGCGAGCGCGGAGGATTGTGAGCCCATCACGTCCTGCGGACGGCGGTCGGTGTAGCGTTGGATCGCTTCCTGCATGAACGCGCGGGCACGGGTCAGGTTGCCAGCGATTTTCGCGCCGACGAAGAACGATTTCTTCATCAATTCGCCGACCGCACGGTCGACGGCGCCCATTCCGGTAATCAAGCCTTCCTGGTCGGCGGCGAGCTCACGGTAGCGTGGGCTGGCGACACCGAGGGTACGGCTCTGTTCTCGTAACTCTTCCTGGTGACGGGAGATGATCAGGATCGCGTCAAACACGCGGCTCATCTCGTCCGCCAGATCCTGCTTGTTCTGGGCGACCATCTGCTGCTGCTGCATGCGCAGACGCATCGCCATTTTCTTCATGTTCTCCTCCGCCTCCTTGCTGGACTTTTTCGCCTCCTGGCGCTGACCGTCCATCATTGATCCGGCGGATTGTTGCATTGGCTGCTGGAACGCCTCGCTCTGCATTTCCTCGGAGATCTGGCTCAACGAATCGGCGGTCTCCTCGTTCATCTCCGCCATCTCTTCGCCGGCCTGTTCGACATCTTCGGCGAGCTGTTCAGCCTGTTCCTCGATCGACTCCTGCTCCTGCGCGAGACGGTCCATCTCTTCCGGCGCGGCGGTATCAAGCTGCTCGCTGAGTTGTTCCTGCCGTTCGGCGAGATCCTCTGCACGGGTGGCGAGTTCGTCCAGCTGGCGTTCCATCTTCAGCTGCTCGAGGATGGCGAGGTTGCGGTCGATATTTTCGAGCAGTTGTTCCTGGTTCTGCAGCAGTTCCTCGAGGGCTTCACGCATCTGCTCGCCGTCGAGATTTTCCATCGCCTCGCGCATTTTCTCCATCGCTTCGCGCATTTCCGGCGTGGCGATCTCTTCCAGCAACTCCTGCATCTGCTTGTACTTTTCGAGCAGCTCCTCGCTCATCAGGTTGTGCTCACTGGCCTGCTGCCGCATCTGCTCGAGGGATTCGGCGACATTCTGCATCTGCTGCAGCGCCTGCTCCTGCTCGTCCAGCGTTTGCTGCAATGCGCGCGCTTCATCCCACGACATCTCTTCCGGGTTGGATTTCAGCCGGGTGAGGGTTTCCTCCAGCTTCTGACGGGTGCGTTCAGCCTGCTCGTACGCTTTCGCCAGTTCATCCCCGGCGTTCTCTTCCTGCTCGTCGGTAATGGCATACAGCTCCTCGACGGACGGGAACACCAACCGGCGCAGCTCGGAGCGGACACGTTTCGGCCCGGACCACGTATCGTTATCCCACACCTCGACGAAGTAATGGACCTCGTCGGTCGGCAGCAGCGGCAGATCGTACAGCGACCAGCGCATGGCGACAATCGCCTGGCCCGGCGCGACCTGTTCCATCGGCAGGTCGTAGCCGGCATACTCATCCTCGGAGACCGAATCGGCGTCGAATACCTCGGTGTGGATGCGATAGCGTAGCCGCATGCGGGAGATGCCGTAATCGTCGTCGGCGCTGACCGCGAGGGGTACGACCAGGGCTTCCGGGATCAACGCGCCATCATCCGGGCTGTGAATCTGCACGCGCGGATTCAAATCCTCGGCGGTGCCCAGCGCCCAGACGATCGGATCGTCCGCGGCGATGCTGTCGGTCGCCATGAACTCCAGCCACCACGTGCCCTCCGACCGCAGCCGGAAAGCGCCGGTGGCTTCGCGTCCGGCCAGTTCCAGCGCGAATGTGTCCGGTGTGTCGCGGTACGACGGCTGCAGCAACAGGTTGGCGTTTGCGAGCGGACGGCTGGCGTTCATCGTAACCGCCACCCGGCTGCCGGGCAGAGCGGTCAGGTCGCCGACACCTTCGGGCAGGTTGACCGGATCGAGGCCGGTGTAGCGTGGCGGCTGCACGGTCACATTGAGCCGAGCGATGCGTGGCCGGCGGGTGACATGCACCTGCACCGAATCGCTGCCGGTTTTGCGGCCAGATCGTGCCCAGAGGGTAACATCCCGTTTCAAGCCCGGCACTGCGGCGACGAACCGCATGGTGTCAGCCGGGTCGGGGCTCATGCGAACGATTTGCTCCGTGCCCGCGCCTTCGTCGAGAATGAGGTCGACGAACCGCGGCCGGGTGTGTTCCGCGAGGGTCGCGATGCGGAGCGTATCGCCCTGAATGATGCGCAGCGAGTCGGGCGCGTCCATGGTCAGGAACGTGGTGCCCGGCTTGATGTAACGCGCGCCGGGGTTCGCGATGCGGGTGGCGGCGTCGAGCAGGTTGCCACGTCCGATGGCGAAGGTGACAATCAACACTCCGAGCACGACCAGCGCGACGCGGGTCGTTTGAACTAACGGGTTGCGGTCGACAAACGGGCGCGGGTCCAGCCCATCGGCGAGACGGTCGGATTGCGATAGTGCGGCGGCGCGGAGAGCTTCGCTCGAGTTCGGGTCCGGGTTGTTCGCGAGGTCGAGGGCGTCCAGGACGCGGTCACGGATGTCTTCGTCCCGATCCCAGACAACATGCGCGAGACGGTCGTCGCCGGGTGTGTTGCGCAAAAGAAACTGCCGCAACGTGAACCCTGCGAAACCAACCGCGAGCAGCAGCAAGACGCCGGTCAGAGTGTTTGCGAGCGGGGTACGTGTCGCCGGATCGAACCACGCGATCGCTTCGGCGACGAGCACGCCGGCGTACACGAGCAACGCGAGGGTGACAGCCACGAGCAGCGCGGAGAGAACCCAGACGCCCTTTTGACGGGCGCGCAGGGAGCGCAGAAAACGGGGGATGTGCTGCAACGTCGGAATCACACGGTCACTCGGGTGTTGTGTGGTCGCTTGCGGCGTTGGGCCGGCGGTTGAACATCAGACTCGGATCTCGGCTCGCTCGTTACGTTGGTCGGACTCGGAGAAGATACGCTCCAGCGGGCGGAATGTTTCGGTTTATCGGGTCTGAGCGGCGAGGGATGAGTAAAAGACAGATATGAGATATGAGATGTGAGATGAGAGTAAAAGGCGGATGTGAGATGTGAGACATTGGGTGAGTGGATGAGTATCTCACATCTCGTCCTGAAATGGGTTGACAGTCAGGACGTGACCGCGTCGGTTGGTGCCCGTGATTGTCCGTCACGTCTGTTTGTGACGGCTATCGCGGGTGATGAAACTGTAGACCATCCCCGATGCCTGCGGGAGCTTCTGTTTGCTACCGCGGCTGATCCGACGGCGGATAATCCCGGACTAAAGTCCGAGGGCGTGAGGACGGTGAGTGCTTGGAGGTTTGCGAATCCCGGGCTGAAGCCCGAGGGCATGGCTGATAAACGTAGGCGTGGCTGATAATAACGAAGGAGCCTAAACTGGGGACAGACGGTAGATTAATTGTGAAATATGGAACAAAAATACTACCGTCTGTCCCCGGTTTATGGTTCCGGGCTGAAGCCCGAGGACATGGCTGATAAACGTAGGCGTGGCTGATAAAAACGAAGGGGATGGATCCCGAAGAATCCATCCCCACTCGCGTCTCCTGACAGCATGCGCAGTGCGCACACAGTTTTGTGAGGTGATGCAAGGGCACCTTCACAACGAAGGGATTGTAGGAACATCTGGTCTGATTTCCGTTCCGCAACCCAAGGGTTGCCGGACCCTGAGTCCATCAGACCGTTTCCCAGCGCGGCCACAGCCCCCACTTCGCCGCTGAAACCCGGCAGATCCCCCCCTTCATGGACGTCCTCGCCCAGAGAATCCGCAGGTTGATCGCTCGTTTACTTCAGCAGCGTGACACGCCGGACTTCGTCCATCTGGCCGGGAACCGTCGCGCGCACGAGATACAGTCCGCTCGGCAGGTTCGCGCCGTTGAAGACGAGGTTGTGGCTGCCGGCGTTGGTGAACCCATCCGCCAGGGTCTCGACCAGCTGGCCCTGCACGTTGTACACCGACACGTTCAGCTGCGCCGTTTCCGGCAGGTTCACCGCGACGGTTGTGGTCGGGTTGAACGGGTTCGGGTAGACCGAGCCGATGCCGAATTCGGTCGGCAGGTTGGCGCTGACAAGGTCGCCGTCACTGTCCGCCGCCGGGGTGGTCGGGGCTTCCTTGACGAAGCCGAAGCCGTCCGCGCTCATCACCGTTTCCGGCTGCACACCGGCGTACATGTGGAAGATGTAGTCACCTTCCGGAGCGTTCGGCGGCACGTAGCGCGCATACTGGCGTTCGAACAGCGTGTTCGGCGGTACGGTCAGGGTCCACGCGTCCAGCGTCTTGGTGTTGCCGTTCGGCATTTCGACTTCGGTCCAGATGTCGACGGTGACCGGGGCCGGGTAGCTGTGTTCAACGCTGGCGTTAATCAGGATATAGCCGCCCTGGGCGCCAATGACCGGCCAGCAGCCGGGTGTGACGAACAGGGTGAGGTTTTCGCACAGCGCCTCGCCGCCGTAGGTGACAAGCGGCAGGGTCAGCTCGAAGTAGCCGTTGTTGTCGTTGTCGGGTTCGGAACCGATCGGGGTGTAGGTGTAGAGGGTATCATCCCAGTACACGGTGTTGTCGTGCACGATCCCGTACTTGTATTCCAGCTCTTCCCCGATGTAGAGCTCTTCAATTTGGACGAGTCCGGAGAAAAGGCCGGATTCCTCGTACTCGGCGAGCACGACATAGCCGCTCATGTCGCCCAGTTCGGGGTAGTTGCCGGTAACAACAACCTGGTCGGTGGTACGGTTGAAGTCGCCGTTGAAGGCTGCGCAGTTGAGGTCAACATTGAAGGTAACTTCAAAGGGTTCCGGCCAGACCGGATCGACTTCCGCGAAGACGGCGTTTGTCGCGACGACCAACAGCATGATCGTCAGCAGAGCAAATTGCATGCGTTTCATGTGGCACATCCTCCTCTTGACGGGATCAGTCTCCCATCCCCCGGAATGCTTCCCACATTCCAGTGATCGTTCCGTTTGGATGACACTTCGACAACTACCGGTTCCCGGCCCCTGTGAGCGCAAAGGCAGGGATAATCCGATATTTAGCTTTTCTGGGTGCCAAACAAAAGGGAAAACTCCGAAATTTTCATGAAAATCCGAAAGGAGTGCTCTCAGAGAGGCAAGGGTTGGGGAATTACGAGAATCGCTCCGGTACGGAATGTCAGGCCGGATCGCTGTTGACGGTCCGCAGATAACGGCTCATCGCCTCGACCAGTTGCGGACGGGAGAGCGGTTTGCGCAGGAACATCTTCGCGCCGGAATCCAGCGCGCGGCTTTCTTCCTGTTCGAGCAGGCTGGCGCTGAGCACGATGACGGGAATACCGGAGAGATTGCTCTCCAGCTGGAGCTTCTGCAGGGTTTCGTAGCCATCCATCACCGGCATGCGCAGGTCGAGCAGGATCAGGTCGGGGCGCTGATGGCGTGCTTCCGCGAGACCTTCGGCGCCGTTGACGGCTTCAACGATTTCGACGGGTTGATCTTTGAGGAACTCCCGGATCAGCCGCCGGTTGAACACTTCATCTTCCATCAGCAGGATACGTGCCGGTGCGAGGTGGATTGCCTGCCTGCCAGTCGTAGCCAAGTGGTCGCCCGTTTCGCCGGAGGTACGATACTGCAGGTCGGGTAGGATGACGGTGAACGTCGCACCCGCACCAGGGTGGCTGTTCAGGATGATGGACCCGTTCATCATGTCGACGAGACGGTGGGTGATGGCCAAGCCGAGGCCGGTGCCGCCGTACTTGCGCTGGTCCTGTTTCTCCACCTGGACGAAGGCCTGGAAGATCTTTTCCTGTTCATTCGCCGGGATGCCGGGACCGCTGTCGGTCACTGTCAGTTGCAGCGAGATGAAGCCGTTGCCCTGCTCGTGCGGCTGGGTGCGGAGGCTGACATGGACAAACCCGCGTTCGGTGAATTTGACCGCATTCCCGACCAGGTTGATCAGAATCTGACGCAGGCGGATGTCGTCGAGAATGATGGAATCGGGGACGGCGTCCTCGACGATGACGTTGAAATCGAGCCCCTTCCTGGTCGCATTCTGCTGGAATATGTTGCGAATATCGGCGAGCATCGGACGAATCTGGACCGGTTTCGGATTCATCTGCATCCGGCCGGCTTCGATCCGTGACAGGTCGAGAATGTCGTTGATCAGCTGCATCAGCGAGTTCGCGCTGACACGGACAGCATCCAGGTATTCCTGCTGTTGCGGGTCGTCGGTGGAAGAATACAAGAGTTCGCTGAACCCGAGGATGGAGTTCATCGGGGTTCGGATCTCATGCGACATGTTCGCGAGGAAGGTGCTCTTTGCGGCGGACGCTTCTTCTGCGGTCTGGCGCGCCTGCTGCAACTGGCGTTCGTATTCCTTGCGGCCGGTGATGTCGGTGGTGACGCCGAGGGTGCCGATCATCTTGCCGACCCGGTCATACACCGGCGAAGTGCTTGCGAGTACCGGGATTTCCGTTCCGTCGCGACGCTGCAGCGTCACCTCACCGGACCAGGTCTGGCCGGGCTTCAGGTGGCGGGTGATGGCGAAGGTCTTACCGGGGTGTGGCCTTTCAGGCTTGATCCGTGTGATCAATTTGCCCATCACCTCACGTGCTTTCCATCCGAACATGCGCTCGGCGTAACCGTTCCAATAGGTGATGCGTCCCCGGCGGTCGGTGGCGATCACGGCTTGGTGAACCGCGTTCATCAGCTGGGACTGGAAGCGGTTGAGCTCCTGCTCGCGGTAGCGGGCAGACATGTCACGGAAGGAGGCCAGCATCTGTGCCTTGCCTTGAATCTGGATCATCCGGGCACGGATTTCGATCGGAATGATCTTGCCATCCTTACACAGCAGCTTGGCGTCAATCGGCGACGCTTCCTCGTACTTTCCCTGTGCGAAATCGTAGAATGTGACATCCTGAGAACCACCTGGACTGAAATCCACCTGGTTCATCTGCCGCATTTCTTCACGAGTATAGCCGGTCAGGTTGCATGCGGCGGTGTTGGCATCAATCAGTTTCCCGGTAGCTACATCGGCGGTGAAAATCGCGTCCGGCGAGAGTTCGAACAGCACCTTGAGGCGTTGTTCGCTGTGCTGCAGGGCTTCTTCGGCATTTTTGCGGGCGGTGATGTCGATGACGAACACCGCAGATCGAGTGTGACCGTCAAGGCCGACGATTTCCGCCGTGTCGAACAACATCCGCTTTTCCGTGCCACCACGGGCGAACATGATCACGTGCGAGAGGAAATCAGACTGCGCTTTTTTGTCTTCCTCGCATTGATCGAGAGTATTCGGGAAGAGGCTGACAAACGCTTCGCCCTCGAGGGATTCCGGATCAAACTCGAGCATCCGGCAGAAAGCGGGGTTGGCGTACTCGATCAAGCCTTCTTCATCTACGATACAGACACCGGCGGGACTGTTTTCAATCACGCCGCGGAAGCGTTTTTCGCTGGCACGCAGGGCTTCCTGGGCCTGGCGGCGCTCGCTGACATCACGCGCGACAACGAGGATCGCCTGTTCGCCCTGCAGCTCGATCAAGGTCGCGCTTCCCTCGAGCAGGTACACCTGGCCCTCTTTGGACAGCAATCTGAGATCGAACGAATGATGGCCTTCGCTGACCAGGATTTGGCGGATTTTTGCGATATCGTCGTGATGATCCGGCGGGCTGAGATCTTCGGGTCGCAATTCTTTCAGTTCATCCGGGGTGTAGCCGCTCCATTCGCAGAAGATGCCGTTGGCCTCGATGATCTTCTGCGTCTTCATGCTGATCAACGCCATCGCGTCGTTGGCGTGCTCGAAGACGTTCCGGAAGCGTTCACCCGCTGCGGCGAGTTCACGTTCGGTCAGCCGTTGGTCGGTGATATCCCGGAAGACACCGAAGGTGCGCGTTTCACCGGTATCCATTTTCTGCGGGGATGCGGTGATCAGCAGGGTGCGATGCTCCCCGTCCGCGCGAACAATCTCCAGCTCATAGGATGAGCGAATATCCTGTGTTCGCAGCAGGGTCTGCTCACGGATGGCCTGTTCAGATTCCGGGGTTACGAAGTTCAGTAGGCTCTGGCCGACCAGCTCGTCCTGCTCCATGCCGAAGATGCGTGCGCCGGCCGGATTGACGAAGATGAGGTTTTCTTCCGCATCCGAGATGCCGATGCCCTCGTCCACCCCATTCAGCAGCAGGCTGTAGCTCTCCGCCTTTTCACGGAATTCCTGTTCCAGCAGTACCTGCTTCGAGGTGTCCTGGATGTAGAGGGTGACACCGATGACATCGTCGTCGATCGTGACTGGATTCAGCGCGACGTTGTAGTGGTACTCGGATCCGCTCAACTCAACCAGGAACTCGCCGGTGGTGTATTCGCCTCGTACTGCCTGTTCAAAATGGTCGCGGAACCGGTTCGCCAGCTGCGGCTTGGGAATCATGGAAAACAGATCATCGCCCGGCTGGACGTCCACCCTGAGAATGTCCTTGATCGCGGTCTCGAAATTCGCGTTGTAGGAGGCGATCCGCCCTTTCAGGTCAAGCATCACAATGCTGCTGAACCGTGGGCTTTCGATCATGGAAATCAGGCGCGCATTCAGCTCGAGAACCTCATCCCGCGTGCAGGGATGGGTGCTGTCGAATGTGCAGGGTCGCGGTGTGCGCTTCCGTGTGAGGGCGGCGACGGTGTTTTCTTCGGTCGCCTGAAAGCTGGATTCCACCCATTTCACCTTCCTGTCGGAAGACTTGAGGTGGTAGAAAACCGAGGTCTTTTGGCCGGTGGAGATGGCTTCCGTGATCGCTTGCAGAATCTGCTCTCGTTGCTCCGGAGCGGCGAGATCGATCAGGGATTTTTTGAGAAGGGTGTCTTCATCATGTGCAAAAATGGATACGCTTGCCGGCGAAGCATAGAGAAATCGCCCCTCGGCGTCATGTTCTGAAACAGCTTCAGGTAAAACGTCGAGTAATCGGCGATATCGCTGCGTATCAAAGTCGATATGTTTGTTTAAGTCAGCTTCTGTTCCGTTGCGCGACATTGTCCGGCTCTGCATTCGATGGTTGAGATCTGGGCAAACGTCGAAAAGGTGTTTCTTTGTCTCCACTTGATGCACACGAATCCTGTGGATCAAGTATCGAGCAAAAGCTGTTCCTATCGCTAGCGAAATCAGGATTCTGGGGGCTTCGGAGAGAAAGATCTTGCTCCCCCGCCCCATGCATCCGATCCATCATCGGACTCAAAACACGGATTCGCCTGCGCGAATCAAACGCTTACGGGAAGAAAAAACCGGGGACACTTAACGGAGTAAGTGTCCCCGGTGTGATAAGGTGCGGGTCTGACTTGAGACTCAAATCTCAGGACTCAAGTCTGCTTTATTTCAGCAGCATCACTTTTTGCTGCTGATGTTCGCCGAAGCCCTTGATGCTGAGCAGGTACAGGCCGGAGCTCAAGCTGCCGCCGTCCACGTTGAACGTGTGATACCCGGCGGTCTGGTGCAGCGTCCGTGCCATCACCTGCTGGCCGAGCACATTGTACAACGCGATTTCGACCTGTCCCGCACCCGGCAGCGCAAATGGCACGCTGACCATCGCGTTGAACGGGTTCGGATACGCCCTGCCGACCTCGAACTTCGTCGGCAGCGGATCGCTGACCGAAACGACTTCCTCGTTAACCAGCTTAAATCCGCTGACAGTCCACTCGCTAAGGTCGATCTTGCCCTCGGTCGTGGCGCCGGCCTTGCTGAACTGGAAAGAGTCGGTCGCGCCGATCAGGTTCGGGTAGTAGCCGACGAAGGATGTGTGCGTGTACACACCCGACGGTGCGGTGCCCGGCACGTACTGCGTCACGCCGGACGCGGTCATGTTCGCGTTCGCCGGCATGTTGAAGGTGTGCATGAACACCGGGCCCATCACGTTGCCGTTCGGCAGGGTGACCTTGGTCCAGTAGTCGACATTCTGCTGCGGGTTCGGCAGCGAACTGGTCAGGTTGACGTCGTACATCACGTCGCCACCGCCCGGCATGATGAAGGTGTAAATCGGCGTCACGGTGAGCGACACGATTGGATCGTACGACACAGTGACAATGTTTGACGGCAGCGATTCGCCGTCGGTGTGCATCGCGGTAACGTAGTACTCGTAATCCCCGTGCGTGTTCAGCACGTCCTCAAACGTGGTCACAGCCGGTTCGCCGATGTTCACGTTGTCGCGGTAGACGACGAAGTTGAGGAATTCGTCCGTCACGTTCCCAGGGATACCGTTCGTGCGCCACTCTTCGAGCTGCATCCGGTCATCCTCGCGCATCACATCCGGCTTTTCGCCCGGATTGATGATCGCGGGTTCGGTCAGCTCTTCAATGGTGTACATCCCGGCGAAGTCCCAGTTCAGGGTGACGGTGCCGTTCGGGACGATGGAATACGTCAGGTTCGCCGGCGCTTCCAGACCTTCACCCATCTCGGTCAGGATGGTGATCGAGAAGGCGTCGGTGATCGGCGTGGCGTGTACGTCATAGTCCGTCTGGTAGACGTACTCGATGCCGTCCGTTTCCGTCGGGTTTTCGATACCGACGGTGCCGTCGTTCCCGACCTCGGACGTGATGTCCAGGTACTGGAACTGGATGATTCCGTCGCCGGTCGTGGTCGGATGGAACGCCGGATCGTACAGCACGACCTGGAAGGTTTCGAAGTTGCTGGACGGGCTGTACTGGCTGATATGGCTCCACTCCACGATGTAGCGGTGCATCGCCTCGTGGTAGTAGATGTACACACCGTCGCTGCCGGTAACTTCGATGTTGAGGTCTTCCCAATACGGCGCCAACATCGCGCTCGGACCATCCGAGTTCGGAATGCTGGAGTTGGAATAGTCGTAGTTCTGCTGTGTCGGTCCGAACGAGCAGTTGCCGTTGGAGTCGATGGTCAGGCCGGTGTAGCTCTGGCCGTAGTAGACGAAGGTGAACGGCAGGTCAACGTGGACGGTCATGTCGTCATCGTTGATGCCCGTGTTGGTGCCCGGACCCCCTTCCGCCGATGAAATTTCGTACCAGTTGTAGTCCAGCGCGTTGTTGCCGTCGTTCGGGTCGTACGCGAGGTAGCCGTAGCTGTCCGGGCCGGACGGCAGGAAGAGAATGTCGCCAACGGTGAGCGGAACGTTGATCTGTTCTGCGATGCTGTGGTCAGCGTCCAGGTCGAACAGCAGCGACATGTCATAATCCTGCGGGCAGGCCGCACTGGCGCTGATGCCCCAAACCATGTCGACGGATGCGCCCGGATCGAGCTGGGCGAAGTATTCCGTGTTGTCGGTGGTGATGGTGACGTACGGGTCGCCGTTTTCGCTCAGGTTCGCGTAGCCTTCCATGATCGGCGAACTGCCTTCGTTCGTCAAGGTCACATGGATCCACGCATCTTCACCCGGATCGAGCCAGTTGTTGCCGTTCGGATCGTCGGAGAAGGTGACGCCGGTGATCGCGGCCTCCGGAGCGGAGACGATCAGCGGCATGACGGATTCCCAGAAGTCCCACGAGTCGGCGATAAACACCGGCACGGTCGCGGCACTGCCGTCCGCCACGCCGGCGTCCACGGTCATTGCGAAACCGTCGGTAACGGTTACCGATTCACCGGCCGGAATCGCCGGGTAGTTTTCGGCGTTGTCGCTGAAGGTGATCATGTCGGCGACGTCGGTCAGCTGCACGCTGGTCGGATCCTGCGAATCATCAACGCCGACGTTCTGCACGGTAACGCTGAGCAGAGCGGTTTCGTCGTAGTCGAGCACGCCGTTCGGATTCCACCCGGTGGCATCGTTGACGGTAACGGATTCGAACACGACGTACGCGCCATCCGATGCGGTCAGCGGAATCTGCGCGGTGTACGGATCGATGTCATGCCCGGTGACGGTAATGTTCAACGTGCCCGGCAGGGTCGGGGCGGCCGGGAGCGTGATGCTGATGTTGCCGCTCTGGTCGGTGTAACCCGCTGCGATGATGTCCGGCTCGGAGGAGGACTGCACGCACACCCGCGCCCAGGACGGAGCGTCCGGTACGCTGACATCGAGCTGATCCATGCCGAGGAAAAACGCGGCGGGGTGGTTCACGGTCACGTCCTGTGGCACGTTGGTCCACAGGTCGATGGAACCGTCACCCATGATATTGTACATCTCGCAATAGCGGCGGACGGTACCGGTTGTGCCCCACTGCTCCACCAGCTTCATCTTGGAGTAGTCGATCATCCCGTTGATCCAGGTGAGGTTGTAGATGTCACCCGGGGTCTGGTTGTCGAAGAAGGCTTCATAGACCTTCTTCTCCATCACATCATCTTCCGTCCAGTAGCTGTTGACGGACGAGCCCATGAACGCGACGGCGCCCGAACTGTGCCGGACCCACGTTTCCGCGAAGCATTCCGCGAGGTGGTAGGAACCGGTGATGCAAGCGTAGCTCTGCACAAACGGGAAGACGTTGTTGGTCAACGCGTTCACATTTGCCTGGCTGAACGGCGGACCATCTGCCCAGCTGGTGGTCGAACCGTGGCCCGAATACGTACCGAGCGACACACCGGCGTTGAACGAGTTGGTCACGTCCTGAGTGGTCGCACCGTACGTTACCTGGTAAAGCAGGTCGGCGGTGAAGCCGGCCGGATACAGGTAGTTGTCCAGCACGTAGTTGTGCGTGCCTTCCGAGATCTGGTAGTTGTCAACCGAGGCCATGAAGGTGGAGTGGGTAACCCAGTCGTTTCCGGCGGTCCAGGTCACCTGCTCATATTGCATGGTCTTGTCGATCATGTTCTGCAGGTCTTCGAGGTTCGCAATCGGGAAACGGCCAACGCCAACATCCGGCAGGAAGTCGGTGCCTTCCAGCATCGAGTAGTTGAGGTCCGTGTTCGGTGAACCGGTACCGGAACCGACCCAGTACGGAATCACGTCCGTGTCGCCCAGCAGCAGGACGAATGACGGCGGCACCGGCCACGTGTCGTACGCATCCTGCAGGTACGCCTTGATCAGCGTCGTGGACGATCCGATGTCGCTGGTCAGCGCGACGGTGACATCCCACCCCTGCGCGGTTTTCCACTCGATGTACGGTTCCATCGCAGTGAGGTACGTTGCATTGTCCGGCGCGATGATGATGTAGCCCATCGACTCGGGCAGATCGTCCAGCTCACGGCCCGGATCGTTGATCACGGACTCGCGGAGCAGCGCGTTGGTGCGCGGGCTCTGATAGCGCGCGGCTTTCTGTTCGGTCAATGCGAGGTCGCCACCCGCAAAAGTGAGATCAATTTCGAGCTCGGAGGCGACACGGATGGTGCCGGCGGACGGGTTGTAATCCAATGGCCGCACGACAACCAGCGCGAGCTGCTGGCCGCGCATGACCATGTAGTCTTCCACTTCGACGACGGCGTGATTGCTGTAACCACCCTGGTAGGCGGCAACGTTCTTCGTGAACGACGCGACCGCACCCGGCACCTTTTCCAGCGGCGGCTGCACCGGCATCAACATCGACGCGCCAGTCAGGTCACTGAGGGAAATTTCGGTCCAGTTTGCGTTGACGACGCCCGCCTTAACGGTTGCGCCGTACGGGATCGCGACCAGCATGCGGCGAACGGGAAGCTGCGGCTGGCCGATTTCGCCTTCGACGCCGGCGTTGTCCCAGCTGAGAACTGTGTGCCCGGCAGCGTCGCCGGTCATGGATTCCGCGAAGATGGCCGAAGCGCTCAGTTCAAGGGACAACCCTCGTTGAGATTCGCCCACCACGTTCACCTGCAACGGTTCAGCTTGCCCGGAGGATTGCAACGGAAGCAGATCCGCCGCGAAACCGGATATTGTGAACAATGCCACGAAGAGAACCGTCAATGTCAGTCTGCTCATGATCTACCCCAACGAGTTTTAGGTACGAATCCTGCTTTCCGGATTCCGGCGGCACAGATGGACCCTGACGCCTGCGAAATCCAAAATCTTCCGAATTCACAAGGTACGGCAGGGTGTGGCGAAATGCCAATTGAATGGGGTCATGAGAAAAAGAGCGCATGTTGGAAAACCAGACTGATGGCCGAGTTAGGCTCCCCTACACCAGCGTGCTGGAGAACATTGAGCGGGCTCTCTTTTGTGGTTTCGGAGCCGAGTCAGAGAATTTTGGAATATTCTGACTTTTCTTGTCGCCCGACACACGAGGGAGGACCGGTTGGGCCCGGTCCGGCACATTCAGGGGGTATGAACGATGGAAGTGCTGGGTAGTGTATTTGCGTGGGTGCTGGCAGGCATCGGCATCCTTGGTGGAGTTTTTCTGGCGGTTCGTGGGGTGAAGAAGCATTCACGTGAGCGTGCGGAGGTACCGCTTCCGTAACCACATCCCACGTTGACCACAGACAAGAATCCATGCACGCCCGGCGAGAGAGAGATCACATACCCCGCCGGGCGTCGCTGTCTGGGGGAATCGACGCCGGGAACGGCCGTCGTCCGGCGGGTAGAGTTGAGTTCGACGGGAACTCAGGATTTTTGAACCGAAAATGCCATGAACCGGACACAATCCGGTGGCAACGTGTGGACAAACTCATGTTTGGGTCTCAGCCGGGTGACGGTGGTCACCTCATCGGGGGTATCGCTCGAAGTACACTGATCCCCGAGGGTTGAGAGCAGGACGACGATGTGTTGGAGGATGGCATGAACGCCGTGGTAACGATTCTGATGGCCGCGATGGTTGGCGGCAGTGTAGTCAGTGGGATTCTGGTTGAACTGAACCTGCAGCGCAAGTGGAAGCGTGAGCAGCACAAGATCGACGCCTCGTTTCAAGGATAGCCGACGGATGAACCCGTTTGTTCTGAACCTCGTGCAAATTGTTGAACGTTATCAGTGTTGTCTGGATGGACGCGCAGTGGTCTGAACGCGCATGCCCAATCATGAGTTGTTGAGAGTGTTGACGCCCGGTGCTACTGCATCGGGCGTTTCTGTGTGGGTTCGTCTCTGGTCTCTGGTCCTTCGTCTCTCGTCGCTGGGGATACGCTGACGGGCACATCTGGCGGCAGTTGTTGCTCGTAGATGCCGACGGGGACATCTGGCGGTACTCGATGTTGGTAGAACGATGCGTGTAGCCTGCGAAGATGACACCGTTTCCTCGCTGATCCGCATCGTCTGTGCCGACAGTTGTCCCCCGGAACCGGTGGATCATCCCTGCGGGCGAAGCCATCCGGGGCACGAGATAGTGTGGAAAATCCCGAGTACCAACTGGCGTCGTACCCACTGATTTTCAGCTTACATGCCCACGACATTTATGTCGTGGCTTATCCAAACTGGAACAATGTATCATCCTGAACGAAGTGAAGGATCTCCAAATGATCCGCACGTGAATGTCACGTCATTCTGAACGAAGTGAAGAAGATCGGGCTTCTTTGACCGTTATCGAAGCTGAATCTTCTTCATTCCACTTCGTTCCATTCAGAATGACACCCTTTCACCGTCTATCTTTTACCGACCATCGCCTACCGCGCCGCCTCCTTAACAAACCGCAGACTATCGCCGGGGACGAAACCGTATCCCGCTGCGCCGCCACGGACGGTCATCCGGTAGTCTCCGACGGGCAGTCCGCCGGGAACTGTCAGGCCGAGGTTGGGCCAGGTCAGCCACTCGCCGTTGGGGAAGGTCATACGGCGGTGCCAGACACGGGCGCTGTTGCCGTTCGGGCCGGTGACGTCGGCCCAGAGATGGCCGTTAATCGGCTGCGGTAACTGGTTGTAGACCATGCCGTCGAAGACGACTTCGCCGCCGACGGACGGGACTACTGTCTGACGTGGGACCAGCCGGATGATAAACTGCGGCGGGTCATTGGTCGGGTTTTCGTACCAGTAGACGTGCTCGTTGAACAGGTCGATGTCGCCGTCGTTGTCGATGTCGGCTTTCACAAGGATATCGAAGTCGTAGGGGTCGTCTGGTTCGAATTGTTGCTGCACGAAGGTGTCGTCATCGCCCTGGTTGACGAAGAAGATCCCGCCAACAGCGACATCCATGTCACCGTCGTTGTCAATGTCGAGCATGCGAAGTTGACGCGTTGAATTCATTTCATCTTCATCAATGGGATACAAAATGGTATGGCGTGAAAAAACCATACCGCCCACATTTTCCCACCACGCAATCTCCCCGAACCAGAGTGTTGGAAATGCATAGCGTTGCGTGACGAAATCAAGGTCGCCATCACCGTCGAAATCGTCGATATCGAAGTAGCCGAATACATACGCGAAGCCGCCGGGAAGCGGATCAACTTCGACCGAGGTCCATCCATCAGCGGAACCGAAGTGAGCCTCCAACCCGTCTTCGGTGGCCATCACGAAGTCCAGCCAACCGTCACCGTTGAAGTCGGCAAGCTCTGAGGGACGAAGACCGACGATACTGGTAACAATTTCAATCTCGAACGTGCCATCAGGCTGCTGTAACCACAGATGAACGGCACCAAACATGTCTGGATTTGGGCCGAAAACAGTCAAGAAATCGATATCCCCGTCGTTGTCAAGATCGCCGGGGTGCAATGTGCCAATGTTTTCAACATGGGTGATGAAGTGAATTCGATATTCAGGATAACCGAGATTTTCCAGCCAACCGACGGAAATCACATCTGGAGTCGAACCAAGAATCCAGCCATTGAAGATGTAGTCCTGGTCACCGTCTGAGTCCAAATCGACCATGGCAGATTGGTAGAAATAGGCGGAATCCGAGATCTCGTTGTCGTGGTGAAGAACCCAGTCTTCCGGCAACGTGTTCTCGACGATACGGAAATGGGAGCGAAGAACGATGGGATCAAGGTCGCCATCGTAGTCAACATCATCCATTCCAAGAAATCCGCCGCTGGCGCTCATCGCGCCAGTCGGCAACTCATGACGCTCCCACTGGGCGTAGGATGGATCGGACAGGGACAATGTGATCAGCAGGATGAGGGGAAGTGTGAGCAGATAGCGTGTCATTATGGACCTCGGTGGAATCGGTGATTGATCAATATACGACGGGGAAGCGGACTCGTTGATAACTACCGGGGCCATGTGTGGTTGGTGCCCGTGATTGTCCGTCACGTGTGTTTGTGACGGCTATCGCGGGTCATCCGAGGGTGGATCATCCCGGCTGGCGGAGCCATCAGGTGCACGCGGCACACCCGGCAATATAACCCTCGGACAAGCCACGACATGAATGTCGTGGGCATGGACGAACCGATAATAAAACCCTCGGAGTAGCCACGACATGAATGTCGTGGGCATGGACGAACCGATAATAAAACCCTCGGAGTAGCCACGACATGAATGTCGTGGGCATGACACATCAAAAACTGATCTCGAAGGTCGAGGGGACAAAGGACGAGGGGGCGAAGGATAGCGGACAGATGACTCGGGACGCCGGTCGAAGGACAAAACAAGAGATGCGCGTAAGAAGGCCAGGCAACCCCGCGGCACAGGACCGTCTCACGGACCGCTGCTTCCTCTCGGACCTGACGGGGTTGGGCGAGGGGCCCTTGCACGGGACCCGGCCTTCTCACGCGCATCTACTAAGACGCGAAACAGATTGTCGTACACTTCCGCGGTGTCCCGTCCGCGCCTGCCAGCAAGCACGGGCTTGTACGACTTCAGACCATCGCGATTGTGTGCATCAGAAAACCCGCCTTGCGTGGACGGGTTCCCTGTGTGGTGTGGAGCTGAGCGGGATCGAACCGCTGACCTATGCGTTGCGAACGCATCGCTCTCCCAACTGAGCTACAGCCCCATCGCTTGTCTGCCGCGATTTTGCAGCGGCCCTAAAAGTAGGCTCCCGGTCCGTGCGAGTCAAGCGGTGTCAATACTTGTTCTCCCGTCCCTCGTTTCACAGTCAGTCGTGCATGAAACGTTCCCGTGCCGACAGGATTTCACGGATCTTCGGCACGAGCTCGATAAAGCGTTCGAATCGGTGCCCGCCGCTCTCGAACCACGTCATCGTGGCGGCTTCCTGGTATTCTGTCGGGACCTCGGAATGGTCGAGGAGTTCGTCATCGCGGGCGAGGAAGAAATGGACCAGTTGCCCGGGTGCACGTCCCGATTGTGCAGCGAGCACCTTCAGGTTCTCCACGTGTTCGCGGGTCCAGTCGAACGTGTCGCCGTCCGTGTCGAATCGTTCGACCGTGCCGATGTATTCATCCAGCCCGAGCCACGGCTCCATCGCCGGGTTGATGATGACGGCCGGGACATTGAACAGCGACGCGCAGTGGTAGGCGTAAAAGCCGCCGAGACTGGTGCCGACGACGAGGTGCGGTTCCGGCGTGTTGTCGATCAACTTGCCGATAAATTCCATGCAATCGATCGGATCGACCGGCAGGGTGGGCGACTGGACGTCGAAGCCGTGGAACGCATCCCGCAGGATCTCCCACTTGCCCCCCTCGCCGGTGGATGCAAAGCCGTGCAGGTACAGGATCATGGAATAATTTGGCTCCCGGTTGGTCCGTTGGTCCGCTTCTGCAAGCCGTTTACCTACTGGCTTGCGCTATTGAAAAATCAGGCCGAACGTTACATCGCGCAACCCGTTACGAAAAGAATTTTCGTAGCGGGGACGCTTAAGAAAAAGTACGGCGTAGATTTTCGTAACGCGAGGCGGGCCTGCCTGTAGACTCCGGCGTTGATGTTTGAACCTCTGCCGGAACTCTAGAACTCATACCGAATTCCGGCAACCTAGAACTGGCGGAATTGTTCGATCGTGTCGCGGGTGCCGTTGTCCTGGAAGTAGTACTCGGCGACATTGATCCGGTCGGACACGTTCTGCACCTCGAGGTACAGCACCAGTGCGCTGGAGGTGTAGGTATACTTGTTGTCGATGCGGATGTCCCAGCGTTCGTAGTAGGGGTAGCGCATGTTGTTGTGCCCGACGTCTTCCCAATGACCCTCGTAAATCGGATCGGGAGACGCTTCGCCCTCGTCGTACCACACCTGTTTTGTGTACGGCCGGCCGCTCATGAAGCGGTAACGGCTGGAAACGGTCAGCTGATCGCCGTGCAACGGGATCGCCCACAACCAGTACAGCCACGGCGTGCGCAGAGCATCCCGGTACCACTCATGCTGGATGAGGTTGGTCTTGTAGCCGAGGACCGCAGTCGCGACATGGGTGAAGTCAAAGTCGGACGGGTACGTGCCGAAAGCGTCGTCAGTGGTTTCGGACTTGCCGTACGAGTAGCTCAAGGTGCCGTACCAGTTGGACGCCAGCTTCTGATGCGCGAACAGCTCGATCCCCCACGCCTGGCCGGTGCCGCTGGTGAAGACGGCCTCGCTATCGTATCGCCGGTCGCCGGTTTGTTCACGAACGATATCTTCTTCCCGCACCGGCAGGTTATCGTATTCCTTGTAGTAGCCTTCGACGCTGAGCAACGTGCTCGCGCGCGGCAGGAAACGCAGCCCGGCGACATACTGGTAAACTCGCTTGTGCGCGAGGTCTTCGTTGGCACGTTGGCTGGCCGGATCGAGGTACAGGCCGAGGTTCTGCGACTGGGTGTACTGGCCCCAGGCGAGGGACAGTGTCCAACGCGGGATAAACTGCCAGGTTGCGGCGAGACGGGGGCTGATCGTGTGCTGGCTGGACACATCGAGGCCATCATAGCGCAGGCCGCCGGTGAAGCTGAGTGTGTTGTTCGGACGCCAGTTGTACTGCGTGTAGGCACCGGTTTTCAACGCGGTTTTGTCGGCGGCGTCAAGCTGATCGTCATAGTAGAAGGTGTCGGGCACGCCGTCCGCGGTGGAGAGATAGCCGTCGTCGAAGATGATTGAGTCGCCGACGGCGAACACGTCACGCTGCCACCTCTGCGGCTTCACACTCACCCCCGCCGACCAGCTGTCCTGGTTGAACGCGCGGCCGTTGTAGTGGAATCCGAGCTGATCGTTGATCTCGGTCAGGGATTCGTCATAGACCGTGCGTTCGGTGAACTGATCGGGGGCGTACTCGTCGGCGTCAATGACTTCGGTGTTCCGCCGGTTCCACGACCGGCCGATAATCAGGTCGGTGTAGCCGTGGCCCCAAAGACTGCGTAACCGTGCGCCGGCGAGGTAGCGGCCAGAGGTGTAGTCGAGGCCGTCGTTTTGCGTGTTGATGCTCTCGCCGTTCTCCTCAACTTCCTTTTTCGTGTCCGCCGGGGTGATGACCTGTTCGTCGTGCAGGTACAAACCGTTGACGGTCAACAGGTGGCGGTCGCTGAGGTCGTAGTCGACATGCGCTTGCGTGTTCCAGTACCACGGGACCGTCGCCAGCCCGACAGCATCCGACGGCAAGAGCTCGAGGAAGCTGCGGTGAACGCTGGCGATAACACTCCCCCGTTCCCCAATCGGTCCTTCCAGATGACCACCGGCACCGCTCATGTTGAAGTCTGCCGCGCCGCCGAAGCGATCCCGCCGACCTTCACGCAAATCCAGGTCGAGCACGCTTGACAAGCGATCGCCGTAGCGTGCAGAAAACCCGCCTGCGGCGAAGGTGACGTCCCGGAGAAATTCGGTGTTCAGCGCGTTGATCGCGCCACCATTGCCCTCGCCCTCGGTTGAGAAATGGTTGGTATTCTCAATCTCGAGGCCGTCAATCAGGGTCAGGTTTTCGTCCGGCGCGCCGCCTCGCACAATGATCTGGTTACTCTGGTCATTGGCTCCGACCACACCGGGTAACGCCTGCAAGGTGCGCTGAATGTCCTCGATGCCGCCCGGCGCGCGGCGAACCTCTTCGTAGCGCAACGAACGGGACGATGTCGGCAGATCGGTGGACGGGTTCTCGAACAAACTGGTGGTGAACACGACCTCCTTCGCCTGCACAGCGGACGGCTGCAGCAGGAACTCGACCTCGGCCGGACGTCCCGGGGTGACCGTGATTTCACTCAGCGTCTGTGGTTCGTAGCTCAAGGCGGACGCCGTAAGATGGTACGTGCCGGGCGTGAGATTGACGATGGCGAAGCGACCGTCCATGTCGGCGGCGGCTCCACGTTGCTGACCGACCAAGACCACATTCGCGGCGGGGATCGGCTGACGGGTGCTGCGGTCGAGCACGACACCGGTGATGGACGGCGATTCCGTCTCATCTGTGGTTTGCTGGGCTTGGAGGGGAGTTCCCATGGCGGCCAGAAACGTGAGGACGAGGAGCATGGTCAGGCGGATCCCTGATTGTGTGGGACGTTGGACGTGTTGCGGTGCGGGTTGAGTCATCTCGTTATCCTGGCAGAAACACTTGTTTGAAACGTTTGTACAAACGTAGATCTTAAACATTCGTTTTGTCAAGAGGGATGAAGAGCCAGGTTGAGTCGAGATCGCGCATGGGTGATCGGCACTCAAGATTTCGGGGTCAATTCGGTGCAAGCCCTTGCAATTGAACGGGAGAATGACGATTTTATACAACCGTTTGAAACAACCTGGACCTATCCATGAGTGACAAGGAACGTCCCGAGGCGAAAATCCTCGAGGCAGCAATTGATTGCATCAACGACGACGGCGTGCAGGGAGTCACGGTGCGTCGTATCGCCGAGCGTGCCGGGGTGAATGTCGCGGCGATCAACTACTACTACCGGTCGAAGGACCGGTTGGTGGACGCGGCGATGGAACAGACGATGCACAACGCGTTCGACGACTGGATGGAGATCATCCGTGACCGAAAGCGGCCGATTCGCGCGCGCTACCGTGACATCCTGTACGAAATGGTTTGGGGGATTGCGTCCTATCCGGGCATCACGCGCGCGCACCTGTACGGTCCGATTGTGGAAGGTGAGGCGGACACATTGGCGACCGGTTGGTTCAGCCGGTTTTTTGAGCTGGTGTCAGCGGAAACGACGGCGGCGCTGCCACGTGTCGAGCCGCGCGTGATCCAGGCGGCGCTGATGGAATTGTTTGCGACGGCGCTGCTGGTGCCGTTGGTACGTCCAATGTTCGGCAAGGTGCAACCGTTTGATTTCACAGAAGAACAGGGGCGCGGGATGTTTGTCGAGCATCTGCTGGACACGTTTTTCCGCACTCTCGGCGACAAGCATGCCGCCGAATCATTGGCGCGGGGTGAAGCGGTTGGGGACTAGGTTGTGCTTGAGTCTGGCGTAGAGAAAAAACCGCCTCGGTCAACATTGGCCGGGGCGGTTTATTGTATGCACGGTACAGGCTGCATGGACAGTAGTTACGGGGATTGGATGGACGGATCATCCGTTGCGGGCGGCGGCGCGGTGCGGTGACGCAGCGCCTCCTCGACACGGGTGACCGACATACGAATATCCTCGAGCCGGCTGCGCAGATCTTCGGTGAAGGCCTGCATTTCGGCGCGGGAGGTCTTGGTGTCGTCGAGGTGGCGCAGTTCGTTGCGGATGCGTCCGTACGTGAGGGTCAGCGTGCCGATCAGGCTGGCGAACCAGATCAGGTCACGGATGGTGAGGGTCAGGTCGGCCATGGGGACTCCGGGTCATGTGGGGACATCTGGCCCACCTCATTGTAAGTCAGCATACAAGATGGGCTGCGGAACTGAGCAGGGATTGCTGAGCGTGGAGGAAGTGATGGTGGGACAGATGTCCCCCGTTTCCCAGGAATTAATGCACTCGCCACAGGTCGAGTTTGACCGTGGCGGCTTCCTCGATGGTCATCACGAAACGGATGTAACCGCCGCCGTAGACGGGCACCGGCAGCACTTGGCCGGTTTCGATGACGGTCAACGGGTTGCCATCCGGGGCGAGTTCGAGGGTCAGATCGCGGTTTTCGTAGGCGATGCTGGTGTCGGTCAACGCGACTTGCGCTTTCAGGGTCAGGGACGGCGCGGTGCCGGTGCTGACGCCGACGGTGTCCATGACCACAAACGCGGTGAAGCGGCCGGGCGCGTACGGACGTTCGGAAGCCAGCGCAGCGTCATGCGTGCCGAACGGCAGCCAGGCAGTGGTCACGGTTTCGTCGGTGATGGTGTCGTTGTGCAGTGTGGTAACCCGGGCGAGGTGTTGGCCTTGCATCAGGCCGTCCGCCGAGCCGAATGACTGGGCGGAAACAGGGATCGCGGCGAACAACATCAGGGTCAGGATGAACGGGATGGTGGTGAATCGCATGGTGGGTTCTCCTCTCAAGGTATGAGGTGTGAGGTATGGGCGTGAGGGACATCTGGCCAACCTGGCGAACGGCTTGTCGAGAATCCGTGTACGGATCACCCGTGCACGATCCTACGGAGGGCTTCGGGTTCTGGTTGGACAGGTGTCCCCGGTACGGTATCCAGGGCGGGTTGGGGACACCTGTCGGCACATCTCGTACGCATCAGCAAGGAATCGGCCTTGGTGTTCGGGGTTGATCACGAAGAATCGCCGCCAGCGTGTGCCGTCAGATGTCCCCGTCTGTTACTCCTCCTTCAGCGGACGGAGGATGGCGAGGTAGCGACGGCCGTGATGTTTCAGCGTCAGGGTCGGACCGGCCTCATCCGGATCGGGCGCGGGCGCGAGGTTGATGGCGGCGGAATCCAGCGGCGAGGTTTCGGTGGCAATGTCGGGTGTGGCGTTCTCGGATTCGTTGCTGCCCGCCGGGAGTTCGAAGCCGGTGCCGTAAGCCGCGCCACGATAGACCAGCGAACCTTCGGTAACCCGTTCGATGCCGTCGTAGTAGAAGAAGCAGAGCTGGTTGTCGTAGGTACGGCCCGGCCAGTGGGCGCAGCCACGGATGTCATTCCCGCAGACGCTGCAGGTCGGGGTGCGGTAGGTGAACGCGATGGACGCTTCGCTGTAGACGCCGGAGTCGATCATCACGCGCAAATCCTCGGCGCCGGAATGTTCGCGCGGCCAGTAGAAGCTGGGGACGACCCAACTGACACCGTCCCGGTTTTCAACCGTCCCGCCGAAGAAACGGGCGACGCCGAGGGTGCGTTTGTCGTGCCCGATCAGCACCGGCGCACCGCGTAACAGCTCGAGCACGCGTGGCATGTCCTTGGTGCGGAAACGACCGAAACGGGAATCGACGGCGTCGCTGGCGAGACGGCAGCGGCGAACGTGAATGTCATCGGCTTTGAGGTCGACCAGCGGCGGGTTGGGCAGGTTGCGGATTTCGCGAATCTCGGCGGAACCGGGGTTGACCGGATCGCGCAGCATCTGGCCGCTGAGGTGTTGGGTGAGCATGGTGTAGGGTCCTCGGTTATCGGTGGGTGGAGGGGTAAGCGGGGACAACTGACCAACAGGTCAGGACACACAACGAATTGCACCTTGCTTTCGTTCTGGCCACGGATCGACAGGTAAGGGACACGAGTTGGTCAGATGTCCCCTTCGTGACGCATCTCAATTCCATGTGCCGCCAGATGTCCCTTACTCAGATGGCGAATAGCCGAGCTCGCGGATGCCCTGGTCGCGTGAGATGAAACCGTTCTTGACCAGGCGTTCGACGCGGTCCAGTTCGAGCAGGCGGGCGCGGTTGCGATCGAGCAGGAACGGGTCCTGGTTCGGGGTAAACTGCCAGTGCGGGGTGGCGAGATTGCCGCGCAGACGCAGTTCGAGGGCCGCGATCCATTCGACCAGGTCCGAACCCAGTTGCTGTACGGAATCGACGATCTGCATCAGCAGGTTGTACTGGGCGTAGACCCAGTTCTTGGTGGTGCCGTGGCTGCGTCCCAACGCCCACGGGAACAGTTTCAGGCCGGTGATGACGTCCTCGATCACCTGTTCGCGATTGACCTTCCAGACCGTTCCCTCACGCCCCGACCCCCCGATAATCTCGACGGATACATCCGACCACGTGAACACGTTGTCATCCGCTTCGAGGCTGCGGAACTGGTTCATGGTGTCGGAGAAATAGCTGTTGACGCGTTGCTGGTAGGTTTCGCCGTCTTCACCGGGGACACGGTCCGGCGGGGTCATGCGAATCTGCAGGCGGGGTGTGCCGGCATTGTGACTCGAGCGGGCCATGTCCGAGAGCATGCGTTGCTCGATTTCGACGACGAACGGAATCGAGGCCAGCGGTTCGATGCCCGCCGGGCTGTGCAGGTCGGCCATCAGGGTGCGGAAGAAGAAGGCGTCAGTGGGCAGGGCAGACAGGGAACCGTCCTCGAGTTCGAGGTACGGACGATGGATGCCATGCTGGTCGCGTCGCCACTGGATCCGGTGCGGGTCGAGCACTTCGATGTGCGAAATGCCGGAACGGTCAGGCAGCAGGCGGGCGATGAGGGCGATCCGTCCGATGGTGAACAGGTCGAGGAAAACGCTCTGCACCAGCCGTTCGAACCCGCGCGAATCGCCGTCCTCACGGGGGTAGATGCGTCGCGAGAGGGTGTCGAGTACACGTGCCGCGGCGCGGGTTTCGGGATCGGGACCGTCCAGCGTCATCCGTTGCGCGGTACAACACAGGTTGACCCAGGTCCAGATGCCGGAGGATACGATCGGGATGTGGTCGCGCAGGAAACGGTAGAACGCGGCCCGGTCGCCGGTATCGAACCGGAAGCTGTTGCGCAGCTCGAACGCGTTGAGCGGCGTGTCGGGCAGGCTGGACGCCGGCAAGGCGCGTTGCGGACGGATAACCGGGTCGATGGCCGCCTGGTCCTGGCTGCGGAAAAGGGCGAAGAACTTGTCGAACATGGGATCTCCTCAAGGGCAGGTTTGAGGTGTGAAGTATGTGGTGAGGCTGGTTGGTTCAGGAGCGCATACCTTCAATGCGAGGGCGGACCGGTGTCGGGATGTGCTTGTAGCGTGGCAGGTTGATGATCAGGTAGCGGAGCGCGTCCATCAGGTGATCGTGCTCGCCGTCCTTGTCCGGGCTGTCGCCGTGTTTGTCCCACTGGTAGCCTTCGAAGGCTGTGCGCAGGCGTGTACAGCGTGGGTCAATGTGGAGGGAAACGTTGCCGGACGCATCCAGCAGGAACGAGCGTACCGTTTCAACGCCGGAACTGATGGAGGATGGACGGTGGTCGAGTTTGTAGCCGGCATTGCGTAGCACATCCACCGGGCTGATGCCGATGTCCATGTTCGCCGCGCCGGCCGGATCGACAGCGGTCCAGGTGAAATCTCTCTCGCTCAAGCCGAATCGCTGATCGACTTGATGTATTTGTTCCATCAATTTGCGTAAACCCCAACGGTCACCCAGCAATTCGGCGAAGACAACGAGGGTTCCGTCCTCGTCCTCCTCCGCCCACAGCACTGCGGGACGCCGGTAGCCGAAGTCGATGCCACGGAACAGTTTCGCGCCGGGTTTCCGGTTGGGTCTGTACGGTTCACTGAGCAGGTGGATTTGCGGATCGAATTGGTCGTAGACCCTCCCCTCCGCGCCCTCGAAGCTCAGTTCCTGCTCGCGTCGCCACCGTGCGCTGGACAAACCCGCGCGGGCCTCCTCTTCCCACTCGCTGTCCCGTTCCGGATTGTCGCTGTAGTGAACCCGGGTAACGGTAAACACGCCGCTGGTGTCATGAATCAGCTCGTAGAAGGTGCCGAGCGGACCGTTGGGCGTGGACACACCGAAAAAATGGCCGCCGGAATCGACCGCCGGTTTGACCGCCGCCCAGATCTCCTCGTCGTTCGGGGTAAATGCCATTTCATCCCAGAACAGGGTCCGTGGCGACAACCCGCGTACGGCAAATGGCGCGGCGGGCAGGGAAAGAATGCGGGCGTCCAGCTCCTTGAAGGTGATCTCGGTACGTGACGCCTTGAATTCGGGCAGGTTGGCATGCTCATCGGCATACGCGAGTAGAAAGTGGATGCGTTCGATCATCTCCTTCGCGGAACGTTCCTCCTTGCTGATCACCAGGTGGATGCCCGGTCCGCCGTTCAGCGCGCGGTAAAGCACATAGGCGCAGCCGAGCCATGTCACCATCATCTGACGGCTCTTGACGACGAGCAGCCGGTCATGGTTATCCAGCTCGCGCGCCAGTTTCCGGACATACGGCCAGTCCGGGAACGGCTGCGGCAGGATGTGGCCGGGGGCCCAGGTACGGAGGGTGTGCAGGAAGTCGAGGAAGGACATGGTGGTAACCGGTAGTCGGTGATCGGTTGTCGGTAACGGCTTAGCAAAGGGAGACTGGGACATCTGGTCCACCTGGCTGGCGTTTGTCAGGGATTTGCCGCGGCAACAACCGGCATCAGGCAGGATGTTGCGAGGTGGGTTCTGGTGGGACAGGTGTCCCGGGGGGCTGGATCGAGGGGACA
>JAHLLB010000050.1 GCA_020444425.1 bacterium | reverse complement strand
TGTCGTGGGCATGTGCCTGTCGATCCGTCTCTTGACCTTCCACGACATGAATGTCGTGGGCATCATCAGATGTGCCCGTGTCCGCTTGCGGACGCGGATGAGCATCCGTGGATTGACCCACATTCATCCCTGGCGCCGCCACCGACGGCGGCGGTTCGTACGGAATCGCCGGTTCATGCTGCTTCGTCGGACGAGCGGGCGGTGGCGGAACCGACGCCGCCCCACGGCCCGAGCCAATCGTTGGCGTCGACGCCGGAATGCCGCTGATACTCCCGCCGCTGGACGGCATCACAGGCTGATCCGGCCGCCGCGGTGGTTTGCCGAGCAACAGCTCCATCTCGTGACGGCCATCCCCGGAACGTTCGGTACGGTACGGCGTTTCCTTCTCGCTCAACGGCGCACGCACTGGCGCATCGCCACTCCTGAGGCTCAAACCCAACGCGTTCCGCACCGCAACCAGCACCGCACGGTAGGCCATGCCCTCGTCCCGGAACCGCACTTCGTGTTTCGCCGGATGAACGTTGACGTCAAACTCTTCCGGATCGAGCCGCAAATTCATCACGTAGAACGGGTATTGCCCGCGTTCGATCAACGGGCCGAAGCCATTGACCACGGCGTGATGCAGGCTCCCCGACTGGATCGGACGCCGGTTCACGTACAAAAACTGATCACCGCGCGACTTGCGGAACAAACTGGTCCCGCCGATCACCCCGGAGGCGAACACTTCCCCGACGCGATGTTCCAGCGGGTGAAGATCGCCCATCGCTGCGTCGCCGAACAGCTGCCCGATCCGGCCACGCAGATCGGTTTCGGTCAACGCATACTCTTCCTTGCCGTCCTTCTCCAGCGTCCACGCATACTCCGGATACGTCAACGCGAATTGCTTGAACACCTTCACGACATGGCTGTATTCCGTCGCGGGTGTGCGCAGAAACTTGCGGCGGGCCGGGACATTGTAGAACAACGTGCGGACACGCATCGTCGTACCACGCTCGCGCTGCGCCGGTTCGGGACCGGTCGCTGTGCCGCCGTCCACCTGGTAACGGATTGCGTGCTCACGATCCTCACGGCGCGTCAACACTTCCATCCGCGACACGCTGGCGATCGAGGGTAGCGCTTCCCCACGGAACCCGAAGTGCAGAATCCGCTGCAAATCCTCCGCCGTACGCAGCTTCGAGGTTGCGTGACGCCTGAGCGCCGTCACCACATCCTCCTCGTCCATCCCCCAGCCGTCATCCGAGACGAGGATCTCGTCCAACCCGGCCTTCTTCACCGAAACAACGATGTGCTGCGCCTCGGCGTCGATCGCATTTTCGATCAGCTCCTTGACGACAGAGGCCGGCCGCTCCACGACCTCGCCAGCCGCGATACGGTTCGCCAATCCTTCCGGCAACACCTGGATCGATTGACGCGGAATTCTCGCTTCGGGCAGCCCCGGCTGGGTCATCGACTCTCCCCGGACTGCGGCTGTGCTGCTTCCGTATGCACCGTATCCTTTTCCACGTACAAGGGTTTCACCTCGGCCGCCGGACCGTCGTCCTCCACCACCGCCTGCGGCGACAGCTGAATGTCACGCACACTGTCCAGCGACTCGGGACGCAACGCCGCCCAGATAATCGCCGCGATCATGAAGACAAACGCGAGCAGGATGAACGGGTTCATCCCACGGCGTTTGCTGTGCGAGCTGCGCAACTGCTGAAACTGGATGCGGGTCTGACGCCGCATCTCGGCGTATTGTTCGTCGTCGAGCGGGTCAAATTCCCGCTCGTCAAAGTGACGCGGGATCCATGTCAACCCGCGCGGCTTCTGCCGCTTGAACATGTCACCGAAAAACATGATGCTACTCCTCCGCACGCCCGCCGTCGTATTCCGCCACCAGCTTGCGGACAAACTCGTCCATCCGCCACGTCGGCGACTCGGGTGCGTGGTTCACAAACACGACAAAATCCATCATCGGACGGCCGTTCTCGTCCAGCACATAACCCGCCAACGAACGGCAACCACTCAATGTACCGGTTTTCGCCACGACACGTCCGCCCAAACCAGCCAGCCGTCCCTCGAGAGTGGAGCCGTCCTCATCCGCCTGCGGCAACAAGTTGAGCCAGCGTCCGCCCCATTCGGCGTACGCCTTCACCAGCAGCTCGTGCGGCGTCGACACTGTCATCCGGTTGCGACGTGCCATGCCGCAGTTGTCCGCCACCTTCAGCCCCGGATCGACGGTCATCCCCAGCGAATCCAGCACCGACGGCCACGTCGGCTGATACTGATCCCTGGTGTAGGTACCCGCCGCTGCCGCGATCTGTTCCGCCCACGCGTTCGAGCTGACCTTCAGCATCGGCGCGAGGATTCCGTCCAACGAGACACTCTGGTGCACGATCTTCAGCCCGTTCGGCACACCACGCGGCAGTTGATGCGGCAACGGACTCACCGCCCGCGTCGAATCGCCACCGCTGACACCAGCCCGGCGTAACGATTCCCGGAAGGCATCCCCCGCCAGCACACGCGGACGCGGGGACGGCGTCATCGTCGTGGTCCACGACCCGTTCAACGTCACCGGCTGCGCCAGCTCTTCCACATTTTCCACCGGCGGTTTCGGCGGAGGCGGCGGCTCAAGCACCCGCGCGCTGTGCATCGGCCACAACTCGCCGTGTTCCGCCGACCAGAACACCGGGTCCGGCGACACCGACACCTTCAACCCGACCGAATTGACACCGCTTACCGCCTGCGCGTACGAGACCGATCCGTCATTCCACATCAATTGCGCAATCCGTGGCGCGAATCGATATTCGAGGTCGCCAACCTCCCACCCGCCGGGCAGGAACGCCGCGCCCTCGGCGATGACGTTGCCGGCGATGTGCCGCACACCCTGCGTCCAAACCTGGTGCGCGAGGCTGTCGAACACCGCCCACGGCCACTCGCTGTACGGTTCCGCGCCGGACAGGCTCGGGTCCCAGCCGCCGCTGATGATCAAGTCGCCGAACAATGTGTCGTTCACCACCGGCCCATTGCTGTAGATCGTCGTCTCGAACCGGTAGTCCGTGGGCAGCCGGAGCATCGCGTCCGCCGCGACAAACAGCTTCTGCACACTCGCCGGCAGCATGGTTCGGGCTTCGTCGTGCGCGTACAGCATCGCCCCGGTGCGAGCATCGCCGACAATCGCCGCGACCGTCGCGCCTTCAGCCTCGAGCGGCTGGATCAACGTGGTGTCCGCCATGAACGCGATCGCATCCACATCCACCGGTAACGGCAGCGGGATCTCCTCCCGCGTCACCTCCTGCGACGTCATGCAGCCGGTCAACCCGGCAACGACAATGGCCAGCAACAGGACAACCTTTGTGGACTGAGACAGCAACAACAGCAGGAGTTGCGCACGGTTCGGACGCATCGTCTTCCTCATCCTTCATGGGGTGGTTCGTCACAAAATCAGGTGGAAACAAACATACGGGCTGGTGTGACCAAATGCACGACTAGAACCGATACCCGAAGTTGACCAGGACACGGTTGTTGTACAGATGAGACTCGGCGGGCGGGGTCCACGCCGACCAGATCTCGAGCGGACCCAGTTGCGTGTCGAGCGCGAATCCGAGGGAAAAGGAATTCAGGATATCCTCACGCGTCGGCCGCCAGTCGCGCTGGTTGCCGTACGCGACGCCGTCATAACGCAGCAGCACGTATGCGTCCGCAACCAACCGGCTGATCAGGTCGTAGCGCAGCGTCACGTTGCTGCCGACCTGCCGTAACGCCAGGTACCGGTACGGCGCCAACGCCGGGAAATTGGTCAGCCCACCGATGGCGAAACGATGCGTCGAGGGTGTCGTCGATTCCGCCACACCGGCACGCCCCCCCACCTGCAGGTACAGCCGGTGCAGCACCGGGATCGTGTAACGCATGCTAAGGTCAAACACGCTGAACGCCCGCGCGCTGCCGAGCTCCTGCACGTACGAGCTGTACGATACATCAACCCGTGCGCCTGAATTCGGGAACGGGCGCTTATCCTCGGTATCGAGATCGGCGCTCAATTCGAATGCCGTGTAGTAATTCAGCCGTTCGGGACCGTCGAGCGCGTCCTCGACTCGTTCCCCGCGCAACCCGCCGGAGACCCGACCCCACGTGTACAGGTTGAACAACGCCATCAAGCCTGCGCAACTGCACCCCTGGAACGCGTAGTTCTCGCGCCCGCCCTGGTTGTCATATTGCGGCACATCCATGCGATTGTACCCGACCATCCCCTGCCAGCCCGCGTAGCTTCCGGCGAGACGGTCTGCGCGCAGCGTGATCCGGTAATCCTGCCGGTTTTCGCCGAACATGGCGTGGAAACGGAGTTCGTCACTGACCAACGGCAACGGCTGGTCGATGACCAGCGTACCCTTGTACCGTGCGCCCCAGTCGGTATCGTAGCCGAGGCCGACTCCAAGACGTACCGGCGGCGCCAGTTCGAGCAGGAAGGTGAGGTCGAGGGTGCCGTCCGCAAGGCGATCCAGTCGGCAATAGACCGTCGTGTAGCGCTGGGTGGCGTGTATGTCCCACAACGCGTCGATGATATCCCCGGTCTTCAGCACCTGGCCAGGCTTCAAGCCGATGTCACGCAACTGGGACCGGCCACGGGTGTAGTCCACGCCTTCCGCGTGCAGGCCGCTGAGCACGCCGAGATGCAGATGCACGCGCAGATCGTCCCCAACCACCGACGCCTGCACCCGCGCCATGCCGTAATCCAACGCCCGCAACTGTTTCAGGTAGCCGGTCAGGTGACGGTTGATCTCGGCGGTCGAATACTGGCCCGGTACCAGCTCGAACGTTGGCAACGGATCCTTCAGCCGGCCCGGACCGTCCCGCGTGATCACGACGTTTGACACGTCCACCATCAACTCCGGCGTGTCAACCGGCGGCGGCAGAATTCTGTCCAGGATCTCCCGATTTCGCTCAAACACCGCCAGCCCGGCGTCGATCAACGAGTCGCTGCGATCGAAATCCGTGCTCCCGAAACCGCTCATGTCCGGGATCAAGACCAGGTCCGCCAACTCCCGCGACACTGAATCGTTCGGCACCGTCATCAGCGTTGTCACCTGGTTCAGCACTTCCCACGGCAGGTCGGGATCGGGGTCGCTGGTCGGCGTGGCGCAATCGACGGCGATGACAATGTCCGCGCCGTTCTCCTTCGCCGAACGAACCGGGATATTCTCGGACGCGCCGCCGTCCACCAGCAGCCGCCCATTGTCACGCATCGGCCGAAAAATGATCGGCACCGCCATCACCGCTCGTAACGCCAGCCCGAGGTCGCCGGAATCGAGGTAGACGCGCTCCCCCTTGACGATGTCCGTCGTCACCAGCCCGACCTTGACCCGACCGCCGTCAAAACCGTTCCCGATCGGCGCGTACGGGCCTTCGTGCATCAGGCGGAACGTTTCGATGAACAGCGTTTCGCCGGAGACGAGCGCGTCCGGGATGTACGGTTCGCCGTCCTGCCGGAAGCGCAACGTGACCAGGTCCTGATTCGCCGTTTCCTTCTGTGCGAGGAACAAGTTGCGGCGGGAAGGTGCGTCCGAAAACAAGCCGCCCCAGTCGAGACGGCGGGTGATGCCACGCAGTTCCTCGCTGGTGTAGCCCGCACTGTACAAGCCGCCGATCACTCCGCCCATCGAGGTGCCGACCACGAGGTCAATCGGCAGACCGGCGCGTTCGAAGCCCTCAATCACGCCGATATGCGCCAGCCCACGCGCGCCACCGCCGGACAACGCCAGCGCGACGGTCGGACGTTTCACCTCCAGCTCCGGGAGGAATCCGTGCGGGACATGCGCCAGCCTGAGCCCCAGCGAATCCAACCTGACTCCACCGGCAGCCCATTGATCCCACGAGATCGTCGCAGGCAAATTCTCGATCAAACTGTTTTGATGCTGCTGCTGAATGCTGTGTAACTCATGGTACGGCCCCACCCAACCCATTCCGGGCTGGGCCATTGACGGCATCACCGCAACAAGTACGGCGAGCACGCAAAACGCAAGCATACGCCATCCATACCGCAGCTGGCGCAGCTCGTTTCGCTCACCCTGAGAGGTCGTACCCATGAGAATTCTGCCCATATCCCAAAGGCCCATTCGGCCCTTACCTTGCGCGGGAATATAAGCCTGTCCGAACTTCGCGTGGAGATTTCGCCGTGCCCGAGCTCGCCGTAGACTACACCGACATTCTTGCCGCCGCCGAGCGCGTCCGCCCGTACATCCACCGGACGCCCATCCTGACCAGCCGCCGGATTGATGAAATCGCGGGCGCCAGCCTGTTTTTCAAGGCCGAACCGTTGCAGAAAACCGGCTCCTTCAAGGCGCGCGGCGCAACCAACGGCGTCTTCTCCCTCTCCGGCGAAGACGCCGCAAAGGGAGTCGCCACCCACAGCTCCGGCAACTTCGCCGCTGCGCTTGCGCAAGCTGCGGCGTGGCGTGGAATCCCCGCGCATGTCGTCATGCCGACCTCCGCACCGGAAGCGAAACGGCTGGCGACAGAAGGCTACGGCGCAACCATCGTCCAGTGCGAACCGACCCTCGAAGCGCGCGAAACCACGCTCGCGGACGTTGTCGCCGATACCGGCGCAACGTTCCTGCATCCGTACAACGACGCCCGCGTCATCGCCGGACAGGGCACCGCCGGGCTGGAATTGATGGACGTTGTTCCGGACCTGGACACGGTGCTGGTCCCCGTCGGCGGCGGCGGCCTCTGTTCCGGCGTCGCCATCGCAGTGCACCGCGGTCATGACGCATCCGCAAAGCCCGAATCATCACATGCCCACGACATTCATGTCGTGGATGATTCCAGCCAGGATGCCCACGACATTCATGTCGTGGATGAGTCCAGCCAGGATGCCCGCGCAAGCACCGCTGGCGCGGCTGGTGAACAGGTTATGAACCCGGGGTATCTTCCGCGTCTGCAAGTTTCTGACACGAGCACGTCCCGAGGTGGCAATTTCCCCATCCCCGTCTACGGCGTTGAACCGGAAATCGCTGACGATGCAAAACTATCCCTCGACACCGGCACGCTGCAGCCGTCCAAAAACGCCCTTACCATCGCGGACGGCCTCCGCACCGCCCTCGGCACCCTTACCTTCCCGATCCTCCACCACCACCTCGAGGACATCCTGCTGGTCAGCGAGGACGAGATCCGCGACGCGATGCTGCTGATCTGGACACGCCTGAAACTGGTCGTCGAACCCTCCGGCGCGACGGTCCTCGCCGCACTGCTGAAACACCGCGAGCTGTTCGCCGGGAAGCGCGTCGGCCTGGTCCTGAGTGGGGGAAATGTGGACTTGAGTTCGATTCGAATCGTTTGACACTGTATATTGCCAGTGTCACGAAGAGGATATCTCATGAACAAGACCCATACACCCGCAGAAGTCGCCGCCGCCTTTCAGGTGGGACGGACAACGGTCTACCGGTGGATTCGGTCCGGTGATTTGCCCGCCCGCCGCCGTGGCCGACGCTACCTGATCCAGGATGATGACCTGCATTCCTTTTTCGCACGGGTCCGGGAACGTATGACCGCTCCCGCCGCTAAAAAACCATCGTTCGCAGACTTTGCCGGTGTGATCGAAGGACCGGGTGACCTCTCTTATCATCCCCGGCACATGGAAGGTTTTGGTGAATGATTCCAACACCAATCCTGGACGCCGGCCCACTGATCGCACTGCTTGACAAGCGAGATAAATACTATTCGTGGGCTCTAGGCGAACTGTCGAATCACCCTGCAACAATCACCTGTGAGGC
This sequence comes from bacterium, assembly GCA_020444425.1. Classification (GTDB taxonomy): domain Bacteria; phylum Electryoneota; class Electryoneia; order Electryoneales; family Electryoneaceae; genus BMS3BBIN04. Next base: position 22,756 of record JAHLLB010000050.1, on the reverse strand, counting down.
TGTTCTAACTGAGGTGGTTTACCGGATACGGGGTCACCGTCCCGCATTTGATTCAATTACATCTTTGATCGCGAAGGGCCTTATTCGGTGTACGTTCAATTTTCAACCTAACTCCAGCTACGTGCTTGATGCCATGAAAACTTATGAAAACGTGCCAATGGATTTTGCTGACGCATGCCTGATGGCCATGAGTGAACAAAACCCCGATTCACCCATCATCACTATTGACGGCGATTTTCGCATTTACCGCCGGAATAACGGCAGCATTCCTTCCCTGATTGTACCACCCGGCGTTTGACATTAATTCCACAACAGAAAAAATCCCGGCAGAACCGGGATTTGACAATGCTGATTCAGGTGGTTGTAATCAATCTCCACTCGCCTCTGTCGAGACGACATCGCCTGCGCGTTTGACCGGATCGCCGGCGTCGTCCACATCACGATGTCCCTCAGGTTCCTGCCCGTTCGCACGGTACATCTTGGTGTGCAGGAACGGCGCGGTGCCATCGTGGTTCTCGCCCATGTAGACCGTGCGGTGCGGGAACGGAATCTCGATACCCTCTTCATCAAACCGGCGCTTCAGGCGACGGCGGTACGCGCGCGCCACATTCCACTGTTCAATCGGTTTGGTCTGAAAACGCACGCGCCAGTTGATCGCGCTATCACCAAACGAGTCAATCCCGAAGATCTCCGGACCGGCTTCGATCACGTCCTTCATCTCCTCCGCGATCTCGTTACCGACCTCCTCCATGATCCGCACCACCTTGTCGTTGTCCTCCCGATACGCGACACCGACTTCAATCAACGCCCGGCTGAAGCGATACGTCATGTTGGTGATCGTGCGGATCTCACCGTTGGGAATGACATGAACATTCCCCGCAAAATCCCGCATCACCAGCAGCCGCAGGCTGATGTCCTCGACCAGGCCGGCCTTGCCGTTGACTTCGAGTACATCCCCGACACGTACATACCCCTCAGTCAACAGGAAGGTGCCGCCGAGGAAGTCCTGCACCAGCGTCTGCGCGCCAAAACCAATCGCGATACCAGCGATACCGGCAGCGGCGATCAGCGGGCCTATTTCAACGCCGAATTCTCCGAGAATCAGAACACCCACCAGGGCGAGGATGACCACTTTCGCCACGCTCTTCAGAAACACCGAGAGTGTTTTGTGTCGCTGGGCGGAGCGGCGATCTTCAAGCGATTCCGCTTTGGCTACCATGCGGTCGGTCAGCTTTCGGACCACCACACCAGCAATGATGCCGAGAATCAGAATCACACCAACGTGGATGAGATTCATCCCCCACTTGCCCCACCAGGCTGCAAAGTCGAATTCCATATTGTACCTTCCCGACGAAACTGAACGTTCAGGCCGTAACCGTGACAACGCCGCCAGCCAGCGCAAGATGCTCTGCAAAATGGCGTTTTCCCGGATGCGACATGGTTACGGAGTTATTACGCGCTGCTGCACGCCGCCGCAAGCAAAACCGGCACGGCAGCCGCCGCCCCGGAGACGAACATTCGACCCAGACCGACACAACCGGATGATGCAATGAGCCCGACAAACCCGTTCCACACACCGCGCCTGCTGATGCTGCCGATCCTCGTCCTCGCGTTGATGCTTGCCTTCACCGCCTGTGACGATAACCCCGCGGACTCCAACGATGATGACAATCCCTCGCAGACGGGCTCCATCATCGCTGTCGCGGGAGACGAAACGTTGACGCTGTTCAACGCCGACTCGAAGACCTGGCAACAGCCGCAAGGTCTCGGCCTCGGCGCGAACTGGATGACACGGATCGGCGACAGCCTGTACGTTGTCAACAGCCTCAGCAATACGTTGCAGCGCTTCGATATCAGCAATCGAACCGCCGAACCCGCCGGTGAACTCGACATCGGCCTGTCGGAAAACCGCAGTCCGTACGCCAGCCTCGCCTTCCGTGACTCCCTGCTGCTGATCTCGAACCTGCAGTGGAATTCAATCACCGTGGTCAACGTCAACAAGTGGAAAGTAGTCGACGACTGGGAAGTCAACATCGCCCCGGTCGAACTGCTGACGGGATTTGACCAGGTTTACGTCGTTCATTCCAAGTACGACTTTAACGACTTCACGTTTAACACCGGCAGCGTCTGGAAGCTCGGCCCGAACGGCGCATTGCTGGACTCCTTAACCGTCGGCGTCAACCCCCAGTTCGCCCATTACACCTACCCCGGCGAAATCCACGTCGTCTGCACCGGCAACTACGATGACATCCCCGGCACGGTTTACGTACTCACCCTGTTCCCGATCCAGACCGAACGCATCATCAACATCGGGTACAGCCCGGGACGATCCACGGTCGACAAGGACGATCACGTTGTCTACCTCGCTGCCGGAGGCTGGTCGAACGAAGGCGACGAAGAGGGCCTTGTCCTGCGCTACGATTACGATTCACTGGAACCGATGCAACCGATCAGCGCCAGCCTCGGCGTGGTTGATGTCGCCTATGACAGCACCAGCGGCCTGCTGTACGCCGCCTGCCGGGACGGGATGCGGCTGGATGTGTTTGACGACGGCCAGAAAGTCGGCTCCTACGAACTGTCCGACCCGCCGAACGCGATCGAAGTGCTGTACGCGGAATAAATCGGGCTATGGGCTGTAGGCTGTAGGCTGTAGGCTGTAGGCTGCGGGTTGCGGACTGCGGACTGCGGGCTGCGGTCGGCGGTCGGCGGCATTTCGCTGACGGTTGGAAAACGACACATGCCCACGACATTTATGTCGTGGGTCATCCGAAAGGTCAATCTCCGATCTCTACGGCTGCTGTGGCCCAACAACACCCACTCCGTGCCCGTGATCAACCGCCGGTCTGGTTTTTCTTGTCACTCACAACTCATCACTCACCACTGGTTTTACCACCCTGTATCCATCTCACCACACCCCACCCTCCCTGTGACACTCAGACCACAGGTTTGTTCCGTCTCTGAGTCCACTTAATCCCAGAAATACCAGCTCCTTATACCTCGAACCCGTTCTGGCACAGCCGTTGCTTTACACCAGTCGGGAACGCACAACAACATAACGCGCAACGCCCTACCGATAGGGAGGAGTACCATGAGTAACCGACTTTTCAAACTGTTTGCCATCACCTTCATTCTCACCCTCGTGATCGCACCGTTCGCCGCGCTCGCCGGCCAGGACAACTGGAGCTACGACCAGAACGACGATGAGGAAGAAGATGACGATTACCGCTGGAAGACCTGGCGCACGCATCGCAGTCACGGCGGGTTCTCCGGCTTCGGCGGCTTCTACTTCAACGCACAGACCTTCGAATCCAGCGACCTGGAAAATCTCGCCACCTCGATGGGCCTGGACGAGTTCGACAGCTTCGTCCCGATGTGGGGCGGCATGGGTATGGGCCACGTAGGTGACGGCTGGCGTATCGGCGGCGGCGGCCACGGCGGCCACGCCTACACCGACGGCGTCTACACCGCGGGCGACGGAAAGCAGTACAACCGTTCCCTCGAACTCGACATCGGCATGGGCGGCTTCATGTTCGAATACAGCCCGTGGATGTTCGGCCCGGTCAACTTCGGCTTCGGCGCGATGCTTGGCGGCGGTGGTGTTTCGGTCATCATGTCGCAGGACACCGGCACCTACACCTGGGGCGACCTTAACAACCAGTACATCGGCGATCCCAGTGACGGCGAAAACATCCGCACGCAGATCGACCAGGGCTTCTTCATCGCCGAACCGTATGTCACCGTGCGCGTCCACATTCTCGACTGGATGGCGCTGCAGGGGAATGCCGGCTACACCTGGACCTCGCTGCGTACCGACAACTGGGAGTTCAACGAGAACGAACTCACCGGTGACGGTCCCGAGATCGACCTGAACAAGCCGTTCTTCCGCCTCGGCCTCGTCTTCGGCGGGTAGTGGTCGGCTCGGGTTGGTTGACCAGATCGCAAAAGAGTTGGTTGTATGCCCCGACCAGCTGGCTGGTCGGGATAAACCGAACCCAGCCAGCGTTAACAACGACTGTCGTGGCATCCGCGCCACGCACCTCCAGACGGTCCGGCCGATTGCCACCGGACGGACCAACCAATCAGCCACCAGAGCAGGACCGCCCGGGTCCGAAGTTCCGGATCCGGGCGGAAATGTTGGCTAGAGCAGTTGTCAGTAATCAGTGGTCAGTGATCAGTGAACTGATCCTGATACGTTTGATCATACCCGCTGTAGAACTGCCAGGCCACACGTGACACACGCCAGATCACATGGACTAAGGGTTTGTCGTCTTTCACTGAGTACTGAGCACTGACGACTGACCACTGTCAGTCAGGGAGAGTACCATGTTGTTGTTGTTACAAGCCTGTATCGACCGAGCCCGTCTCGTAGTTGAATGTACTGCCGCCGAGGCTGTGCGGGATCAGGAAAATGCTGAACAGGACCAGACAGGCGATGACCACGAATACACGCGCCTTCCGCTGGTTCTCCACCACGCTTAGCCGCCAGACCGCGACCACCCATGCGATGAACGCCAGCGCCAGCTTGTTGTCGGTGACATCCCCGCCGAACGGCCAGCCGGTCCAGTAATCTCCGAACGCCGCCTTCTGCAACAGTGGCCCAAGCACCATCCCACCGACAAACAGGAAGATCAACGTCCCCCACGCCGCGACCTTCATGTTCTCCCCGGTGAACACCTCGATCAACGCACGAATCCCGAACAGCAACGCGAGAAACATCGCGATAATGTGCGGGATCAGAATCCAACCCGGCTCCGGATCCTTGAACCGCAACGTGATCGTCTCTTCGCCACCCGGCAAGCCGACATGGCTGCCGTCCGGCTCGATCAACTCGATGTGATACACCACCTTCCCAGCCGGTGGCATCGCGGGCAACGTTCCCAACATCTCATCGCCAGACCGGAACATCATCTTCGGCGTGAAGGGCTCGTCAACTCCAAGCCGCTTCCAGTACAACACGCCGTCCACACCTTCCGGCGGCGCGGGGATCCGCACCATGTGATCCTTGCCATACTTCGGATCGTCCACACGCCCATGCGAACGCGCCAGCTCGTACTCGAGGACCTCGCCGGCAACCGTCACTTCGCCGCTGACCGGATACGTCGGCCCTGTCAGACGTTGATAGACCAGCGTCACCAGCGTCAACAACAACGCCAGCAGCCACAACCCTACCGATTTCATCACTTTCTTCATCCGGGGGAGCTCTCCATCATCGTTTCTTCGACTTGCGGGGACACCTGTCGGCACGGTGCCCGTGATTGACCGCCGGTCCGTTTCGGCGGCTATCGCGGATCATCCGCCCGCAGCCCATAGCCCACAGCCGACAGCCTGCGTCACGTGCCGGAAGTTCGTTGCTCCAAACACGGCAAGTCAACACACACGCCCACACTTTAGGCCCGCCTAATATCGAGCCCCGGCTTTCCCGAAATGTCACGGAAATATCACACGCGATGGTGCTTTGGAAGCTGGACGGAAGGATATCCCGGGTAACAATCATGCAACCCGGGGTGTCGTGGACAAACGGCTATTCCCCGCCGCCCATCTTGTCAAACTGGAAGGTCTGCTCGTAGACGGGTTGGCCCTGGGAATACAACCGGCCATGGAGGAAGTAGTTGCCGGGCGGGGCGTTGGCTGGAACCGTCTGCGTCAGACCGGATATCGAATGGTACGCACCCGGCGCGAGCGTGAAATTGCGCTGGAACAACGGTCCGACCTCGGACCCGTCCGGCAGGGTGGCATAAACACGGTAGCTGACGTTCTGGAACGCTTGCGGCAGCTCGTTGAACAGGAGGGCGTCGTAGGTGATCGTGCCGCCTGAATACGGGACAACAGCGTTGACAGGCGCCAGCGAATACGTCACCGGCTGCCAGTTGACCGTCGCCGGAACACTGGGAATGGATTCGCCTTCCGGATCGTAGTACGCCGTGACTCGATATTCATAATCCCCGTATGCCGGCAATTGGTCAGTGAACACTGTGTCCGTCGTAGCAGCGATGAACTGATCGTTGCGATAGACGTGATATTCGATGAACTCGTCCAGTTCGCGCGTTTGCCCCGACTTGCTCGCCAGGTCGGGATTATCGGACGGTCTTGAACGATGCCCGCGCAAGCTGTGCTGGCGCGGCTCGTCTGAACTCAATCCCTTGAGATGATCCGCGGTAGCGGAGCTCCCGCGGGCATCGATGTACGCCTGCTCCACATCCTCCGCCATCACCGGCGGGTGGTCCGTGGGTCGCCCGGCTTCATCCAACCAAATGTCTAGAGTTTCGCCGTGATGCGGTCGAACGGAACGGTTCTGTAATTCAGCACCGTAAGCACATGACACATAATCATAGCGAGCTGTGACTGCTTCAGCTTGCACAAAACCGACAAACCCTTCACCGTATGAACTATTTGACATGTTGTCAACATATATGTCGTTTATATAGAAAGAAAAAAAAGTCCCAGAAGCAACAAGTTTTAACACATTTATTGCGTTATCGCCGGGGATTAAAGCATTCGATTCTGTCCAATAAATAATTGGTGTAGCATTTCCATTAGTTACTTTCCAGATTCCATAGTGATTAGGATAACCGACTGAATACCCATAAGTAAAGGTATAACCGTTAAAGTCCTCATCTCTCGGACCATCTCCTCTGAAAAGGATGCCACGAGTGAGTGTTCCTTGTGTATTTTGAATTTGAGCCTCTATAGTAAAGTTAGTGAATTCTATTCCAGTGTATACGGTAGAAGCCCATTCATTAGCCCAACCGGATTCTAATTCGACATAACCATTATTTATATTATAACTCCCCCTGGTTGGATATTGAGGTGAATTGGGGGTCCAAAAATCAAAATCCTGCGCAAGATTATCTTCAAAATCCTCCGATAACCCATCTGCAGGCCCCGCCTCCCAGGTCAAGCTGACGTGGCCGCCCGGCGACACCTCGGGATTTACGTGGTACGGTGGTATCGCTTGAGCGTGCGACGCTGAGATGAATAGAAACAGAATTGGTACAACCAACAGCAGGCGTTTCATCGAATCCTCCGACAATTGTCTACCCGATTATGAAAATATAACACGACAGCTTTGCCCAATTCCGGATTCCCGGCACGTCAATCACGTTTTTCCCAAGAGTGAGAGCATGACGCAAACCACGCCTTCTCCAAATTCCGAGCTAAAATCCATCTATATTAAACCATGCGCATTCGACGAATCATTCGGCCAGTTTTCTTGCTGTCCGGTCTGCTGTTCCTGCTTGCCACGGCATCCGCCCAGGACAGGACGCCAAACGCCAACCAGAACCGATATGACGATCTACTCCATAGCGACAACACCCTGATTGATCCGTCCATTCCCGAACAATGGAACCGGTTTTCCGAGTACACGCACGCTGTCTTCCCGTGGCTGCTGGCGCTCGCAGACTCCGGGTATGTGACCTTCCCCGACGTGCACCTGATCTCCATCGAGCCGAACGACAGCATCGACACTGGCCTTGCACTGATTGACATCAATGACGAGAACAGACGCGTCAAGATCCGCTCGGACAAACGCATCCACGCCCACTGGCATGCCAGGCGTCACGGACGTTTCCGCTACCAGGTGCTAGTCGAATCCGGCCCGCAAACGCTCGTCGTTTTCTATAAACCATCCGCCCCCATGCCGATCCAGGTGGATATCCCCGCCGGTCATGTGCTCACGCTGGATCAGGAGATTTCCGGTGTCTTCCCCGACGGTCTCGCGAGACGTGGGAGTCCATTCTCGATTTCCGATTGCTACGGATGGGAACTCCGAATCGTGGATCGCAAAGATGTCCGCGCGATCCCGTGGCACCACTGGCCGGGCCTGGACACTTGGCCGCCGGACGCCTACGAGACCGGCATTTCCGGTAACGCCGTCGTACGATTTGACTACCTGCCGCACCGTGATCCGATGAATGTCACCGTGGTTCGGGAAGATTCCCCCGGCTGGGGGTTCGCCGATTCCGCCGTCGCGGCGGTGGAACGCACCGAGTACGAATTCCTTGACAAATCCTACTCGTACGCGCCGTACCGCGTCTGGATGACCGCCCGCTTCCCGCGTGATAGTCTGCCTTGGGAGAATATTGTCCGGGGACTGCAATACAACAGGCAGTTGGTGCTGGAAGTTATCGATTATCCGGATAGCCTGCGGGATTTTCAAGATGAGAAGCCACAAATGGAAACGCGTTTCGGTAGAATTCCAGATTACTGGCTATACCTTGAAAGTGATTTGAAGGACCTGAATATTTTTTGTCCTGACAGCAGGGTTATTTTCTATCCGTTAACAGACACATCCGTCGTCCTGCAGTTTGGCTATGATGCGACAGACTTGCGGCTGCGAGCATCCAACGGTCTATCCTTTCATCGTTTTGTCGGGGGTCAACAGGGACGTACAGTTCAAGCCTATCGAATCATGAGTTCGTTTTCTCCTGGCATCGATACGATGAGTGCTGAAAGCACTCGTATAGGCCGTTTTGCCAGAGATCACCTGTCCTGGATGGGGGTACCGTTGTTTGAATTCCCTGCTGATTCAACGGGGAAGGGAGTTGCGATATTCAATCCCGCGCCAGTCATTAACGACCATTGGCACGGAATCGAATTGGTAAGGCAGGCGCGAATTTATTCCGGGAATACGACCAATCAGCGTGTCCGTGGATACGCGGAACTGGATCTTGTTATTGAACACGATTTTTCCTCTACCGAACCTGGCGATTCCGTTTTCTTTGAGATAAAGGAGTTCAGCACACACAAGGTGGACCCACCTGAGTCGGGATTCGAGGACGTCGCAGAATACTACATGTCACACTTGCAGTGGTTTTTCGACCCGGGCATGGTACAAGTCTGGCGATCAATGCCAACCGAGTTCCACCCTGTCTCACCCGACACCATTCGGCACAAGGTTAAAATCCCGCTGTTCGGCGACATCAGCCAACCGATTCGAAACCCACACGCCAAGCAGGCTGACGACGTAGAAGATCACTGACGACGTAGCATTCGCAAACGCACCCGGCTACCGTGTGACTACGCGCCGAGAGGATTCCGTCCACCTCTCCGCATTGCTCCCACCCCAGACGAGCTGTATACTTCCGGTTCGTTGAGGGGGAAACACGATCTGTGCCCCCACTGCACCGCAACTCCAACACGTGAAGACCGATGAGACTGTCCAAGGCGTTTTTGCCCACACTCAAAGAGGTGCCCGCGGATGCCGTGGTCACCAGCCACAAACTGATGCTCCGCACCGGCATGGTGCGTCCCCTGATGGCCGGCGTCTACAGCTACTTGCCGTTCGGGCAACGCGCCGCGCGCAAGGCGATGGACCTGATCCGTGAGGAGATGGACAGCTTCGGCGCGCAGGAATTTTCCCTGCCGACGATGACACCCATCGAACTGTGGGATGAGACCGGCCGTAACAAGGATTTCGGCAACGAAATGTTCCGGCTGCAGGACCGCAAGGATCGCACCATGGCCCTCGCGCCGACGCATGAAGAGGTCTTCTGCGCCATCGCTCGCAACGAACTCCGCTCCTACAAGGAACTGCCGCAGATCTGGTACCAGATCCAGATCAAGTTCCGCGATGAACCGCGCCCACGTTCCGGCGAGCTGCGCACCCGTCACTTCATCATGAAGGACGCCTACAGCTTCGACGTCAGCGAAGACGGTCTCGACAAATCGTACCAGCTGCACCGCGACGCCTACCAGCGCATTTTCAAGCGTGCCGGCCTGAAATTCTTCATCGTCGGCGCATCTTCCGGCGTCATGGGCGGCTCTGGATCGGAAGAGTTCATGGTCGAAAGTGACGCCGGCGAAGACACCTGCGCGATCAACGAAGAGTCCGGCTACGCCGCAAACGTCGAAGTTGCCACCTCGAAGCTCCAGGACGAGCCCGACACCGGCGACACGGTCCCGTTCGAGAAGGTTCACACCCCGGGCTACAAGACGGTCGAAGAGGTTGCCGCATTCCTCAAGCTCGATCCCAGCCGCTTCATCAAGTCGCTGGTGTACGTTGGCGACGACGGCCCGGTGATGCTGCTGGTGCGCGGCGATGACGAACTCAACGAAGAGAAAGTGCTGCCGATCCTCGGCGCGTCCATGCGTCCCGCGCACCCGGACGAGGTCAAGGAACTGTTCGGCGCGGAAGTCGGCTACCTCGGGCCGGTCGGGATGGAAGGCAAATTGCCGATTTACGCCGACCTCCGGCTCAGGGACGGACGCAACCGTGCGACCGGCGCCAACGAGAACGAGTACCACGTCGTCGGCGTCCAGGTCGGCGACACCTTCAGTCCAGACGACTACCGCGACCTGCGTGTCATCCAGGAAGGCGAGCCCGATCCGGTCGGCGGACGCCCGCTGAAGGTTGTGCGCGCGATCGAACTCGGCCACATCTTCAAGCTCGGCACAAAATATTCCAAGCCGATGGGCGCGACCGTGCTCGACGAAAACGGCAAGGACGTGCCGATCATCATGGGTTCCTACGGCATCGGTGTCGGCCGTCTGATCGCCGCCGCGCTGGAGTCGCATTCTGACGAGAACGGCTGCGTCTGGCCAATGACCCTCGCGCCGTACCATGTCGCCGTCATCCTGCTCAAAGCCAAGGACGAGACCGTCGCCGCCGAAAGCGAGAAGCTCTACCAGCAGCTGCAGGACAAGGGCCTCGATGTCGCCCTGGACGACCGCGACGTCCGCCCCGGCTTCAAGTTCAAGGACGCCGACCTGCTCGGGTACCCGTTCCAGGTCGTGGTCAGCGAACGCAACCTCGCCGAAGGCAAACTCGAGATCAAACGCCGCCGCACCGGCGATAAGGACGTGCTCCCGATGGCGGACGCCCTCGCCAGGCTGGACGAGTGGATCGCCGCCGAGTGGGACCTCGTTAAGGCGTGATGCGAGCTGCAAGGTGCGAGTTGTGAGGTGTGAGATGTGTGGTGTGTGGTGTGTGGTGTGTGGTGTGTGGTGTGAGCTGTGAGCTGTGAGCTGTGAGCTGTGAGGTGTGAGGTGTGAGGTGTGAGCAAAGAAAACCGGGGACACTTGCTCCGTCAAGTGTCCCCGGTTTGTTTATCTCATTCCAGCACCCGCCCACCGCCTACCGCTGTCCGCAGTCCGCTGTCCGCAGTCCGCAGTCCGCAGTCCGCTTTCCACAGTTAGAATCGAAACATGCCCACGACATTTATATCGTGGCTACACCGCAGCGTTCCCAATCACATGCCCACGACATTTATGTCGTGGCTACACCACAACGTTCCCAATCACCTGCCCCAGACATTCATGTCTGGGCAGAACGAGAGTACGAACCCGTAGCCCGGCAACCCAGTTGCCGGGCTGTTTGTCTGCCCCGACCAGCTTGCTGGTCGGGATCATCCGCCGCTCAAACTCCTGACTTCTATCCCGTTCCATTCCCCAAGGCCGGTTTCCCTGTGAGGTTCCCGTTCCGCACCGGTCACAGTTGCGAATACCCCCAAAACTGCACCATACTGAAGGCAACTTCGTCCGGACAAACTGTCCGGCATCCCGGAGACCTACTGCGAAGCGCCGATGAGCCGAATTCGAGAGAAGGCACGTGAATTTCAAGACGCCAAACGCGTTATGGAAGCCGGCGTCTACCCGTATTTCCGACCCATCGACAGCGAACAAGGCGTCACCGTCATCATGAACGGCCACGAGGTCGTGATGATGGGCTCCAACAACTACCTCGGCCTCACCAACCATCCTGAAGTCAAGCAGGCCGCGAAGGACGCCATCGAACGCTACGGCACCGGTTGCGCGGGCTCACGGTTCCTCAACGGAACCCTCGCGATCCACGAAGAGTGCGAAGAAACCCTCGCCGATTTCATGGGCACCGAGGCCGCAATCGTTTTCTCCACCGGCTTCATGACCAACCAGGGCACAATTCCGTACCTCGTGCCCCGCGAAGGCGCACTGTTCATTGACCGCGCCAACCACGCCAGCATCATTGACGCCGCCCGGCTCGGGTTCGGCAAAGTCGTCAAGTTCATGCACGGCGACATGACCGATCTCGAGAAAAAACTCAAGCTGAACGACGCGCCGTTCAAACTGATCGCCGTCGACGGCATCTTCTCCATGGAAGGCGACATCGCGCCGCTGCCGGACCTGGTCGAACTGGGGCGGAAGTACGATGCCGACGTGCTCGTGGACGACGCCCACTCCATCGGCGTGCTCGGCGACAACGGTAAGGGGACCGCGTCCCACTTCGGCCTCGACGACGCCATCATCGGCACCGTCGGCACCTTCTCCAAATCCTTCGCCAGCATCGGCGGCTTCTTCTCCGGGCCGGAAGACGTTGTCCACTACCTGAAACACAAATCCCGCCCGCTGATTTTCTCCGCCTCCCCGCCGCCGGCGAACATGGCCGCGGTGATCAAGGCGATCGAAATCATCCGGCGTGAACCGGAACGCATCACCCGGCTGCACGAACTGACGAAATACCTCGTCAACGCCCTGCAACAGGCCGGCTTCTCGATCCAGGAACACGGCACCCCGATCATCCCGGTCTATGTTCGCGACCCGATGACCGTGTTCAAAGCCTGCATGATGCTGCAGGACGAAGGCGTGTTTGTTAACCCCGTCGTCGCCCCGGCTGTCGCGCCCGAGGACGCTCTGATCCGCCTGTCGCTGATGTCCACACTGGAAGAATCGCACCTCGACTTCGCCGTCGAAAAACTGATCAAGGTCGGCGCCGAACTCGGCTTCCTCGGTCAGGACGAAAACGCCGTCGCCGTCGCCAATGGTCGCGCCGAACGGGAAGGGTAAAGTGCTGGCTGTGAGTGATGAGTTGCGAGTGATGAGTTAAAACCAAACCACAGCGACACCGGGGACACTTTGGGGACAAAGTGTCCCCCGTCTGTGTGCCCCGACCAGCTTGCTGGTCGGGATTATCCGCCCGTTTCATCTAAAGCCTGAACCCGCTCAGTTTGCACTCCCTGCTCTCCGCACCCCATCCCCGTCTCCGCGAGGCGTGCATTGGGAGTTAACTTTGCCTAACTTTGCGCATCCAAACAATGCGCGAAACTTCGCATCAGCCAACGCCTGACGAAGTGCGCGCATCGTGCAAATGCAGCCGGAACTCGGCGATACGACCGGAAGAGACACTGTGATTTCATCCCCCAACAGCCAGAGCGCCAACGTTGTCACTGCGGACGATGTGAGCCCCCTGATCTGGCTGCGTGACCGTATCCAGGCCTACAACGCCCTGACGAAGCCGACCATCGTCCTGCTGGTCGTGCTCACCGGCGCGGCGGGTGCGGTGCTCGAGGGATCGCTGTTGTCCAGCCCGTTGCTGTTTGCCCTGTCGCTGGTGCTGCTCGGCATGGCGGCCGGGTCGGCGAACGCGTTCAACCAGTTTTTCGAACGCAACGTTGACGCCGTGATGACCCGCACGCGGGTGAAACGTCCGCTACCCAGCGGGAAAATCGCGCCGTGGGAAGCGTTCACCTTTGCCGCGCTGAACGGCATCATCTCCACCGTCGCCTTCTGGTTCGTCTTCAACCCGCTGACCGCGCTGCTGTCGTTGTGGACGATCCTCTTCTACGCCCTGTTCTACACGCTCTACCTCAAGCCGCGCACACCGGAAAACATCGTCATCGGCGGGATCGCCGGCGCGATGGGACCGCTGATCGCATGGACCGCCGGCGCGGGCCAGGTAGCGGTCGCACCGCTACTGATGCTGGCCATCATCTTCTTCTGGACTCCGCCGCATTTCTGGTCTTTGGCGATTTACATGAAGCATGACTACAAGGCGGTTAACTACCCGATGATGCCGGTGGTGGTGGGAGACAAGGCGACCTGGACACGCAACCTCGTCTACACGATCGTCACGCTCGCGACCAGCCTGACGCTGCTGGGCTTCGGCCTCGGCTGGATCTACGGCGCCGCCGCAATCGGGCTCGGCGTCTACTTCCTGCTGTCGGTGATCAAAGGCGTGCGGGAAAACACCCCGCAGGCCGCACGCACCGTCTTCGTCCGCTCGATCTTTTACCTGCTCGCGCTGTTCACCGCCGCGATCCTCGACGCCGCGATTCTTCCCTGACCTGAGTCCAAGTCATCACGATTCTACCCTCGGAAATAGTGGTCCGGGATCGGTCTGTACGGGTTGGGAGACTTGCTGTCTCACGTTGTCACATCTTGTCGCAACCTATCGCAAGCTGTCGCGACTTATCTTATCTTGTCGTATATTGTCACGTGTTGTTGTAACTTGTCGCAGCTCGTCTTACCCTGTCTCATGTTGTCGCAACCTGTTGCTTCGAGGAGTCATAGCTACGTACCTTCCACGGTTGCTTCATCAAGCTGGACCGATTCTGGGAAATTGCCGCAACCGCAGGGGGCTGTCGTGCCGCATCCGTCACCACAAAAGATTGAAAACGCCGTTGAACGGATTCAACTGCTGCCCCAACAGGATCAAAAACGCTACTTTCGTGCATTGCGTTTTTCTCTCCTCGGAGATGGCGACCGCCCGCCCCAGCCAATCAGCGGCAACCAGATCAAACAAGCAACAAGTATTCCAGTAGACATTCAACACAAATATGGCATCTTACTAGACAAACGACAGGCGCATGAATACCTGCGCGAAAACGGACTGTTGCTCGGCTGGCCCTTGTTCCGGAAAAGTGTGGCGGAACCCAACTACACCAGCAAATTCCAAAAACCCGTAACCCGTGGCCCGAACCGACTCATCCTGCTTACATACCTCGAGACCATTCTTTTCACCAATGGCGCGATTACCATGCCGGCCATTCCCTTTAAGTATCGGCACTACCTGGAGATTGAATGACAGTCGATATCCGCGATTTGTTTACGATCCGGAGTTCGGTCGATTATACCAAAGCGTGGCAATTCGCCAACCGGCTTGAACTACTGGATGATTGCCTGAAGACACTGGCCGTGCCAAACTCACAGTTGCTGATCTATGGTGAGAGCGGCGTGGGAAAGTCCTCGCTGGGCAGGCAGCTGTTCGGTCTTCTGAACCATCGATCGGATCTGTTTACGTACCGCAACTACAAACCACTGTACACAATCGACCCACACACCTGCATCTGGTTCAACTGTCATGAACTCATTGAGACCGACAGCGATTTGATCCTCTCACTTCTCCGCGACGAATCCAAAGATTCAATCAAGGCCAGGCTGGAAGAATTGTCCGACGGCAACGAGACATTGAAGCAGGTTAAAGATAGTTTCTCAGCCAAGTTCGGAGGTTTTGGCTATTCGCATGAAGTCGCCAGAACCACGGAGACCATTGATATCCCAGAGCTGGAGGCAAGTCATCAGGGGCTGCAACTGTTCCACGATTTCAAAAACATCATCCACCACCTGACCGAGGCGTCGGGGTTTCCACTCGTCATCTTCCTGGACGAATTCCACCAGGTAGGCACTACAGATGACTTCGCACGGATCATCAAAAACCTGAGAGAGGTGAAATTCGTCTTCATTGGAACCTCGGAAACATTTGCTGAACTCTTGCAACCTCATCGCCAGATTGCGCGCCTCGTTACAAACTCTTACAAGGAAGTGCCGGGAATTCTGGAAGAGGATGTGCGGCAGTTTTTCCGGACGGTGGAGGAAAACAGTCAAAACGAGTACCGCTTCGACGACGAGTTTCTTGATTTCGTTGTCGAATACTCCGATGGCTATCCATGGCTGATGCAACAGTTTGGATACTTCTCTCTGGAACACTTCCTGGATCAGAATCGTGGGATCGACCATCAGGTGACACTCACTCGGGATGACCTGTTTCCGGTGATTCCCAAGATCGCGGAAGTGGTCGCCATGGCGAATCAACAACGGTTGCTTCGCCTGGATACAATCCAAGCCAACGTTATTCGTCAACTTGCCGAGACACCCGTGGCAACGTTGACGAACGAAGACCTTCGAACGAAACTGCCATCCGGAAGTGTCGGCTATTTCGATTCTGCGGTTGACGATCTGTTGGAACAAAACGTATTACGTAGTGTTGCAGGCAGACTCTTGTTTGTTGAGCCGATGGAACGAGCCCTGGTGAAAGCCCTGATCGCAACCGGTCAGTTCGCATCGCGGTATGAAACGAAATGAATCCCCTCGCATTCAATCGAGCTCCACAGCTACCCGCACCACATGCGTCGCGCCGCCATACTCGCTGACACGGGTTCCGCCGCCGCCCGGAGACGGTTCGGACGGTTCACCGTCCCCTGCGTCACGCCACTCCGCTGACGACACTGGCAGCAGCTGCGAAAACGCGTACGACAGTGACCAGCCGTTTCCCTGATACACCACGCCGAAGTTCAGCTGCCCAACAGTCACCTGCCGCATCTTCAATGACGCCAGCTGCACATCCTCCTTCCCGAAGATCAGCACCGCCGGCCGCCAGTGTTCGAATTCGCTGGCCCGATCAAAGGTCAACGCCACCGTCTGCGCTCCCGCCTGCAATGTGACCCGTTCGCTGACCGGTTGCTGCCAGCCGGCGTGGAGACGGGTGAACCGTGCGCCGAGCTCGCCACGCCCATACCGCCGCAACCCGAGGTAGTCGATCCAGCCCGAGGTCCACGGCCAGAATTCGGTGTGCCCGCGTAGTGCACCGTTTATCCAGCCCCACTCGCCGTCCGCGAAGAAAAACGTGTCGTCCCCAGCCAGCGGCACCCTCAGTTGCACCACTCGCGACTCCACGCTCAGATCCGCCTTCGTCAACTTGGCGAAGTTGTAGTCGCCCTTGCGTCCGTACGCCTGCAACCCGGCATCAAACCACCGCGCACCGAGCGACAATCGCCACCCGCGCCATGTCGCCCGGACAAACCCAGCAGCGCGCTGATCGTCCCCCCACGGCAACAGCGTCGGCGTCAATCCCTGCGTATTCCCGGCGATCCACAACCGCCGAGCAAATGCCCCCTCCACACCGATCCACGGCCACGGGTCCAGCCGCAGCCAGCCGTCCACGGTTTCCGTTGCGGCGTCAACCGTCAAATCGAGCGCATCGCCGCCGTGATACCCCACCACATCCAGATCCTGCGCCCGGCGCTGCCAACGTACCGCCGCAGCAGCCCACGGCCACGGGTCCACCCGCACTCCGAACGCCGACTCCGGCCGGCCCTGGTCACGCCAGCCGACGTCCGCATACCCGGCCAGCCACTCCTTCCGGCCACGCAACACAACCGCCGCCCCGGTCCGAGCGGTGCGGCCGGTGACCGAGGTTTGGTCGTCCAGCTGCACGTCCGACATCGCAGCCGTATTCCGCACCCGCGCGCCCAACGACCAGGCGAGCCAGTCCCGGCGCTGATGAGTTACCCCCAGGTGGCCACCACGCAACCACGACGACCCCGGCCCCTCCATCCCTCCGGGACGGTAGAGGTCCGAGTACGTTCCGCCGAGATCCACCGTGGTGAACGGTTCGCCGCGCTTATCCTCGGCGATAAACCCTGCCGGTTCCAACATCGTCGCATCACCGCCGCACCCGATCGTTCCATCACGCAAGCCGAACAGGTATGCCGTCACCGCATCCTGGGCAAACACAGAAAGCGTGGGCAGCAGAACCATTGCCGCCCACGCCAGAATCAGCCGTCTGATGCAACCACCTGCACGCACTACAACTCCCAAAGAATCGGGAAGTACCAGTTGCCCCAGATGTGCCACGTTTCGCTCTTGCTCCAGTCGTCCGGTGTCCAGCCGAGCAGGTCCTTGATCTCGGCGTCGGTCATACCCGGGAACAGGCCGCCGACTGTCGGATTCGGCAGAATCCAGTCCTCGCCGCTGTCCACTTCCCAAGTGAAGACCGGAACATAACGATACGGCACGTCCGCAGTGTAGACATTCACCCAGACTTCCACATCATGCTGACCCGCCGTCAACGTCTGTCCGAAGCTGACATAAATGTCCGCGTAATCGTAGTCCGCGTACTCAGCCACAATACCCGTGTAAAAATCCTCCATCACCTGCGAAAAAACTGTGTAGCTACCGTACTCGTACTCTGAATCACCCCGGAAATACACACCGTACCGGTACCAGCTGTAGTAGTCGGCTGCCGGAACCGTGATCGTCACCGTTCGGTATTCGTTCACCACTTCGGTCATGTCATCCCACATCGGCCAGCCTGCCGGATCGAGATCCAATGAGACCGTATACTCCGGCACCAGCGCCTTCAGGTTCTGCACCGGCGAGTTGAAGTAGTTGTACAGCGACACTTCCAGCTCATACGGTTGGTTGTCGGAATCCACAATCTCAATCGTCGTCGAACCCGTCATCGCAGCCATGATCTGCGTCAGGTAATGACGCACACTGTCAACCTCCGCCTCGGTGATGCCGTCGTACGGATCGATGCGGATCAGATCATCCTGCTGCGGGTCGGTTTCGCCCTCAAGGAACGCCAGACCATCACTGATGCTCTCCCCGGCGGCAACCCAGCACCCCAACGCCTTCTTCATCCGGTCGGCACCGTCCGCCGTCAACGCGCCGAAACTGGACGTTTGCGTGAACGCATCCAGCATGTCATCACCAGAATACTGACCCATGTCCCAATCATACGCGACAAACTGCTGCAGCAATGCTTCCAGCGAATTCATCGCCACCAGCACAGCGTACACTTCCGTCAAGTCGAGCTCGACCGCATCCTCGCCCGGATCGCCCTGCATTTCCGGCGTCACCACGAACGTGAACGTTTCGTCCAGCAGCACGATCTCCAGATGCCCGATCGCCTGCTGAATCTTCGGGATCAACATGTCACGGACAAACTGTTGCATGTCACCGATCTGATAGCCATACTCGGCGTTGAAACGGGTCATGTTGCCCATCATCGCCACCGGCGCCGTCAACGGCATCGACACGCTGCTCTTGCCCAACGCACCCGGATTCGCGAACGCCGCCCCCGGACCGCCATCCTCCTCGAGGAACCACGCGTCCCCCTCGAAATAGTCCGACATCGTGTCGAAAAAGTCCAGCGTTTCGTCGTCACCCGTCAGCATCACCACTTCCAGCATGCCCATGCCGAAGTTGCCCACCGCATGGTCGGCGTCCGCCAACACGGCGTCCTCGTACAGCTCGTACGCTTCCGTCATGTTTACATCGGATGGATGCTCCGGATTGTTGTTCACCAGGTCGAACATGATATCCGCGAGCATGTCATTGGCTTCATCCACCTTCAAATCCGCCGCTTCCTTATCATTCGGTTCGACCGGATTTGTGCCGTTATCATCGTCATCATCACTGCCGCAACCCACCAGCACCAGCGACAGCGCCAACAACAGCGCCGTCAGCAACCACCATTTCGACTTCATCGTTTTCCCCTCTTCTCTCGAAACCAGTGTTGTAGCCACACAACGAAATACAGACAGCGAACCCCCCGCTGCCTGTGAAAAAAGTTCTTCAATGCTCGCGTGTCATGTGATGAAACGTACAAGAGAACCAGAGGAAATGCCAGACGCCAATCACCCCGCCTCAACGCACGGGGTCTGGCACAAATCGTGAACTTAAGGAATATGAACCGGTTGCAACCCGGTCAATGCTCCACACAGGAACTACAGTGGGATACCATCTGGATGGCCAGCGAATTGTTAGCGCTCTGTCAGTAGATGCAACTCAGCCTCAAAGCAGTACATCAATCCGTTAGAAACACGTGGGTGCGGTGGTAGGCCATCGCCTCAGGATCGGGAGCAAAACGGTGAGGTCGTGCTAATGGTGCACCTTCGAAATCGAGTAGCGTTATCGCTTGGAACGTACAAGCAGCTTTTGTGCGAAGCCGAGTTGAGACAACGACTTGATTTGATTCATCGAATGTGATCAAGCCACGGTCAAATGCCCGGTCATGAAGTGCATTTAGCAGAATCCCATTGCTGGGATCCGCACGCCGGGACTCTTTTACACTCCACGGGACGATATGGCTGGCGTTTAGCAGTGGTTGTACTGTTAAGCCCGTTAATGCGCAACGGTATTCGTAGCTAGCCAAAACTGCTTTCCGGAAAAACGACTGCAATCTTCGTTGTTGAATTGTGCGCACAACTTCACTTGGTCCTTCAGGTACATGGAACGGTTCTACTACTTCGTCGCGTTGATCCATGGCAAACTGTGCAAGCGCCATCTCAGCCTCAATGGCGATTTGATCAGGCTGCAAGATGAATTCTTCCCATACCGCACGATCTCCCGCAGACACATTGGCAAGCCCCTTCACATTGCGCTCACGGTGAACCGGATCAAAACTGGCGAAATTACATGCCTTCATTGCCAACGCTGACGGTGTCCGACTGAGCAGCCTGGCTAAATCAATGATAGCTGGATTGCGCTGATGCAATTTTCCGAACGGAGTGTGACAGTACAATCGAAATGCGACAAGTAGCTCTTCGCGTGACCAACGTTGCCCTGAAGCCAACTGTCCCTCCATTTCCCGACTTAGACTATTCCTTCTATAACAATAAATAGTCTTTAGTTACAGGAACTGCGCGTAAATATGCACTCCGAATGCAGATTTACGCAACCTGAGAATGCGGATTTACGCGTTATCGCAGTGCAGATTAACGCGCAGTCGTTCATCGAACCGCCCCAACCGTTCCGCGAAGTCGTCAGGCAAAGACACAAAAAAGCCTGAACTTTCGTCCAGGCTTTGAATGGTACACCAATCGCCGATACCTCTCAAGCGTCAACTTCCAGGCTTGTAAACGCTTTCAGTCAAAACGTTTTCCGCAGTCGCGGGAACGTCTTTTCCTTAATCTGACGGACACGTTTGCGAATCAGGCCGCGCCTACCTGCGTGCTCAACTCGTGCATCGTGGCCGTTGTCAGCCGACCACGTACGTGCTCGCCAGCTTGTCATGCCAGCCCTGGTTTTCCTTGTCAATCAGAATCCAGATCCAGCCGAGCGACATCACGAGACCCGAAAGCCACTTGCCAACCGTCTCACGCAGCAACATCGTCAACAGACCGGCCCGTTTCCCGTTTTCCTTCACCACATACATGCCCATCACCCGCTTGCCCGGGGTCGTTCCACGCAGGAACAGGTAGATCGCCCCGACGATATACGCCAGGAACAGTATCGTACCGAAAATCGCGCCGAAATCACTCCCTTCGCTCATCCCGACCATCATCGAGATTGCGATCACCGGAATGATCAAGTCGAGAATGTAGGCGATCAACCGCTTCGCCGGTGATGCCAATTTGCCCGCTTCCGGATCCTGTACGTTGGTGTGACAAACACTGCACCAGCGAGACCCCGGAGCAACCTCTGCATTGCACGCCGCACACACAGCCATGTCGACTCCCTGTTCCGTCAAACAATCCACGATGTTGGTAGGGCACACCCGAATCTTTCGCGAATGCCTGACATAAACTACTGTTCTGCCTCGGACCGTGTCAACCTCAAATCCAAAAATCCTCCGCTTTCTTATAACCAATTCTGATATATCAGCTTAAAGTTCTGTTTATACTAGAATTTAGCTAAATGCCGCAAATGCCTCTCTCGATCACTTTTTCGATTCACTCCCCCACGCAATCGCCCCACATGCCAAGCCAGATCCGGCTTCTGTACCACACATGCCAAAGAAAACCCGGACGTTATCGTCCGGGTTTGAAATCTAACTGTGCGATGTTTACCGTTCGCGGCTATCCCAGATACGCCCGCAGGGCTTTCGACCGGGACGCATGCCGCAGGCGACGAATCGCCTTTTCCTTGATCTGACGGACACGTTCACGCGTCAAGCTGAACTTCACCCCGATCTCTTCCAGCGTCAACGGCTGGTCGATGTTCAGGCCGAAATACAACCGGATCACTTCCGCCTCACGCGGACTCAATGTCGCCAGCGCCTGCTCGATTTCCTTCTTCAACGAGTCATTCATCAACGCGCTGTCCGGCGGCGGTTCCTGATCGTTGTGCAGGATGTCCAGCAGACGGTTGTCCTCGCCCTGGTTGAACGGCGCATCCATCGACAGGTGACGGCCACTCATCTTGAGCGTGTCGGTCACTTCCGCCGGAGTCATGTCGAGCGCTTTTGCGATTTCATCGGAATTTGGCTCACGTTCGAATTTCTGCTCCAACGAACTGTACGCCTTGCCGATCTTGTTCAATGCGCCGACACGGTTCAACGGAAGCCGTACCACACGACTCTGCTCGGCCAACGCCTGCAGAATCGACTGACGGATCCACCATACCGCGTACGAGATGAACTTGAACCCACGGGTTTCGTCGAAACGTTCGGCCGCCTTGATGAGCCCCAGGTTGCCCTCGTTGATCAAATCACCGAGTGACAATCCCTGGTTCTGGTATTGTTTTGCGACTGAGACGACGAAACGAAGGTTCGCCTTGGTCAACTTCTCCAAGGCTTCCTTGCTGCCCTCACGGATCGCGCGGGCAAGCTCGATTTCTTCGTGCGTCTTCAAGAGATCGTACTCGCCGATCTCCTGCAGGTACTTCTCGAGTGATTGATTAGCGCGAATGTTCACTCGAATCCTCTCCTCTCGGTTCAAACCGAATTACAGCTTAAACAGACCTGAGATCTGAGACCTGAGACCTGAGACCTGAGACCTGAGACCTGAGATCTGAGATCTGAGATCTGAGATCTGAGATCTGAGATCTGAGATCTGAGATCTGAAGGTAAAACTAAACATGCCCACGACATTTATGTCGTGGATCATCCGCGTTGCAAGCAAATACGGCCACATCAAGTCTTGGCCACGTTACTTGTTACAAACATGCC
Organism: bacterium; assembly: GCA_020444425.1. Classification (GTDB taxonomy): domain Bacteria; phylum Electryoneota; class Electryoneia; order Electryoneales; family Electryoneaceae; genus BMS3BBIN04. The sequence continues at coordinate 111 of JAHLLB010000050.1, read as the reverse complement.
CACGACATTTATGTCGTGGATCATCCGCGTTGCAAGCATACACGGCCACATCAAGACTTGGCCACGTTACTTGTTACAAACATGCCCACGACATTTATGTCGTGGATCATC
>JAHLLB010000049.1 GCA_020444425.1 bacterium | reverse complement strand
GGGTGCGGTGGTTGCCTGGAAGTCCGCGAATCCCGGGCTGAAGCCCGAGGGCATGGCAGTCGGTGCCCGTGATTGACCGTCACGGGTGTTTGTGACGGCTATCGCGGATTATCCGGAGGTGGCTGATCCCGGCTGGCGAAACCATCCGGGGCACGAAGGACTGCCAATACCATAATCCTTGGAGTAGCCACGACATGAATGTCGTGGGCATGGACGAACCGATAATCGAACCCCAGGATGATCCCAGACATCAATGTCTGGGGCATGGATTATGGATCGAATCCAGTGAAACCGGGTCGCAAAACAACCCGGGCCACTCTTCGCAGCCCGAAAACAGAGCCCAGAGCCCGGAGCCCGGAGCCCCGAGCCCCGAGTCCGCCGTCAGAGCGTCATCGCCACCTGGTCCGATTCCAGCGCCAGCAGCCGCCGTTTGGTTTCAATTCCACCGCCGAAGCCGGTCAGGGAGCCGTTCGAGCCGACCACACGGTGGCACGGAATCACGATCGAAATCGGGTTCGCGCCGCAAGCTGCCCCCGCCGCACGTGCCGCCTGGGGTGATCCGACATGCTTCGCCAGCTTGCCGTAGGTCCACGTTTCCCCGTATGGAATCTCGGTCAACGCCTGCCACACCTTCTTCCGGAACTCGGTGCCCACCGGGCGAACACGCAGATCAAACTCCGTCCGTTTTCCGGCGAAATACTCACCCAACTGGTCCACCACCGGCCGGCATTGCTCCGGTACCGGCGCACCGTTCACCGTGTCCGTTTCCGAACCGAAGTACAGCTCGCATAGCACGCTGTCGTCGTCGACCGCGATCCGTAACGGCCCCGCCGGGCTGCTGATCACGCAGCGATGCAACTGATCCATATGTCCCTCACAACTCGAGTGGATGACTGAATAGATGTTCAGAAGATAGGGTGGGATGGTGGTGGGTCCAAACGGCAAAAACGATTCGTTGGATTATTCCTCCCGGAGGGCAACCACCGGATCCAATCTCGCTGCACGCGATGCCGGGTACAGCCCCGCAACGGTTGCGACGACAACCCCGAACCCCATCGCGATCAGGATCGTTTCCGGCCCGATGTAAAACAGCTCGACGTCGCCGACTCCCTGCCGCCGCAGGTATTCCTGCATCACCATGCCGACAATTTCCACGCCAACCCACCCAACCAGCAGACCGAGCAGCGATCCGACGAGACCGATGGTTCCGCTCTCGACGAGGAACAGGATGCGGATGTCCTTGTCTTCCGCGCCCAGCGCCTTGAGCACGCCGATCTCGCGCCGCCGTTCGAGAATCGACATCACCATCGTGTTGACGATCCCCAGCGACGCAATGAACATCGCGATGAATCCGAGCAATGACATCCCGGCAGTGAACAGCACTACCATCTTGCGAAATTCCGCATAGAACTCGGCGAAATCCTGCACGGCATACCCGTGTGCGCGCAACGTGTCGGCGAGTGTTTCGTGGTCGGCGGTGGCGTCCAGCTCCAGCGTGACCCGCTCTGCGGTATCGGTTTCGGTCAGCATTGACGCCGGGTTGAACGCTTCCCCGCTCTGCATCGACCCGATCAGGCTCATCGGGTCCTGCGTGAACGAGCCCGGGTTAAGCCGCCGCGCCGACACTTCCGGCAGCACAACTGGCCGCAGCCGGTCGGTCCAGCCCTCGCCGCCGTCCACGACCCCCGACACGATCAGGGTGTCGCGCACAACACGGACACGGTTCATGTAGCCATCGAAGAACGCGCTGACAAACTGGCCAAACATCATCGCGGACAGGCTGTCCATCCGCCCACCACGCAGCATCTCGGCGATTCCAGTGATTCCCCGGCCCGAGAGGCTGGTCATGAACGTATCCCGCACCGCCGCATAGCCGCTGTCGGGATGACCGTGCTCGCTGTACACCAGCAGCTTCTGCCCGATCAACGAGTCAGCGTCTTCGATCTTGAAACGGTCGAGCAGACTGGTTGTAATCAACACGTGGTTCGTATCCTCGGGCGCGAACACCTCCCCCGCCTTCATTTGCGAGAACAACAGCGATCCACGCGAGTTCGCCGGGATCGCCTGCGCGTCGCTGGTGGTTGTGTCGTCGCCTAACACCACATGCACCGGGAATGGTGCCTGTGGGTAAGCCTGCAACACGCCCGGCAACGTCGTCATCCACGCCAGCGCCGTCGAATCCAACGGGGCTTCCGTGCTGTCCGATGTTGCGGGTGAAACCGCCATCGTCTGCAACAGGCTGAATTTCTCGACCTGGTCACGCACATTCTTGCTCATCCCGCCGGCGAACGACAGCAACGCCACCAGCGCGGCAATCGCCACCAGCACACCGCCAATCGTCAACGACGACCGCAGCTTTTGCCGCCACAGGGTGTACAACGCATCGCGGAACAGTTCGCCGAAACTCATCGAACCGCCTCCCGCCGTTGCACCACACGGCCGTATTCCAGTTCGAGAATGGTTTCGCACAACGATTCCGCGAGGTCGAGGTCGTGCGTGACGAGTATCAGCGAAATGCCGGAGTCACGGGTTGCGGCGAGCAAACGGGCGATGTCTGCGGTGCTCTCTCGGTCGAGGTTACCTGTGGGTTCGTCCGCGAGCAGCAGGGTGGGATTCTTGACCAGCGCCCGCGCAATCGCGACACGCTGCTTTTCACCGCCGGACAAAGCGTCCGGCTTGTGTTGCACGCGATCACCGAGGCCAACTTGTTCCAGCACCGCTTGGGCACGAGCCGTGCGCTCCGACCGGCCATTGCCGATAAACGCCAGCCCGAGCTCGACATTCTGCAACGCCGTCCGGTGTGGAATCAACTGGAACGCCTGGAAGATGATCCCGACTTCGGACGCTCGGTACGCCGCCAACTCCTTGCGGTTGAGGCTGGCGAGGTCGCGTCCATTGACTTCGATCGAGCCGGAGCTTGGCCGGTCCAACCCGGCGAGCAAATTGAGCAAGGTGGATTTGCCCGATCCGGAGCGTCCGACCAGCGCCAGGCTGTGCCCCCGTTCCAGATCGACCGTGAGCTCACTGAGCGCAACAACCTCGTTCGCACCACTGGAGTAGCGTCGGACGAGGTTGCGGACTCGTAACAACGGCGATGTGCCGTCAGGCTTCGTAGGGGTATCGTGTACTGGCTTCATCCAGCCGGAGCACCATTTCGTATTGACGGATCTCGTGGCGCTGGAATCCGTTCGCGAGGAAGAAATCACTGCCGACGTCTTCCGGAATCACCGCCGGAATCAACCACTCGCGATTCGGATACTTGCGATACAGCGCGCTGAGCATACGACGGCCCCAACCCTTCCTGCGTTTCGTGCGAGGCACAAGTATCGCATTCAAACGGGCGGACGTTTCCGTAACCTGGCTGACAATCGCGTATACCGACCGTTCTAACGTGTACGCGCGGCTCGGGGGACGGGTGGCATACCAGCTTTCCGCCGAAATCTGCCACGGCAATTTGCCAACGCCTTCATGCACCGCTGCCTTCGCCACTTCGCGAGGGTCGATTTCGTGCAGCTCATCGTCGAACTTACGGTCGGCGGTCGCCGCTTCGTGCTGGTAGCCAACCAACTGGCGGCTGACCTCGAAGCCGAGCTGACGATAGATCGCCAACGCGTGCGCGTTCTTGTCGATTACCTCCAGCACGATCTTATGGACACCCACCTCGCGCGCGTTCTCGATGCACTGCTTCAGCATCTTCTGTCCGAAGCCACGGCCGCGAAACTCAGGCAACACACCCATCGCGGCGACACGCTGGCTCAGGCCACGCACCGAGATAAACGTGAATCCGGCGAGCACGCCGTCCACATCCAGCACCACGCTGGACGCGAGGTCGATGGTCTGCGTCGACAACAACCACGACAGGCTGCTGGCGTCCATCTCGATCGGCACGAAATAGTTGGTATAACTGCGGGTGAACAAATCGGCGAGGGTGTTCAACGACACCTCACACGCCGGGTTGATATCGATGCTCTCTTGTACCTGAGGGTCAGGACTTGTGCCTGTCATAGCGGCAATCCGAAGTACGGTGTCTATCGCAAAGGGTTGCATGCCTCTTCCCGCAAAAATTGATGGATCGGAAGAGGGAAGTAAAGACCAAAAGTCTGAAAAACCAGTGACAGGGGTCACTGCGCTGTTTTTTCCACGAGGCATGAAACTACATTTCGCGATGCTGCGGTTCACCCCCTATTTTCCCTTCAACTTGACCACGAGAGGAGACCCCCGTGAAACGCTAACTGTCCGCGCTCGTCCTTTTCCTGCTGGCAACCGCCGCCATGTCCACCGCTTACGCCGAAACCGAACCGTTCGAAATCAACGGCTTCAGCATCACGCAAACAGTCACCGTACCCGGCACCCCAATGGACGCGTTCAACACGTTTACCGGCGACATCAAGCCGTGGTGGGACCATTCGATGTCGGAAAACCCGGACGTGCTCCGCATCGACCCGTACGCCGGCGGCCAATTCTACGAGAAAATGTCCAATGGCCAGGGCACCGTCGAACACGCCCGCGTCATCTTCGCCATGCCCGGCAAACTGCTGCGGCTGCACGGCCCGTTCGGCCTCAGCGGACTCGCGGTGGACATGGTCAGCACAATCACCTTCGCACCCGTCAGCGCGGATGGGGAAGAGGTGCAACCCGGTGCGTCCGGCGACGTGACGTCCGACAGCACACGCGTCACCGTCGAGGGACACATCGTCGGCCAGATCGACACCGAGCTGGCGGAGATTGTCGACGGCGTCTGGCACCACTTCCTGACGGATCGCCTCAAGCCGTACATGGAAGGGACGCTGGAAAACTGACAGGCATGAGGTATGAGGTTTGAGGTGTGAGGTTTGAGGTTTGCGGTGTGGGGTATGATGAGTGAGGTTTGAGGAGTGAGGAAAAGACGTACCCGTGTTTACTTGCAAACGCGGACGACCGGGAACTGGATAATACGGGGGACACGTTGTCCCTAAAGTGTCCCCGTTGGAAACACTACGTGCCCCGGATGGCTCCGCCAGCCGGGATGATCTGAAGGTTATATCATCGAGTTGTGTGTGCCCCGACGAGCTTGCTCGTCGGGATCGTGTTCAAGTCATCGAATCGGGAAGAATATGCCCACGACATTCATGTCGTGGCTTGTCCGAGGGTTATATTGCCGGGTGTGCCGCGTGCACCTGATGGCTCCGCCAGCCGGGATGATCCACCCTCGGATGACCCGCGATAGCCGTCACAAACACACGTGACGGACAATCACGGGCACCAACCACACATGGCCCCGGTAGTTATCAACGAGTCCGCTTCCCCGTCGTATATTGATCAATCACCGATTCCACCGAGGTCCGCAATGACACGCTATCTGCTCACCCTTCCCCTCATCCTGCTGATCACCCTGTCGCTGTCCAATCCATCCAATGCCCAGTGGGAGCGTCATGAACTCCCAATTTTCGCGGGAGCCGGTTATGGTGAAGTTGAAATCTCTGACATCGACTTCGACGGCGACGTTGATGCTGTCGGTGTTGCCTATGACTTCGCGTTTGCAATTAATCACGTGCCGGACGACCCCTACGACTTCGACATCCTCGAAAAAGCCGACATCGACAATGACGGCGATGTCGATCTGTTCAACGAGCACATCTACTGGTACGAAAACCCGACCAACGACCCGCCACAGTTCATCATCCGGCTGGTTCCGCGTCAGACGATCATTCCGTCCGGTGGTGGCGAGGTCGTCTTCGACGGCATGGTCTACAACCAGTTCTCGCAGCCGATCAACGGCCATCTGTGGGCCGATGTCACCGGCCCGAACGGCAACCGCGCCCGCATCTGGCACCGACGGATGACCTTCCCCAACGGCGAGTGGTTAACCTGGCCCAACCTCGGCCTGGCAGTTCCCGGCGGATTGCCCGGCGGCGAGTACCGGATGACCGTCCGTGCCGGCGCGCTCGGCTACGGTTTCGTGCCGGGGGATAGCCTGCGGTTCGTGAAAGAAGCGGGGCGGCGACCGGTGAGTGGTATATGGTGATCGATATGGGAAGGGGACATGTGAACGGTTGGTTGCGGGTGGCTATGTGCGCGTTCACTTGATCGGTAGAAACCGGTGCCACGAGGAGGAAGACGTCAAGCCGTTCACTTGTCCCCTGAACTGGGTTAATTGTTCCGGTATGAGCTGGGGACATGTGAACAATTTCCATTGATAAGTAGACGCTGTGGAAGAGCGTCATTCTGAACGGAACGAAGAGAAGTGAAGAAGGTCCAGCTTCGATAACGGTCAACGAAGCCCGATCTTCTTCACTTCGTTCAGAATGACGTGATATTCAAGTTCGGATTATCTGGAGATCCTTCACTTCGTTCAGAATGACGTGATATTCAAGTTCGGATTATCCGGAGATCCTTCACTTCGTTCAGGATGACACACCGTTCAAGTTCAGAGTAGTTGGAGATCCTTCACTTCGTTCAGGATGACACGAGCTAGTCCTTCAAGGGAGGACAAGCCACGACATGAATGTCGTGGGTATGTAGCGGATACAGCGGTGGTCCGGTCCGTTACTCTGTCTGTCAGTTTGTACGTCAGTCAGTTCGGTGTTTTCCGTGTATTCCGTGGTTGAGCGCCCGTTCAGCTGTTCGCCACGGCTTTCGTCACCAACTCTTCCCGTTCCAGCAGCGTCAGAATCGCCAGCGCGGCCCGTTCGGACGCGCGCCCGTCAATGTCGCCAACCAGCTTCCGGCCGTAGGTCCGTCGGGCATCGACCTTTTCCTCTGGATTTGCGAAGCAGTGATCCACCGCTGCGAGGGCCTCGTCCACCGTCTTCGCACGCACCCCCACATCACGCCAGCGGTACTCGATGTCGTTGGGATCGTAGTTGAAGTAACGCGTCTGCAACGGGTTGTCAACCAGCACCACCGGCCGGTCCAACGCGATCGCCTCCATGTACGCGCTTGACACGTCCGAGATGACCACGTCCGCCGCCATCAGCGACGGCGTCAGGTCCGCGCTGTCAACGTAATGAATCCGCTGCTCCAACGCGGCCAGCAGCCGGTACATCTCCTGCCACACCGGCGGCGCCATGCCGTGCAGCTTGATCAGCAGGTGACGGTCCCCCCGTCCCGCCGCCGCATGCACCAGCTCGCGCGCACGGTCGGCCAGCACCGGCACCGCCGACAACTCCATGTTGAACGTCGGCGCGAGCAGCACCACCTCCGCCGCGAGCGGCAGACCGAACATCGTCCGCGCGGTTTGCTGCGTGAGCTCACCGCGTCCGACAGGATCGAACTTCACCAGTCCCGTCGCGACCACCGGCTTGCTCAGCATCGGGGTCAGCACCTCGGCGTGGTACGGACCTGGCACACAGATTAAATCGCCCTGATTCTCGCGCTGCACTCCGGGCTTGTTCGTGTAATACCAGCCCTTGCTGATCAAGCCGTGGTTGACATTGACCAGCTTGCCCGGCCAATGCAGCCCGGCGTAATCGGCGTCCGCCATGATCGTCGCATCCGGCGACCAGTCCGCAATTTCGCCGTACGGCAGCCACTGCAATCCCTTCGCCTTGACCGCATCGATTTCAGCAGCGGTCAGGCCGGTCCCGGGCAGGCCCTCGGTGGGCGCAATCCATGGCGGCGCGGAAACCCGCACCTGTACCTCGGGTGTGTGCGTTTCCATCCACCGAAGGATCGGTTCGACATGCGGCAGGTGCAGGTTGCGCTTGATGTAGAATAGAATGCGCGGTGCGTCGCTCATGACTTTCCTCCCGCTGCCGAAACGTACCCGTTGACCGAGATCCCCGCTTGCCGTGCAAGTTGAATCGCCGCCGGATCGCCGGGGGATTCATGCAACGCACGTTCGAGCAACTCCCCTGCCCGATCCAGCTTGCCCTGCTCGATGTAGTGATGCGCCAGCCGTAACGGGCCGGACAAGGTGGCAGGGTCAAGGCTCACCGCAGCGGGTTCATGGGATTCGGCCTTCACGTTCCGAATCCGTGGCGGCATGCCGCGTTGAATCCACTGGCTCAGCTCACGCACCCGTTCTTCCGCGCGGGCACGTTCGTCGTCATGCAACGCTGAAGTCATCCGGTTCGCATTAATGCGTCGTCCGGTGAACTCGAGCACCACATCCGGCGCGATGCCGACCGGGATCTTCTCCGACGTATCCGGCCAGTCCCGCTTGCGCCAGCGTGGCAGCAATGCGGTGGTGAGCGGCGATCCGGCACGCAACAGGATCGCGTCCGGTGCGGGTGCCTGCGTCGGCTCGAGCAGCTCGCCGGCCTGGTGGAACTGGAGGCGCGCGTCGAGGGATTCGTACGCCGGGTCGATGCCGTCGCCCTGCTGGATACGGACTTCCGGTTCCTGCACCGGCCGTCCGCCCACCGCCAACGGCGCGACCGCATCCAATCCCGCATGACGCCGCAGATGGTTCACCAGCCGGAACAGCCAGCCGTGCGTGCCGACGGTGCCCGCTTTCAGCAGCAACAGGTGCGACGTCGGGTCCGCCGCCAGTTGTTTCGGCAACTGATCGGTGCGCACCCGTCCCGGCCAACGACCCTGCCAGCCGGAAATGATATCCGGCGCGAAGTTTGCCACTCCAAGCAAATGCACTGTCGCGGGTTCACGCCCACGATCCAGCACCGCTTCAATCGTGCCATCGACGGCGTTCAGTGACGCACCCCGCGCATCAACCAGCACATTGACCGTCGTCCGGCCGGTCGCTGCGGACGATGCATCCCGCTGTACCAGCTCGCCAGCCGCCTGCAGGATGCGCGCGCACGTCGTTCCCTGCGTGTCCGCGAGTAGTTGATCACGAACCGTCCGGCGTAGATCCGCGCCTTGCTGCGGTTCAGCCAGTTCCTGGTCCACTGCCTCGCGCAGTTCATCCAGTGTGCGCACCAGCGGCCCGATGTTCGCCAGTTTGTACTCGGGGTCGGTGTCGTCGAAACGTGTGTACTCACGATGGTTCGGCGTGTCGAAGCGTATCACCGGTTTGTCCAGAACCGCCGCTTCCCACGCCACCGAGGAGAGGTCCGAGACGACGGCATCCGCGACGTGCAGGTACGGCTGCAAGTCCGGTTCACGTGCGACACGGATGTTCGCGTCACCCTTCTCGAGCTCCGCGCAGGCTTGCTGATACTCGTCCGGGAGGTACGGATGCGGTCGCAGAATCAGCACCCGTTCCGGTGTCGCCAGGGTGCGCACTCGTGTCCACAACAACGGGGCGGAGGACAGCTCCGGATTCCACGTCGGCGCGTACAGAATCGCTTTCTGCTGCGGTTCGATCCGCAGCTGCTGCCGCAGCATCTCCCGCGGCGCAACCCATCCGCCGAGGATCGGGTCCAAGGCGGGTAAGCCTGCCGTGATGACCGGCACGAAAATGCCACCACTCCGCCGCAACCGTTCCGCATGCCACCGGCCCGGCACGATCTGCAGGTCGGCGAGGTTGTCGCGGGCGACCGAACTGCCGCCACCGTAGCGCAACCCTTTTCCGATCAGGCTCGCGGGTAGCTGCACGATCTTGTCTGCACAACCGGCGAGCTCGCGCACCGGTTCGAACGTGAAGCAGACATCCGCCGGCCCGGCTTCGTCGAGCGGCATCACACGCAGACCCAGCCGGTGCAGCCGTTCCTCGTACAACGGCGGCAGGCCAACCTTGTCCGCCATGTTGTACGCCGTGCGGGTCACCACCAGCTGCCAGTTTTTCGCCTGACGCAGCACGTGCAACAACGGGATCGCGTGTGGCAGGTGCGACGCCCGGTGCAGATGAACTATCGCGCGAAGCATGATTCTCCAGTCGCTTCAAATTTTGAGACGTTGATCCACTGAAACATGAGCAACTCCTGTTCCAATGCCGAGTTGGCGAGGAAATTAGAGACCCGGTTGTGACGTTTTCTCAAGATGAGGAGCTAACTGGTGAAATAGGTTTGGGTTGAGCCGGGACGACACGCAAAACAGGCGTTCGCGTTGAACTCGGAGTGGTTCATGGAAGTCGAGGAGAGCAGGCAGATTCTGCCCCGGGAAGAAAAAAAACGGGACCCCGCATACGCGGGATCCCGTTGAAAGATCATCAAGTGATGAAGCTTACTTCATCAGGGTGACCTTCTGGATCGCGTTCAGCTGACCCGGGACCTGCGCCTGGATGAAGTACACACCACTGGACAGGTTGGCCGCATCAAACACGAAGTTATGCGTACCGGCGTTCACCTGGCCGTTCGCGAGGGTCGCAACCTGCTGGCCCATCACGTTGAACACGGTGACCTTGAGGTCAGCCGTTTCCGGCAGGGAAACCGCGACGTTGGTCGTCGGGTTGAACGGGTTCGGATACGCCTGCTGCAGAGCGAATTCCTTCGGCATTTCAACCGTCTGCGCCGCATCGTCAGCAATGAACGAACCGGTGGCAGCCCAGTCTTCAGCGTTGAATTCGAACGTACCATCAGCCGCAGCACCAGCCTTGGTGAAGTTGAAGCTGTCTGAGATCTGCAGGTTCGGGTTGCTCGGGACGCCCGCGACACCCATGAAGACATAGTCGCCAGCCGGAGCGTTGGCCGGGATCGACTGCGTCAGACCAGTAACCGTGACATCCATGAACGGAGTCAGGTTCCACGGAATGTTCGACAGCGGACCGAAGACCTGCTGGTTCGGGATGGTCACGAAGGTCTGGTAACGCAGACCGTTCATCGAAGCACCGATGGTGCTGACAACGCTGGCATCATAAACCACATCGCCACCACCAACCGGGATGTTGACGTTGGTCGGCATCAGGTCGAGGGTCACAGGACCAGCTTCGCCTTCGCAGTAAACCTGGACATCATCAACCGCGGCGAACCAACCCCAGCTGCCGAGGTCGTCGTAGTACCACGAGAACCACACAGCCGGCTGGCCGTCAAGCGCCGCCGTCACGTCGAAGGTCACGAGTTCCGGACCGCTCGTCGCATCGTAGGTCGCCAGGTTGTTCCAGTTCGCGCCACCGTCGACGGACCATTCCACGTCCATCTGTTCCATTTCGTATTCTTCGAAATAGTAACGGTAGGTGAACTCTTTGTACGTCGCACCATCAACATCGACTTCCGGCGTGATCAGACGTTCCATCAGGTGGACGCCACTGCCCGGATAGTCAGAGTCGACCAGCATGTACGGCGTCCCGAAGATGCCGCGGCTGTTCGGAAGCGTACCATCATCAAGCTGCCAGGTACCGGAAGCGATCGTCGTTTCAACCGTCCAGTCGCCCGGGAGACCATCGTCGAAGTTCTCGTTCAGGCGGACAAACTGCGGGTCCAGCCAATTCACCGAGTACGGACCGATCGCGTCGGATTCGCCTTCATCAAAGAACGCGGTCACGGTGAAGTCGAAGCCACCAAAGCCCGGCAGGGTGGTGCTGAAGTTGGTGTTCGTCGTCGCGTCGAGGAAATCGCCATTGCGATAGATGCGGAATTCGATGAAGTCATCCGTCACGTTCTGGCTCTGACCCTGGAACACGCCGTTGGCATAAAGAAGACCCTGGACCTGCGACTTCGTCTGCGGGCCACGGAAACCTTCCGGCAGACGCATCGCGTCAGCCATACCAATGACGCCACCTTCCTGCGGGACCATGTTGGTCGCGACAGTGGTGCCACCATCATACGCCATGTATTCGTAGTCAACAGCACCAGTCACGCCGATGTCATCAGCGAAACCAACACCGAATTCACCCGTGGTGTACAGGAAGTCGGTGAACGCATAGACTTCAACACCATTGACGAACATGTAGTAGTCGCTACCGTCAGCAACAATCGCCACGTTGTTGGACGCGCCAACGCCGAGGTTCATGTCTGCACTCAACCACGAGGCGTAAACGGTACCCACCACGCCAGAGTTGATCTGGGCGATGAAGAACGCACCGCCGGTCGCAGCCGGAGCGATGTTGAACATGTAACCGCTGTACGTCGCATCGTACGCACCGGTACCATGAACGAAGGTACCCAGCGAGAACGTGTCCGTACCCTGTGTACGGGTCATTTCGGCTTCAAAGATGCCGTCGCCCCACGTCATGCCCGTGTAGGAAGCAGCTTCCCACTGGTCAGCCGAGGAGGCCGGGGTGAAGGTACCGGACAGCAGGCCGCCCGAAACCATCCAGTTCGCGGCGTTGTCGTAACCGAAATCGTCCGCGGTACCGTCTTCAAAGTCTTCCATCCATTCAGATTCGCTGGTCGGAACCGACCACATCAGATCGACATCACCCGTCTGATCGTCAAACGAACCGAGCAACGCGCGCGGCGGAGTCTGCGCGAACGCGGTGCTTACGACGAACAGCAGGCTGAAAAGCAACAACCAATGGTTTTTCATCTCTAGTTCTCTCCTGGATCTAACTACCTTGACGAACTACTTGATCGGGTTTGCCCAAACAGGCTCAAACCTGACTACGTGTTACCTGGTCTCGGGTTCCAGAAACAAAGACCGGAGCTTCTTCGTGCTGGAGCTCTCAACCAGAATTCAACAATCTGTGCTACAATTTCGTCTCGCTGCTCCGGAGGTTTTTTGTTCGTGAACGATTTCTATTCCTCCACGTCTTTCAGAAACTCGTAGCTCCAACCCAAACGAGTGCCGCTTCTAAATCGTTTGAATTGTTAAACAAAAGCATGAAGATGTTCGGGTAAGATCGACAGCTCTCGATTTCAGTGCGCGTATCTCGTCTAGCAGTGGAAAAGCTCAACGATGGCCGGTCCTCACATATCGGCTGACAACTTTCAGCGACTTGTATGCAAGGTGGTGTGTGGTACCCCTTGTGCGTGTTCAACCTTGTTCGCCGCTGACAACAGCCATTCAACAAATAAGGTTCCCCTTACTCGGGAACAAGAGGATAACGATCCTGTTCACCACATGCAATGCGATTTTATGATATTCGGGAATTCGCGCTCCCAGAGTCGAAACGTACTGTATCGATGTAACTTCTTAATTATCAAGCTTCTCAACGTGCGGCCAGACCCAGACAGCAGAGACCTCATTCCGCCCTCTTTGGATTCCAACACCCCACTGACCGAAACAGTTGATTCCAGTTGTGAAGACTTGGAGCCAAAATATCAGAATAATCCGAAAATAACCAAGCAGGCCCCGTCGTGCAACTCACGTGGAGGCAAATCAGTCCGCCAATTCCTGCGGGAGAGGGGAGTCCATGCCGGGACTAATTTTTAGCATTTTGACAATTGCTCTTGCCTTGCTTCTTAGCCCGTGCGTAAACTCTCTTCTGAGGGATAGGTTTGGGCGTCGACAGGGGGATTGGTCGAACCCAGGTTGAAGGGAGGTTCCCATGAATCAGGAATTCGTGGTCCTCGCTGAGTATGGTGATGATCTGGATGCGCAAATGGTGCAATCTGCACTGTTTGACGCGGACATCGACGCTGAACTGGAACAGGAACGTCCGCGGGGTATGAAGTCGGGACGTGAAACCACAGTGATCCGCATCATGGTGCGCCCGCACGATCTGCAGCGTGCACGAAAGATGATTCGGTCTGGAGCTGGCTCCGCAGGAATATACAGCGAGCCGGATCTGACCGATTACGACACGGCTGATTTTGACTCGTCCGACAGCATGTACGAATTCTAGCCCGCCGCGGAAACCCGGCAATATCCGCGCACTCCGGCGAGCTCTCTCTCGTCACTCACACGTAACTTGAGCAACTTCAAATAGTTACATTTCTTCCTCCGACTCCAAAAAGTTTCACCCCTCCCGCTTCCCTCCTTATCTTACAATAGCTTTATTAAGCTAGACTTTTAGAGTGAGTTTCCTCTCACACTCAACCTGAGGACGGATCGCGAATGAACACATCGCGAGTTTTTCGCCATTTTTGTCTGAACCTGCTTGCATTGCTCATCCTGACCTCGGTTCCATTCGCACAACCCGTTCAACCCGAGGACGATCTCCTGCTCGCCATCCTGCAGCAAACGGGACTCGAAGAGGAGGACCTCGGCTTCGAACCGAAAGGATACTGGACGCGATTTCCTGATCCGGATGACATCCCCTATATCAATCTCGCGTTTACAGATCTGTTTGCTGAACCGTTGAAACTCTATGATTTTACCTCAGTGATGGCTGTTGCCGCCGACCAGTATCTGCACCCGGATGCTCTGGCCAGCGACGAACAAGCGTTGCTGCGTGCGGTCTACTATGCCGGTGTACGGCAGTCAACCGGCCAGATGCGGGCGTACAGCGCCTCTCTCTGGGCTGAGCCGGAACCCGGTCAGCCGCTGGTCGCGGCGATCCGTGAGATTTACAAAGCGACGGGACGAACCTGGCGCTACAACGCGATGGGGGAGGCGTCCGACTTTCCGCTCAACGAAGCGGACGTGCTGCAACAGGTGGATCGCCTTGATCTCAAGGTTCGCGGGTTGATGGCTGAGACGGTGCTGCATCTGCTCCAGGCGTACCAGTGGGCGGAAACCGGACGGCGGAACATTGATCCGGCCGACATGCAGGCGGTGTGGCGTATTCGACGCCTCGGTGAGACTCAATTCGACGGCCTTGAGTACTATCCCGAACTCGAAGATTGTGCGGAGAACATCGACCGGAATTCGATCTACTACGCCGGTTCAAAGCTGCTGCAGAGCGGCTGGAAGCTGGCGGATTCGTTGACAACGCTGATTGACGCCGGTCGTGTCGATCCGTACCGCCAGACTCTCAACCTGCAGACTCCGATCGGGCGGATCGTGATCGGGGACGCCTTCGACAATGAACACGATTATACCGACGCTTGCCTCGTGGTCGATCTCGGCGGCAACGATACGTGGAAAGGGGCTGCCGGCGCGACCCCATCGCTTGATATTCCCGTCAGTCTCGCTATCGACCTCTCCGGGCACGACCGCTACAAAAACGACGAGGAATTTCTCCCGTCGCAGGGTGCGGCGATCCTCGGCGCGGGAGTGTTGATCGACATGTCCGGAAACGACACCTACTCCGCGAAACGGTTGGCGCAGGGTGCGTCGATGCTGGGCTACGGCGTCCTTGCCGATTACGACGGGGACGACACCTACCACCTATGGACCTCCGGCCAAGGTGCCGCCTACTTCGGCGTCGGCGTCGCGCTGGACGGCGCGGGAGATGACAACTACAGCATCCACGGGGACGGGCAGGGCTACGGTGGTGTTGGCGGGGTCGGAGCATTGCTCAACCGGTCCGGTTGGGACGAATACTACGCCGAACCGGTGGTGTCTGATTCCGTATTCCGGCCCGACTACCATTCACACAAAAGCTACCTCAACTATTCGTACGCGCAGGGCTGCGGCATCGGACGGCGCGGGGACATCACCGACGGTCATTCCTGGGCTGGCGGCATGGGTGTGCTGATCGATCTCTACGGCAACGACCGCTATACCTCCGCCAACTGGTCGCTCGGCTGCGGCTACTGGTACGGCATGGGCTTCCTCTACGACGGCGAGGGGGACGACTACTACCGCGCGTCGGCGTGGTCCGCCGGAGCCGGGGCTCATTTTGCGATCGGGGCGATGATCGACGACGCCGGGGATGACGAAATCCACCTCTGGGACGAAAAAGCCTACGGCATCGCGTTCGGACACGACTACACCGTCGCGTTGAACTATAACCGTGACGGGGACGATCTCTACCGGGTGATGGGGGACGGACTCGGCTACGCGATCAACATGTCGCAGGCGTTCTTCGTCGATACCGGCGGGCGGGACGCGTACGTCACCCGCAAGGGCCGCAATTACGGCTGGAACAACTTCGAACAGTACAATCCACCGCCGCCCGGTGCGTTTCCACACTTGTACAGCAACCAGGTCGCGGTCTTTCTCGATACCGATGGCTACGATACGTATCAAACCGAAGATGACCTTGCCGACCGGCATTCCGATCCGCGCTTCAACGATGATCGCACGATCCTCGTGCCGGATCCCGGGGAACGGATGCTGCTGTCCAACGGTAATTACTTTGGGATCGGCATGGATACACGGGGAGAACCCAACTCCATCGAAGCGTTTCGAATGAAGCTGGCACGATCGCCACTCGGGAGATAAGTCCGCTGCAGCGGCCCGAATCCGCCACGGGGAAGTGTACGCCTCTCCCCGGGATGACATCGAGGCGGGAGGATTGCGTTTTGCCTTGCAGTGACGGCATTTTTCGGCGGGTCAAGAAGAGAAACCGATGCACGCGGCAATCGGGCGCAACGTGTACGCGTGCAATACACCACAAAAGCTGTGTGAACAAGGGGGGAGGAATCCTCCGCTGAAATCTCCGGATTTCAAAACGAAGGAGAGTTGAGATGAAGAAGATCGTCTTTGCGATCATGGCTCTGGCACTAACCGCGGGCTTCGCGGTGGCTCAAGATTGGGCGGAAATTCCGGGCATTGCCAACGACATCGCGGTGGGCGCGGACGGTACCGTCTGGATTGTCGGTTCGGAATCGCGTGGCTTCCTCGCATTCCGCTGGGATGATGGCGCGTGGGTCAAAGCCCCGCGTGAAGGCTGGCGCCGCATTGCGTGCGGTAAAGATGGCGATGCGTACGCCATTGACCGCGACTACAAGATTTTCCGCTGGCGCAACAACGATTGGCAGGAACTGGCCGGCGCGGCGACAGATATCGCCGTCGGTGCCGATGGAACGGTGTTTATCATCGGTTCGGAATCCAAGGGCCATCGCATCTACAAGTGGGATGACGGCGCATGGGCTGATTTCCCGGGATCGAACTACAAGCGCGTCGCGGTTGGCCCCGATGGCAATCCGTACGTCGTAAGCCAGGACTACAAGATCTACCGCTGGCGCAACGACACGTGGCAGGAGCTCGCCGGTGCCGCGACCGACATCGCAGTCGGCCCGGACGGCAACCTGTTCATCATCGGTAGCGAGAGCAAGGGTAACAACGCCTACCGCTGGGATGATGGCGCGTGGACCAAGCTCCCGAGCAACGATTTCCGTAACATCGCCGCCGGTCCCGATGGACAGGCCTGGGTTACCAAGGGCGATGATGGCAAGATCTTCCGCCTGCGCAAGTAACCTGCGTGCTAGCCGTCTGACGGCATGTGCATGACGCAGAACATTCAGCCGCTTCCGGTTCCGGGAGCGGCTTTTTCGCTGAAAGTTTTAATAAAAGTTAGTTGATGTTGCTGCCACGTTAAAACGCTGATATATTCACTCTCAACGGAGATGCGACACGGTTCAAGCTTCTGAAAGGCATCCAAATGAAACGACTAGTCTTGTTGTTCATCCTCGTGTTTTGCTGCACGTCCATCGGTTTTACCCAGGTTCAATGGGAACAGGGTGTTGTTGCCCCATCAGTAGGTAATCCGGTCATTGTTGATATGGCAGACATGGACAATGACGGCGACCTGGACGTTGTCTGCGGCGCGCTGGTCGATGGCTTGAAATGGTGGGAAAATGTCCACGGCTTTTTCCTGCCGCACGAAATTGAACCGGATTATCACGCCTGCTCAGCGCTGGTGGTTGTCGACATGAACCAGGACGGCACGCTGGATATTGTCGCCGGCAGCTATCAACCTGGAGACAATGTGCGCGTCTACTACAATTTCGGCGATTCCTGGACCGGGGAAACCTTGCTGGAGGAAACCGTATTGGCCGTGGATGTCGGTGATGCGGATTCCGACGGCGATCTGGATATCCTTACCGGCTACTATGAACTTCAGCTGCACATCAAAGAAGCAAACGGCTATACCACCTATGTACTCGACACCTCGGGCTGGGTCTACCGGGATGCTGATTTCGCCGACATCAATCAGGATGGCCACCCCGATATGCTGGTTGCCGATGCGGGGACAGAGGACGGTCCGGATTTCGGTGGGATTTCCTGGTGGGAATACTCCGGCGATGATTTCGAGGAACATGTCATCCGCACCGAACTGTTCAATTCCGGAAATGCAAAAGCCGCCGACATGGACAATGACGGAAACATCGATGTCGTTGGTGGCGCAATCGGCTATCAATACTGCTGGTTCCAGGAAGCCACAAACTGGCACCAGGTACAGTTGCCCGATGCCGAGGGGATGGGAAATGCCATTGATCTCGCGGATGTGGACGGCGACGGTACCATTGACGTGGTAGAGTCAAGTTATTCGCATACCATTGCCTGGTGGAAGAATACCGGTTCATTCACCCGGTACATCGTGTCGACAGACTTCCATCAGATCGAATGGATCGCAACCGGAGACCTCGAGCAGGACGGCGACATTGATATTATCGCACCCAGCCGCGACGTGGACCGGATTGACATCTGGAAACAGGTCGGGGGAGATCCGCAATACAGCCTGACCCTGACTCCTGTAAACACGCAGGTTCCGTCAACCGGCGGGATAATCGAATTTGACGCCGAGATCTATTGCATCCAGCCAGTCGAGGCCGGTGCATGGACCATGGTTCTGGCCCCGAACGGACAGCTCTACGGGCCGCTGATCAACCTGCAGGTGTCCTTTCCAGCCGGAACCAGCAACAGAACCGGATTGAGGCAACAAGTCCCCGGGTTCGCACCGGCCGGTACCTACTGGCTGGGCGGATACATCGGGTACTATTCTTACGGCGCCGTGCTGATGAGTGGAGAATTTCTGTTCGTAAAACAGGGACCCGAGCCTGCGGAAACGCGCCCAACCATCGAGTTTCCACCGGGAGAGGTCAGCCGCAGCCGTCGCTAACGCCCGCTTTCCCCGGCCAGATATTTGCCCCTGTGACCTGGTTTGCTATATGACCCTGAAACCTGGCTTGCTATATGCCCCTGTGACCCGTGCGGTTGTTTGCGCGGTTCGCAGGGCTGATCCGACCTCCCATCCACATGCCCCTGATGGCTCCGCCAGCAGGGATGATCCACCGGCGAATCCCCCCTGCTGACCAAGTCCGCAGGGGCACATCTTCCTTCCCGAGTCCCCAGTCCCGAGTCCCGAGCCCCCGATGTCCAATGCCTGATGCCCGCGGGAGCTTCTGTTCGCTACCGCGGATTATCCGCACCCGCAGCCAATAGCCTATTGCCCATCGCCCGCAGCCCATCCCCAAACATAGAAGCGCCCACAGGACCGGGTTTCCCATGGGCGCAACCTTGGAGGGGGTTAGCTTCACAGGCGATTCGACCTGCGAAACAACCCACTGTGCGGCATGCAACCGCACATGCATAATAGTAAAAATTGTGCTACTAACTAGTGACAGTAATCACACTACCTCTCGCTGACTTACGCTTTCAGCCTCAAAACCGAAACGGATACAGCCTCATCAATACCGCAGATCCGGCCCTTGCGCACGCACCGATGATCCAGGTCCTGCTACGATAGTCATGCCCCACAGGTCCTGAACCGGCCCGCTCAGTCGAACACCAGTGCGTACTTCATCCGTGTACGGGACGCTTCCGTCAACCACACCTGCCAGTTCAGATCGGACGCGACCTGCATCATCGCGGAGCCGAGGTCGTGCGTGCTGCCATCCACGGTAACCTGGTACACGGTCAGATCGTCTGATTTCGAGCTCAGTTGTACCTGTTTCACCGCGCCGGTGCCGCTCAGCTTCTGTTCAAACGCAACGTTGGCGTCGGCGGGCATGTTTTCGATTTCGAGCATGAGACGGTTGCCCTGCACCGACCCCCTACGGTTCCAGTCCGCCAGCACCTGACCCATCGCCTTGTGCGCGACGTTGCTGCCCGCAATTTTACACGCATCCCGGAAGGCGAATTCCGAGTGTTGGTCGCCGCTGGAGCCGCGCGCGTCCGTGGTCGCGATAATCCGGTAGCTGCCGGTGTGAACCACGGTTACGCTGGCCAGCGCGCTCGCCCGCTGAAAGACACGGCCTGCCGGTTCTTCCACCTGTACCACGTCGAAGTAGATCACAAACTCCGCGCCGACACCCGCCGCCCACTGGCTCAGATCCTGCAACACTGCTGGATCGTCCAGGTTGCGCGTGATGTTGTGGTACGGTGCGTGAACCGTGCTGTAACCGTTTTCGCTGAGGTAGTTCTTGATCCCATTTCCGGTTGCCTCGATGACTGCCGGTTCGATACCGCTCTGTTTCAGCTGCGGATCGGGGATGACCACGAAACGGGGGTCTCCACGCTTGGCGGACAGCACTTGGATGCGGTCAATGTCCTCGGTCAGCATGTCACGGGTGACATCGGCACGGATTTCCACTTTCACTTCGCCGGTGGGAAATGTTTCCGTGTTCAGCAGATCGTACGACTTGACATAGCCGCTGGAGCTGCTGAGAATCCTGTCCGAAACCAGGGCGAAGTTCTCGACCAGAGTCCGGCTGTCGACATATTCCCCGACCACACGCGCGATGGCGTTCCGCTTGGCGTCCACAATCGCCGTTGTCCTGTCGCTACCGAATCCAACCGCCGTCACGTCGACCGCATGCGCCGCGAGGATCGGCAGGAACGAGATCGCCAGGATCAGCAGGAAAGTGATGCGTCCTTTTTTCATCGTCAGGCACTCCCCCTTATTGCGACATCGTGTCGCGATAGAAACGGATGCTGTTTGCAACCATCGCCGGATCCTCCGACAACGGGATGTTGTACGCTCGCAGTGCATCATACAGATCGTACATCAGCTCTTCAACGTCGCCATCGTACCAAACCATGTACTCGGTGACATTGCCGGCGGCTTTCATGCGCTTCTGGTCGTTGGTCATGTCCTGCAGCGCGGAACGCACATTCCGGATTTCGTCGAAGCTGAAATCGGTGAAGATCAGCTTGACCGGACGGCCGTTCTTCGCATAATCACGCCAGAAGGAGGTGATCACGTCCATCACTCGCGGCATCGCGGCATTCATCGCCTGGTCGATCGCCGCGCCAACACTGGCGCCGTCACTGCTCATCGCCAACGGTTCGCTGAAGCCCTGGTTCGAGCCGATGAACTCACCGGTCATCGCGCTGTACGCTCCAACGCTCAGAATGACCTTCTTGGTCGTCGCGCCGCCGTACTTGCCGGTTTCGATACGCGGGGTGATCTTGACGAAAATGTCGGCCGGAGTGGCGCGCGAGATCGTCAGGATCGCATCCTCGACTCCTTCGTCGCCGGTGCTGCTCTTCTGAAGCGCGACAAACTGCTCGTCCGCTTCCAGTGCGGTTGCTTCGTCGAGGCCGATGGTGGGAATGTTCTGATCCTCAAAGAAGACGCGCACGCGGGTATAGAACAGATCCTTGTACTCGAGCGCTTCCTGGTCGGAATTCGCCGTGTCGATGTACGGCATGATGCTGAAGCGGTCCAGCTCCTCGCGGACATCATCCGCCGCTTTTATGATGTTCCAGTCGATCAGCATTTGCCGCAGACGGTCACGATTCAGTCGCACTTCCAGCGTGATCGTGGTCTTGTAGTGCGGCTTGTCGTAGTTGTTCTTGCTGATGTAGCTGAAGTTCTGGATCACTTCGTCCCGCTTGACGAGGAACTGATCCTGAATCTCCTCGAACTTCTTGCGTTCGTCCGACTCACGCAGCATGTCGTTGACGACCATGATCACCGCGTTGTCCATCGCCCGTTCGAACGCGACCGCTTCCCGGTCCTTTTTCTTCTTCATGCCTTCGGCGACACCACGTGAGGTGACGATCGCCGTGCGCTCGTCAAGCATCTCCACCTGGGCGAACACCTGTCCGAACCCACCGGCGATGAACACGATCGCGAGCACCCAGATCAGTGACTGTTGTATCTGTTTCATCGGTTGAACCCCCTCAACATGCTTACTTTCGTACCTTGGTTGTCGATCAGGCGGAAGTGCTGATGCCGCTTCCATGTCCCTGTGGTGTCGGGGCTGGTATCACACCTGTGACGTTCAGCCCACAACTCCACTCCGGGGTCGACATCCTGATCGCTTGTGCTGGTGCGGCTTTACCCGGTCCGCTAGCCAGTGTCTGCTGTTCATCATGCAAATGGTTTGCCAGATGAGCGACCCGAGACAAAAATCGCCTTCCCACGATGTTCCACACGAACGTCCGGAGGAAGGATCCGAGCCCGGGAGACAACGGATCCAGGTTACCGGAGGCGACCCGTGGGTGCGTAGTGCCTCTCTGCACGCGAAACCAGTGGGACGGAAACCGCGCATTCCGGACTGGCTCAGCGACGATCAGGTTCAATCTGCACGCCGCGCCCGTCTGCGGAAACAATCTACGGTACTCGGAGCCATCTTCGCTTTCCTCGCGATGGTCGTGTTCCTCGCGACGCGCGTGATGGGACCGAGCCTGATTGTACACCTGGACGGCGGCCAGGGAACCGTGGTCGTCGACGGCGAAGAGGTCGGCCGCACCGATGATGTGTTGCACGTTCCCTTCGGCAAGCATGAGATCCGGGTGCTCCCGGACGCTGATCACGCCATCGCTGATCCGCCCGTCGTGGTCCACGAGTTCGCGTTCGCCTGGGATCCTGTCTCTCTGGTCTTTACACTAATCCGCGAAGCCAGTCGTCCCATACAAAAGCCCGAGGCACAACTGGAGGATGAGGAACCGTGATTCGTCCACGCGCCATTGCTTCCCTCATCATCATTGTCGCAGCCGCGTTCACCGGTTTCAACTGTTCGCTGAATCTCAACCCGATTGTTCCGCCGGTCGGTGTCCGCGTCCAGCAGATCCACGACAGCCTCGCCACCGCCGAGGAGTATTGGCCCGGCTTCGATCCTGCCGGACGCCCGGTCCTGTTGATTCGGCAAACCGAATCGTGGTTGATGAACCATCCCAACCCGCCGGAGGGCTGGTCCGCAGTCGCTGGTTGGGAGAGCACGGTCACTGCGCCGGGAAACCCGTTCGCATTGTCAAGCGACGGGACGCTGCTGATCAATGAAATCCAGACGTCCGTTGTCTACATCGACAGCGCCGACCATGATTCCATCAGCGGATACGCCGCACGGGCATTGCACGAAGATTTCGACGCCTACATCCGCGAGCGTTTTTACACCTGGACAGCGAACGAAGAGGAGTTGTTCTTCTACCCGTACAGCGACAAGTCTCTGCTTAAGTGGCAGATGATCGAGAGCGAAGGTCTGCAGGAAGCGCTCAAAGCTGTGGAGAAAGGACAATTGGACACCGCCGCGACCTGGATTGCGCATGCGGTCAAGGCGCGGCTCAATTTCAACGCGGAAGCCCCGCCGTTCGCCAGCGAATACGTGCGCCTGATCGAGCTGCAGGAAGGGTTGCCGTGGTACGTCGACATGCGCGCCCGGCAGCTTGAGCCAGCCATGCTGTACATGAACTCGATGTATGCCAACGCTGACGAAATCCGCCGGCGGGCGCAAGTGTCCGGCGCGGCGCGGGCTTTTTTGCTCGACGAGTTCTTCCCGGACTGGAAAACGATCCTCACTCGACGAGCAAACACCAACCCCGATCTCAACGACTTGCTGCGGTCCGTGGCCAACCGTCGCGGGCTGCTGGACGACCCACTGCCGGAAAGCATCATCCGCGAGTACGATCGGCGAGCTGGTGGACGCATCCGCTCCTTCAACACACGCCGCCGCACTCTCGCGTATGAGTGGAGTCATGCCCAGGGGTATCACCTGAACGTTGATCTGAGTGAGTACCCGATGATCGCAACAGGCTTTGATCTGTTCAACGTCCTGCGCCTCGAGGATGATCGCCTGCTGCACGAAAAATGGCTCAGGTTAACGAACAATCGAGGGACGATTGAAGCGCGTAATCAGTGGATGATGACCTCTCCGGCTGGCGAACATCCGCTCTTCAGCGGCATCTCCCGTTTCGAGATCGCGGGCCTGGGTTCGCCACCCGATGTCAGTGAGCACGGTGACACATTGCTTGTCCGCTGGAATCAAGGGGAAATCCGTCTGCTCAACGCACAGATTTCCGACCGCTCAGGCGTCATCACGATTAAGCTGTAGAGGCGGTCACTCCTCTGGTTTTGCTGAGCTTCCGGAAATGTTAGGCGTCTCTGGCGCGTTTTGCCCGCAGAGGGTGGGCCGCTATTTTGCTTCTCCCGAGCTCAAGTGCGGGAGGGATGACTCTGCGCAGTCGTCCCAATCCAAGATTAAGACACGAATTCCGACAATCGCTTCACTGCGGAGGGGCTGTGAGCGAGCGCATTCTCGTGCTCAACCCAGGTACCACAAGCACGAAAGTCGCTGTCTTTGACGGCACCGACTGTCTCTGGCAGGAATCCATCGGCCATGACGCCGCCACCCTGCACTCGTTCGGCACCGTCGCCGGACAACTGGACCACCGTTACGAACTGATCGACAAGGACATCCCGGAAGACGCACGCGGCTGGACCGCCGTCGTCGGCCGCGGTGGCCTGCTGCGCCCTCTTGAAGGCGGCATCTACGCCGTCAACGACAGCATGCTGCAGGATGCCCGCAAAGCACAGTTCGGCGAACACGCGTCCAACCTCGGCTCGATGCTGGCGAATCGTTTCGCCGCCGCCGCCGGTGTTCCGGCCTACGTGGTCGATCCGGTCACGACGGACGAGTTCGGCCCGATTCCGCGTATTTCCGGCGTGCCGGGTATTGAACGCAAGTGCCGGGCGCACGCGTTGAACATCAAAGCCGTCGCACGCCGCACCGCAAAAGACATGGGCGTTCCGTTTGACGAATCACGGTTCGTCGTTGCACACCTTGGTGGTGGAATTTCCATTGCCGCGCTGGCGGGGGGACGCATCCAAGACGTCAACGACGGCCTGCTCGGCATGGGACCGTTCAGCCCGGAACGGTCCGGCGCGCTGCCATTGCAGGGCGTCATCGATCTCGTCCGCGACAAGGGATACGACGAAGCCAAGCGCATCTTCAGCAAGGATAGCGGATTTGTCGGCTACTTCGGCACCGCCGACCTGCGCGACATCGAGGCGAAAATCGCTGCGGGTGATGAACTTGCGGAACTGGTCTTCGAGGCGATGGTCTATCAGATCGCAAAGGAGATCGGTGCGATGGCAGCGGCCCTGAGTGGAAACTTGAACGGCGTCGTTCTCACCGGCGGTCTCGTGCACAGTGGCAAGCTTCGCCGCACATTGGAAGATTATGTCAACTGGATCCCCGGCGGGGTGCACCTGCAGCCCGGTGAAGAAGAAATGCTCGCCCTGGCCGAAGGTGGCCTGCGCGCATTGCGTGGGGAAGAAAAGGTGTTGGTGTACTGACTCTAGTATTGCTGGTACCGTTCCGGAACCGGCGTTCCGGACTTGAAAACGACTGGAAGAAGGAAGTTACGGTATGAACGTACCGAACGGACAGAAGGAGAAGCCGAACAAGGTTTTGCAATTCGGCAACGAATCAATCGCGCATGGCGCGCGGGAGGCGGGCTGTTATTTCGGGACGGCGTATCCCGGAACACCGTCCACCGAGATCCTCGAGATCTTCCACACCTTCCCCGGCGTGTTCGCGAAGTGGGCCCCCAATGAAAAGGTCGCGGTCGAGGTCGGCATCGGCGCTTGCCTCACCGGCACACGTGTCCTGTGCACGATGAAGCACGTCGGCGTCAACGTCGCGATGGACCCGCTGATGACCTTCACCTACACCGGCGTGGTCGGGGGATTCGTACTGGTCGCGGCGGATGATCCTGCGATGCACTCGTCCCAGAACGAGCAGGACAGCCGTATCCTCGCCAAGTTCATGAAGGTGCCCGTATTCGACCCGGCGAACAGCCAGGAAGCGCACGACTTCACGAAGATGGCGTTCGATTTCTCCGAACAGTTCAACACCTTCGTCATGCTGCGCGAGACGACTCGTATCGCGCACGCCAAGGGCCTCGTCCAGCTCGGCGAGTGGGCTGATCCGGTTCGCGGACCGCACATGAAGCGCGAGATCGAACGCTTCGTGATGATGCCGAACTTCGCCCGTCCGCGCCACACCTTCGCGGAGAAGAGGGCCCTCGATCTGCTCGATTTCTCGAACAATTGGGACGGCAACGACCTGCAGTTGAAATCGAAGAAGGTCGGAATCATCACCGCCGGCGTCGCCTCCAATTACGTACAGGAACTGATGCCGGACGCCAGCCTGCTCAAGGTCGGGATGCCGTGGCCGTTCCCGGCGGAGAAGGCACGCAAACTCGCCGAACACTGTGACCGCGTGCTCGTGGTTGAGGAACTCGAACCGTTCATGGAAGAAGAGGCGAAGATCGCCGGGATCAACGTGCAGGGTATGGAATTCTTCCCGCGCGAAGGCGAACTGGACCTCGACACCGTTGGCAAAGGCTTGCACGAAGCCGGGCTGCTCGACAGCGCTCCGGTCGTGCCGGTTGGCGAACCGGTCATTGCCCGTCCGCCAGTCCTCTGCGCCGGCTGCCCGCACCGCGGCATCTACATGGCCTTGCGCAAGATCAATGCGGACGTGTACGGCGACATCGGCTGCTACACCCTCGCTGCCCTGCCGCCGCTGGAAACGCTGCACACCTGCTTCTGCATGGGCGCGTCCATCGGCAGCGCCGTCGGAGCCGCGCTGGCTGAGAATGACCGCAAGCATCCGGCTGTCGCTGTTATCGGGGACTCAACCTTCTACCACAGCGGCATGACCGGCTTGCTGGACGCCGTCGCCTCCGAAGCTAACATTACCGTGGTCATCGTCGACAACAGCATCACCGCAATGACCGGCGGCCAGCAGCATCCGGGTTCCGGCACGAACCTGATGGGCAACGTCAACGTCAAGGTGCCGATCGAACAGGTTGTCGAGGGCCTCGGCGTGAAGAAGATGATCGTCGCCGACACCTATGACTACAACAAGACGGTTGATCAGCTGAAAGAAGCGGTCAACTATGACGGTCCGTCGGTACTGATCGCACGCAAACAGTGCGCACTGTTCCCGAAGAAGCGGAAGATTGACCCGTACGTGGTGGTCGAACCAGACTGCACCGGTTGCGGGAACTGCTTCCGGATTGGCTGCCCGGCGATCAGCACATCCGGCAAGAAAACGAAGCGCGGTCTGGCCATCGCTCACATCGACCCAACCGCCTGCACAGGGTGCACACTTTGCCAACAGGTGTGCAAGGATGACGCGATCTTGTCGGTGACTGAGTTCAATAAGCGTCATGGAGAGGAGGTGGAGGCATGAGCGAAGTCGTCAATGTGCTCATCGTGGGAGTCGGCGGACAGGGTGTCGTGCTCGCGTCGAATATCCTCTGCGAAGTGGCGTTACGTGCCGGATACGATGTGAAAAAATCCGAGATTCACGGCATGAGCCAGCGCGGCGGTGTCGTCACCAGCCACGTCCGCTTCGGCGAAAAAGTGTACAGCCCACTGATTCAACACGGCCAGGCGGATGTTATGCTCGGCTTCGAATCGGCAGAGGCGCTGCGCTTTGCGCATGAGGTGAAAGAGGGCGGTCTGATGCTCTCCGCAACCCAGAAAATCCCGCCGCCACGCGGGCCGCAGAAGAAGAAGCTCAAGGGACTTCAGTACCCGGAAACACCGCTTGAGGACGCAAAAAGTGTCTGCAAGGGACGCGTGGTCCCGATCGAAGCGGAGAAGATTGCTGAGGAGTTGGGCAACCCGAGGTTGACCAACACCATCCTGCTCGGCGCACTCTCGACCGGCCTCGACATCAGCGACGATATCTGGAATGAAACCATCCGCGCGATGGTTCCGCCCAAGACGATCGAGCTGAACCTCGCGGCATTCGCACGTGGCAAGGCTGTTGCTGAGGATGTTGTCGCTTGATGCCAAGTTCACGTTCCAGTGGCTCTCCGAACTTTCCGGCCCGCATCTTGCGGGCCGTTTTGTGTACTATCAAACTCGTGCAGTGAGCCGGGCAGAGTGTCCGAGCCTATGCAACAGCGATCAATGCACCGTAGTCCACGATCCCGCCTGCACGAGGGACAAGTTTCCGTATCAATGTGCTCGTGCTCATGGTGGATCGTCCTGTTTTCCCTTACGTTGGGAAGACCTGTGATGGAGTACGGTGAGGGGATGTGGTCAATGACCCATTTGTCTCGACCTCTAAATCGGATCCTGACTCTGCTGCTGCTGGCACTGTCCGTATGGGCAGGGTCGGCACAGGCGGAGCCCTATCGCCGTAACCTCGATGATCTCGAAGAATTTGACGATACCATCGCCTACCATTCCTATCCCAACGCAGGCTACCAGACCGAAAACGAATACACGCCGCAGTATGTGCTGACCCAGTTCCACTGCAATGAAGGCTTCTACCTGCAGGGCATCAAGGCACTGGTGCTCGAAGGCAACCAGCAGATTTCCTCCCTCACCTTTCACGTCTACGAAGATTCCGGCGACAACACGCCCGGAGATTTCCTGTTCACGTACAACGACGACGTGGTCCGCATTGTCGAAATCGACAACCTTGTCTGGGCGGAAGTGCCGATGAGTGCGCCCTACTGGTGGGTGTTTCAGGAAGACGCGATCTTCTGGATCAGTGTGGAAGTGCCAAGTTACAACGATTGGACCGTCGTGCAGGACGATAACGGCCTCGCCGGAATCAGCTGGATCGGTGACGGCATGAACGGTGGCCCGAACCATTCCGTCAGCAGCGGCGACTGGATCCTTGCGGCGGGGGGATCAACCAGCTGGCAGAATGTCGATCTGCGAGCCTCGCAACTGTGGAACACGAGCGGAAAGTACCACCTGCAGGCCGGGTCGACGATCGAATTCAGTGTGGAAGTGGAAAACCTGAATGACACCCCGGCACCCGGCGGCACGTGCAGCCTCGCAGTTGAGAATACGTTTGGACAGCAAGTCTTCAGCACAACCAGACCGTTTGATCCGTTGCCCGGGCACGGGGTGCATGAGCTGGTGTTTGACGAATCCTGGTCAGCGTTGGCTGGCGGGCAGTATATGGCGTCGGTCACCGTCCTCGTTGATGGGGACATCGACTTCAGCAACAACTCAACGATGTTGTATCAGCAGATCATCAGCACCGGTGACTACTACAGTTTTGACGATGAGACGGTGGAAGACATCTATGACATGCCACCAGGACAGAATCTCGGTGTGCTGATGATACCGGCTCAACATCCCGCCAAATCCGCTGAGGTACGGATCTGGTTCGATCAGGCGTACCCAACCGTTCGATTGAAAGCGTACACCTTCCAAAGCTTCACGTTCAGCCAGTTCTGGGAATACGCCGGACCGGTTGACAGCGGGTGGATGCGGTTTGCGCTGGCCTCGCCGCCACTTAGCACAGGCAGTATCGTCGTCGTACTCGAGAATGAGTCCGGGTTGCGCGTGCCCGTGGACACGGCTGAACCGCAGATCATTCCCAACGATCGCATGCCGTTCAGCTACTTCCTGACCGATGGGTCAACCTGGACGCCGGATCCGGACCTGCCCGGCAAGCCGCTGGTACAGATCCTGTACGAACATCCGAGTGCGGATGACTTGTTGCAGTTGGAGCTGGTCCCCGATGAAACCCAGCCGTACATCGAGCCGGGCGAGTCGTTCGGGTATTCCGGAACGATCTTCAACTCGCTGCAGACGATCTACACCATTGATGTGTGGACCGAAATGACCTGGCCGAATGGTGACCATTTCGAACCGTTGCAGTTGCAGAATAACGTGACGCTCGTGCCGAATACGCCCTTCGAGCTGCCACATGCTGACCAGCTGATTCCGGCCAGCGCCCCGGAAGGGCTGTACATGTTCCGGATGAATGTCGGCGACTACCCGACCGTTACCGCGACATTCAATGCGTTCAACGTGAACGCCCGTACCGAGGTGTCTGTCGACGAAACAACGACCCGTCACGCTGAGCAATCGTCGGCGTTTACCGTCAGCGAACCGAGCCCGAATCCGTTCAACCCGCTGACCTCCCTGCGTATCAACCTGCGCGAAATGTCGCAACTGCAAGTCACCTTGTTCGACGTTCTCGGCAGGCAGGTGCAAACCCTGGCCGATGGACACTATGCACCAGGCGAGCTGGTGGTGACCGTGGACGGTCGCGACCTCGCCAGCGGCGTCTACTTCGTCACCGTACTCGCCAATGATCACGCACCGGTGCTGAGGAAACTGACTTTGATCAAGTAGGGGGTCGCGCATATCCTCTGCACGAGGGAACGCGTCGGATTTGCTAAATTCCAGCGCGTTTCGGCTCTTTAGGATTTTCCTTCGCTACATTAAACCAACCACCAAAGCAGTTCCATCCGTGAACCGACAGATGGAGTTTGCGATGAACCTCACCGGCTTGCACCTGCTCCTGTCCTACCAATGCACCAGTGAATGCGATCATTGCTTCGTGCAATCGTCCCCACGGGCGCGTGGCACGATGACGCTCGAGTTTGCCCGGTCCGCCATCCGTCAGGCGGCCGAGATGGGAGGGTTCAGCGACATTGCCATTGAAGGCGGCGAACCGTTCCTGTTCTACCCGATCCTGCTCGGCGCGGTGCGTGAGGCGGTGGATTACGGCCTCGATGTTGCCCTCGTCAGCAATGGCTATTTCGCCACTTCCGTCGAGGACGCCGAGGAATACCTGCGCCCGTTGAAGCAAATCTTCGACGGGGACGATTCCGGCTTTTCTTCCATGTTGAGCCTGTCCATCAGCGATGACGAATACCACGGCGGAGGGTTCGACAGCCCGGCGGAACGAGCGCGAGAAGCAGCGTCCCGCCTCGGCATTGAGGTCAGCTCGATCGCGATTGATCAGCCGTGTGTTGTCGAGCATGACAAGATCAAGGGTGAACCGATCCTCGGCGGGGGAGTGCGGTTCCGGGGACGAGCAGCGGAAAAGCTGGTGGACGATCCCGTCCTGCCACGCCGGCCGTGGATGGAATTCAGCGAGTGCCCGGACGAAAACTGGACCGACCTCGGACGGGTCCACCTGGACGGCTACGGCAACCTGTTCACTTGCCAGGGTGTCGTCATCGGCAACATGAAAAACAAGCCGCTGGCGCATGTACTCGCCGACTACGAACCGTTCGCCCACCCGATCATCGGCCCACTCGCGCGCAGCGGGCCGGCCGGCCTGGTCAAGGAATACAATCTCGATCTGAAAGGGGATTATCTCGACGCCTGCGAGTTGTGCTACAAGGCTCGCAAGGAGTTGCGTCAACGCTTCCCTGAGCAGCTCGCCCCGCCGGTCGTGTTTGGGGTGGAAGAAGAGGTTGCGACACAGGCTAGCGCGTAGCGTGCCTTCGACCGCGTAGATGGTCTTGTTTGCCCCGACTGCAGAAGAGCTGGTCGCAGGCTGCTGACAAAGTGGCAACGTTCGGAATTCAAGAAAAATTCGGCTGTCGCGTCAT
>JAHLLB010000048.1 GCA_020444425.1 bacterium | reverse complement strand
ATCGGTAATCGGTAATCGGTAATCGGTAATCGGTAATCGGTAATCGGTAATCGAAGCTACAACTATCTTGCCCGTGTTGGCTTTGCCAACGCGGTTTCCTCTTGTGGCCGTGTCTGTTTACAGACGCGGCCGTGTTGCTCTCGGAACAACGCAAATCAGGGACACTTACGGAGTAAGTGTCCCTGATGTGTTTGGTCTGCACGAAGAAGTTTGAACTACCCGAATACGTTTGATCTGTCCTGATGCTCCTGGTCTGAGTCTTTGTGTTTTACTCAGGACTCAAGACTCAGGACTCAGGACTGCCATTATTTTATCAACAGCAACTTTTGTGTCGCCGACTGGGTGCCGCTTGCCGCCCGAACGAAGTACACGCCTGACGCCAATCCCGATCCATCAAAGGTGAACGTGTGCGCCCCGGCGCTGACCGAACCGTTCGCCAGTGTCGTCACGAGACGGGCGGTGATGTCGTGCACAGTCACCTGCAGGTTTGCGGATTCCGGAAGCTGCACCGAGAAGTTGGTGGCCGGGTTGAACGGGTTCGGATACGCTGCGCCGAGCATGAACTCGGACGGCTGCGCAATCTTCTCATCCGCATCGGCAGCGGAGGCAGCCGCGGCGTCCTCGAATGAGCCCGTCACCGGCCACGCGTCCGGGTTGGCGAACGCGCCCATCCCACCATTCGGCAACGGTCCGGTCTTTGTGAACGGGAACGACGCTTCGCCGAGCACTTCATTCGGCAGATGACCGATCTTGAGGTGCATCAGGTAGTCACCGCTCGGTGCCCACGGCGGAATACCCTGGGAGAGGTTCGCCTGCCGGGTCTGGCCGCCGTTGAACGGGACGTCAGAGAAGGTCTGCGTGGTCACCGACTGGACGACCAGGTTTTCGACGACGACCCAGACATCCATCGCCAGATAGTCGCTGCCGAGATTGCTGATCGAGCCGTGCATGTTGATGTAGCCACCGTTCGGCCCGATCACCACTGGCGAGTTGTTCGGTGTGAGGGTGACGTCGAAGCCGTCAATGTAGCCTATGCGTTTGATGTACCCTTCATAGTCCGAATCATACCCACAGAACGCGAGCTCTTCACCGTTGAGTACGGTCATGGTGAAGTTCGATTCGGCTTCGTCGCTGCCCATGCTGAGCGACCAGATGGTCTGGCCGGATGCGTCCATGCGCAGCACCCGGTGCCCGACTTCGTCGGTGGGCTGGTGCAGACCCTGCCCGAGAGCGAGGTATTCATCACTGCCGTCATCGGTCAACTCGATATCCCATAAAACGTCATAGTAGGATTCGAAATCCAACTGCTGACTCCAGACGACACCGCTGCCGTCGGTTGCAACGCGGGCAACCAATGCATCCGTTTCACCAGAGTTGCTGTAGCCCACGCACTGTACCGCAGAACCATCCTCGCTCAGCGCGAGGCCGCGCAGATCGTCGATCTGGTTTACGGTGCCGACGGACGTTTGCCACATGATGAACCCGCCAACATTGATCTTTGCGACCCAGCCCTGGATGTATGCCGGATCAAGTTCACGTACATGTCCGACGACGATGAACAAGCCATCCTGGATGATAATGTCATCGATCCGTTCCGCCGACGGAAACCCGAACTGTTGCAGCTGTTGCAGGTCTCCGCTGTCCACACGCAGCAGGTGCGCGATACTGTCATTGCCTGCGAGGGTTGCATTGCCTCCCACCCAGAGATCACCGGCATCATCCTCGATCAGACAGAATGCAGCCTGGTCGATGTAGTTGCTGTACCGCTGGGTTGCCGTGATTGTGCCAGACTCGATTTTGACCAGCTGGATTTCGGAATCCCAGTTACCCACGGGATGAACATAGCCAGCAGCATAAAACACACCAGGAACTGTTTCGATCACGTCATTAAACCAGCAATTGTCAACTCCATCCTGACCGACCCGATGTTCCCATTCGAGATTGCCAACTGCATCGGTTTTGATGATGTACCCAAGCGTGCCCGTGCGTCCGACCGCAATGAATCCACCATCCGAGGTTGCCGTCAACCCGTGCAGATACACCGAACCCCACTGCGGGCTGTCAATCTGCTTGTCCCACTTCATCACCGGCTGCGCCAGCACGGAACTCACCAGCACCGCCAGTATCATCACGACCAATCCAAGCTTCTTCATCCTGCTCTCCCTCACCATCTTTCACGTGATTATCAATCCATGTGCGGCAAAGATAGGCTTACCTAACTTATAAAGTGTGATCAGGGACACGAGTTTGAGAACTTGTGAGAGAAACGTCACGTATTGTATGCGTCTGGAATTTTTCAGTTTGCATGGAGCGGGTAGAACGGCGGTACAATTTCTCCATGCATGGTTATTCAACCTTTCCGAACCACCGTGAAGCGGTCGCGCTGTGGATGCGGATGTCGTACCTTCCAGCCATGGCGACACCTTCCTCTTCCTCGGAACCGCGCAAGCCGGCGTCAAAGGAGCTGGCTGGCTCGACGGCGGTGACTGGCCGTTTGCGGCGCGCGGGCATGTTCAAGGGTTTTCTCTTCGTGGGCGCGGTGGTCATGACCGCCGGGCTGTTCATCGGGACCAGTCTGCTCGTGCGGCAGGTGCGTGAGAGCGCGTTGACCAACTTGCAGCGCACGGTGGACAGTTACCGTCTGCTGCTGCTCAACGACAACGCCGAGCTGGCATATGAAGCGGTGCAGGCGATTGAGTTTCCGATCGTGGTAACGGACGCCGATGGCACGCCGAAATCATGGCGCAATTTGTCCGTCGCTCCGGGTGACACCTCCGCCGAGGCGCAGGAAAAACTGCTCAAGTTCATCCGTGATGTGCGCCGGCAGGGCAACGAACCGTTGGCGGTGGAAGTTTTTCCCGGACAGGTGGATTATTTCCATTACGGCGACCCGTCCCTGGTGCGAACGTTGCGGTTTGTGTCCATCGCGACGGCGCTGGCGGTGGCGTTGTACATCTTCCTCGGGTACATCGGCTTCCGCACGATCCGCAAGGCGGAGGAACGGTCGGTGTGGGTCGGAATGGCCCGTGAGACCGCGCATCAGCTGGGCACGCCGATCAGTTCGTTGATGGGTTGGCTCGAGGTGCTGGGCACGTCGGGACGGCCGGAAATCGTTGATGCGATGCGGCAGGATGTGCGTCGGCTGGAAAAGATCGCGGTCCGGTTCTCGAAGATCGGCGCGGTGGAAACCTTGAAGCCGCACCAGTTGAGCGAGGTGGTCAAGGGCGCGGTGGATTACATGCAGACGCGGGTCGGGTCACGTGTCGGGATCACGTACGAAGACCGGGGCAGCGGCGAAGTCGCGATGCAGGAGGAGCTGATCGGCTGGGTGCTGGAAAACCTGATGCGGAATGCGTCCCAGGCGATGAAGGGCGAGGGCCGGATCACGATTGTCAGCGGCCGCAACGAGAACGGCGTGTATGTCGATGTGATGGACGAGGGTGTCGGCATCGCAAAGAAGGACATGGACGCGATTTTCCGTCCAGGCTACACGACGAAGAAGCGCGGTTGGGGGTTGGGCCTGAGCCTTGGCCGGCGGATTGTCGAAGAGATTCACCGTGGCAAGCTGTTCGTGCTGCAATCCCGACCCGGCGAAGGCACGACGATCCGGATGGAGCTCCCGGGGTAGTACTGGATAGGATGATTATTATTTTTTTTGAGCATATCGCTTTCGTTTTCTGGATTGATTGATTAGTTTCAAGACCTTACGGTTTCCTGCGAGCGTGGCGGGGGGCCTGCCGCGCGCCAATTTCATTTCTTGAATAGGGGGAGGAATGATGAGTATCCGCCTGATTGTTCTCGCCGTGTTGCTACCTGTTGTCTTGTTCGCGCAACCACTCACCGAATATCAACTCAACACCTGGATGGAGGAGAATCACGCCGTCCGGTTGGCCGATTTTGACGGAGACGGAGATCTGGATGCCGCGGGCATTGTGGGGTATCCAACGCATGCCGTGTTGTGGTTTGAGAATTACGCGGGTGACGGCTCGGCGTGGGTGCAGCACACCATCGTTGAACAGCTGATTTCACCGATGGATCTGCAGACGATGGACCTGGACGGTGACGGGGATGACGACCTGATTGTGCTGTCGAATTCGGAAGGCGTGTTCTGGTACGAGAACGATGGATCCGGCCAGCAATGGACGGAGCATTTGATCGACGCCACCGCACTGGAGAAAACGGAAGCCATCCTCGCCGATATGGACGGCGACGGCGACCGCGACATCTTCCTGTTGCAGGGCAACGACTACTCGAATGAAAGCCTGTCGTGGCTGGAAAACCGGATGAATCAGTCGCAGGATTTTGTGCAACATGTGATTGACATCGACTACAATCGCGTCACCGATGCTGATGTCAGTGACATGGACGGTGATGGCGACATGGATGTGCTGGCGTCGAACCGGGACTCACAAGATTCCGGCTTCTTTTGGTATAGGAACCTGAATGGCTCCGGCACCAGTTGGCAGGAGGAGGAAATCAACCGGCTGGGTGATATCGACGGCATGTCGATTCTTTCGATGGACGTCAACGGCGACGGCAACCAAGACGTACTCACGATGCAGGGCGACTGGTATGACGACCAGGGCTCAATTGTGGTCTGGTTCAATGATGGCACGGGATCTTTCCCGACATTTGACCCAATTTCTTTGTTCCCGTTGCCCTCGGAATACCGTGTGCTGGACTACGATAATGACGGCGATCTCGACTTCTTCTTCTCGGGTCTGGGTGGCAGCTACAACGTGGATCCGGGATTGTACCTGGTGTTGAACGATGGCACCGGCACCGCCTGGACGTGGAGCAATCTCAGCGATCGCACTTTCTCGTTTGGATTCGATCTCGGCGACATCGATGGGGACGGCGACCTGGACATCGCGGAAGCGTCGGAGGATGCGTCCGCCCCGTTCAGCTGGTGGAAGGACACCGGCAACCCGGACCTGTGGTACAACATCTTCATCGCTGGTGAGAACTACAATCCGGAAGTGGTCGAAGCGGCGGACTTTGATGGTGACGGCGACCTCGATATCTGCGGGTCCGGCGGCGAATACCAGATTGTCTGGTGGGAGGATTTGTACAACGACGGCAGCGTACTGGTGGCGCGTCAGATCGCGAACGAGTTCGGGCGTGCGTACGATGTTCGCGCTGGCGACTTTGACGGAGATGATGATCCGGATCTCGCGGCCTTTTCCCGCTACGACAGCCGTATTGTCTGGTGGGAGAACCAGCAGGGGGGCACACAGTGGGTTGAACACGAGCTAGCCTCGGACCTGCCGTACAACTCCTTCTCTGAACTGCTGGTAGAAGACATCGATCTTGACGGCCATCCGGACATTTACGCCCAGTATGGCATCGAGGTGATGATGTGGCTCAATACCTTCGGTACCGGCCAGAACTGGAACCAGTTCCAGGCAACAACGCTACCCTATAGTCCGACTGTCCATGCAGCCGACTTCTCCGACCTTGACGGCGACGGCGACCTGGACATTGTCCTCTGCGGCACCCGGCCGCTTATCGTCAGCTGGTTTGAGAACCTGAACGGTTCCGCGACGCAATGGCAGGCGCATCGGATCGAGGGCGATTTCTACCAGCCGTGGGATGTTGACTGCGGTGACATTGACGGCGACGGCGACAACGACGTCATCAGCATCGCCCACAGCGGGCGTGAAATCCGCTGGTGGGAAAATCTCGACGGCCTGGGCACATCCTGGGACGCGCACACCGTGCATGACAATGTCCCTGACCCCTTCGGCATCGACCTGATCGACTGGGACGGGGACGACGACCTCGACTTCATCCTGCACTACGGGAATTCTACGGTGCTCGGTGAGAATATGAACGGTCTCGGCACCGAGTTCGCCCCCACTACATTGTTGAATACCTGGGGGATGGAAGACTGGCGGTACATCGACATCAATGATGATGGCAACATCGACATCCTCGGCGCACACGGACGTGGCACCTCATGGTGGGAAAACACTGGTGGAGAGTTCCTTGATGTCGGCTCCACGGCTGAAATCATTCAGGCGTACACGCTTGCGCCGGTGTATCCGAACCCGTTTAACGCGTCTGCGCGTGTGTCGGTGACGTTGCCGGAGCCGGGCGAGTTGTGGGTGGCGGTGTTTGACGTGCTCGGGCGGGAAGTCATGCGCCTCGCGGACGGTCAGGTCAGCGCAGGTGTGCATCAGTTCACGGTGCAGGGGAAATCATTAGCGAGCGGGGTGTACTTTATTCGCGCGACGGTTCCCGGCCAGCTTGACGCCAGCCGGAAAGTGGTGCTGATCAAGTAGCGCCTGACCAATGCGAGGTGACTCGAGAACCCCGCGACAGTGTAACCAGTGTTGACTACATGTCTGCCACGTAAGAGATGATCCGTGGCAGACTTTTTCATATACTCAAGCAGGCTGGATTGATTCATGGAGGCACGATGAAGCGCATCCGTATCGAACTCCTGGTGAGTCTGTGTTTTCTGCTTGTCCTCTCACCCTTCCCCGCATCGAGTCGTGGTCTTATCGCTCCGCCCGATGTTGCCGAGACCGACTATCTCGGGTCCATCCTGTTCCCGGGCGACTTTCAGGATGTCGTATACGCGAACGGCTACCTGTACCTCGCGGACGGGCAGCAGTCCCATTCGGGCAACCTGAAGGTGCTGGACGTCTCCGACCCATCCGACCCGCAGCTGGTCGGGTCGGACAGCTTCCCCGGCGACAAGGTGTACCGGTTGGCGCTGCATGACGACGGAGAATTGCTGGCCGCTGCGGTACATGGAACGGGTTTGGTGCTCTACGACCTCAGCCAGCCAGATACATTGAACCGTCTGAGCACCTTCGAAACAGAGGAGCAGATCAACGACCTTGTGTTCAGCGGCGATCTGCTGTATGTCTTCGCTCCGTTGCTGGACTTGACCATTCTCGATGTGACCGATCCGTGGGACCCGGTACTGATCTCGCAGACGCCAATCTCCACGTCCGGCTGCTATGCCGGAACGGTGACGGACAATAGCGTCATCGCCATCGCGGACGGCTCCCGTCTGCGGCTGTACGACGCATCCGATCCGTTGTCGATCAGTGAGCTGGACGCACTGCAGATCGACCAGACGGCCTTTCACGAGGTGACATCTGTGGGAACGACCGTCTTTGCCGGGAAGCACTCGACGATGATCAATTCCGGTGGGATCGCCGTGGTTGACGTGTCCGATCCTCAAGCGATCGAATTGGTGGCGCAGCGAAATGTGTTCGGCGCGGACGGCCCGCCGAATGTGTGCCTGACGGTGGATGGAGACGCGCTGTATTACACGGCAGGACAGACCGGGCTGGTCATTTACGACATCTCCGACCCCTCCTCCCCGGCACAATTGAGCCAGACCGGCGAAGGGGTGCCGTATCCACCGGCCACCGGCACGTGGCAAACCCGTGTCGCCGCCGGAGACGGGCTGGCGTTCACCCTGATGCCCGACCGACAGGACTGGTACACGTTCAACAACCTGTGGGTGCTGGACGTTTCGGACCTCAGTGATCCGCAAGTCGCTGGCGAGTACGACACACCGGACTACGTGAACCATGTCGTGGCGTCCGGGGATGTGGCGTATGCTGGCGGCGAAGGCGACGGACTGTACACGATCGACCTTAGTGATCCAGCCGATCCGCAGCTGCTGGGAAATGTGACCTTCTCCGAGCTCAATTTCGCGGGTCGTCAATTGCTGGTCAGCGGCGACTATGTCTACGTCAACGGTGCGGGACTGCCGTTGGCGGTGGTGGACGTGAGCGTGCCGGACGATCCGCAGCTGGTCTCGGAAGTCTACACTTACAACAACCATTATACGGGCCTGGCCAAGGATGGCAACCTGGTCGTGGTCAGCGCGTGGGGCATCAATCCGATGCCGCCGGGCTGGATTGAACTGTACGACGTATCCAACCCTTCCGCGCCGATTCTGTTATCGTCGCTGCTGACAGAGGCGTTTACCGAAGCCGTGGCGGTACGTGGCAATTACGCCTTCCTCGCCTGCGAGGATGGGATGTGGGTGGTGTCGGTGGAAGTTCCAATGACACCAACTCATGTCGCGACGCTGGAAACTCCGGCACAGCTACTCGATGTCGTGCTGGCGGGTACGGTCCTGTATGCCTGCGATGAACAGGGCCGGTTGCACGTAATCGATGTGACACAACCGATTGTGCCGATCAGCATGGCTTCGTTTAACCTGCCCGGGACAGCGGTCGACCTGGAGGTGTCGGGTGATTCGTTGTGGGTGACGATGGACTCCGCCGTCATCCTCGCGGACATCAGCGATCCGGAGAATCTGACCGCGCTGGAACAGATCCCCCTCGATGGGGCCGGTCAATCGGCGGGTAGTTACGGCGAACATCTGCTCATCTCAGATTGGTACGGGGTACATGTCTACAACACATCGACGTCCGGAACGGGGACCGTGTCTACCGGACTGCCGCATGAGCAAGGCCTGTTGCTGCAATCCTACCCGAACCCGTTCAACGCCGGTAGCCGGATCGAGGTCGGAGTGCCTCAGAGAAGCCAGGTGACCGTGACCCTGTACAATGTGCTCGGTCAGCCGGTGCGCAGGTTGTACCATGGTGCCGCCGGGCCGGGTCAGCTTGAGCTCTTGCTGGATGGTGCGGGATTGGCGTCGGGGACGTATTTCCTGCGCGCCGAGTCGCCATCATGGGACACGGCTTCGCGGACAATCACGTTGATCAAGTGAGCAACTGAAGGGAGTTATGCGGGTGAGTGCGGATCGGTCAATCCTGTTTACACCGACAACTCTGGGCAAGGTCGAGCTGGCCAACCGGGTTGTGATGGCCCCGATGATGCGTTGCCGGGCGACGCCGGACGGTGTCCCCTCCCCGTTGGCGACGGAGTATTACGTGCAGCGCGCGTCTGCGGGATTGATCATCTCCGAGGGTACGCAACCGAGCTGGCAGGGGCAGGGCTATCCGCGCACACCGGGCATTCACACCCCAGAACAGGTGCAGGCGTGGGCGAAGATTACCGGCGCTGTACATCAAGCTGGCGGCAAGATCGCGGTGCAGCTGATGCATGTGGGCCGGGTCGGCCATCGGGCGAACCAGTACAAACCGGTGGGGCATGTGGCACCGTCCGCGATTGCCGCACCCGGTCACATCATGACCGACACGGTCGGCCGTCAACCGAAACCGGTCCCGCGTGCAGCGACGATTGACGACATCCACGACCTCACCGGCCAGCACCGGCAGGCGACAAGTAACGCGCTGTCGGCTGGCTTTGACGCTGTCGAGCTTCACTGTGCCAACGGTTACCTCAGCCACCAGTTCCTGTCAACCGGTACGAACCAGCGTACGGATGAATACGGCGGCTCAGCGCGGAACCGTTGCCGGTTTGTGATGGAAACGGTCTCCGCCATGATCGAGGCGGGTGGTGTGGGACGGATCGGCATTCGGATTTCACCGGGCGGGAATCCCAGCGCAATTCCAGACGACAATCCGCTGGAAACGTACACGGTGCTGCTGCAGGCGTTACCGCAGGATAAGCTGGCGTGGGTTCACATTCAGCCGGACCCGTCGGGTTGGGACCCTTCGCCGCTGTATGAGTTCGTCACCGCGCCGTTGATCCTGACCGGTGGGTATGACGGCGACACAGCGGCGGAGGCGTTGTGTTCAACCCCGGCCCAGGCGATCGGGTTTGGACGACCGTTCATCTCGAATCCCGATCTGGTGCAGCGGCTGCGTCACAACCATCCGCTCGCCACGTCCGACCCGTCGACCTACTTCACACCCGGCCCCGAGGGGTACACCGACTATCCGGCGTGGTCAGATCCCGAATAGCGCGGGCGTGCATCTGCCGGATTGACACGCATTCCCGGTGATCACACACCACGGTTTTTGCAGGGAGAAGCGCCCACGACGGGTGTCCGGACATGAACGATGATGCGGACAGAAGCTCAGTGCAAGTTCACGGGAACAGATGAGTGGTGCATTGGAATCCCGTGGTGGTCAAATCCGGGGGGGTAGCCGCTCCTGTCCGCAACCGGTGGGTTATCGTGCGTCCGCAACCGCACGTCAGGTTGCAGGCGCTGATCCTCTCCTTACGAGCAGGTTGTACAGTGTCGCCAGCAACCAGCCCCCGACGAAGCCGTCCGCGAAGCCCCAGAGGAGCCCGACAAACGCGCCGACGTAGCTGAAACTGAACCCGAGGTAGAAGTTGCTGAGCAGGTGCCAGGTGTGTCCGCCGGATCCGGTGATGAGCAACCACAGGGTACCGAAAAAGACCGCCGCACCCCAGAGAATTCCGGCAGCCAGGCCAAACTTGACAGCGTGGAGTTTCATCGCGTCCCCCCTTCCGGTCTAACCTCTTTAGATCCTTGGAACTACCGGAATAAGCAGCGATTGGGAAGCCGTACTCGAAGCTGTGCAGGGACAGAGTTAGTGTAACCTCATTATCAGCAAACATGCAACCGGTTTGTTTATCAGTTTGGCAACCTGGGGGCAGAACGTCCAACATTGAGACGCGCATTGGTGTCACCGGAACACGTTCCGCTCACTGGATTCCGGCGAGCCCGGGGAGCGAATCGCGTCGTTGCGGTCGTATGTTTCGGGATGTGGTACAGGGTCGTAGTTCCATCACCATGGCAGGTGTTGTCCGATGAAGGCTGAAGCTGCGGATGTGCTGGTCATCGGGTCCGGAATTGCCGGGCTCACGTTTGCGTTGGAAGTCGCTGAACACGGCAGGGTCATCGTGGTCACGAAGAAGGACCGTGCGGAGTCGGCGACGAACTATGCTCAGGGCGGTATCGCCGCCGTGATGGGCGGCGAGGACAGCATCGAGGCGCATGTCCGGGATACACTCGAAGCCGGCGCCGGGTTGTGCAGGGAAGACATCGTCCGGCTGGTGGTGACCGAGGGTCCGGCCAAGATCCGCCGGTTGATGGACTGGGGCGCGGAGTTCAGCGAGGAAGGTGGCAACCTGTCGCTCGGACGGGAGGGCGGCCACAGCCAGCACCGGATCGTGCACCGCGAAGACCGCACCGGGTTTGAGGTCGAACGTGCGCTGTTGGAATCGTTAAAACGTCACCCGCAGGTCGAACTGTGGGAAAACGCGCATGCCATCGACCTGATCACCGACCGTCACATCAACGAGAACACCCGTCCCCGCAACAAGCGCTGCTACGGTGCATATGTCTACGACCTCGAGCTGCGTCAGGTACACACGATTCCCGCGCGGCTGGTGCTGCTGGCGTCCGGCGGGATGGGGATGGTGTGGAAGAACACGACCAACCCGCAGATCGCGACGGGTGACGGTGTCGCGATGGCGTGGCGTGCCGGCGCACGGATCGCCAACCTCGAGTTCATGCAGTT
This sequence comes from bacterium, assembly GCA_020444425.1. Taxonomy (GTDB): domain Bacteria; phylum Electryoneota; class Electryoneia; order Electryoneales; family Electryoneaceae; genus BMS3BBIN04. The sequence continues at coordinate 22,288 of JAHLLB010000048.1, read as the reverse complement.
TCACCCGACGGCCTTGTACGAGCAGGACCGCAAGGGCCGGGCGTTCCTGATTACGGAAGCGTTGCGTGGCGCGGGCGGGATTCTGCTCAACGATCGCGGCGAGCGGTTCATGGAGGCGGTACATCCGCGCAAGGAACTGGCCAGCCGTGACATCGTCGCGCGCGCCATCGACATGCAGCGCAAGACGCACGGTCTCGAACATGTCTGGCTCGACTGCACGCACCTCGATCCGGACACGTTGCGCAAGGAATTCCCGACGATTTACACCACCCTTCGTGACGAACACAACATCAATATGTTGCGTGAGCCGATCCCGGTCGTGCCGGCGGCACACTACCAGTGCGGCGGGGTGTTGAGCGACGACCAGGCACATTCGACGATCGACCGTCTGCTGGTCGCCGGCGAAGTGGCGTGTACCGGGCTGCACGGCGCGAACCGGCTGGCGTCCAATTCGTTGCTCGAAGCGGTGGTGTTTGCGGCGCAGGCCTCGAAGGAGGCGAAGAAGATCCTCACCGATTCGGCGGGGGAAGAGCTGCCCGATGTGCCGGTCTGGAATGACTCCGGCACGTATGATCATGAAGAATACGTGCTCATCCGGCACGACGTCGACGAGATTCAGGGGCTGATGGAAGACTACGTCGGGATCATCCGTTCGGACCTGCGTCTGCAACGTGCGGCGCGTCGGCTGGCCACGATCACCGTCGAAGTCGAGGACTACTGGCGTCGCACGCTGGTCACACCGGAAATCCTTGAGCTGCGCAGCCTGGCGCAGGTGGCACGATTGATCGTGAGATGCGCCCGGCAACGGCGTGAATCCCGTGGCCTGCACACCACCACCGATTACCCCGGCCTCGATCCGATCCTCGGGACACGGGATACGGTGATTTGAGGAAACTGCTGGCACAATCCAAGCGTTGGAGCGTATATTAGCCATAACTAGCATAATGAGGTGGATATGGATGGCATTTTGAGTGGTCAGTGGTTCACGTTTATCCTGATGGGATTTCTCGCCATTGCTGTGTTTGACGAGCTTATGGGGATTTTCAGAAAACCCGATCATCGAAAAAACACTTCAGCCATCGAAGGCGATAGTGATCGAGATACGGAAATCCGGATTGCGATAAATCGGATGAGACGGGCCTTGGAAAGTTCGGAACTGAAGGTTTATTCGACAGAGGGTTTCGTTTCTGACCGAGCCTCTACTCGTGGCACAGAGTATATTCATGTCCTTGTTCCGAAGTCGTCAGAGAACGATCCCCATTCTGAGCCATCACCGCAACCTCAAGGATAGACTATGCGTGGCCGGGTATTCGACATTATGGTCGTTATCCTGACTTTGTTCGCCGTGGGTGTCTCGGCCTACTTGTATATTTCAAATGGCTCTATCGATGGTTATGACATTCCTGACAGTTTAAAACAATTTATGTCTGTTCTCTTTGGGTACTATTTTGGAAAGAAAGCTCTCCGATCCTCTTAAGCCAATCCAGCTCAGGTTTTACACTTCCCAAGTAGTCTCTCCTCTCTTTGGAAATTTCATTTTTTCTTAGTTCGGCCTTCCGAACAAACCGTTCAACATGTTATCTTACGGGTGTACGGAATCAGTGCCTGGTTGGTCCGTGACGCCCGGAGGGCAGCCAAAAAATGCCCTGGTCATCGAAAACACATCTTGCACGGTTTGACTTTGTCACGCCGTTGGACGCCGCCGCGAAATCCGCGGTGCAGCGTTACCTCACCCGGCTGGTGCATGACATCGACGGGGTGCGTGAGTACGAGGTGACGTCGTTGCGTCGGCTGGCGCGCGGGCAATTGCGCGCTGACGTTCAGCTGCGGCTGGAGGCGGAGAACCGGGAAGTGATCAAGAAGCAGCATATCCGTTCGCAGTTGGACACGTTGATCGGCTCGGCGCGGTATATGACCGTGCGCGGTGTGCCCGCGCCGTTGATCCGTTTGTACCGCACGCGGCTCGTTTCCTGACCCTCCTGTGTGTATACTCTTTATCCAGAAGGGACACCTGAACAGGTGACAGGGTATCACCCCGGGAACCTGTGTCATTCGATCCGGTTTCCCACAGCAGGAACGTTTGGATACCTGTTCAGATGTCCCCTGGGACTGAACCGGTCAGCCGTCTCCCGCTGGACTGTTCAGACGTCCCTTGAGTAGCTGTCATCTTCGGAGCCCCCGATGACGCGGTTGTATGTCGACACGCAGGCGCAGTTTGATTTCGAGACGACGTTGGACGGCTCGGCGGTGCCGGTCGCGACAGCGCATCTCATGCGGCTGCTGCATGCGCACGAGGGGGTGCGTGGTTTCCAGATCATGTCGGCGGAACGGGTACACGGGTCGATGGTTCGGATTCACACCCAGCTGTTGCTGGAGCAGGAGTTCGGACCGTTCTTCCAGCCGGACCAGATCGGGGACAGCTTTCACACGCTCGCCGGCGAATCGCACGACCTGAGTGTGCAGGGGACACCATTGTCGTTGACAAAATTGCACCGTGCGCGGGTGGTGATGTAGGTGACTCCGAGACCTTTCGCGGTGTTTGCGTGGCGGGGGGACGCTGTGTATCTTTCGCGTCTGTCAGAAAAACAGCATTGTTGGAGAATAGAACGATGGCACGCCGCTGTGTAGTTACCGGCAAAAAGCCGATGACGGGAAACAATGTCAGCCACGCGCACAACTTGAGCAAGCGCCGTTGGCTGCCGAATCTGCAGAAGAAGCGGATTTATATCCCGGAAGAAGACCGTTGGATCACGTTGAAGATTTCGGCCAAGGCCCTGAAGACGATTGACAAGAAGGGTATTGGTGCGGTGCTGCGCGACCTGCGTCGCAAAGGCATCGAAGTCTGATCTGCATCATGTGTTACGAATTCCACCCGGACCTCAGCGAGGTCCGGGTTTTTCTCGCTCCTGTTCTATCGATCACAAAGGGTCCCCCATGCGCATACTATCCCTGTATTTAGCGACCAGCCTCGACGGAAAAATAGTTGGCCGGGATGACGATCACGGCTGGCTGTTCCACGATCAGGACTATGGCTTCAGCGAATTTATCGCCGACGTGGACACGTTGGTGATGGGCCGAAAGACCTACGAGCAGGCGCTGGCGTTCAGCGCGGACTGGCCGTTCACGGACAAGCGGTCGATCGTCTTCACACGAAACAACGAGCTGCAGCCCATCGAGCAGGTTGAGGTCACAAGGGACGATCCGGTCACGGTTGTCAGGGGCCTGAAGGGTGAAACCGGCGGGAAAATCTGGTTATTTGGCGGGGCGGAATTTGCGAAACCGTTGCTTGACGCTGGACTGATCGACGAACTGGTGCTGGCGATCCATCCGGTGGTGCTGGGTTCGGGTCGCCCTTTGTTCAGCGAGCATCCGGAACGCTGGTTCGAACTGGCCGGGGTGGAATCGTTTCCCACCGGGCTCGTAAGTTTGACCTATCGGTACAATCCGGCACGCAGACGTCCCCCGCAGAAGTAACATTTGGCGTCGGCAGCACTTCGGAGCGGAACTTCTTGTCCGCCGTGTCGTGCTCCCGGTAGCGTAACGACCAACACTCAACGGAGTCGGCAATGAAACGGATGATGGCCACCGGTCTGGTGCTCGTGCTGCTGCTTAGCTTGGCGGTGAGTCTGCAGGCGCGCAAACCCGCACGGAAGCTGCAGTCGCGGGATGTCTCCGCACAGGTAAAGGATAAGATGGCGGTGCTCGGCTGGCTTGAGGGCACGTGGACCGGCGAAACGATGATGTCGCGTTCCGGTCAGAAACTGGCGGATGCGGTGGCGTTGACCGAAACCGTGCATTTTGAGATGGACGGAATGATCCTGGTCCTGGAAAGCATCGGCAGGCAGGGCGGCGATGTGGTGCAGCACACGTGGACCACAATCACCTGGGATGCGCGCAGGGACAGTTACCGGATGACGGCGGTGACGGATGAGGGCGGCTTGATACAGCCGCAGATCAACGCTGACGAACGCGGTATGCAGTGGCAGATGAAGATGGGAAATGCGCGCGCGAAATACACGATTGAGAAGGACGGCAACGAGCGCAAAGACAGCAGCTACGTCGCCGAAATCACCGGCGAGGAACTGGAATGGAAACCGGTGTTCAGCCTGACGCTGCAGCAGCAGTAACCAATCCGGAAAACAGCCACATCACAGCAACACCCACAGCGCAGGAATTCCCTTCCAACCCGGCTGTTGCCGGGTTTCAGATCGTTGACAAACCCCGGATTGCCAGGGGTGTCATTCTGAGCGAAGCGAAGAAGGTCCAGCTTTTCTGAAAACCAATAGTTGTAACCCGTTGATCATCTGGATCTTCTTCACTTCTCTTCGTTCCGTTCAGAATGACGTGACAGCCGAATTTTCCTTGAATCCCGAACGTTGCCACTTTGTAAGCAGTCTCCAACCCGGCTAGTTGCCGGGTTATCTCGTTTCCCCTGTGATCCAGCGCACTTTGGCTCTCATGACCTTTTGAAATTTTGTGTTTGCGCTTGTTTTTTCCCACTCGTGCGTTTATTCTTGTCGATAGTAAGGTTGTCCTAACTCCGCGAAACGTGGTTTTTAAGCCTGATTGCAGTTCAACGTTTGCATTGTTCGTTTAACCCAGTTGTTCCCCGTGCGTGTTCCGTACAGCCCGCGCGCTGCAAGCAAACTTCAGCACAACATGACATAAATCTGGTGGTACAGGACAAGGAAGGGAGACGTGCGATGAAGAGGATGACGGTGTTCCTTGCGCTGATGTTGACCCTGGCGCTGGCCGGGTTCGCGCATGCTGATCTGGTGATTACCGAGATTATGAAGGATCCGCTTGACTACAGTGACAGTTATGCGGAATGGATTGAAATCTACAATACCAGTGTGTCGGATTCCGTTGATCTGGATGGGTACACCCTGTCGGACAACGATGGCAATAATCACGTCATTACCGGCCTCGCGGTTGGCCCGGGCGATGTGTTCACGCTGGGAAATTACGCCGACATTAATTACAACGGGCAGATCAACCACGATTACATCTATAGTGGATTCAGCCTCGACAACGGCGCGGATGAAGTGATTCTACGTGACGATCAGGGCACCATCATTGACGAGGTGTTGTACGATGACGGCACCTTGTGGCCGGATGTGGACGGTGCCTCATTGATGCTGATCAATCACACGCTGGACAACAACGACCCCGCCAACTGGCGCAGCTCGACGATCGCATGGGCGGATCACGATTTCGGTTCGCCGCGTGAGTTGAACGAAGGCAGCTACACGGTGCCGGAGCTGATCATTACTGAAATCATGTATGATCCGCATGCAGCCAGCGACAGCTACGCCGAGTGGTTCGAGGTGTACAACGCCGGACCCAACCCCGCGAACATGCGTTTGTGGCACCTGACTGATGATGGAAGCAACGACTACCGCTTCACCCAAAACTTCTGGGTGCAGCCGGGTGAATACGTGGTGCTTGCGAAGTACGCCGACCCCAACTACAACGGTAACATCGACGAAGATTGGGTCTACAGCGGGTTCAGTCTTGATCAAACAGCGGACGAAATCCGTCTCACAGACCATCTCGACAACATGCTTGACGAAGTGCAGTTTGATGAGGGGATGGGTTGGCCGGAAGCATACGGTGCTTCGATTTACCTGAACAGCCTCGGTGCGGACAACAACGATCCGTCGTTCTGGGAAATTTCGACGGTTGCATGGGCCGGCAGCGCGGGCGACTTCGGGTCCCCGGGCGAGCAGAACCAGGCCGGGTACACGATCCCGACGCTGGTCATCACCGAGATCATGTACGATCCGTATGCGTCTGCTGACACGTACGGCGAGTGGTTTGAGGTGTACAACGCTGGCAGCGATTCGGTCAATTTCCGTTTGTGGGAATTCACCGATAACAGTTCCCAGGAGTTTATCCCGCAGACCGACTATTGGGTGCAGCCGGGTGAGTATTTCCTGTTTGCCAAGTACGCAGATCCGAATTACAACGGGAATATTGCGCCGGACTACGTTTACAGTGGCTTCAGCCTCGAGAATACGGACGACGAGATCATCATCCATGACCTCCGTGGCAACGAGATCGACGTGGTGGCCTACAGCCCGGCGGGCAACTTCCCCGATCCGGTCGGTGCGTCGATTTTCCTCACGGATCTCGGCCTGAACAACGACCTTGGCGAAAACTGGGCGATTTCGACCACTCAGTGGCCGGGCAGCGCAGGTGACTACGGCACACCGGGCGAAGCAAACCAGCCGGTGGATCCGGTGCCGAACATCATCATCACCGAGATCATGGCGGAACCGTATGCGTCTTCGGATACCTACGGCGAATGGTTCGAAATCTTTAACGCCGAGCCGGATTCGGTCAATCTGCGGTACTGGACACTCTCCGACAGCGGTGGCAATTCTCACACCATCACGGAGGATCTTTGGATTGACGCCTATGAATACATGGTGCTCGCGAAGTATGCAAATCCGAACTACAACGGTAACGTGGACGAGGACTACGTTTACAGCGGCTTCAGCCTGGACGATCCCGCCGACGAGATCATCATCACCGACAACCGTTTTAACACAGTTGACCAGGTGAACTACGACGGCAGCTTCACACGTCACTTCGGTGCGTCGTTCTACTGCCTGAACCTGGGTGAGGACAACAATGATCCGTCCAACTGGGCGATCAGCGACATTCAGTGGATGAACAGCGCGGGCGATTTTGGTTCGCCGGGTGAAGCCAACCAGACTCCGCAGCCGACCCCGGAGATTGTGGTCACGGAGATCATGATCAACCCGAATGCTTCTTCGGATACCTACGGGGAATGGTTTGAGGTCTTCAACGCCGGTACCGAACCAGTGAACATGCGCTACTGGGAGTTCTTCGACGACGGCGGCAACACGTTCACTATCCTGACGCAGGACCTCTGGATCGAGTCCAACGAGTACCTCGTACTCGCCAAGTACGGAAACCCGAACTTCAACGGCGGCGTAGCAGAAGACTACGTCTACAGTGGATTCAGCCTCGATGATACGGCGGATGAAATCCGGATCGAGGACATGCACTACGAGATCATCGACGAAGTCGCGTACACGGAATCGCCTGAATGGCCGCATCCGGACGGCGCGTCGATTTACATCCTGAATCCGTTCGAGGACAACAGCGTCGGAACGGCGTGGGCCATCTCGACGACGATGTGGGCCGGCAGTGCAGGCGACTTCGGTTCGCCGGGCATCCCGAACGATTCGGCGTATCTCGTGCTGACACCAGTGGTGGACAGCGTGCCGGTCGGCGGCGGAAACATCGTCTACGATGGCCGTGTCATCAGCTACCTCCCGGGTACGTATGAAAACGTCAGCTACTGGACCGAAGCGACGGTTCCGGGCGGGATGACGGTTCCGATCAGCACATTGTACCTGACGGTGACGCCGTTCATGGATGTTACGGTAACCGGCAACACGGTTGCGGTGCCGGGTGGCGCGCCGGGCGGTACGTACACCTTCACCGGTCGCATCGGCTATCCGACGATCTTCGTGTCGGACAGCTTCGAGTTCACCAAGGCCGGACCGTCCGTGGACGGCTGGACATGGGAGCAATGGGCTGAACTGTTCCAGGTCGCGGGTGCTGGCGAAGACGTGTCGGCGTTGCCGGACGAGTTTGAGGTTGGCCACGCCTATCCGAACCCGTTCAACCCGACGACGTCGATCGAAGTTGCGTTGCCGGAAGTCGGACAGGTGAAGATGGCGATGTACAACATGCTCGGGCAGCAGGTGGCGAAGGTTGTGGACGCCAGCTATTCGGCCGGATGGCACACGTTCACGGTGGACGGTTCGCGTCTCGCGAGCGGCGTCTACTTCCTGCGTGTCGACATCCCGGGCCAGCTGACTGAGATGCAGAAGGTTGTACTGATGAAGTAAAAGACCGGAACTGACAGGAAAAGACAGAAATTGAATATGAATCGCCACGGGCATTTGTCCGTGGCGATTTTTACTCACCAGGCACGGGATTATTGCGCTACACTGAGCACCTCGTCATACAGCGCGAGGACTTCGCCGCCGTAGGTCTCGGGTGTTTTTGGTGCCCGGGCGTTTTTACTCAGGGTTTCGAGCAGCGTGGGTTCGTCGATAAAACGGCGCAGGGTTACCGCGAGCGCTTTGGCGTCACCGAGTTTGAAGCTGAGGCCGTTGACGCCGTCCTCGATGATCGTCGCCGGACCGCCTTCGTCGGAGCAGACCACCGGAATCCCGCTCGCCAGCGCCTCGCCGACCACGCGCCCGTACGCCTCGAACCACAAACTGGGGATGACGAGCACGTCGAACTGTTCCATCACCTCGGAGATTCGTGACGGGTCAAACGGGTCGGAATGGAAGGTCACAGTCGGCAGGTTGCCCTGTTCACGCAATTGCCGCCAGAAGGCGAGTTGCTTGACGTCGGTGCGTGTCGGTCCGCCGAACAGGTGCAGTTCCGCCTTGCCGGTGGGCAGGCGGCGGAACGCGCTGAGCAGCACTTGCACACCCTTGATCCACGCCATCTTGCCGATGTAGCCAATGCGCAGGGGGCCGTCGCTCAGCGGGCGTTGTTTCCAGACACAGCGGCGGGTATCCGGCACCTGCTGCAACGTCCGCACGTTCACCCGGCCTTTTGCCAGTTTTTCGAAGCGCGCGGCGGTATCCTCGCTGATGGCAGTGATCGCCGCGACCTTGCGCAACCGGGCGAGCACAGCGTCATTGCGGCGGCGCATGTCGGCGATGGTTTCCAGGCGTACCGGAGCGGCCACGCCACGGCTGAGCAGCTTTGCCCGTGCTGCGCCGAGCAGCAGCTCCCACGAACGCGGGCTGGTAACATTTTCACGTGCCAGGTCGACCAGTGCGGGCAGAAGCTCGCCGCGTTCCAAGCCGCTTTCGTGATGCAGGCACTGGACGCAATCGGCTTCGAGATCCGTTTCACGGCAGAGGGTGTGATCGCCGCGCACGAGGTTGATCCGTGCGCACAGCATCGCGAAATCGCGCACGGTGAATACCATCGGGATGTTCATCTGGTGGGTAATGTCGATCAGCGACAAGGACAGGTTGAGCGCCTGCTGGATATGCACGATGTCCGGGCGTTCGTATTCGAGCAAGCGCCGCCAGAGATGTTCGAAGCCGTGGTGGGACAGCCAGCCGTTGGGAGTACGTGGGTTGAAAAAGATGCGGTGAACGGTCAGTTCGCGGTAGCGGTCCCGTTCGAGGTACAACTCATCCTGCTGGTGTCCGCGTTCTCCGGCGACCACGACGGACTCATGGCCGAGCGACTGCTGCATCACCGCGAGTTCGTAGGTCGAGATTTCGGCCCCGTGGCGGTGGTGCGGGAGGAACTGGTGGACGACATGCAGAATCTTCATGACGTTTTACCAAGAGCGGTGCTGTTGATCCCCAGGTTGCGATAGACAAAGATACTCATCATTGCGGCGGCGGTGATCTGTCCGACCACCAGCGCCCAGGCTGCGCCGGTCATCCCGTAGATCGGAATAAGTAGCAGATTCAGCGCGATGTTGAGCAGGACGCTGATGCCGATGCCGACGGCTGCGGTGCGTTCGTTTCCGGTCATCACCAGCGCTGTCGAGACCGAGCCAAAGACCATCGTGATCACCTGCCCGACGCTCATGATAACCATTGGGTCGTGTCCGGCGCGAAACTCCGCTCCGAAGAAACCGAGGAAGGTCGAGGCGAACAGGATCAGCAGGGCGGCGATGGGCACGGCGAGCGCGAGGCTGATGCGTGCCGCACGTACCAGCAGGTTCTGCAGGCTGGCGCGGTTCTGTTCCTCGTGCAATTTTGCCATCACGGGTGAGAGCGGCTGGTTCACCGCGAAGAACGCGAGCCAGACCAGCAACACACCACGGTTGGCGACGGCGTAGATGCCGACGTCCTCCGCGCCGAGCATTGATCCGACCATCAGGATGTCGATGCGTTGGTTGAGGATCTGCATCCCGGCGACGAGCAACATCGGCACGGCGGCGGCCAGCCAGGCGCGGACGTTGTATTCCGGAGTCGCCTCGTACACTCGTGGATCAAATTCGCTGCGCGTCTTCAGGTAAAGGAAGAGGATGCCGATCATCCCGGTGATGAAGTAGGCCAGGATCGCCAGTTCGGCGCTCAGCCGGTTCGGGTCGACCAGTGCAATCGCACCAACCAGTACCAGCGTACCCCAGGGCAGGATCCCCAGTTCACCAATCTGTGCGGTGACGAACTTTCGTTTCGCCAGCAGGATGGTCTGACGCAACCGCAGCAGGGCGAAGATCGGCAGCAGCAGCATCGCGATCTGGGTCGCGCGTGTCATCGCGAAGCTGACGTCGTCCAGCCGCGTCATCCACGTCGCCACCCCGGCGGCAACCATCGCCAATGCGAACGAGATGCCGAGGATCAGCTTGTGCGAATAGCGCAGCAGGCCGCGCAGTTTGCCGAAGTCGGCGCGGTGTTCGAGGACAGGAATTTCACGCAGCAGCAGTCGGTCGAAGCCGAGTACGGCCGGGACCATCAGGATGTAGACCCAGTTCATCCCGTAGGCATACGCGCCGAACCGTTCCGCACCGAGCACATTGGTCAGAATGACCGTGGTCAGAAAGACGGCGAGGAACGAGAATCCCTTGAGCAGAAAGGATCCGGCCGCGCCACCGGCGAGGCCGCGTCCTCGCTCCCCAGCCCCCAGCTTGCGCAGCAGTGTCTCTTGCAGCGACAGGCGTGCCGGACCGGGATCAGCCTTCCCCGCCGGGTCGCGCTCAGGCATCGGATTTCCTGACCGGCGCTTGCCGTGTGCGGAAAATCTGGATCAGTGAAAATGCGAGCAGCAGGAGTGTGATCGCCATCGCGATGCGGGAGATCATGAAACCCGCCTTCACTTCCGGCGGATCGTAGTACACGTGCAGCGTGTGTTCTCCCGGCGGGACCGGCAGTCCGCGCAGGGCATAGTTGGTGCGCATGAACTCGACCGGTTCGCCGTTCAATTCGGCGTACCAGCCCTGCGGATACCAGATTTCGCTGAGCACGATGAAGCCGGGCTCGGTGTTGCGGATCTCAACGTTGTATTCGTGTGGCCCAAACTCGGCATTGGACATCTGCACATGCCGCGCCGAATCCCCCGGGACCGGCATGAACTCGGGCGTTTCCATCACGATCGCGTTCTTCGTGAACTGGAAATCCTCCCGCGCGATGGCGGTCATGACATCGTCCGGATCCTCGATCACCTCCACGTTGTCAACGAACCACACCCTCGGTGTCGCAAACGGGTTGAAGTACACGTACTGCTGGTTTTGCTCGTCGGCGTGAACCTGCTGAAAGTTTCCGCCCAACGGTTGCCCAGAGACGAGGTAGCGCGCGTTCATCATCCCGGCGAGGGCAAGATTCGGTTGGCCCTGCGGGCTGTAGAAGGCGTAATCGAGCAGATCCTGGTAGACACGGAGTTTGTTTGCACCGTATCCGCCGATGCTCTGGATGCGGTGGTACATCCACGTGTTGTTCTGGAAGTCGTTGCCAACCGGGAAGATGCGGAACGGTTCCGCTTCCGGGAACTGTTGCTGTTTGATGTACTGGACCGCACTGGATTCCTGCAGCTGCCCGGTCAACGCGCGTTCCGGCACCGGGTGCAGGAAACGTTGGTCGATCGTGAACAGATCATAGCCGGTGAAGATGATTGCGACCGCGATGGATGTCGGCAGCAGGAAGGCCAGCGTCTTGCGCAGCGACAACCGCACCGACAGCGCGAAGATGGCGAGAATGAACGCCGTCACCAGCAGCGTCGCGGTGAAGATCTGCCAACGCAGCTCGAGCACGTACTGCAGGGTCTGGGCGTCGTACTGGCGGGTTTCACCGTCCTTGAGGAAGGTGTCCATCGGGCCGGGCATGAACACGGCAAGGGCGAAGCCGGCAATCGCGACGATCAGCACGACGGTAAACAGCCGGCTCAGGCCAGCGCGACGCTTGTCGTCGTCCCGGGCCGCGATCAAACGTTTCACCAGTTCCGCCAGCCCATACGCCGCGAGCAGCGACACGCCGAGCGCGGTGATCACCAGCGCCATCGACGGAACGCGGAACTTGTTGAAGAACGGAAGCGCGTAATACATCGGCCCGTACAGCACCGGCAGGAAGCGACCGAAGCTGACAATCCACGCCAGCACCGCAGCGATGCTCATCCAGCGCACCACGCCGCTTTTCTTCCACAGCCAGATCCCCGCGAGGATCGCCAGCAGCAGCGGGATGATACCCATGTACAGCGAACTGGTGGTGAAGGGCATCCAGCCCCAGTAGAGGTTGTAGTTCAGCGCGGTATCGACAGTCAACATGCGATCCGGCGGTGCGCTACCGCCAAGGCCGAACCAGCCCGGAACGAGGAACTGCAACGATTCCAGCGGATGCAGCGACCAGTTGGTCGCGTAGGTCCAGTCAAGGCCGGAAGCGCCGCCTTCGTCCCGCAGCGGACCGGTACCACGGATCGAATACTTCGAGAACACATAGATTGGCCAGTAAACAAACGCTGACAGCAACAACCCGAGTGCCGTTCCGCCAGCATAGCCTGCAACTCCACGCAGGGCAACCGCCCGGTCGCGCAGCAGTTCACGGATGAACCACGCCAGCGCGTAGAGGCCACCGGTGAGCAGGCCGTAGTAGGCGATCTGGGCGTGCATCGAAAGCAGCAGCGCGGCGGTTCCAAGTGCGAGTAGTGCCAATTCGAGCAGACGGCGTTTGGTCAGGACACGATGGGTTAGCAGCAGAGTCAGCGGCAGCATCGCGATGGTCCAGTGTTTGGACCCGTGCCCCGCTTCTGCCAGTGACAGGTTGTACGGGTTCAGCAGGAATGTCAGCCCCGCCAGCAGCGACGCCCACCACGGCAGCCCCACTCCCCGTGCGAACAGGTACATCAACAGCCCGCTGAGGAAGTAGTAGAAGATCTGCTTGTTCATGTCGTGCGGGCCGAACAGGAAACGTCCGGGAATATCCAGCCAGTTCGCCGGATTCAGCCATGAATCGGGGTGATACGCCAGCGAACCGTAGGTCGGGAAGCCAAGGAAGACGTACGGATTCCACGCCGCCGGGCCGTCGACTTGCGCGTCGATCTCGGCACCGACATCGTTCCACGCACGTGCGGCGAAGGCATCCCCCGATACGCTGAAGCGGTTCGGTTCGACGACGAAATTCCAGAACAGGATCAGGGTGACGACATACAGCGCAGCGATGGCGACGATGTCCCCGACCAGCGACCGTTTCGGAAACAGAAACGCAGTCTCACTCTCCCGCAGGATTCCGGTGACCGCTTTCCGCTTTTCCTCGTCGGCTGAGGGTTTTGTTTCCGGTTGGTTCTGTTTCTTCGCCCGTTTCGCCATGGTGGGTCCTGTGTTCGGCTCTGTTCACTGTCATCGCACAATTCGTGCGACATACATGTGCCTCTGGTATGTGCCCCTGATGGCTCCGCCAGCAGGGATCAACCACCAATTCCATCCACGCCGGTCATGTGCCCCTGATGGCTCCGCCAGCAGGGATCAACCACCAATTCCATCCACGCCGGTCATGTGCCCCTGATGGCTCCGCCAGCAGGGATCAACCGCCAATTCCATCCACGCCGGTCATGTGCCCCTGATGGCTCCGCCAGCAGAGATCAACCGCCAATTCCATCCACACCGGTCATGTGCCCCTGATGGCTCCGCCAGCAGGGATTAACCGCCTGCTACAACCATACCGGGCGATCCACGGGAATGGGTTTTCCGGATTTATTGGAATACGCATGAAAACTAGACCATGGATACATCTCTGGGTTTTCCGTAATTCCCCACCTGAGAGGATTACGGTGAGTATAGCGAATACGTTTCTGGATATCGTCATTCGTGTACAACAACCGGTCGAACCCTCCCCCGGCCAACCAGAACCGGAACGACCACTTCAAACCACGTTTCACACTCAGAGCTCGATGAAGGCGCGGATAGTTTTCCTTGTAGTACAAACCAGCATGATAGCTGAACGGCTGCTTTACGTGATACATTATTTTCTTCATGGGAATCGAACCTGGAAGCAGGAGTAGATGTACATGATTAGGCATGATTACATAGGCTAACAATTGAAAGTTCAACTTGGTTCTTGCATCGTGTAGTTTTTCGAGAAACAGGTAACATAGGGTTGGATTTAGAAACAGTAAACGCCGTTGATGACATGAAAAAGTGAGATAGTGTGCAGCATCAGGATCATCGATTCGATAACGAGGCATAGCGCTTCCAGGTTCAGAAACTATTAAGGAGCCCGGCTGGCAGAGCCATCAGGGGCACATCACAGCCGATCCAGATTTGCTCAGCCCTGCTGGCAAAGCCATCAGGGGCACATCACAGCCGATCCAGATTTGCTCAGCCCTGCTGGCAGAGCCATCAGGGGCACATCGCGATCGGTCCGGGTGCGTTTAGTCCGCCAGGTTGTGGCTGACGCGTTCGAAGATTTTTTTCAGGTGATCACGCAGTTCATCGCCGGTGATGCCACGCTCGAGAAATTCACCACGGTAGGCGATGGAAATCTGTCCGGTTTCCTCGCTGACGACAATCGCCGCGGCGTCCGACTCCTCGGACACGCCGAGCGCCGCCCGGTGCCGGGTGCCGATGGACGCGTCGATGTTCGGATTCTCGCTCAATGGCAGAATGCAGGCGGCCGCCTCGATCAGGTTACCGCTGATGACCACCGCGCCGTCATGCAGGGGCGTGCGTGGGAAGAACAACGACACCAGCAGCTCGCTGGAGACTTCGCTCTGCATCTTGACGCCGGTTTCGATAATCCCGCGCAGGCCAATGTCGCGTTGCAGCACGAACAGCCCGCCGTACCGTTTCTCCGACAGCTGCACCGCCGACTTGACGATCTCCTCGATGGCTTTTGTTCCGCGCACCCGTAACAGGCGCTGGACCAGTCGTGTCTGGCCGATCTGCACCATCAGTCGTCGCAGTTCCGGCTGGAACAGGATGACGAAAGCCAGCACCCACACCTGTGCTACCGATTGCGCCAGCCAGGTTGTCGCTTTCAGGCCGAGCGCACCGACGACCAGGCTGGCGATGAACAAGAGCAGCAGTCCAATCACCATCTGCGAACCACGAGTGCCGCGCATGACCGAGTACAACTTGTAAAAGATGTACGCGACCAAAGCGATGTCGACGATGTCGATAAGGCCGACACTCAAAAAGCCGATGCGGAACAGCTCCACGCGGTCTCCCCCGGCGTATTGTAGGCGGGTGCAATCGCTTCGAAGATACGGAAGATGTGGTTTGAACGGTAGGGCTGGTGTGCACGTTCCCTCCCCGGGATAACCACGATCGGAGTTGCCGCATGGATCGTGCTTGTGGCTGTTCAGCGACAACAAACTGGAGCCGTCACGATTTGTCCGGGCCACACTCGCCATGCCGGTCAGCGTGTTGCCGAATCAGGACTGATCTCCCACTCAGGATGTACAGCAATGCGTCGCAGACCTTTGATCAAAGGTGGAGCTGAGTCCGAGTTAATTGCCTGAATAGTTTGCGGAAACGGTCGGTTCATCTCACTCGCCCGGTTTTACGTAGCTATTTTAGGCTGAGCTGTATGAACACAACGATTGGGAGAGGGGATTATGAAGAAATGGCTTGCAGTTGGTTTGGTGCTGGTGCTGACGGCATCGTTCACACAGGCGCAACTTGCGTGGAATGTCCATCAGGTCGATGGTATCGGTGGTGACTACCTCGGTGGTCGGCCGTGGGTTAAATCGTGCGATGTGGACCAGGATGGCGACATGGACATGTACGGTTACGCCGCCTTTGTCGGCGGAACACACTGGTGGTCGAACAACGATGGTGTTGGCGGTGCCTGGACAAAGCACACCATCAGCAACGAGCTTTCCACCATGGATCCCGCTGACATGGACGGTGACGGCGACCTCGACATGATCGGCGCGAAGAACGGGGGTCATGCCTACTGGTGGGAAAACTCGAACGGGCTTGGCACGGACTGGGTCTGGCACCCGATTGCTCTCGGGATGCCGAACACACCCGGCACCTCGGCGGCCGACATGGATGGTGACGGCGACATCGACCTCGCAGTGATGAATCGACCGTTTGAGTCTGGTCGTGTTATCTGGTTTGAAAATCAGGACAACGCCACGACCTGGGTCGAGCATTCGGTGGACGAGAATTTTGTCAATGCCAACTTTGTGCTCGCGACGGATGTCGATGGGGACGGCGACACCGACCTGATCGGTGATTCCTACGGTCTCGACGGCATCTTCGCGTGGTGGTCAAACGAGGACGGGCTCGGCCTGACCTGGACCTACCATGAACTGCACACCGGCGACGGCGGCTGCTGGGGACTGGACGCTGCCGATCTGGACGGTGATGGCGACACGGACATCCTTGGCTCATCATACTTCCACGACACGGTCTTCTGGTGGCAGCAGAGCGATGATGGCAGCTTCACCACGCACGAATTCATCATTTACGAGGGCGGGTATTTCCCGATGCCTCATGATGTGATCGCATCTGACGTGGATGGCGACGGCGATCTCGATGTGCTTTGCGCGATGGCTGGTTTGGACTGTATCGCGTACTGGGAAAATGTGAACGGGGACGCCAGTGTCTGGGTGATGCACCGTGCCGCGGCCGGATTTGACGAGCCGTGGGGTGTTGACACCGGCGATTTCAACGGAGACGGCCTGCTGGATATCTGCAGCACCGCGCACGATGACGGCTATGTCAAGTGGTGGGAACAACCATCCGAGATTGGTGTCACGGTTATCCCGACCGCCAGCACTGTGATCCCTGCAACCGGCGGGATGCTGGAGTACAGCCTGCGCCTGGTGAACGACACGATGTCGCCGCGATTGGTGACATGGTGGACGATGGTGCAGCTCCCCAATGGCGAACTGTACGGCCCGACGCATTCCTACAGCTTCAGCATGCCGGCGAACACGGACATCACGGTTCCCGGTCTGGGACAGCCAGTGCCCTCCATCGCCCCGGAAGGTGAGTACGCCTTCATCAGCCACGTTGGTAGTATGACTGGCCTGCGGCTGACCGACGTTTTCGGCTTCAGCAAAGCCGGGCAGGATCTGGCGGGAGATGTACGGTCGTGGTCAGCTGGCGATTCATACAAGGCTGCGTTCGACCAGCTCGCCGCCGGTGACCCGGAGACAGCGCTGGCGAACGAGTTCGCACTCAGCGCAGCATGGCCGAATCCGTTCAACGCCGCGACGACGTTGACGATCACCCTGCCGGAAACGTCCGAGCTGACGGTGATGGTGTACAACGTGGCCGGGCAGCAGGTGGCTCAGCTGGCGGATGGATCTTTCAACGCCGGGACGCACGAGTTGACGTTTGATGCGTCTGGATTGGCAAGCGGATTGTATTTCGTGCGCGCGACGGTGCCGGGCCAGATGACGCAGACACAGAAAGTGATGCTGGTCAGGTGATGGCGGTAGCTGGTGGCCGGTAGACGGTATTCGGTGTTCGGTTAAACAGTAAACGGTTGCCGGTTGCCAGTTGACGATGATCGGTCATCGAACGCATGTCGGGGACACTTTGGTGACACAAAGCGTCCCCTTTTTCTCTGGAGATGATGGCGGGCCACTCCATCATTTTTTGTGCCACTGACAACCTCCCGCCCATCGTCTGAAGTCACATGCGTATTCCAGACAACAGAAGTCCGTTTTTTGGCGTCAGCATTGGGGAGCAGGGGAGCCTGTCCAGCATTGACGCCCACAGTTTCGTATCTTTGGGATATTATGTCTTGTGGGGCTACATGTGGACGGCGGCAGCCGTTTTTTTGTGTAGTGCCTTGAAAACCAACCAGTACTGTGGTGTACTCTGTTGGTTTTTTCGTGAAGATATTCACACTGGTTTCACCAAAGGGGGAAGGCATGAAGGGCCTGCGTACGTTTTCGGCGGGAGTTGTGATCGCGCTGTTACTTCTGGCGGTGTCGGTTCAGGCGGAAATCGTGATATCCGAAGTCATGATCAGCCCGCTGGAATGCCAGGATTCGCGCGGTGAATGGTTTGAGGTGTACAACAACAGCGATGAAACGATCCAAATGACGGACTGGACGATCCGGGACGACGGTATCGGCACGTTTACCATCTCTGGTTTGGAAGTACCGCCGCACGAGTATCGTGTTCTGGTCGACGAAATTGACAGTTTGCTCAATGGTGGAGTTGTGGGTGATTCTGAATACCACAACTTCGCGTTTGAGGATGACGACGACGTACTGAAGCTGTACAACGCCCAGGACATCCTGATGGATGAGGTCTGGTGGGATGTGGCACAGGGTTGGACGAATGTGGAAGGCGCGTCGATCTACCTGACCGACCCATCTCTGGACAACAACGATCCGGCGAACTGGGCGGTGTCGTATGAGGCATGGACAGGTAGTTGGGGCGATTTCGGGTCGCCGGGCGAAGCGAATCCGGAGCCGTGGGTCGCGCCCGAGCTGGTGATTTCGGAGATTATGTACGATCCGGCTGCGGTTTCAGATTTCTACGGTGAATGGTTTGAGGTGTACAACGCCGGTTCCACCACCGCGAATATGCGGCTGTTCAGCATTCTTGATAACGATGGCGAGTTCTACGCCATTCCGGGCAACCTGGTGATCGAACCGGGCGACTTCGTGGTCCTCGCCGGATGGGCCGATCCGGACGATAACGGCGGAATCGTTCCGGATTTCGTGTTCTACAACTACGCCATTGACCTCGACAACACCGATGACGAGATCATCATCACCGACTTCTGGGACACGGTGATTGACGTGGTTGAGTACGATGAGAACGACGGTTTCCCGGAAGCGGAGGGCGCCTCTATTTACCTGCCTGACCTGGACGCCGACAACATGATCGGCGCGAACTGGTCGGTGTCGGAAGAGATGTGGTCCGGCAGCGCGGGCGACCTCGGTTCGCCGGGCGAAGGACCGGGCGGCAACGATCAGATCCTGACCTTGACGCCGCACAACACGGCCATCCCGGCCACTGGCGGCACGCTGGTCTTCGATGTCACACTCAACAGCCCCTTCGGGGGAACTTTCCAGAACGTGTTCTTCCGCACCCTCGTGGAACTCCCCAACGGCACGGTGATGGAAACCGGAACGCAGTATTTCACCCTGACGCCGTTCATGCAGATCACGGTGCCGAACCGCACTCAGCCGATCCCGAACTACGCTCCGGCAGGTGAGTACATCTTCTTCGGCCAGGTCGGGTATCCGACAAATTACGTGGAAGATAGCTTCACGTTTACCAAGGCCGCGCCGTTGCTGGCTGGCACCGGTTCGACTGCGGATTGGGCAACGGACGAACCGTTCCTCGCAGATGCGGTTGATGGAGAAGCGGCAATGGTACCGGAACGGTATACGTTAAACGCAGCCTGGCCGAATCCGTTCAACGCAGCGACGACGCTGACGATCACCCTGCCGGAAACGTCCGAGCTGACGGTGATGGTGTACAACGTCGCCGGGCAGCAGGTGGCTCAACTGGCGGACGGGTCTTTCAACGCCGGGACGCACGAGCTGACGTTTGATGCGTCCGGATTGGCCAGCGGGTTGTATTTTATTCGGGCGACGGCGCCGGGCCGGATGACGCAGACGCAGAAAGTGATGCTGGTCAGGTAACGCCGGTAATCGGTAATCGGTAATCGGTTGTCGGTCAACGAAAACCGGTCATCGAAAGTACTTCGGGGACACTTTAGGGACACAAAGTGTCCCCTTGCTGTTTCCGCAACACCGTCTACTGCATCTTCGTGTTGTTCCGGATGTCCACGACATCTCCCCTCCCGAATCATCAATTCACGCAAAATACTCATTATCCTGTATAATGATAACGATACACCCGACTTACACCCTCGCCTCAACCTGTCCGCCTACCTTGTCAACAGCTGGCTCTCGGGGTCGGGCCTTGCGCTCGGCCTGAGTCCCAAACCTATATTATTGAGTGTTTTGCATGGGGTTACATCAGTTTGCACGGGGGAAGTTGTGGACTATTGCGTAAAGCGTTGGAACACAGTGCGTTGTACACCTATCCTGTTAATTCTCGTTGTGCAAATTCTGTTATTCCTGCTTCCGGCCCATTCCAGCGCGGAGATGGTCCGCTATCCGTTGCAGATTCCGGTTCCGGAGGACACCTGGCTGGCGGCGGACCTGTATACGCCTGATTCCACTCAGGCTTTGCCGGTCATCTTCATCCAGACCCCGTACAACAAGAGCAAGTACTGGTATACTGGTGTGCCGTTGAACACGGAGGATTACGCCTTCGTGATCATGGACTGGCGCGGGATGTATGGATCGGCGCATGCCGCGCGTCCCCAGCCGCAGTATGGCCAGGATGGCGCGATTGCGATTGAATGGATCGCGGACCAGCCGTGGTGCAATGGCCGTGTCGGCACCTTCGGCAACTCCGCGATGGGCCAGATTCAGTTTCTGACGGCGTTGTACCAGCCCGAGCACCTGGTCTGTTGCGTGCCGCTGAATCATCCGCTGGAATCGTCGTATGACAAATACTATCACGGCGGCGTGAAGCGTGCGGAATTTCTCAATTCGTTGTCCAACTGGCAGCCGATTCCGTACATCGTCGGCAACCATCCCTTGTACGACCAGTTCTGGGAGAACGTCGAGCAGTTGACGGGCGACAACGCCAACGACATCACGGTGCCAATCCTGCTGATCACCGGTTGGTGGGACATGACGGCCGACCAGAACATCAAGACCTGGTACAATTTGCGCGAACAGACGCATCCGTCGATCCGGAACGAACACCGGTTGGTGATCGGTCCGTGGACACACAACACCGCCGGCCAGTTGATCCAGGGCGAATGGACGTACCCGGAAGCGCGGGGACGGTCGGAAATTGCGGCGATGCGATTCTTCGATCATTGGCTGCGCGATGATCCGGAGATTCCGTATTACTTGCCGGACGTTGCCTGTTTCGAACTGGGCAGCAACGAATTCCTGTTCCTCGACGAGTGGCCGTCACCTGATGCGGAACGGCTGGCATTGTACCTGCATGACGGTGTGATGATGCCGCACATGCCGACAGAAACGACCGGGGTCGACTCGTTCCAGTACAACCCTGAGACGCCGTTGTGGACCCCGGGCGGGAGAACCCATTCGATCTTTCTTCCGGCGGGCCCGGTTGACCTCGCCGGCCTGATGATCGGGGACGACATCCTGGTTTATGACACGCCGGTATTGAACGAACCGGTGGAGGTTTCCGGCACGATCCGTGCGGATGTGTATGTTTCGACCGACTGCCTCGACACCGATGTGTCGGTGATTCTCGCGGATGTCTATCCGGATGGCCGGGTCCAGTTCATCACTGACGGGATCAGGCGCTTGCGTTTCCGGAACGATTACACGGAAGAACTGCTGGCGTGGCCGGGCACGGTACACTGCCTGGAAATCCCGATGCAGAACATGCAGATCGAGTTTCAGCCGGGACATCGCATCCGGTTGTACGTGAACGGGTCCAATTTCCCGCGTTTCGATCGCAATTTGAACAACGGCGGGGAGATGTACCACACGGGCCCGATGTACATCTCGAACACGAAGGTGCACCGGTCAGCGCTGTACCCGTCCGCGCTGGTGTTCAACGCGCAGGACGACGGCGGTCCCGGCCCGAGTCCGGCCTCTGCCACGCAAGGCGATGGCGTAACCGCGTTGCCGCAGGAATTCGGGGTCAGTGCGTTTCCGAATCCATTCAACGAACGCGCGTCGGTGCAGGTGGCGTTGCCGGAACGCGGCGAATTGACGGTGGCGGTGTACAACGTGAACGGCCAGCAGGTCGCGACACTGGCGCAGGGTGAACATTCTGCCGGGACGCATACGTTCTCGCTGGACGCGTCCGGATTGGCGAGTGGCGTGTATTTTGTGCGGGCGGCGTTGCCAGGTGAACGTACGCAGGTTCGGAAGGTGATGCTGGTGAGGTAAGTCGGGCGGCGGGCGGCGGGCGGCGGTTTGCGTCTTCCCAGCTCGGGGTACGAGTAAAGATCTTGCGGGTCATCCCGACCAGCGAGCTGGTCGGGGCAAACAACACAGGCTCGGCGCTCGAAGTATAGACATGCCCACGACATTCATGTCGTGGATGATCCACCGGCCAACAATTCACAGGGACAGTCGCGAGGTGTGGCTGTCCCCTGTCTTTTCCTGTCTTTTCCTGTCTTTTCCTGTCTTTTCCTATCTTTTCCTATCTTTTCCTATCTTTTCCTATCTTTTCCTGTCTTTTCCTGTCTGTTACTTCTTTTCCGTCTGTTGCATCCGTTGCGTCATTTATGCTTCGGAAAATATTCCGGTAGGTTCCTCTTTTCTGCTGCCTGTTGATCAG
>JAHLLB010000047.1 GCA_020444425.1 bacterium | reverse complement strand
ATTGCAAGGAGATGCGTGCGATTTTCCCAACACGTTTTGAGTATTATACCCATTCCAGCTTTTCTGAAAACCAATAGTTGTAACCCATTGATAATCTAGATCTTCTTCACTTCTCTTCGTTCTGTTCAGAATGACGCTCGAGCCAACCCGTGTTTGTGATTGAACGGAAAAAACCACGTTCACAGAACGTGGTTTCGATGCAGGAACAGGTAAGATATGATCTCGTTGGTCTACAGCTGCGGCAGCAGTCGTTGTGCCAGGGTCAGACGGTAGTATCCTTCATCCGCCGCTATCGGCATCTGGCTGGAAACTCTCAGCTGGACGATGTGATCGCCTGGAGCGATTGGAATGTGGAAGCCGTAGTTGTTCTGCGAGTGCAGCGGCCGCCACGGCCCGCCGTCAACTCGAATTTCCCAGTCGAGCTCGAGGCTGTCAATCGCTTCTTCGCCGCCGTTCAGGTTGTGCACGAAAGCCAACTCGTCGAGCACATCCAGTTCGCCATCCGAGTTGTACAAGTTCCACACCATCGGGTGATTGGTGGAGAAGGTGCCTGTCAGTACTGCTTGCAATGGTGAATCCGACCCAACACGGTGCCACTGGTAGTTGGTCCAATCCAGCTGATACGACATCTCCAGCTCTGGCTGAGGAGTATCGATTTCCTCGTCGGTCCTGTTCTGGTCATCAAGATAGAAACCCGCCCGATTCAATCCGAAGGGACCGTCATTCGTAATCATACTGGACGACAAGCCGCGTTCGCTAATCGGCTGCGCGGTACGTTCCGGCCTCTTTTCCGGCGCATTGGACTGGCCCTTGCCGGAGGAAGAAGGCTGAGCCCCGACGTTCGCCGTGACAAACAGCAGCATCACGGAAAGCATCAGCAGCGCGGAAAAGCGTATTCGATTTTGATAGTTCATGCTCAATCCTTTATCACCCGTTCTACAAGGTGAAAACGCGTGCTTTCAGATACGTCGGTTGTTCGGTGTCGTACACGACACGAACCAGTGCACGGTACTTTCCGGGCGGAATGCCTGGAAAACTCAGACTGAACGCGCGATCGGAATTGGGCATAATGACCGCGTCACGCCCACCGAATTCAGGCAAATCGGTGAATAATTCGTAAACACCTGGAGCAACTTCTTTATCAATAACAAGATTTCCGTCCGCGTAACAGTATTTTGTACCTGTGTTATGCACCAGAAAGGAAAAATCGCAGACTGTTTCGTCACCGTCCATGTGCGTCTTGATATACACACTATCGACTGAAACGCTGACCTTGCCTTCCTCAGGTCCTTTGAGAATGATCTGCTGGGTTCGAATACTGCGGAATTTATCCAGCAGCTCCGGATCCACGCCTTCCGGGACAAAAGTGATCGCTCCGTAGAACTCACCTTCCGTGGCATCTTCCGGTGTATGCACCTTGGCCTTGACAGACGTTGATCGTTTGGGTAACAGAACGATGTCTGCGTCGATCATCTCGATCCAATCAATACAGGAACGATTGTGTGGCGGTTCCACGTCGCTGAATTTTGAATAGCCTGCTGGATCAATGAACCATTCTAACAGTTCTGGATGCAGATTGATAGTATCGGTCGATACGTTTTGCAGATTGATGGCGAGATAGCTGTCGCCACCCGGGCTCAGGTTTCGTTGCAGGATTTTCTCCCGCAGACGGAACCGGGGCATTGCCGCTTTCAGCAATGCTTCGGTACCCTCAGCGGTCTCGTTGAAAAAGACTTCATTTTCACGGATGGAGAATGGCAGGTTTTCGGTGATCGTCCGGCCTTCGCGTGTCCGCAGATTGAAGCTCATCAGGTAGTAGCCGTCAGTCAGCGCTCCCCCGCCGCTGGCACGGAAATTTCGTGTCCGTCCCGGCAGGATATAGCCCTGGCCACTTTCGAGGGAGACGGTTTCCAGCCGCACGCCGGCCGAACTCCACAGCGTGAAATCGCCATGTGCCGTGGTGTGAACCTCTCCGTCATTTCGAATACCGAGCACTACCTCCCAGCCTGCTGTTTCTGCGAGAACATTGTTCTGCAGCTCCGCCTCTTCGCCGTTCGGGTAAACGATCAGGGTATCTGGATTGAGAATCGCTTCATTGCGGCCAGATTGCACAACCGGCATCAACACCGTACCGGCCTGGCTCAGAATCTTGAATCCAGCGCCACCATCTTCCAGATCAAGTTGTTGTTCACTCACATTCACCAGGAACATTGCGTAGTAGGAGCCACTTGCACCTCGAGGAGCATCGATAGTGCCCGTGATCTCAACACGCTGCATCGGTTCAACCACGGCTTCCCTCGGATCAAGCGTAATCCACTCCGCACAGCCACGATCATAGGTGGAGTCTGACGCGAACGGACGCCCTTCTTCGGTGATATCCATGTTCTTGATAAGAAATTGAATCGCTTCAGTCTCATCGCCGTCATTGATCGCGGTGATTGTGAATGTCGCCTGCTTGCCGCGATAGACAGGTATTTCCTGCACTGGCGGGCTCAGCACGATACTGGCCTGGGCCAAACCGGCAGCCAGGATGAGCGTGAAGAGGACCAATGTGGACAGACGGCGGATCATTGTGCTTCCTCTGTGTTGGGTGCGGGTACCGGGTTTTAGTGATGTTGTTGACAAAGCTACGAAAAGAAATATCAGAAAACAACAAATACACTCTAGAAAATTCAGTTAGTGTGCGATAGATGTGTAAGAATTATTAGGATCTAAAAAGTGGTCCCAATCGGCCGGGCTCCGATTGGGACCATGTCGTACGTCAGAGGAACTTAGAGTTCCGGAACCGGGCAACCGGCGATTTCGAGGCTGTAGTAACCATCATCGATGTGGTACGGCAGTTCGAACTGACCCTTGAACTGGAACCAGTGGTCGCACTTCGCGATGGTGAAGCCGATGCCATTGTCATCGGGATCGACGAACGTGGTCCACGCCGGGTTGCCAGCACCCGGGGTGAGGCCATCACCGTAGCGACCCATCCAGGTCAACGGGATGTCAGCGCCGCCGCCATACATACCATGACGGAACTGCAGGAATTCAAAACCATCCGCGCCAGCCGTCAGGCCGACCCAGTTGGTCTGGTTGGACTTCACGGTACCTTCGATAATGAATTCGACGGTTTCGTCGGCATTACCGATGCGGTGGAATTCATAGTGCGTGTGCGCGTAGGTCTCGATCATGTGCAGTTCGATCCACAGCTCGATGTTGATCGGCGCGTAGCTGATCACGTCGTAGGAACCATCAGTCGGATCGAAGTTGTGGACGTAGTCGCCCAAATCATCGTTGTACAGGCTCAAACCGGAATTGTAGCTACCCGTCGCACGGTCCCAGTTGTTCGGGTTGTTACCCCAACCAGCACCCCAGACGCCGTAGGCCGGCGGTTCAGTAGCCTGGACGGCCGTCACGGCCAGACCAGAAATCGCAAACAAAACTGCAAAAAGGGTAAGCGCGAGCTTCTTCATCGTACACATCCTCCAAGAATGCACCTATATTGGTGCTGTTCTGCCGGCACGTTTTCCCGAACGCATCCGGCATGTTCCCTTCGCCGTCCAGGTAAGCCTTCCCAAGCAAAGCCTGGACGGTGTTTCTATTGCCCCGTGGGGGGCGCTTTTGCGGGCGTGGGATGACCCGGAAATCATGTGACGATCCCACTATCCCATTTGCAAAGAACTTCGTGTTTTCTTTGTTTCCCGTGAATTTGGGCTTCAGAGTCAGAATGTTGTACAACGAATGTCTCTGATTCTACCCTTCGGAGCCCTTGTTTTTACACGGTTTTCGCTAAGAGTTTGTGCGTACTGCAATTACACGATGTGCGGAGTCACAAAAATCACGACTTCAGATTCTCTCACCGACTCTGACGTATACCGGAACAGGTAGCCGAGGTATGGAATACTGCCGAGCAATGGGATCTTCCGCTCCTCAACTTCCTCAATTTCCAGGCTGAGTCCACCGATGGTGAACGTTTCGCCATCTTTGACTCGGACGGTGGTTTCCGCGCTTCGTGTATTGATCCGCGGCAGTCCTTCGCTGTCCTGGCCGACCACATCACCCACCTGCGGGAAGACATACATCGTAATCGTGTCGTCGCCTTCCGAAACAAAGGGCGTGATGTTGAGCTGGATGCCTGAACTGATGGATTGCAGCGTGTTGTAGGCAAAGCTTTGCTGGCCTGATGTCTGAGCCTGGAACCACTCTTCCCGCACCAGCTTGATGCCGGCGGGGTGGCCGTTCATCGCCGTGATCCGGGGGTTTGCGCGAATCTGAGCGTCTCCACTTTGCAGCAATGTCTGCAGCGTCGCGTTGATGTCGAGAATGTTCCCGGCGATGTCCGCACCGAGATCCGTCATCGTGAATTCAAAAGCCGGAGAATCGATAGTCGGCGATCCTGCGGAGAACTGGCGTGCGCTTTCGGTGGAACGGTTCGCCGCCGACCAGTCGATGCCGAGCTGCAACGACCCTTCGTGGCTGATTTCCGCGACGATCACATCAATGCTGATCTGCACCGGCGCCTTGTCCATCTCCTTCAAGTCGCTCTCGATCCGTTCCAGGATCATCGTCGGGGCGGTGATCACCACCGCGTTTCCCGACCGGCTGGCCTTGACGTACGGATTAAAGAATTCGGACACCGTCAGCACGGCCTCATTGGCCATCACATTCGCCAACGGGACAATCCGGGTTTCGGACAACAGGGCAAACGCAGGATCCTGCGTGCTGATGCTGCCGACGAAGTACTTTCCATTGCGTTCGCGGAACGCATACCCCAGCGGAAGCAGAATCGATTCCAGCACCTCTTCCAACGGCTGGTCGATGGCGTCATACGTAACCAGGCCTTCCAGCCCGCCGCCGTACAGAATCGGCACGCCGGCTTCCATCGAAAGGTCGGACAGTACGACGCGCAGGTCGCTTTCAAAGAAGGAGTTGGTGATGCGCGGCTGATCGTCCACCATGGCCAGCTCCGCGTCCACGTTCTCGCCGGCAGCGGCTTCATCAGCGTTCACGTACTTTTCGGCATCTTCACGAATCGCGCGTTGCCAACCCTTCAGCCTCCAGACCTTGCTGCTGTCCTTTTCGGTCAGCGCCCAGCGGAAGGATTCACGAATCGCTGCGTCTGCCGCGTCCGAGTCACTCATATAGAGGTGAGCTTCCGCAAGCATCAGTGCGAGGTCGAATCGTGCCGGGGACGGATCCATCTTGGACAAAGCATCACTGAGATAGGACGCAGCTTCGGAATATCGTTCGGACTTCAGCATGTCATGCGCGAACGATATGCTGAGCTGCTGCTGATGGTTTCGGGTTTCGTCTCTGGCAAACCCGGGGACGGCCGTGGCGAGAACAAGCACCATGAGGCACATGACCAAGGGGTTTTTCGTCTTGTTCCAGTCCATTGTCCTTCTCTCCGTGAATGACGATGGGTGTTGCGTCATCGTTTGTTCGCTTCGTTTCCACCGATGACAGGTTGAGTCATCAGGTTGCGCCCTGTGGAAACAAATTCTCCGAGTTCCGCTGGTAATCGCTTCTTTCGATTTAGCCCGTCGAACGATCAGACGAGTTAATTGGGAAATTCGCGATTTCTGCACGCCATGGTACCAGATTGGGTTAGACCATTGTACTACAAAAATCCCGAATTCCCCGACACAAGTCCAAAAGACCCATAAAGCTCTAATAATAACTGGAGGTTACGATTATTATTCTCCGGAGACGATATGCCAAAAATAACGATATTCACCGATGCTTGTCAGAAAGCAACGTTTGAAAACATTCTGAATCGGTCCCGGAGCGGAGAGGCGGGTACAGGATTAGCATTGTGTTAACGGCTTAAAATTACTATACTCTCATCAGAATTTTAATTAATTCGCTGCGTTTGCTCCGGGGGTATCAGTATTCGGCGGATAGGGGGTTATAAAAGAGAGGCCCGAGAGCTCGGGTAAGGTGTGTAGATACAAGCGACTAACACCATTTCGCCGTTTTGTGGTTTCATCAATCTTTAAAAAAAGCTTGACTACGAAAAAAGCTCGACCGTATTTTCCGCGCATGTCTGACAATCCTCAATAAGCAAAATGTTTGCAAAAACTCTCCGGAACCCTTAATGAAACTCCATGGGCGCGGAGCTTCAGGGCAAAACGGGTGAAGATCACGGTTTCCGGTGAACGATGGAGGGTGTGATGGAAACACTGAATCTCGGTGTGTTTGGAATGGACCGCGCGAAGCACCCGCAGCTCGTGGATCAACTCGAGCAGGCGGGGTGCCACGTAATGTGTTTGCCTGAAGTTCGAAAGAATCCGTACGAGCAATTGATTCAATTTCGGCCCGATGCCGCGCTCTACCTCTACAATGAGGACACGCTGGGTCAAGCCCCGGGGGTGTTGAGCGGTGGTCCTGCGAATGTGTCTGTCCCCTGGGTGGTACTCGTTGAGGACGAAAAGTCTGTCAACCAGCTCCCCGCCCGTTCTCTCAACGCTCACGGCATGCTGTTCTACCCGTTTCAGGCCAAGCAGGTCTTCGCGATGGTTGAGTTGGCGATTCACTTGCACCGTCAGGAGCGTGTGAAGGACGTCATGCTCTCGCATTACGTGGAGAGCTTGCGGAATGTGAACGAGGCCGTGTTGTTGTCGGATCCGTTGGGGCGTGTGCTGTTTGTCAACGAGAAAGCCTTGCGTTTGACCGGATATGACGACGCCTCCAACCGCCGTGTCGAGCAGGTGTTCAAGCTTGAGGACAACGGCAAGTTGGATGTGGAGCATCCGGTGATCCACTCGATGCAGCAGTCCACAAACGGGCACGGCTCGCAGCGCACCAACCTGGTCAATCGTGCGAAGGATTCAGTTCCGATTCAGTACCAGGTGAGGCGGATTGAACGGGGCGACAGTGTGCTCGGCGCGTGTGTCCTGTTCCATGAGATCCAGGCACGGGCGACGGAAGATCCGCAGATCAGCCTGCAGGACGCGACCACTGATGACGCCGCGCAACTGGTGGTGGAAAAGGTGAAGCGCGCCCGTCCGGACGAGGACAAGTCGGTTCGGATTCAGGTGCGAACGTTTGGTGAGTTCACGTTGATCGTGGACGGCGACCGTATCGAGACGAACAAGTGGCGCTCGAAGAAGGCGCTGGACGTCTTTTCGTACCTGTTGCTGCATTACGGCCAGCCGGTACACAAGGAAGTGCTGATCGACTTTTTGTGGCCGAACCTCGACACGCACACCGGCAACCGCCGGCTGTTGAACGCCGTCTCGGAATTGCGCAAGTATCTCGAGCCGGACGCGAAACGCTATTCGCGCAACAGTTTTGTCCGTCACGAATCGGGCGTCTACCGTCTCGATTTCGGCGAAAATGTGTACATCGACACGCTGGTCTTCCGCGAGTTGGTGCGCAACGGCGATTACCAGTGGGCGACCGGTCAGGAACGGTTGGCGCGGACATTTTACCTCGAAGCCTTGCAGCACAAGGACGGCCAGTTCCTGCCGCGGTACCTGTATGAGCGCGAATTTGAAGAGACTCGCGAACAGTACGAGATCACCGAAGACCGCATCCGTTCACGGATTGAGGAGTGATCGGACAAGATTCCGATTTCTAGCAACACCATGTTGCTGAGCGATAGTAGTTCATCGAAACGACCGCCGATTGGCGGTCGTTTTTCGTTCCAAATCACAGGATCGTACAGACATGCCCACGACATTCATGTCGTGGATTATCCACGAGTCAATCACCAAACGGGTGTTGCGTGTGCCCCGACCGCAAGAGAGCTGGTCGGGATCATAAGCGGACTAAGTACTCGAAAGATTGCCTTTCCCACGGACTTCAGTCCGTGAAAAACAGTCCGCAGTCCGTAGCCCGCAGCCCGGTCCACTGTTGCCCCCACCGGTTCCCGCCAATACATTCCTGATTCCAACCATCACCAACCCAGAGCGTGCCATGAAGGGCATCATCCTCGCCGGTGGCAGCGGATCACGTCTGTTTCCGGCGACACGCAGCATTGTCAAGCAGCTCCTGCCGATCTACGACAAGCCGATGATTTATTACCCGTTGTCGGCGTTGATGCTGGCGAACATCCGCGAGGTCTTGATCATTTCGACGCCGGAGGATACCGACCGCTTCCGCGCGTTGTTCGGGGACGGGTCCGACTTCGGCATGCGCTTCGAGTACATCGTGCAGCCCAGCCCGGACGGCTTGGCGCAGGCGTTCCTGCTCGGCGAGGAGTTCCTCGATGGCGATGACGCCGTGCTCGTGTTGGGCGACAACATCTTCTACGGTCACGGGTTGGTCGATACGCTTGTCCGTGCCCGGAAACGCGTCGAAGAGGATCGCCGTTCGGTGGTCTTCGGTTACGCGGTGCAGGACCCGCAACGGTACGGCGTGGTCGAGTTTGACAAGACAGGCCGTGTGCTGTCAATTGAGGAAAAGCCGTCCGATCCGAAGAGCAATTACGCCGTCGTCGGACTGTATTTCTACACGAATGACGTGGTTCAGGTGGCGAATCAGGTGAAGCCGTCCGCGCGTGGCGAGCTGGAGATCACCAGCGTCAACCAGGCGTACCTCGACAAGGACAGGCTCGATGTCGAACTGCTCGGGCGCGGGTATGCGTGGCTCGACACCGGCACGCATGAAAGCCTGCTCGAGGCGTCGTTGTTTGTCCAGACGATCGAGAAGCGGCAGGGGATGAAGATCTCGTGCATCGAAGAGATCGCGTACCGCAAGGGGTACATCGACGCCGCCCAGTTGCGCGCGTTGGCCGCTCCGATGGCGAAGAACGAGTACGGGCAGTACCTGCTGCGTCTCGCGGACGGAAAGCTGGTGTAGGTGCGCTCTGGACATGTACTCGTCGAAAAACGTGCCCGTGTTTGCTTGCAAACGCGGACGAACCAAGGGTGCTTGTCCCGGGTCAGGTCGTGCCCGTGTCAAAAAACTTGCTGACGCGGACGTGAATCACATGTGACACCACGTGCCCCTGATGGCTCTGCCAGCAGGGATTGACCTCAGGTTCCGGGGACATGTGAACGGAACGAAGGCGATGATTCGAGGTGTTTCGGTTGAAGTGATACTGAACCTTGCTGCGTGAATCAGCAGGTAAAGCCGTTCACTTGTCCCCGGTCCTACGTTCCGAATGCAAGGGGTAAACCAGGGACAGACGGTGGTTTTATCGTTACGATATTCACAATAAAACTACCGTCTGTCCCCGATTAAATACGGCAGATAGCGATTCGAGGCCAACCCCCTGGCTCAACCTTTCGAGGACCACAGATGTCCCCTTCGTGCCAGAGACACAAAACGCCCCCGGTCGCTATGACTGGGGACGTTCTGCATTCAGGGGAAGAAAGAGGGTTGCGCTCAACTGCTATGGATCAAACACATCAACTGCATTCTGTTGTGACGGTATTCTGTTACGACTTGCGGCACGTACTGATGCCGAACGGCAGATACAGCGGGCACCAGCGGATCAGAGCCGTCGCCAGCGGAATGATACCAATCGCACCCCACCAGCTCTTGTAGTAAATGCCGACCGCGATGATCAACACTCCCAACACGAACCGGATGATTCTGTCCGCACTACCCATGTTGGCATTCATCGTTCCACTCCTCCAGGGGGTTGCCTGCCTGTTGGATGCACAACGATGCAAAAGGTGACAACGTTCCGTCTCTCCGGAGAGTTAGGGAGACTTGACAATTCTGTGACACTCAACGACGCCGGGGCCTGTACACTAATCCCCGTCTGGTGATCCAGACACGTACTCGTTTCACACGGTGAGGTCGATGTTCCCCCGCATCGTCGTCACAGACATCCTGACGCTCCTGTCGAGCGTGTTTTGCCTTTTCTCTCCCAAGCCGTGTCAGCTGCGGGGACAGCCGTCAGCCCCCTGAACGGTTGTCCCCCTGACCGGCATTTCCGACTCTTCGCCATTCTCGCAGAACCTGCCTGTCCCCGGAATTGTCCACGCACGGCTGTTTCCTGCGGCGGTCCGGCGTTCTGCATCGTACTTTCCAGCGTCTAACTGGTGTAGGTTCAGGGAAACGATGACCCCGTTCTGGAAAAAAATCCGTCCCCGCAGCCGTCTACTGTTGTTCCTCTTTCTCTCCACGTTCATCGCGGCGCAGGTGAGCTGGTGGGTGATCTACCAGGTCCGCACCGCCGAGCGTGTCGAAACGCTGCAGAATGAAGTGTGGGAACGGGAAATCCGTGTCGCAGACCGGCTGATCGCACGGCACGAAGCGGTCACGGACAGCATGGCGGCATTGTTGAGCACGCTGTTCGAGGATCTGGAATACAGCCATGATCTGAACGGCGTCGTCGTCAAGGCGGAAGCCCGTAAGCGGCTGGCGTCCGAAACGACCGACGTCGCCCGCATGTTCGCGATGGAAAGCATGACCTTCCTGATTATCATCCTCGCCGGGATGATTTACATGTATGTCACCTTGCGGCGGGAGATTCAGGTCGAGCGGCAGTATGCCAACTTCCTCTCCGCAGTGACGCATGAGCTGCGTAGCCCGATCGCGGCGATGCGGCTGTTGATGGAATCCCTGCAGGGCGACCTGACCCCGGACCAGCGCGACCGTGTGCTGCTGAACATGAACCGCAGCCTCGACCGCTTGCACGGACTGATCGACCGGCTGCTGACCACCCGTGAATTTGTCGGCCAACGTCGGCCCTTGCGGGAGCTGAACGTGGTCGACCTCGGCAAACACACGCGCCGTGTGCTCGACGAACTGTACGCGCACCATCCCGTCGCCGCCGGACGGTTGCAGGTATCGGTCGCCCCGTCCCTGCCGGCCCGGATCCACAGCGGGCACTGGGGGATTCTGGTCAGCAATCTTGTCGACAACGCGCTGAAGTATTCGGACAGCGAACAACCGGTGCGAGTGGATGTGTCGCGCAAGGGGTCACGGGTCGTGTTGACGGTGGCCGACATGGGCGAGGGTTTCTCGCACTCGGAACGGCAACGGATTTTCAAGCGTTTCTATCGTATCGGCGAGGAAGACACACGCACCGCCGAGGGCAGCGGATTGGGGCTGTATCTCGTCCGCGAGATCGCGCGGTCATTCCGGGGCGATGTCTCCGCGCACAGTGACGGTCCCGGCCAGGGTGCGACATTTACCGTGCGGGTGCCGTTGGCAAAGGAATAGCCACCGTATTCGTGCCCGCGCCTGTTCGTGGGCATGCAGAACGAGAGACGAAGGACAAGAGACGAAAGACGAGCTTCAGCCATGTCCCAGCGAATCCTGATAGTCGAAGACGAAGAAGCAATTGCCCTCGGGTTGCAGTTGAACCTCGAGCGGGATGGGTTTGTCACCGAACTCGCGGTGGACGGCGAGGTGGCGCTATCCATGATCGAGACGTGGAATCCTGACCTGGTGCTGCTCGACGTGATGCTGCCGAAGCTGAGCGGGTTCGATGTCTGCGACCGGGTGCGGAAAAGCGGCAACCGTGTCCCGATCCTGTTTGTCACCGCGAAGGACATGGTGGGGGATCGCGTCAAAGGGCTCGAACTCGGCGGGGACGATTACATCACCAAACCGTTCTCGATGGACGAACTCCGCTTGCGCATTCGTGCGATGCTGCGCCGTCAACAGTGGTACGAGAGCACCCCGGAACAGGGCGACGTGGTCGAATTCGGTGGCAACAAGGTTGATCTGTCGGCGTATCGCGCGACCACGCGGGACGGCGTCGTCACGATGACGCAGAAAGAGACGATGGTCCTCAAGCTGCTGATCGAGAACGAGGGCCGGGTGATTGACCGTGGCACCATCCTGAACCGGGTCTGGGGCGAGGAGATGTATCCCAGCGCACGCACGGTGGACAATATCATCCTCAACCTGCGCCGCCGTTTCGAGGTCGACCCGAAGAACCCGAAACACATCTTCACCCACTACGGCGCGGGGTATTCGTTTCAGAGGTAGTCAGGCTGGATTCGGGGACAGTTGAACGGATTGCACGGCGTGCTACGTTCTCGAGAACCGTTATCGCTTGACAAGCCTCACGACGAGATCGGATTGTCAAACCGTTCAGCTGTCCCCTTCGATTACTTCACTACGACCATTTTGCGTAACGCCGTCTCAGTCCCGGTCTGCACTTGCACGAAATACATTCCGCTTGCCAGATTGGTCGCGTCGAAGGTCAACGTATGTGCGCCGGCTGGGTACACCCCTTCCGCGATTCGTGCAACTTCCTGCCCGACGGTGTTGAACACCACCACTTCCAGCGTTGCCTGAGCGGGTAGCGTCACCACAACCGACGTCCGCGCGTTGCACGGGTTCGGACTCAACCGCAAGTCCAGCTCGTCCTCGTTTGCAGCCTCAGTGTCACTCTGCGACTCAGTCAACCCTTCCGGCGGTACAAAGCCGCTTCGCCCCTGCCAATCCGCGAGGCTCCATGTTTCGGGGTCCGTCGTGGCCACCGTGTTTCCCGGCTGCTTCGCGAACTGGAAACTGTCGGTGTCGATGATCAAATCCGGGTGCATGCCGATGTGCATGATGTGCTGGTAGACACCCGGGGGCGCGAAGCCAGGCACAAACTGGGCGAACGGCAGGCTTGGCTGGTAGACACCTTGCGGTCCCAGTTGAATTCTGGTACTCATGACCGGGCCGATCACATTCCCGTTCGGCAGCTCGACATCCGCCCAGAGCTGGCCGCTGACAGGGTATTCGGTCGGATTGTAGATCCGTACCCAATACCAGTAGCCACCACCAGCTGATGGAACAATCAACGACGGCTCGAAGGGTGTAATGACCAGATTGGGTGTTGACGTGATCGCGAACGGGGCGTCGCTGAAATCCTGATACGGTTGGCCGACAACTTGAAGTTGAATCAGGTATTGGTCATCGACAGGGAGATCATCGGGGACGGTCCATTCGTAGATGCCGTCGTTCTCTGTTGATTCCACGATCACCCGTTCGAACTGGCCATCGAGGAACAGTTCGATGCAAACATCCATGTCCTCGCCGAGTGTCGAGTTCCAAACGATGTTCCGGGTGGTGCCTGTTCGCAGTACTTCGCCGCCGTTGGGAAAGGCTACACGAAGTTCATCCGCGCCCCCGTTCAGGCACTCAAAGAGGTACAAAAAGCCATCATGGACCCCGAACAAAGCACGTACAGGAATGACAACATCATAATCTAAGTCATTATCAACATCTAATGTACAAGATCCCCAAATATTAATCCAGTAATAAATAGACGACCAAATCGTATATTCATTCCACGAACCTCCGACTCCATCTTCATTTCGATAAAAAGTAACATGACGATCACCAACTGCAATGATGTCAATATCATGGTCATTATCAATATCGGCGATACTTGTCTGCCGTTTCTCTGCTCCAGTATCTATGATGAGATGCGTCATATTCAAGCCGTTTCCACTCGAATTATTCCACCAGGCCACTTCACCTCCAGTAGTGCAAGTAACAATATCAATATTTCCATCGCGATTAATGTCAGCGGCCGAAGGCTGACCCGCACCTTCAGGAAAACTACCTACATAAAGTTGGGTCCAGGAATTTCCGTTCATATCATTTTCCAGCCAATAGAGACTGATATAGTTCTCTTGATAAACAATATCACCATCTCCATCAGAGTCTATATCAACGATCAAAGGTAAATATATTGCATGTTCATCATCAATAATAAGATGTTCTGTCCATTGCGTTCCTAATCCACTGATATTTTCATACCAATATATACCCCAATAGGCACTAGCAACAATATCTATGTCGCCATCATTATCAATATCATATGTATCACAACCCCGCCAATAATCCGTTGTGTTATCGAATATCAAATGGCTAATCCATTGATTCATATTGCCAGTATTTTCGAACCAATATTGATTCTCATGCTCTGCATCGCAGGTAACGACATCCAGATCGCCGTCGCCATCAAGGTCGGCCAATTCAACTGCATGATACCAACTGTCGTTTATCGTATAGTCCTCCCAGAACTGCCCAACACCGTCATTGATATAGGCCCGCAATGGCCCGGAAGTCACAATATCAGGACCTCCATCAAAATCCAAGTTTCCAGCAACAACAGTTATGGCATCGCACCCCTCTTCAATGGTCCTTCGCTCCCAGGATGGTTGTGCAATAGTAACAAACGGCAGGCAAATCAACAAAAAGAGGCTGAACCAACGCATCGGACTTTCCCCCAGAAATTCCGTATGACAAACAAAGATAAGGCGTCTGGCCCGAATTGCCACGTCAAATCGGGTTTCACCTGCCATCATGGCGCCATGACACCCGACTTGGCAGAGCCCAAGTCGGGCTACACCATCCATGATAGACTACTTCACTACAACCACCTTCCGCATCGTCGGCGCAAACCCATCGGCTTGCACACGCAGTAGAAAAACTCCGCTCGCCAGCCCGGGTGCGGGTGTCCAGGTGACACGGCGCGTTCCGGCGTTCTGCATCCAGACGCGCTGGTCCACCTGCCGTCCGAGGATGTCATAGACCGCGAGCGACACTTCGCCGGGATGCGGCACCATCACCGTCAACACCGTCGCGGTGTTGCACGGGTTCGGCGAGGGCGCGGTCACGGCGAACGCTGCCGGTTGTTCGGCGCCGGGATCGTCTGCAGCGACGGACGTCACCCGCAGCGTGAATGGAATCTCCAGCGGTTGCCCGCCAAGTGGGAAGAACAGGGAAATGGTGGCTGCGTAGTCATCTGCGTCGAGATCATCGGAATCGGCGTGCACCGCGACCGTCTCCGTCGAATTCGCTGTCATGTAGCCGAATTGCGGGTCAAAGGTGAGGTAGGGAACGGTCCAGCGGATCCGGTGCAGCTGCACCCGATAGCCAGCCACATCTTCGCGCATCGTCGCGAAATAGCGGAAGTCTACCCCCTGTTGCAGCCCAGTGAATACCGCCGCGCCCGAGGTTGCGAGCGGTTCGTTCGGATACAGCTCGTACGATTCGTCGCTCAACGTGCCGTAGCCGGGGTGCATGAACCGGACCTGTGGAGCGTTTGTGCCGTCGTTGACCAGCAGCACCAGTGAGGTACGGTCTTCCCGGCCGGCGTCCCACGTCAGGCCATGTAACGGAAGTTCCGACTCGTACGGTCCCCACTGAAAACCGATGTCCATATCCCACGCGGTCACGGTCCCGTCTTCCGTCGCACACCACAGCCAGCCGGTGTCCGGCGCATGGGTAATCCAGCGGATATCATCGTCAAGCCCGTCCATCGTCGCCACCACTTGTCCGCTGGTGGTGAATTGCACAATCTGCCCGTTATCGATGGAATACAGATCCGTGCCGTCATCGGTCAGGCCGTAGAACGGGTCCGGCCCGGTCACCGGTTGCGTAAACCCGCCGGTCAGGAATCCGTTGTCGTCGAACACGTACACCCAGTGCTCGTCCGGCGGGTTGTCCCAGAGGACGTAGAACCGGTCATCGAGGAACGTCAGCCCGCGCACCTCGCCGCCGTCCGGCAATGGCGGATCGACGAAGTTGTGCAGCTCGTACGGCGTCACCGGGTTCACACCCTCCGGCTCTGCCCGGACCAGGTAATACAGGTCATCGTCAAAGGAGCTGATGGTGAAATTGCTGTCCGCGTTCGCCCCGATGTACGTAAACAGGTTCAACGAATCGACGTTCACTGACGCGACATACGGCGACAGCGCCGCATCGAGCGTCGTAACCGTTTCCAGTTCGATCAGCGCGGATGACTCTTCGCCACGGTAGCCTGTTGCGCGAATGGTCACCGGCCACTCGCCGACGGGAATGTCGCTGATCTCGTACTCCCCGGACGCGTTGCTTTCGCCGGATAAAACCTCGCCGGCGTCCACTTCGACCGTCGCCCCCGCCACCGGATCGCCGGACAGGTCGTCGCTGATCATACCGGCCAACGTGCCGGTTTCGACGAGGAAACCTTTCACCGCGAACGCGTGATAGACTGTCGCGCGATAGTTCCCGTCGAACAGGTCATCCTCGGCCTGCAACATGCCCTGCGCGGCGGCTTCCGGATCAATGCCCGGCGTCAGGTAGTACATCGATTGTGCGACGATGGCGTCCGCAATGTCCGGATCCAGCTCCCCGCGCATGATCCACAGCGAGTTCGCCCAGATGGTACCGTTGTCGTACAGGTTGTCCGCCCAATCGTCCGGGTAGCTGCGGGATGTGGTCATCACGCGTCCGTCCCAGAACGAATTGTGCCCGTCCCAGTTGTAGACCCAGTTGTCACGGAAATCGCTGGTCCGCGCGGATAATGTGGCCGCCCAGTAATCGCACAAGCCTTCCGCGATCGAGCGTACATCAACGCCCCAGAGGTCGCCGCCGACGGCGTCATGGTGCAACGCATGGCCGTATTCGTGACGGAGAACGTCCGCATCCTCAGCGTCATCCACCCCACCCTCGCCGAAGCCGAGCCGGTTGAATTCCGGCGAATAGTAGGACAGATCCTGCCCGTTTGCGGCGTGCGCATCGACCGTGATCGGGGCGTCTTGCAGGTTCGTAAAGCCGAGCGTGCGCAGGTGCCGCTGCATCTCGTCGATGTGGGCATACGCGCACACATCCTCGAATCCAGACTGGCTGCGGGTGAAGGTGAAGCCGTTCAACGTCGCGGACGATACCGGATTGATGGCCGGCGCCTCGAAATCGACGATTTCCACGTATGGCCCTTCCAGCCAGTACGCGTTGTCGTGGAAGGTGATGTCGCGCAACAGGGTGGGCACTCGTTCGGCGCTCAACTCCGGCGTGTCGGCGTCGTTGTTGTCCGTGAAGCCGGGGTCGTCATACGTCGCTTCCGCGGTGGTCAACGGGTCCGGATCGAACACCAGACCCTCGCCGTGCTCGAACGCCATCCGGTTATCGAGGGCGAGGATGGTGCCGTCGAACGCGTCGATCACCACCTCCCAGTCGCCCAACGGGTCAACGCTGGAATGGTGCACCACCCAGGCAGGCGATGCGTTCGAAGTAGCGGAATCGACGAAGATGAATGAATTTATGCGGGGCCGGGTTGTGCGTGACGCTCCGCCAACGACTCGTGCGGCGATGCGGCGGGCTTCATCCCCGCTCAGGGTCGCGTCGGTACGAGGCGCGTGATCGACCGGCCGGACCGAGCTGCTCGCGGCGGCGATCAGGCCGTCCCGGTTGAGATGCACTCGCACCTCGCCATGGTAGACCGGGATGTTGTCCACCGTTTGGCGGAACGTGACGTGCGTCCCGCCCCGGCTCTCGCGGATGCTGGTCAGTTCGAGGGTCGTGACAATATCCTGCCCGCCGAATCGATCGGCGTTGCTGGCGAGATAGTTGCGTGCGGCGCTTTCCGGGGAACGGCTGGACATGGGTTCGTTCAGGCCGAACCACGCTCGGGTGCTGGGTTGCGCGGCGGAACGTGCCTGCAGCGCCAGCAGGTCGGACGGCTGCGGCGCGAGCTGCGGATTCGCCGCCGAGGCTGTTCCGGCGAGCAGAGCCACAGATAGTAGCACGCTGATCGGGATGGTTTTCATGCTGGATTTCCTGTCCGCTGCATGCTCTAACTTAGCACACACACGGCCAGATCGCGAGGTTTGATTGCGTTTTTCACAGGGTGGCCAGGGCAAAAATCTTGCGACCCGGGTTGCATCGTCTCAACTTCCATGGGTCAGAAGATCTTCGCCCATTCTACGTAGCCGTTCTCGTCCGTCGCCATTTCCTTCCAACCGAGGCCGCTGAGGATTTTGTTCACCGGCGCGTTGGTCTCGTGCACGGTCCCACGAATCGCCTTGTATTTGCCGGAGTTCTCGGTCGTCGTGCTGAACGCGGTGTAGATCTTCTTGCCGACCCGCTTCCCGCGTGCCTTGTCCGATACTCCCGCGCCAACATAGGACATTGTCGGGGCCGGGTAGTGAATGTCCGGCGCACTGGCGGGCTTCTTGTACAGCCCCAGCGCGACCTTGATCCGTACCGTGACGTTGTGCAGCACGTCCTTGTTCGCCCACAGCCACGGGCGCGGCAGCAGCGACCAGAACACGGTCCAGAACATGGCCCGGTTCATCTGCTTCTGGTAACCGAGCACCGCGCCGAC
Organism: bacterium; assembly: GCA_020444425.1. Taxonomy (GTDB): domain Bacteria; phylum Electryoneota; class Electryoneia; order Electryoneales; family Electryoneaceae; genus BMS3BBIN04. Next base: position 19,068 of record JAHLLB010000047.1, on the reverse strand, counting down.
ACCGAACCCGAGCACGTCCCTCCCCTCCACCGCCGCGAACGCCAGCCCGTGGTCGTAGTTCATGAACCAGCGCAGGAATTGACGCGCGTACGCCCGGCCCATCTTCCCCGACGGACGGTCATGAAACGCCTGCAGGTACACATCGACCAACCCCTCGATGTGCTCTTCCCGCATCGGCACGACGGTCACTTCTTCCGGCATATCGATCTCTTTCGTCTTGCCCGTGTTGGCTCCGACAACGCGGCTTCGCAGGTGCTGCTCGTTCAGCCTGACGTCTTGCCCGTGTTGGCTTTGACAACGCGGCTTCCGCACCAGGTGTTCACCCGAGCCCGCTCGCAGCGAAAAATGCCACCGGCGTCCCGCTGTAGCAAGTCCCGCCTGCAACGCTGACGTGTCTTCGAGAAAAATGCCCCTGTGACCCGCCGCCAGGCGGATCGCAGGGGATATCCGACAGTATCCTGCCTCAGATACCGATGGTTGTCCGTGTGTCATGCCCCAGACATTCATGTCTGGGATCAACCGCACTTGCAAGCCATCACTGGCCTGCCGCCGATCTACCTTTCTTTGATCACCGGCCCTGAACGGTGAAGGTCAGGGTGTCTGCCGCGAGCGAGTTCGGATAGTTTCCAGCATGAACGACGTAGTCGTAAACACCTGGATTGATGGTATTCGGTATCGTAATCGTTTTCCCATCTACTTCAATACCTTGTCCAGGCAAAAAGAAGACATGCTCGTGGCCAACTATCCTTGATCCTCCAAATGGGCCATGCGCAACAGCCCAAATTTGACCTGACCTGAGAGTCTGGCTCGCGTGAAAAACGCTGAGCCCAATGGTGAGGGTTTCCCCGGCACTGCCAGACGATACAACGGGTACCAGCCGGACTCGCACGGGTCCAGGATCAGTGTCGTTCTCATACCACCCTAACCCAGCAACGCCAGAGGTGAGCAGGTCGCCGTCGCCATCCAGATCCATATCAGCAACTTCTAATGGTCGGCTTAGGGAAATGGGAAGAGGTGTTGTGTAGGTGAAATCAAGCTCACCATTGTTCAGGTAAACAACCACGTCTTCATCGCCGATGAAACCCCAAAGTATCACGTCCTGTTGGCCATCACAGTTGTAGTCCACAACCTCAGGCGTGCGAGTCCATCCTCCAAATGGTTGGTCGGGAAGGGTTATTGGCTCCCAGCTCCCTCCGGATTGAATGTAGAACTTATAAATTCCGATGGGATTTACAAAACTTGTCAATATATCTGGAATCCCGTCACTGTTGGGATCTGCTACAGTAATATCGCGGAAACCTTGTCCAAATGCACTATTGAAGAGCAGTTCAGGAGTGCGTGACTGTGGTCCGGTCGTGATATAAGCCCAGACACCATACGGGTCGTTGCCCCCTTGGAAGTTGTAAAATCCCGCTACCAGATCAATGTCAGAATCACCATCAAGGTCAGCAAGATCGAATGAAACAATATTATCCTGCACGTAAGAAACCCACGGGTAGATTGAGAAGATACCATCCCCGCTGTACTTGTAGAGATCCAGCCTCTGGTTAAATACGACACCATCAAAACTAATCAGCAGGAAGATGTCCGCCAGACCGTCGCCGTCCATATCGGTGACTTGTGGTTCAAAGTCTACTTCCCCACCAATTTCCTCAATGATGTGTGGCTCGAACTCGTACATGGAAATCCGTTCATACCACACAAGCCTCGCAGGATTAAACCCTTCAATTCCATCACGCCAGGCCAGAACGTCCACATCACCGTCATTCTCCATGTCGAAAGCCAGCGCTCCCGTAACACCCTCCAGTGTAGTTCCGTCATCAATTGAACGGCGAATCCACGTGTCCGCATCCACGCGTTGGAAGCACCCGACGCTAAAGCCTTCACCTTGCGTGACCAGGATGTCAAGGTCATGGTCGCCATCCATGTCCACGACTTCCTCAACTATGTAATGACCCCACTCATCGATGACGATGAATTCCTGGGCAAAGGAGATGTTGATGGCTGCCCAGATAGAAAACAGGCAATAGAGCGTAACGTAAAATCTCATTCTAATCCCCATAGTCGATTGTTTGAGCCAAAATAACGTTCTAACGATAATCCGTGCAACTAACCTTCGTTAAAATCATCCTTCCCAAAAATTGAGCCCGACACGTAACTGTGCCGGGCCGAAAGAGGGATCCTTCACTGCGTTCAGGATGACGACGTTTCAGCGCCCGTCGTTACCCCATCAACTTATCCGGGTTCAGGCCTTCGAATGCCGGATGGACAAACAGGCCGTCTTTGCGGATCAGTTCGCCGTCAATGTGGATTTCGCCGCCGCCGTATTCCGGGGTCTGGATCTGGACCAGATCCCAGTGGACCGCAGAACGGTTGCCGTTGTCGGTGTCGTCGTACGCGTTGCCCGGCGTGAAGTGGAACGAGCCCATGATCTTTTCGTCGAACAGGATTTCGTCCATTGCGAACGTGATCGCCGGGTTGCAGCCGAGCGCGAATTCGCCGATATAGCGCGCGCCTTCGTCCGTGTCGAAGATCTCGTTGACCCGCTTGGTGTCGTTCGCGGTCGCTTTGATGATCTTCCCGTTTTCGAAGGTCAGTTCGACGTCCTTGAACGTGAAGCCGTGGTAGCTGGACGGCGTGTTGTAGCGGATCGTCCCGTTGACACTGTCACGCACCGGGCAGGAGTAGACTTCGCCGTCCGGGATGTTGCGCAGGCCGTCACACTTGACAGCGCCGATGCCCTTGATCGAGAATTTGAGGTCGGTGCCGGGGCCGGTGATGTGGACCTGGTCGGCATTGCGCAGGAACTCCGCCGCCGGATCCATTGCCGCCGACATCTTTTTGTAGTCCACGCTCGCGGTGACGTTGAAGTAGTATTCCTCGAACGCTTCGGTGCTCATGTTCGCCATCATCGCCATCGCCGGGGTCGGGTAGCGCAGGACGACCCACTTGGTGTTCGGGACACGCTCGTTCGCATGCACCGGCTGGAACACTTCGGTGCCCCACAGCGCGTTCTTGTCGCTTGGCAGGTCGCTCAGTTCCTTCGCGTTGGTCACCCCGCGCACGCCGATGAAGGCGTCCATGTTCTTCATCCGGTGCAGCTCAGCGTCCTGTATCGCAGCGAGGGATTCCTTCGATGCACCCATCAGCAGCGAACGCAGCAGCTTGTTGTGCTTCAGCTCGAGCAGCGGGTAGCCTTTGGCGCGATAGACGGCCTTGACAATGGCATCGATGAATTCAATCGGGGTGTCGTAGCACTCGATGAGCACTTTTTCGCCGGGCTGGACATCGCAGGAATAGGTGACGAGCAGGTCGGCAAGCTTGTCATGACGCGCGTCGTGCATGATCCTTCCTTCCGTGGGTATGGTTTGTTTTGCTGTGGGAGTTTCGGAACGTACGTGCGGCGAACGAAAAAGGCAAACCGGGACTCACTCTGAGCCCATCGGGCTGCTGGCCTCGCAAACGAAACAACCACCACCCAACCAGCTCCCGCCTGAGACTTTGACCGTGCGGAGAGTCGTGTGTCTCCGCTCACCGCGCCGTATGTTTGGACTCCCTAACATAACGCATACGTTCTACGTATCTGGAGATAGCATGAGGTATCCACGCATGAAACGGTTCGCCTTGCTCGTGGCAGTTCTTCTGCTGGCGGGTTTGATAGGGTGCAGTGACGATTCCTCCACCAATCCCGACGACGCTCAAACTGATTTTCAGCTTTCGGTCAGCCAATTGACCTTCGTTGACGGTCAAGCGGACGCGTTCTTCACAATCCAAAGCGTCTCCGGCGACACCCTCGCGTGGTCGATCACCGAATTTGAATCCTGGCTGGCTGTTTCGCCGGCACAAGGTAGCGCGTCTGCCGTTCCTGACACTGTGTACGTGACGGTCGACCGTGAGGGCCTCACGCCCGGTGAATACGACAGCACCATCAAGGTGGTCAGCGAAAACGGCAGCGACCAGAGCATCGCGGTGCAGCTGCAGGTTCCGATTGCACCCATCCTGTTTGTTGACCCGCAGGCTATCGACATTGCGGAAAACTACAACGGCGCGTTGCTGACGATCCAGAACACCGGCGGCGACTCGCTGCACTGGTTCCTGACGAACCACCAGCCGTGGCTAATCACGAGTGCGTTCATGGGTACTTCAACCGGCGAGATCGATACCGTGGTCGTGGGAATCGACCGGGGCGTCATGCACTCCGGGTTGTACGCCGACACGGTTTTCGTCAACACCTCGGACGGGCAGAAAGACACGATTCGTGTCACCATGGAAGTGCCGCAGGAACTTGCGAGCCGGATTGTCTACTGGACCAATCGGGTGGTTGAGGAGAACCATTACCTCTACAGCGATGCCAACAGCAACCCTCGCGACTGCAGACCCGTGGCGCACCTGGAACTGACAGATTGGCCCGAAGATTACGGTCTCGAGATCTTCTTGATGAACTCGACCAACTTTGACCGCTACTTGAATGAGGAATCCTTCGACGTGTACTGGCACCAGTCCGTCTATTACGAAGGCACGTACAATTTCAGCGGAAGCACCGTCATCCCGTACGGAACCATCGTTTACGTAGTGGTGGACAATACCAATCTCGGTTGGGATGAAACCGACTTCGATTTTTCCAACGACAAGGCGTACTTCAACCTCAGTGTTGACCTGCAGCCGGAATAGTGCGCTCTTCGAGACACCGGCTGACTCGCCTTGCCGGACGTTTACCGAACCCCGACCACATGGATCGGGGTTTTGTGTTATGCAGATGCCGGGAGGCATGGAGGGATCGTGTCGTGGGATCGTGTGAGTTCTGCGTTTTTCTTGGGCTCAGCTTACTTTGAGGAAATCCCATCGGCGAGCAGCTTTTGGGTTCTTGGTTTTATACATTACAAGGTTCAGCCCCCCCTCGGGCAGAAGTGGTGAATCAACAGGCGCGCCGGCAACGCTGGCGTGACAATCGGGAGGCGTGATGAAGCGGATGGTAGCGGTTGTTCTGTTCTGTGCGGCGTTTGCGGGGTTGTTGCCGGTGCAGGCGCAAGTCAGTATCAACCAGGGCAATGTGCCAATGACCCCGGGCGATACCTTTGAATACCTGTCGGAAAGCGATGTGACCGTTGATCTCGGCAACCCCGGCGCGAACCAGGTGTGGGATTTTACCCAGACCACCGCTCCGTCGGTGCAGACTGAAGAGATCGTGAACCCGGCGGATTCGCCGTATTACACCCTGTTCCCAAACGCCAACCGCGTCACCTTCGGCCCGATCCCGTTCGGTCTGTCGGACGGCACCGCGTGGCGCTACGACGAAGTCACGGCGGACCAGTGGACGGTGACCGGTATTGCGACGTACATCGAGGAACTTGGTGGCGATTTTCCGTTACCATTGAATGTTCCGCTGATGCCGCTGCCGTTGAACTATGGCGACGACTGGACGCTTGACCTGTATCGTGAGATCACGATCGACGTTGACGATATCCCGTACCCGATTCCGGTCTTCGAGGAAATTCGCATCGAGATCACCATCGGCGGCAGCAACGATTGCGACGGCTGGGGCACGGTCCTGGTGCCGGGCGGTGAGATCGACGCGCTGCGTGTGTATTCGCTGGTTGGCGGTTACGCCGACGCAATCGGCATTTACTACCTCTTCGGCACGATTCCGATCGAAGTGCCAATCGGCCGCGTGTTCGAGCTTCCGGCGTCTCACGCCTATTCCTGGTATGCGCCGGATTATGGCGAGGTCGCGTTTGCCGCGTCCCAAACCGGCGAGCCGGATCCGAACTTTACCGACGCTTCCGTCATGCGCCGCCTCAACCTCGGCGAGACCCCGGCAACGTTGACGCTGGACGCCGAACCGTTGAACGCTCCGGTCGAAATTCCGGCGCAGGGTGGTACGTTTAACTGGAGCCTCGCAATCCAGTCGACGTACACGACCAACCTCACCGGCAACATCTGGACTACCGCGACGCTGCCGAACGGTAACGAGTATTTCGTGCAGAACGTGCCGGTCAATTTGCCGCCGAACGCCGATATCTTCGTCCCGAACATGAGCCAGGCGGTGCCGGGAATGGCCCCGGCGGGCACGTACTCGTTCAACGTGTACGGTGGCCTGTATCCGAATGTCGTGCTCGGTCAGGATTCGTTCGGCTTCAGCAAGCTCGTGGCCGGAACCGACGCAGCCTGGACGCCGGACTGGTCAGCCAATGGCCTCGATCAGCTGACGGATCGCGGCCTTGCATCCGAGGACACGTCCCCGGCGAGCCCGCGTGAGTTCACCCTCGGCGTGGCGTACCCGAACCCGTTCAACCCGACGACGACCCTCAGCCTGACGTTGCCGCAAGCCGCGCGGGTGGATGTTGTCGTCTTTGACGCGCTCGGCCGTCAGGTGGCGACTGTCGCGCAGGGCACCTACGCCGCCGGCCAGCATGACCTGACCGTGGACGGTCGCGGTCTGGCGAGTGGCGTGTACTTCGTGCACGCGTCGGTGCCAGGCCAGCTGAACCAGGTACAGAAGATCGTGCTGATGAAGTAGATCCATCGTACACCGTCATCCTGAGCACAGCAAAGGATCTCGTTGTTACATTCCAACCCCTGCGAACAGTGCTTCGTTTCGCAGGGGTATTTCATCAAACTGTTCCTCTCTCAACCGGAGCGAGAACAATCGTTTAAAACACTTGTTCATGAGGCGTGAAGATGCAACGATACATTGCACGGTTGCTGTTGATCTCGATTGCACTGCTGGCTGTCGTAACGGGCGGATTAGCCCAGAACTGGATCGTTGAAGAAGCGCCTGAGTGGACCGCGATGCTGGATCAGCATTCCGGTTGGACCGGCGCGGACGGCATCTATTCGATCCCGGTCGATGGCAACGACCAGATCGGCGCTTGGCACGAAAACCAGACCCTGTTTATCTTCAGCGACACGTTCATCGGCGACGTGGACGGAAACGGGCAGCGCCTGAATGGCACGACCATGATCAACAACACGATGGCGTATCTCGCGCCGGGCGTGCTCAACCCCGACAGCATCCGATTTCTTTATCGCCACCCGAACAGCAACCCGGAATCGATGTTCCTGCCGAACACGCCGAACAGCGATCCAGACGAATATTACTGGTTTACGGACGGGATTTCGTTGACCAGCGGCGTCTACCTGATTGCCCACCGCATGCGTCCCGGCGGCGGCCTCGGTTTCGCCCGTGACGGCGTCTCGATGGTCCGCATTCCGGCGGGGTCCACGTTGCCGTTCACCAACTACCAGCAGTATGAATTGCCGTTCTTCGCCGACGCGAACGACGATCACGGCGACATTGCCTTCGGCAACGCGATCATGGCGAACACCGTGCGCGCCGGTGCGCCGAATCCGGACGGATACATTTACATTTACGGCCTCGACGAAGTCCCGTTCGACAAGCACCTGCTGGTAGCCCGGGTGCCGGAAAACCAGTTTCCGAACTTCAACCAGTGGCGTTTCTGGGATGGCCAGAACTGGGTGCCGGACTTTTTGCAGGCCGCCCACCTGACCAACCGGGTATCGTCGGAACACAGCGTCACGCCGTTGCCGGACGGCCGTTTCATCATGGTCTTCACCGTCGACACGATCACCCGCACGATCGGCTTCCGCGTCGGACCGTCCCCGCGTGGACCGTGGAGCATCACCCACCCGATCTACACCAGCACCGTGCCGGACGATTTCCCGGACGCTGATGTCTGGTGCTACAACGCGAAAGCGCACCCGAGCCTGTCCGAACCGGGCGAGCTGCTGATCAGCTACAACCTGAACTGCATCGATTTCTGGGATCATTTCCAGTATGCGGATATCTACCGTCCGCGCTTCATCCGGCTGATCTACACCGGCGACCGGTTCTGAGCCGGCGGATTGTCTTCACCAAGCTCGATTCATCATTCAACCGCGCTCCGGCGCGGTTTTTCTCTCCCGCGCGTGTTGGATATTGACAACACAACCTTCACGCCCTATCTTTGTCCTTCCGGGTGGCCCACGCCCGACCCACACGATTTCACTCCTGATACCGCTGCCTTTCAGCCAACCACCAGCAACCATCACCCATTCGGACAGCAAACCGCTGTTTGCCTATTCGTTGTCCTAACCCAACCCACCACACTGGAGACTCACCATGATTGCTGTTTTCGTCCGGCGTGCCCGCTGGGCGCTGCTTGCGCTCGCAGTCGCGCTGTTGCTCGCCGCCGTACCACTGTTCGCCGGCCCACCCGAGTATGTCTTCCTCACCCCGTCCCACTGGACCAGCGCCGAACCGCTTGCCACCTGGGCCATTCCGCGCAGCTCGCTGGCGGGGGACACGTTGTGCGTCAAGCCCATCAGCGATGGGCTCACCGACTCCCTGCAGTCTGCCTTGTTGAGCCTCGGCATCGGCAGCGCTGAACTGGCCGATCTCTCCACCGCACGCGCTCGTATCGCCAGCACCAACTGGCAGGAGGCGGTCCAATGAAATCTGTCAGCCTTCGCATCCACCTGCCCCGGACATTCATGTCTGGGTTCATCCGCCCCACCACTCGCACCGCTCGCATCAACCGTGCCTACGAGCTCGCCATCGCCGCAACCCTCGCGCTGACGTTGCTGCTGGTCGCGGCGTTGCCGGCGTCACCGTCCACCCTGACCGTCGATCCCTCCGCCTCGACACTGTTGGCTTTTGACAACATCGACGAATATGCCGCGTTGACTGGACGCGATCCAGCGCGTGTGATCGGACTCTGGGTCGCTCGTGCGGACAGCTTCCAGGCGCTCGGCCGATCCAACACTGATCTCCGCGCCACCCTGGCCGGGGGTGCGTGGGGAATCCGTGGCGGCGTGACCGGCGGGTCAGCGTACGGCCGCCAGTATGACGGCGTCACCGACTTCGATCAGCTCGGCGCGGCGGCGTCCGACTCCACCGAGATGCGGGACGGCGTGCTGTACGAAATTCTGTTCCGATCGACGTCTTCGGCGTCCAGCCTGATGCTCACCACAGGCCTCACGCACGGCTTTTTCCTCTACAACGGGCTGTTCCGTGTGCGTATCAATGCGACGTACGTCGTGACGGACGGTTCCACCGGCGAGTACAGCGACGGGCAGTGGCACCTCGCCCGGGCCTTCATCACCGCCGATTCGGTCAAGGCCGTGGTTGACGGTAACCCACCGGAAAATGTCGCCCACAGCCTCACGCTCAGCGACCCCGCCTATGCGACCACCTTCGGCGCGCACCCGAACGGCACCTTCCCGTTCAGTGGCGCGATTGAGTCCATCGCGGTGATTGATTACTCCGGCTTCGACCCGTACCAGGTGGATCTGGACGGCTACTGGGATGCCCTCTCGCCGCACCTGGACAACACGGCCTCGTTTGCCGGACCTCAGGCGGCGCTGGACTTCGTCGGCGCCACCCTCGCCGGGGACGAACCGGACACAGTTCGCTTCCTGCCCGGGGTGTACACGCAGCCGTTGACTGTCTGGTCGGACGATGTCGTCTTGCTCGGGCATGACCGTCCCCACCGGGTGGTGATCGACGGATCGCCGTTAGCGACCGGTAAGGCGGTGTTGACCCTGGACGGCGCGGAGGGTTCGCAGTTGCGCACGTTCACCATCGCCCACGGCCCCACCGCGTTGCGCAGCAAAAACGGCTCGAGTGGAATCGTGCGGAACGTGGTCATCTGCGACAACAACCTCGCGGTGGAGAGTTCGTCCAATGCCGCCACCGACACCCTGCATCTGATCCACTGCACGCTGGACGGCAACAAGTACGGTTTGTACGCCAAGTCGCCGGATTACGGACGGGTGCGGATCGCGAACAGCTGCCTCACGTGGACCTCCGAGCTGGCGGTTGTCGGCTCGCCTCCGGCGGGGATTATCACGGTAGGCTCGTTGCTGGCGTGGGCGAACACGGGGACAGTATCCGGCGACGTCCTGGTCGCACCGCCGATGTATCTCAACCGTGAAGCGTTTGAGTTCAGTTTGCAGGGTGCGTCGCCCGCGATCAACGCCGGCAATCCGGCGTACGGGTACGACAGCGACGGTTCCCCGCCTGACCTCGGCGCATACAGCGGGGCGTGGAATACGACCGGCGGCAACGTGTCCGCGCCGGCCTGGTCCCGTCCTGCCTGGTCCCGCACCCGCTGGTCACGCTAGTACAGATTGTTGGTCACGGTAATTGATGGGCTGGGGACACTTTGTCCTCAAAGTGTCCCCGCGCTCGTACCAAGTACCGAAGTCCGTGGCTTAGATGCCCACGACATTCATGTCGTGGATGATCGTTGACAAACCCCGGATTGCCAAGGGTGTCATTCTGAGCGAAGCGAAGAAGGTCCAGCTTTTCTGAAAACCAAAAGCTGTAACCCATTGATAATCTAGATCTTCTTCACTTCTCTTCGTTCAGTTCAGAATGACGCGACAGCCGAATTTTCCTTGAATCCCGAACGTTGCCACTTTGTCAGCAGTCTGTGCCACGGACTTCAGTCCGTGGCTTTTGTTGTCCATCGCCCACAGCCTATTGCCAATCTGCCATAGCCCGTCGCCCGCAGTCCGCAGCCCTGCCGTCCGAGCATCCCGCCCGCTGCACATGTATCTTACCGTTTTTACGGGATACTCATACGCCCGGACCCGGGGTACATTCAATGCCGTTTCAAATCCTGATTGTCGATCATGACGAAAACGTTGCGTCCGAACTCGCGTCACAGTTCCGCGAATCCGGCACGGAGGCGTCCGTCGTCTTGACCGGCGAGCAGGCGTGGCCCGTGGCTTCCAGTGGGCAGTGCGACGTGATCATCTGCAACACAAACCTCACCGGCGATGTTGGCGGCAAGCAGTTGATCCAGCGCGTGCTGGCGGAACTTCCCGGCTTGCCGGTGGTGGTCTGGACTGAACGCGCTCGAGTTGACGACGCCTTCACCTACGCCCAGCTCGGTGTGTATGCGTACAAGCTGAAGGGCGAGGACGACGCCGGCCTGGTCGCGGACATTCTCGCGATGCTGGCGGACGGCGCCAGCGGCGATCCGGATCGTAAACATCTCCCGTTTTCGCAGTATCACAGCCTGAATCAGCGCACGGCGGACGTTTTCCGCACTGCTGTCGACCAGGTTGCGCAGACGAACGCGACGGTGCTGATCACCGGCGAGTCCGGCACCGGCAAGGAGCTGCTCGCGCGCACCGTCCACGCCGCCAGCTTGCGCAAGGACCAGCCGTTTGTCGCGGTCAATGCCAGCGCGTTGCCGGAAACCCTGGTCGAAAGCGAGCTGTTCGGGCATGAAAAGGGCGCATTCACCGGCGCATCGGCCCAGCGTATCGGCCGGTTCGAGGCGGCGGAGGGTGGCACGTTCTTCCTCGACGAAATCGGTGATCTGTCGCCGGTGGTGCAGTCGAAATTGTTGCGTGTGCTGCAGGAACATGTGATCGAACGGATCGGATCGAACACGCCGGTCCACGTGGACGTCCGCATTATCGCCGCGACCAACAAGAACCTGAAATCGCTGGTGCAAAAGGGTATCTTCCGTGAGGATCTGTACTACCGGCTGAGTGTGATCGAACTGGAGCTGCCGCCGTTGCGGGAACGGTCCGAGGACATCCCCGGCCTCGCGGTGTACTTCATGAACCGGTTCCGCAGGCAGGTCGGCCGTTCACGGCTGGTGCTGACCCGGGACGCGCTGACGGCGTTGCAGGGATACTCCTGGCCCGGGAACGTTCGCGAGCTGGCGAACGTGATGGAACGAGCGGTGATCCTCGCGAAGGGGGACCGGATCGACGTGCGCGACCTCAGCGCGACAATCCGCAGTACGCAGCCGAAGCCGCCGTCCCTGCGTGATTTACGCACTGCGCGGGCGAATTTTGAGCGTGATTTTATCCTGCGAGCGTTGCAGCGGAATGACGGCAATGTGTCCGAGACCAGCGCCACTCTCGGGCTTGCACGAAAGAATTTGCAGGAAAAAATTCGCCGGTACGAGATTGATGTGGATGCGCTGCGCACCACCGCGCGGCAGAACAAGGGAGGGCAGGCGTCCGAGGATGACGCCTGATCCAGGTACGGATGACCAATCGCGACGACCGCATGTTGCTGCTCTGGCCGTTGTTGACCGCCGCGCTCGATTTCGGCGTGTTAACCGGCAGCTTCATGCTCTCCTACCAGATCCGCTTCTCGCAATGGTTTTACGACAACATTCTGCGTCTGCTGTTCCCGATGGAACCGCCGTGGAGCATGTATGTCACTTCCGCCTTCATCTGGGCGGCGATTATCGTGCTGTCGATGGCGTTTTCCGGCGTCTACAAGGTCTCATTCCGCGTCTCAACAACCCATGAGATCGCGTTCACGCTCTACCGCTACTTCATCGGCTGGGCCGTGCTGTCGGCGTTGCTGTTCTTTTATCGTGAGCTGGAGTATTCGCGTCTCGTCGCGATGATCTCCCTGTTCCTCGGTGGCGCGGGGCTGATCCTGATCCGGCTGATCATCAGCGCAATCCGGGAAAAGGTGTTTCGTCGGAACCCGCTGCACCGCGCGTTGGTCGTGGGGCCGTTGGCGGACGCCCTCAGCGCCCGTCTCGAGAACAACCCTCGCACCGGCCTCGTGGTCATCGGCACCATCACCGCGCCGGAACGTGACGAAAAAGGCCTCAACAAGTTCATCGCGAAGGAAACGCCGGACACGGTCATCCTCGCCTACCCGTTTAACGAGTTCAGCGTCGCGCGCTCGGTGATCGAGATGCTCGAGGGCAAACGCCTGATCTTCCTCTACGCGCCGGAACCGGCCGGGTTCTCCCCGGGCCGGCTGGCGACGATCACCCTCGCCGGTGTGCCGGTGATCCGTCTGCGTGAAGACCCGGTCGCCGGCTGGAACGGGCTGATCAAACGCGCATTCGACATTTTCGTCAGCGGCATGCTGATCGTGCTGACCTCGCCGATCCTCACCGCGCTGGCGTTGGCGGTGAAATTCTCCAGCCCCGGCCCGGTGATTTTCCGGCAGGTGCGTGTCGGCTTGGACAATCGCCCGTTCACCATCCTCAAGTATCGGTCGATGCGCACGGACGCCGAAGCGAAAACCGGCCCGGTGTGGGCAAAGCCGGGGGACGACCGCACGACGAAGGTCGGCGCGTGGCTGCGGCGTTGGTCGTTGGACGAACTCCCGCAACTGTTCAACGTTTTCCGTGGCGATATGAGCCTCGTCGGCCCACGTCCGGAACGTCCGGAATTCGTCCGCCAGTTCGAGGGCGAGGTGCCGCAGTACAACGAGCGCCACCGTGTCCGTGCCGGCATGACCGGATGGGCGCAGGTGAACGGCCTCCGTGGCCAGGCACCGATCGAACAACGCACCCGCTACGACGTCTACTACGTGGAAAACTGGTCGCTGGGCCTGGACCTGATGATCCTCGCCCGGACCTTGGTGGCGGTGGTCGCTGGCAGGGATGCGTATTAACAGGTACGTGATATCACTCCCGAGCCCGGCACGCTGGTGCCGGGTTCTTTTTTGCTGAATTCTTTGAATACTGCTACAATTGGTGCGATATTGTTGAGATGACGCCAATCGGAGGGCTGTAATGAAATTCTTCTTCCACATCGTCGTCTTGCTTGTCCTCGCCGAGCTTGGTTTTGCTCAGGCGATCCCGCCTTATCACTTGGAAACCGTACTGTCACCAGGTGGAATCGTCCAGTTTTCGTGGGAACCGGGCCCGGTAGAAGGACTGATCGAGGATTTTGAGGATGGAATTGCGCAGGATTTTGAATGGTGGACACCGCAAGGACAAGATTATCCGGGTCAGGGATACTACTCGATTGAAAACGGGTATGCACAAATTGCAGCTGGTTATGGGTTATTGAATTGGGGATCAACAGTTAATTCACAAATCGAATTTTTTAATTTCACCTGCGAACTCGAAATGGCAAACATGACTTCAGGCAATTCTCATGCTATATTATTCCGATCTGATGGGCCCAAAGATAATGATTATAACGGTTATGCTTTTATAATATCTAATATAGAGTTATTTGGCGGTATGTATTCTGTTTATGGATATATAAATGGGTTAGCGTTAGACGTTATTTATTGGCAATGGTCTGATTTGATCAACATTGGTCAGGGAGTCCATAATACGATTAAAGTAGTTGGTGTTGGCGATACATTTGATTTTTACATCAATGGCACCTATGTGAATTCCGTGACGAATCCGAACTTCACTGACATCGGTCTGGTTGGTTTTACAAACACTTCCGGCAACACCGTTCGATACTATGATATTACCTGTTCGCATGACGCTCAGTTGCAGGATCGTTCTGTTGAACCTCAACGTGGCGAACTGGTTGATGGCTGGTTTGATGATGCTGGCCGTCCAATGGATCATCCGCCAGTGAGGTATGATGAGTATGAACGACAACTTGACAGGAAAAGAGAGATCCTTCACTTCGTTCAGGATGACATCCGTGGCTACTCCGATCAGTTGACGAATGAACTCGACGAGTTCGTTGAATACCGGATCTACCGCAATGGCGAGTTCATCGGTGCGACCTCGGACACGGTGTTCACCGACCAGTTGCCAGCGTACGGTGAATATGAATATCGCATCACGGCGTACTACGATCCCGAAGGTGAATCCATTCCCAGCGTTCCGGCGACAGTCAACTGGCAGTCGGTGACCTATTCCCTCGCTCCGGTTAACGCTGTTGTCCCGTACACCGGCGGCACGATCACCTATGGCGCGCTCCTGTTCAACGAACTACCGCAGTCGTTCCAGAACGTAAGCTACCGCACCTACGCCACGTTGCCGGACGGGTCCGAGGTCGGCCCGCTGTTCCAGCGCACTTTCACACTCGCGCCGGGAGCCTACCATTCAATACCCGGGATGACACAAACGATCCCGCCCAACGCACCTCCCGGCAACTACTTCCTCCACGGCCGGTTGTACTATCAGGGCCAACCGGTGTACGAGCAAACCTTCCAGTTCGATAAGATGGGCGGTGGCGAGTAGCTGAACCCATACGCCGTCCGTCTTGCCCGTCTCGTGTTGCCTCACCCCCCCAACAGCGCGATACTTCCGGCATGAATGTCCTGCGACGGTTCTGGCCGTACATGCGTCCCCACTGGTGGCACGTGACGTTGTCGTAGTTCGCCCCCCCCCTGCGGCGGGTTGACACAACCTACATCGAATTAGAAAGGGACACTCTCGCGAGTGTCCCTTTGCTGTGCCGGATGCAACTGTATGATCACGGTGTGACAATCGATTGGCGTCCGTACGATCACCCTTCCGGATCGATGTTCGTGTTGAAACGGAACAGGTTGTCCGGATCATACCGGCGCTTCAGGTCAACCAGGCGGGTGTAGTCATCACCGAAGGCGTCCCGTGCCTGTTGCGCTCCTTCTTCGATGAACCCCGGAAAGTTGAGGTAGGCCTGTTCTTCGAGCCACGGCTTCAGCTTGTCAAGAGTTTCGCGTGCCCAGGCGATGTTGGCGTCGTCATCGGCAGCCTGTTCCCAGTTCGCCTCAACATTGAAGAGGAATTCCGCCGCACGTGATCCTGCCGCCGAGCCGACGTTATCCTGCCGCCGCATGGCTCCACCGAGCTGCCAGATGTCAAGTGTGGATCGCGGTGAGGGTTGCTTCTGCGCCTGTTCCCACATGACGTCCAGCGCTTCGTCCGGCATGGCTTTCATGAATTTCGACTTCCAGTAGTAGCGAAGTTCATGGCGTGGATAGTCCTCGTCGAAGAACTGTTGCGCCTCGACATAGGGTACCACATCAAAGATCTCGAACATCGGTTCGCCCTGCTCCCGCAGGGGCTGCAGCGCCTGTTCACCAACCTCGCCGGTATCGTCATGCAGTGCGAGCAGCGCGTAAAAGGGGCGCCCGTGAATCTCGGTGGGGAATGGTTCGCCCTCGGGCACAACACCGTAGAAACTGACAATGCTGATTTCTTCAGGCAGATCGGACCCTGCTTCCCGCAGCCACTGCAGCACTCGTTTGCCCTGCTCGCCGGGGTAAAAGATCGCCGCGATACGAACATCCGGCCCGGCTTCATGCGCGCGGAACACGAACCGGGTAACAATGCCGAAGTTACCGCCGCCGCCTCGCAGCGCCCACAGCAAATCACTGTTGTGGTTCAAGTCGCAGGTGACGATTTCCCCGTTCGCTGCCACCATTTCCGCCCCGATCAGGCTGTCGCAGGTCATGCCGAATTTGCGCCGGAAGTGGCCGATGCCACCGCTGAGGGTCAAACCTCCGACTCCGGTGTCTGAAACCACACCACCCGGTACAATCAAACCATGTTCCGCCGTCGCCAGATCGGCGTGTGCCCACTGCGCGCCACCTTCGACGGCCACGGTTTTCGCCTCCGGATCGACGACAACCTCATGCATCGGGGTCATGTCGAGAACCAATCCGCCGTCGCACGTGGCGAGGCCGGCAACGTTGTGTCCGCCGCCGCGTACTGCCAGCGGAAGATTCTGATTGCGCGCAAAAATCACCGCCGCCTGAACATCTGCGACCGATTCGCATGCGACCACTCCCATTGGGTACTTGTCGATCATGCCGTTCCAGACCAGGCGTGCCTGTTCATAGCCTTCTTCGCCCTGCAGCAACAGCGCTCCATCGAGACCGTCACGGAACTGATTCACCACCTCGCGATCGATGTTCCGTTCGATCGTTTTTGCCGAAGACTCCATCGTACTTCTACCTCCTCAAAACATCCAATGCCATTTGAAGCCCGGCGAACGCCAGGCTATTCCAACTGTCTGATGGTTAGTAGTTCCTAACATACGGTTGGTTACAGCAAGCCGGTATTTCGTGCTGCAACCGTCTCTTCTCTGCGAGCGAGCCATAGCGTGAAATAGGGTTACAGACGATAGTTACGGCTCTCTTTACGCGAGCTAACAGGTGCAGAAGTACGAAAACCGCCGAAACCCGTGGACAGAATACACGAGACAGACTCCGAGTCATTTCCATGGTCGCGGTGGTGATCCTTGTCAGATACCCAGACGAGCGGCAATACCGGGCTGAATCACCCGCTTGCGGACGGGTTGGCGGAACCATTTCGAACCACGCAGTGCCCTGTATCGGTTGCACCGCGACCCCAAACGGCGCGATACTTCCGGCATGAATGTCCTGCGACGGTTCTGGCCGTACATGCGTCCCCACTGGTGGCACGTGACGTTGTCGCTGCTCGCCACGCTGCTGTTCGTCGTCTTCAACGGCGCGGCCTACTGGCTCAGCGCGAGTTTCCTCGCTGCGTTGTTCCAGGGCGGGCTCGACACCGGTGCGGGCGACGGCACGCTCAACGACCTGTTGAAGCAGGCGACCGCCGCGTTGCTGGTCACCGATACGCCGCAGGGCACGTTGCTTCGTGCCGCGCTGGCGATCGTGATCGCGTTCCTCGGCAAGAATTTGTTTTCGTACATGCAGCTGTGGTACATCAGCTTCGTCGAACAGCGCGTGATCAAAGCGCTTCGGGACGATCTATTCTCCAAGCTGATGCGGCAGGACCTGGCGTTCTTCCAACGCGAACGCCGTGGCGACCTCATCTCCGGCGTCTTGAACGACGTCGAGCAGTTCAACCTCGCGCTGAACAAGAGTTTTACCAAGCTGATCCGTGACCCGATCAACGCCGTCGTGGTGCTGATCCTGTTGCTGGCGGTGTCGTGGAAGCTGACCCTGGCGGCGCTGGTGGTGGTGCCGGCGGTGGGTTCGGTGGTGTTGCTGCTCGGCCGAAAGATCAAGAAACACGCCGTCCGGGTACAGGAGCGGATCGCCGACCTGACTGGCCGCTTGCAGGAGATGATCGCGGGCATTCGTGTCGTAAAGGCCTTCACTGCCGAGCCGCGTGAACAGTCCCGTTTCCACAGCCTCACCGGACGCCATTACCGCAGCTCGATATCGCAGGAACGGTTGCGGCGCCTGGTTATCCCGCTCAACGAACTGGTCGGTGTGCTTATCATCAGCGCGCTGCTGTATGTCGGCGGCGAGTTGGTGCTGGTGCGGGGAACGTTGGCGAGCGAGGACTTTATCCGCTTCCTCGTGCTGCTGTTCGCGTTGCTGACGCCGCTGTTGTCGCTGGGCAATGTCACCGCGAACATCAAGGTCGCCGAAGCCAGCGGGGATCGTGTATTCCGCCTGATGGACAGCGTGCCGACCCTGCCGACCCCCGCGCATCCGAAACCCGCGGACCGGTTTGACGACGAACTACGTGTTGAGGACGTCTCGTTCCGCTACACCGATGACGCGCCTGCCGTGCTATCCGACATTGACCTCGCCATCCGTCCCGGCGAACGGTTGGCGATTGTCGGCCGCTCCGGTTCCGGCAAGTCCACCCTGCTGAATCTGCTGCCGCGTTTCTTCGATCCGACCGAGGGCCGGATCACATTAAATGGCACTGACTTGCGCGAATTCGATCCGAACGCGTTGCGGCGGCTGTTCGGGATTGTCACGCAGGACGTCATCCTCTTCCACACCACCATCGCGGAGAACATTGCGTACGGGCTGGACGATGTCACCAGCGATCAAATCCGCGAGGCGGCGATGGCGGCCAACGCCGGCGAATTCATCCACACGTTACCGGAGGGGTATGAGACCGTGGTCGGCGAAACCGGTGCTCTGTTCAGTGGCGGGCAGCGGCAACGGATCAGCATCGCGCGGGCGCTCCTGCGTGACCCACGGATTGTGCTGCTCGACGAAGCGACCTCCGCCCTCGACGCCGAGTCCGAGTCGGCGATCCAGGCAGCGTTGTCACGGTTGACTGAAGGCCGGACCGTAGTCACTGTGACGCATCGTCTTACAGCGGTGAAGGATTTGCCTCGGATCGTCGTACTCGAACAGGGCCGTATTGCGGGCGAAGGCACGCACGCCGAATTGCTACAGTCCTGCGAACCGTACCGCATCCTCGCCGAAAGCCAGGGATTGGTTGAATAATCTGGGGGTCGTTGGTTGCGATGCCCACAACATTTATGTCGTGGATTCGCCGACGGTTCAAGCTACATGCCCACAACATTTATGTCGTGGTTTAGCCGACGGTTCAAGCTACATGCCCACGACATTTATGTCGTGGTTTAACCAGCGGTTCAAGTCACATGCCCACGACATTTATGTCGTGGATTCGCCGCCGGTTCAAG
>JAHLLB010000046.1 GCA_020444425.1 bacterium | reverse complement strand
ACCGGGGACACGTGAACGGCTTGACCAGTTTCACAACGAAGCCCCGGATTCTATCCATCCAGCACTCTTACTCCGAATCCATGACCCCGATCCATTCACATGTCCCCTTCATGGCGGATAACCCGCGATAGCCGCCGAAACGGAACGGCGGTCAATCACGGGCACCAGCGAACCAAAAGGGGACATCTGTGGTGCTCGAATATGTTTGATCGGTGTGTGGCCGCTAGAACGCCGGCCAACGTGGAAGCCGCGTGACGTCTGGTTCGGCGCCACAGTTGTCCCCGCTGAGTCCACGTCAACCGGGGACACGTGAACGGCTTGACCAGTATCACAACGAAACCCCGGATTCAATCAATCCAGCACTCTCACTCCGAATCCATGACCCCGATCCGTTCACATGTCCCCTTCACTCAACGGCTACCGGCTACCGTTTTTTGTAAACGTGAACGAGCCCAATCCCATGGTCCGGCTGCCATATTCGGGCCGCCGGGCGGAACGGTTGGTGGTGCAACACCGACATGCAGCTCGAACGTGTACTCACCCGGTGGCGCGGCGGCGGGGATATCCAGCGGGACTCTGGGCCGGTAAAACGTCCCGCCCGGCTGCAGTGTCACCGAGATCTGTTGCAGCGGGAAGGAATTCCCGGCGTGCGTGTGGCAGGATGCGGCATGTGTATCCCAGGAATGTGCGTGTCATTGTGGACCTCGGTGGATTCGAGATACGATCAATATCCGACGAGAGAGGTGAAGACGCTGGTGCCCGTGATTGTCCGTCACGTCTGTTTGTGACGGCTATCGCGGGTGGTCCGGAAGTGGATCAACGATGATGCGCACAGGAAGTTTCCTACTGCGGAACAATGGACGGCCGATCTCTGCGATCCGCTACGCTGAGGGGATGACGAAAAATTTGACGGTCTCGAGAGATGAAAGACACGAGACGTAAGACTGAAGACCAGAGACGAGCGACTGCTGTCCTACCGCCCCACCAGCAACCGTTCCGCCAGGAACGGCGGCAGGCCTTCGATGATGATCGCGTCTTTTGCGGCGTGGACGTCATATTCGACGCGTTTCAGCTGCCGTTCACCGGACTCGCTGTCGAACAGGGTCCACGCGGCACGCGGGTCGCCGTCCCGGGGTTGCCCAGCGGAGCCGACGTTGATGATGCGGCCGTTGCGGGTCATGTAATCGAACGGGACGTGCGTATGCCCTACGAAGACGGTGCCGGCCAACGCGGCCTGCATCGCCACCTGGGCGTCATCCTTGGAGAAGATGTAGTACCAGCGTGCGGGTTCGACGGGGCTGGCGTGAACGAACTGCACCTCGCCGTCCACTTTCACCAGCGGCTGCGACTGCAGCCACTTGATGTTATCGGTGGTTAGCTGGTCACGAGTCCACATCACGGCACGGTGCGCGAACTCGTTGAAGAAGGAGACGTCGGTGAGGCCGACGGCGGCGTGGTCATGGTTGCCGGCGATGACGATATCGCAGGCGTCACGGACCTTGTCCACGACGGGATTCGGGAATGCGCCGTAGCCGACGAGATCCCCTAAACAAACGACTTTGTCCGGGTTGTGGCTGGCGATGTCGTCGAGCACACGATTCAGCGCGTGCAGGTTGGCGTGTACATCGGAGAAGATCGCATACTTCACCGTTTTCCGCCCCCCCTGTTGTTTCCGTTCTGCTTTTTCGATGCCGGGCCGGGACCATTCGGCTTTTTATGCGGCGAGTTGTGCTTCGGCTTGTGCGGGCCAGCTTTCGCGGCCTCGTCTTTCTTCTTGCCGAGGATCTCCTGCTCATGCTCGAGGTAGATCGCGTCGAGCAGGCCGTTTATGAACCGTCCCGACTGATCGGTGCTGAAATCCTTGCCGAGTTCAATCGCTTCGTTGATCGTCACTTTCGGCGGGATGTCGGGCATGTGGTACAGTTCGCACAGCGCCATGCGCAGAATGATATGGTCGATCAGAGCGATGCGGTCGATGTTCCAGCGTTCGGATTTCGAACCGATCAGCTCGTCCATGCGGTTGCGGTAACGATGGGTGGTATGCACAAGGGTGCGCACGAAATCGCGGTGACGCTCTTCTCCGTTTTCCATCATTCGGAGAGCGTCCTCGGGGTCCTGCTGCGTGAGCTCAACGGCATAGAGCACCTGCAGCGCGACCATGCGCGCGTCCTTGCGTGTTTTCGGACCCGGGATGTCCATCAGGCGTCTCGACAAATCAGATCAGTGGCGGCACGTTCGGGAGCCTGTGTGTGAAAGAACGAGCCATTCATGGCTTTAAGATAGAAAAAAAGTAGGGCTGTTCCATACCCGTATTCCCTCCTCGGCCAGATTGCACATCGCAAGGTCGGCGTGGTTGGTGGGCACGGGTTACATTGAAACCATGGGAAGATCGCAGAAAGGGCGAAGAATGACAAGGTCTCGGGTCCTGACATTTGCATCCATGGTCGTCTTGAGTGTTTGCCTCACAACCACACCAGCCTTACCGCAACGAACCACCGTCAGTCACGTTCAGGAAGCGTTGCGGATGCGGATTGAGCTGCTCTCGGCGGATGAAACACCAGAGGCATTGGGTGATCGGGTATTGTCTCCGGACTTGATCAAGGAGTATTACGTCCAACGCGAACACCGACCGGTCTGGATCGAGAAGAATACGTTGTCTGAGCCTGCGTTGCAGCTGATGCAGGAGGTCATGCGTAGTGAGCAGGAAGGATTGCGATCACGGACCTATCATTCTGCTGCCTTCATGTCACTGTTCAACGCCCGCGGAATTACTGAATCCACACTGAAACCTCTGACACCGGATCAGTTGATTGGCACCGAATTGCTGTTGACGGACAGTTTCTTCCTTCTCGCGGACCACTATCGCGGCGGACGCATTGACCCGGTCAGCATTGACCCGGATTGGGAAGCAACACGTTCGGAGATGGACTACATCGGCTTGCTGCAAACCGCTCTTCGGGACCGGGACCCTGTCGCTGTACTTCAGTCGCTGTTGCCTCAGCAACCGGGATATGCGCGCCTGCGGGAAACGTACCTCAGGCACATGGCGTTGAATCGCAACGGTGGTTGGCCCTTTATTGATGACGGCCCCACGTTGAAGCCCGGCATGCGCAGCCCGCGCGTAGCGCAGCTGCGTGCTCGACTGGCCATCACGGACAGCATCCCTTCCCCAGCGGCCCTGCCCACAGATTCGTTTGACGCCGGCCTGCAGTCTGCGGTTGAACGTTTCCAGTCTCGCCACGGTCTGACCCGCGATGGCGCTGTCGGTACGGGTACGTTGAAACAGCTCAATGTTCCCTGTGATCAACGGATCGCACAGCTCATGGCCAGCCTGGAACGCTGGCGCTGGCTGCCGGAGAAGATGGGCGATCGTCACATGTATGTGAACATCGCTAATTTTGAACTGGACATCATTGAACGGGGTACGCAAGTCTGGACCACGCGGGTGATCGTCGGCAAACACTACCGCAAGACGCCTGTGTTCAGCTCGCAGATTAGCTACATGGTTTTGAACCCAACGTGGACTGTGCCGCCGACAATCCTGAAGAACGACATTATTCCCGCCGTCCGTAAGAACATCGGCTACCTCGCGGAAAAGAAGATGACGGTCTACAAGTCGACACCGAGTGGCCAGCAGCCAGTGGATCCGGCGACCGTAGACTGGAGCAAGACCAGCATTCCCTACAGCATCGTACAAAGTCCGGGGCCGCATAACGCACTTGGCGCAATCAAGTTCATGTTCCCGAACAAGTACAACGTGTACATACACGACACACCTTCAAAAGAATTGTTCGACAAGGACGTCCGGGCGTTCAGTTCGGGTTGCATCCGCGTTGAACATCCAGTGCGCCTGGCGGAGAAACTGCTGGAAGCGGACAATCCCGCCACTCTGCCCGTGCTGCAGGCCGGTTTGAAATCTTCGGATACACAGACCATCCGTCTCAAAACTGCGGTGCCGGTTCACATCATTTATCTAACAGCTTGGGTGAATCCGAGTGGTTCGGTCAACTTCAGGGAAGACATCTACGGGCGGGACGAACGTCTGCTGGCAGCGTTGCGCACCCACGCTCCACTGGACGGGGAGGAGATTTAAACGTGCGAGTTTCATTGTTGCTGCTCGTTTTGTGGCTGTTGATCTGCTCACCGGTTGCAGCGTTTGATCCCGGATTCAGCGAGATCGTGTACCGGGTAAACGGGCTGGATGTGCCGTATTCCGTATTCAGCTACCGCGTGCTGCCGGGGGACTCTCTCCGAATCGAGCTTCGAACCAGTGAGAAGGACTACAACCTGCGCGCAACCGATGGAATCGTGCGGTCTCAAACCTACCCCAACTTCATCTGGATTGCGCCGCAAACGCCAGGGTTGGTCGAACTGCGGATCGTTGGCGAAAACGATTCGACGGTAGCGATGCTGAACACCTGGGTCATGGTCCCTCTTGACCGCAAGCAGGGCGAGAAACTGAATGGATACCGGATCGGGAATTACCCCTCGGTTCCGTTAAAAGGACTAAGCATTTATGAGAAACCAAAGGGGTTGATCGAGGTCACGGACTCGAACCGAAACACGCCGGTTTCCCCACATTTCACCCTCGGCCAGTTCCTTTGCAAGCAGGAATCGGGCTACCCGAAATATATCATTGTGCAGGAAAAGCTGCTGCTCAAGCTGGAGTTGATCCTGCAAAAGCTGAATGAGAAGGGGTACGCGTACGATTCAATCACCATCATGAGCGGCTACCGAACACCTTACTACAACCACGCGATCGGCAACGTGAAGTACAGCCGTCATGTCTGGGGCGGCGCTGCGGATATCTTCCTCGACGAATCCCCGCGTGATGACATGATGGACGATCTGAACAGAGACGGTGTTCACGATTGGCGCGATGCGGCCGTTCTTTACAACCTGGTTGACAACCTGTACGGACAACCGTTTTACCAGCATCTGGTTGGCGGATTGGGACGGTACAAGAAAACGTCGAATCACGGCCCATTCGTGCACGTCGATGTTCGCGGATTTCGCGCCAGGTGGGGAACGTAATGTGACCCGCCGTGCAGTTGGCGATTCGCAGGGCTGATTCGAGCCAGCTGTGCTTGCGCGGACATCACTGTATGCCCACGACATTCATGTCGTGGATTATCCGACGGGTGGCCCGGGTCAACTTGTGACCCGGGTATCTCTTACAACGAGTCCCGGACTGAAGTCCGAGGTCGTGGTTGCTGTTGGTGTTTGACCGCCTGTGAATCCCGGGCTGAAGCCCGAGGGCATGATTATCTTTCCATAGCCCAGAGCCCAGAGCCCATCGCCCATAGCCCGCTTTTCCTCACACCTCACACCTGCCCCATCACGTCCCGAAATACCGGTCGCCGTAATCCCCCAAGCCGGGCACGATGTACTTCTTTTCATTGAGCACCGGATCAATCGCGGCGACGGTGATATGGTCTTCCGGGATGTGTTCAGCGAGACGGTTGAACCCCTGCTGCGCGGCGACCACTCCGGCGAAATAGATCTGCTCGGCATCGTAGCCTTCGTCCTTCAGGATATTCACCGCCATCACGGCCGATCCGGCGGTGGCGAGCATCGGGTCGAGGATGATGACGTGTTTCGGTAACGGATGCGGCAGCTTTTTGTAATACAACTTCGGTTGCGCGGTTTCTTCGTTGCGCTGGATCAGCACCGACCCGACGGCCGCGTCCGGCACCACCCCGAGGAACGCCTGCACCAGCGACTGTCCAGCACGGTAGATCGGCAGCACCATCAGGTCGGTGTCAAGGCGTTGGCCGCTGGCGGTTCCGACCGGCGTCTCGATCTCGATCTCACGGTGCGGCAGCTTGCCAGTCGCCTCGATGCACAAGAGGCGCGCGAGGTTGTCCGACGCCCAGCGAAACCGGACCGCGTCCGTGTTCTTGTCACGCAGATAGCTGAGAAACCGTTCGGTGGAGTGGGAATTCATGGGGCTGTCCGGGTTGTGCTTATGGTCGTTCGATGGGGCACAACATACAGCGGGGACACTTTGGCCTCAAAGTGTCCCCGCGTTTGGATTATGCAAAACGGATCAATCAAAATCGACAAACGTCAGCCAGTTGGCCGGGTCGGGCTTGCGGCCGTCGATGACGTCGAAGTAGGCTTCCTGCATCATCTTCGCGACCGGTCCGCGTTTGCCTTCGCCGACCTTGATCTGGTCGATGCTGCGGATCGGGGTGACTTCGGACGCGGTCCCGGTGAAGAAGACTTCGTCCGCGATGTACAGCATTTCGCGCGGGATGATCTGTTCGACGATTTCCAGGCCCATCTCGGCGGCGAGCGTCAGGATCGTGTGACGGGTGATGCCCGGCAGCACGCTCGAGCCCAGCGGCGTGGTGATCAGTTGGTCTTTGCCGCCCTTGCCCTTGCCGTGGAAGACGACGAACAGGTTTTCGCCGGAGCCTTCCGACACGAAGCCGTTGGTGCTCAGCGCGATGCCTTCGACGTACCCGTTTTCGAGCGCGTCCATCTTGATCAGCTGGCTGTTCATGTAATTTGCGCCGGTTTTGGCCAACGCCGGCAGGGTGTTCGGCGCGAATCGGTTCCAGTTCGAGACGCAGACGTCCACGCCCTGTTCCAACGCTTCCGGGCCGAGATACTTGCCCCAGCGCCAGGTCATGACGGTCAGATCCACCGGGCACGGCCGCGGGTCAACCCCGAGGCTGGCGTAACCGCGATAGACCACCGGCCGGATGTACGCGTCCTTGTCGCCGTTCGCCTGGAGCGTGTCGATACACGCCTGGATCATCTCGTCAACGGAATACGTCAGGCGGCGATCCTTGATCTTTCGTTCCCGTAATGGGGCTTCGTCGGGAGTCATCCGGTAGATTTTGGCTGAATTGTACAGCCGTTCGATATGGTCCTTCAGCCGGAACACCACGCTCTTGCCGTCGGTCGATTCGCGGTGGTACATGCGAATGCCTTCAAACACGCTTGTGCCATAATGAACAACGTGCGCGCCGACATGGAGGGTCGCGTCGTTCCAGTCCACCAGCTCGCCGTTCATCCAGATCTTGCCGCTTCCGTCGAAACCCATGATCCGCCCCCTTCTACTCAGTTTGGATGGTGTTGTGAGGATGTTGCCATAAAGATGAAAGGAGAAACCGCCCGGGGCAAGCGAGGCTCGGGTGGGGCGGTTGCGAGAAGCGTATATTGATTTTCAGGGAGCGATCTAAGCCGGGCAGCTAGGGTCATTTTGGGGGAGAGAACCATGAAAAAGCTCGCCGTTTTCTGCAGTGCATTGATGATACTGTTTTTCGTTCATGTATCCATAGCTGTTCAGGTGGATGGATATTGCTATCTGGAAGGAGAAACAGATCATAGCGGGACCAAGGTGTTGTTTTTGGCAGCCTCACCTTCAGCAGTTACAGATTCGGTTTACACTGGGATTTCCGGCGACTATCAGCTCGATGTAGTCGGTGGGCTTTATGATGTCTACTTCACGCATGACGGGTTCCATAGTGACGATATCACTGGGCAGAACTGCTTTGATCCGATAACACTCCCGGATGTGACATTGCTCTCCACTGTAGGTGAGATATCCGGCGCGATCAGCGGAATTTTAGCTGCCGGAGAATATCTGGTTGTCGGCGACCTGTCAATCGTCGACGGGGAAACACTGACTATTGAACCCGGTTCGGTATTTCTGTTCGATGGCATTTACGCATTCACGATTGGATCAAATACAACCTTGATCTGCCAGGGAACCGAGACGGATAGCATCAAGTTCACGCCTAACTATGATGGTGGCATTACATGGTGGGTTGGTATTCATTTCTTAAATTCTAACTCAGATGATATAATTGAATACTGCTTGATAACTGGTTGTGCAGGAACGGGTATTCTATGCGATCATTCTGATCCTACTATCAGCCATTCATCATTTATAGGGAATTACGGAAGCGATAGCACTGCTGGGATATACTGTGATCACGCTAATCCTGTAATAAGCCACTGCATTTTTAGTGAAAATTATTGCGACTCTGGCACAGCAGGCATTTCTTGTTCTTATTCTTCACCAATCATAGTTGATTGTTTGATTATTGATAATGACGACTGGGGGATCTCCATTTGGCATTCCTCAAATCCCACGATCACCAATTGTACGATAGAAGGAAATTCCAATGGTGCAATAGGTTGCGGAAGTTCCAGCCCCACATTCATTAATTGCACGATCAACGGGAATTCGGCTGGTTTTAGCAGTAGTGTGATAAGGTGCACCAGTTCCGCTAATCCAACATTCATAAATTGCACGATCAACGGTAATAATTCTGGTAATTCCGGTGTTGTGATGAACTTAAATGATTCGTCTAACCCCACTATCAGCAACTGTGCCGTTACGAACAATACGGGAGTTGCTATTAGTACTGATAACGATAGTGAACCAGAAATATCCTACAGTGATTTCTACAACAATAGCGATGGAGATTTCAGTGGAGATGGCATCAATCCGAACCTTGGGGTTATCGTAACAACGAATGCCAACGGCGATCCTTGCGATGCCTGGTTTAACATTTTTGAAGATCCACTGTATGTCGATCCAAACAACGGCGACCTCCATCTCCAGGAAACATCGCCCTGCGTTGACGCTGGCGACCCCACGAGCCCGCTCGACCCGGACGACACCGTCGCCGATATCGGAGCCTTTTATTTCGATCAGAGCAATCCAGACCCTGTCGAAGTTACGCTGACTCCAACATCGTCTACGGACATACCCGCCGCCGGCGGCACGATTTCTTATGATGCAAATGTTGTCAGCAACGTACCTGGCACTTACCCCAACGTCGTCTTCTGGACCAAGGTGAAGTTACCCGACGGGAGTTTTTTCCCAACGATCCAATTCCAAACGAGCTTTACACTAACCCCGTACATGAATGTCTCTGGTAGCCTGACTCAGGATGTTCCAGCGTTCGCACCAGACGGAAACTACGAGTTGTGGGGTTATGTAGGCTTCAATCCGAACGGTGATCTGAGGTACGGTAACTTCTTCCCGTTCACAAAAAGCAGCACAGCAGTGTACACTGATCCTGCAGACAGTTGGGCGTCAATGGGCGACGCAGTGCCAACGGTCTATGAAATGCAGACGGCTTACCCCAACCCGTTCAACGCAGCCACAACGCTAACCGTGAACCTGCCGGAATCTGCTGAACTACATGTGACCGTTTACAACGTGCAAGGTCGCCAGGTCGCCGAACTGGCCAACGGTTCATATACCGCCGGCACACACCGCTTCACTTTCGAAGCATCCGGACTTGCAAGCGGGCTGTACTTCGTCCGCGCGATGGTACCCGGTCAATTCGAGCAGACGCAGAAGCTGGTGCTGATGCGATAGGTAACGGGTATCCGTGAAGAGAAACACGCGAAGTTAGTTTATCCCGTCCATTCAATCTCCATCCACTCCGGGGGGTTGGGCGGGGACGGCGTGTCGGGATAGGTCAGTCCGTTCAGGTGTTGCAGCAGGGCGCGGATCGTTCCCCGATGAGCGACGATCAGCAGCGGCTGGTTGTCCCAGCGTGCGAGGGCGGAGTTGACCGCTTCGACCGCACGGTTGCGCATCTCGACCAGCGTCTCGCCTTCCGGCGGCGCCCATTCTTCGTAATGCCACAGCTTGTGGTTGGGATCTTTGGCGGACGCGTCTTTCCACACCGCCGGATCGTTGCCGAGGTCTTCGTATGGCCGGCCGGTCCACTCGCCGTAGTTGCGTTCACGCAGGCCCGGATCGGTTTCCACCGGCAGGTTCAGCGCCTTGTTCAGCAGCTTGGTGGTCCGGTGTGCGCGGTAGAGGTCGCTGGAGATGATCGCGACCGGCCGGATCAGGCTTTCCTCGCCCGGTTCCGCGGTCGGATCGATCTCGTGGTCGAAGTAGCGTTGCTTGAGACGCCGGCCCAGTTCGTGCGCCTGGTTCACGCCTTCGTGCGTCAGATCGACATCATTCCGCCAGCCGGAGATCCACTTGCCGACGTTGGCGGTGGTCTGGGCGTGACGGGCGAGCAGCAGCGGTATCGTTTCCATGTCCGAAGCTACAGAAAAAGGGCGCCGCAGTGCGACGCCCATGTGAGTCTCTGAAAGCGGTGCCCGGACCTATTTCTCGTCGAGAACAGATCGTGCGATCACGATCCGCTGGATCTCGTTGGTGCCTTCGTAGATCTCGGTGATCTTGGCGTCACGCAGCATCCGTTCCACCGGATAATCCTTGGTGTAGCCATAGCCGCCGTGGATCTGGATCGCTTCCAGCGCACAGTATGTCGCGGCTTCCGAGCAGTACACCTTCGCCATTGCGGCTTCCTGGTTGAACGACAGGCCGCTGTCCTTGCGCCATGCAGCATAGCGCAGCAGCTGACGGGCGGCGGTGATGCGGGTCCCCATGTCCGCGATCTTGTTACGGATCGCCTGGAAGTGGCTGATCGTCTTGCCGAACTGCACGCGTTCCTTCGAATACTTCACCGCGGCTTCGAACGCGCCCTGCGCAATGCCGAGCCCCTGCGCGGCGACGCCCATGCGGCCGCTGTCCAGCGCGGACAGCATGATCTTGAACCCGTCGCCGGGCTTGCCGACGATGTTCGCCGCCGGGACACGGACATCCTGCAGCGTCAACGACACCGTGTCCGTCGCGCGAATGCCCATCTTCTCTTCCGGCTTGCCGATCTCGATGCCCGGCGTGTCCTGCGGGACGACGAACGTCGTCGTGCCACGGTGTCCGGATTCCGGGTCGGTCTTGACGACCATCATGTACGCGTCACAGTTCTTCCCGTTGGTGATCCAGTTCTTCGCCCCGTTGATCACCCATTCGTCACCGTCCTGCACGGCGGTCGTGGTCATCGCGGCGGCGTCCGACCCCGAACCCGGCTCGGTCAGGCAGAAGGCGCCCAGCCACTCGCCAGTCGCGAATTTCTTGAGGAAGTTTTCCTTGATGTAGTCGTTGCCATGCTTCTCGAGGGCGTAGCAAACGAGGGAATTGTTCACCGAACAGATGATCTCGGTCGAGGGGTCAACCCGCGCAAGTTCTTCCATCGCGGTGACGTAGGTGACGGTGTCAAAGCCAGATCCGCCCCATTCCTCGCTGACGATCATCCCCATGAACCCCAGCTCACCCAGCTTCTGGATCGCCTCACGTGGGAAGATTTCCTTCTCGTCGCGTTCCGCAACGCCTGGACGCAGTTCATTTTCAGCGAAATCACGTGCGGTCTGGCGCACCATCTCCTGCTCTTCAGTCAGCCGGAAGTCCATGTTCTCCTCGTTCACAATTGGTTGCAACGTCACGGGTCAACGATCCCCTTACGCGCACAACGGCAACAGGAGTTGCCGGGCTACGAAGTATACGCAACCGGCCCAAGCTGTGCCAACAGAACAGACAGCGGTCAACACCGGTACTAGCATTGTCGATGTTTTTATTAATAAACGGCTTATATCGTCGGCACGATTATCCACCCGCCTCTCGAGTGCGGTTGAGAAAAACATAAAAACAACATCTCGTGGTGGGATCAGGGTTAGGCTTGGTTTACTTTTACGCATCACAGGTGGGTATACAGGGAGAGAGATTTGATGAGACGGATTAGTGGAGTTTTGCTTGTGGCACTGTTTGCTGCTGCATGCGCGTTCGGACAGGCGATTCCGCCAATCAATCTGAACGCCGAATTGATGCAGGCGGGCGAAGTGTCCCTGACGTGGGAAGAGCCGCCGGACGGCCTGTTCGAGGATTTCAATGACGGTCTGGCTCAGGGATTTATCTGGGAAGTTTTCTCCGGATCGATGACTATTGACGGCGGATATGCCAAGATCATTTCGCCTTCCAGCACAGACTGGGCCTCCGGCTACTATGAAGCGGTCTCGTTCGACGACTTCACCGCCGAAATCACCTACGAAGAGGTGAGTGGTACTGCGTCGCGCGGCATCCTCTTCCGCGGTGACGGGGTCAAGGACAACACGTACAACGGCTACGGTTACTGGACCGCAGGCGGCATGTTCTCGGTCTGGAGATACAACAACGGTAACTATACTAACGTCCATTCCTGGACCAGCAGTGCCTTGATCAATACAGGTGCAGGTGCCTCGAATACATTGAAAGTCACCGGTCAGGGCAGCACTTTCACGTTGTACATCAACGGTACCCAGGTCGGTAGCTTCACGGACTCCGATTTCACCAGCGGTTATGTCGGCCCGGTATCGGCGTATGGTAACACGGTCTGGTTTGACGAGATCACCTGTCTCTTCGGCGTGATCCCCGCTCCCGACGATGCACCGGTCGTCCACGGCCAGCAACTGCAAGGCGACTTCGATCCGATGGGGCGTCCGTTGAACGAAACCGCCGTGCGTGAACAGCAGCGAATGCTTGCGACCGCACAGTCCGGCAACCCCAGCGGCGGTGACCTGAACGAGATCGACGAGTTCGTCGAGTACCGCATCTACCGCGACGGGAACTACATCGGCTCGTCGACGACCGAAGCCTACACCGACAACCTGCCGCAACCGGGTGAATACAACTATTCGGTGACGGCCTACTACGATCCGGAAGGCGAATCGTCCCCGGCAGGCCCCCTGCTGGTCAACTGGGAACCGGTTGTGTTGACCTTGACTGGACAGGTTACCAGCGTCCCGCCTGAAGGTGGACTGATCTACTACGATGTTTCCGTTTGGAATACGCTGCCGCAGACGTTCAACAACATCAACTGGTGGACAACAGTCGTATTCCCGAACGGCCAGGAGTTCGGCCCATTGACCCAGATGAGTGTCAACATCCCCGGTTTCCTCAACACAACCGTTCAGGGCTTGTCTCAGAACATTCCGAACCTCGCTCCGGGCGGCGACTACGTGTTCACTGGCCACATGGGCAACTATCCGAACAGCATCCTGCAGGACAGTTTCACCTTCGACAAGCAGGGTGTGACGGCTGACAACGCCCAGTACAACCTCGACGGCTGGTACGCGCAGGGCGAACTGGACCTGGCTTCGGATCGCGAATCAGCCGTTTCGTTGCCAGCTGAGTATGCTTTGAGCACAGCCTACCCGAACCCGTTCAACCCGAGCACGTCGTTCAGCGTCAGCCTGCCTGACGCGGCTGAGTTGACAGTCACGGTCTACAACATCGCCGGCCAGCGTGTCGCGACCCTCGCGGATGGCATGACCAGCGCCGGTCAGCACGAATACACCTTCGACGCATCCGGCCTCGCAAGCGGCCTGTACTTTGTGCAGGCGGTGGTCCCGGGTCAGATGAACGAGATCCGCAAGGTGACCTTGCTGCGGTAATGTCCGCGCGTAGTGCTCACAGCTTGGAGATTTCCACTCGGGCCGCTGAAATTCAGCGGCCCGAGTATCTCCCAGCAGTATCGAACGCAGTCTGCTCACTGGATATATCGTCGGCTCTCAATGCAATCAGCGAAAATCGAAAGTGTGTGAGAAAGTCGTGCACAAACGAAAGACTTGAAGTACTTTGCTCGCTGAGGGAAGGTGTATTCCGACAACTGGTTTGTTTTTCATGGGGAGGTTCTTATGCGGTATATGCTGGCTGGAGTCATGTGTTGCCTGCTGGCAGCGGTGGCCTTTGGACAGGTCATTCCACCCATCAACCTGCAGGCCGAGTTGCTGCAGGCTGGGGAAGTTCAGCTCACCTGGGATGCACCACCGGATGGACTGGTGGAAGACTTCGAGGATGGTCTGGCGCAGGATTTCGAGTACTATCCAGACCCCAATGACTTCGTCGTTGAAGACGGATACCTGAAGATGTTGACGAGTTCGGCCTGGCAGTGTGCGTGGTACACCGGCATGCAGTTCACGGATTTCGACGTTGAAGCAACGTTTCAGAATGTCGCCAGCAACAATTCCCGCGGCATTCAGTTCCGTGCGGACGGACCTCGCGATACCGACTACAACGGATTCAACTTTTATGTAGCGTTGTCATCCGGCAACTACTCGATCTACAAGTTTGTCAACGGGACAAGTTCCACCCCGATTTCGTGGACGACCAGTCCCTACGTCAACACGGGTCAGGGAGAAACCAACACCCTGCGTGTGGTCGGTTCCGGCAACAGCTTTGACCTCTACATCAACGGGAATTATGTCAACTCGTTTACCGACGACGATCATCCGTCGGGCATGGTCAGCTGCATAGCGTCCAGTTCTGCAACCGTCTGGTACGATGAGATTACTTGCATTCCGGCAGCAACGCTCGTTCCAGCCTCCATGCATCCGCAGGAGACGACACCGAGTGTCGAGTGTGACGAATTCGGCATCCCGCTGAACGGGCAAATGGTCGACATGGTCCAGCCAACTCAACCTGTGGAACCGGTTTCACGCGAGATCGATGAGTTCATCGAGTACCGGATCTACCGCGACAACGTTCAGATCGGTACATCGACGACGGAAGCCTTTACCGACAACCTGCCCTCGATTGGCGAGTACACCTACACCGTAACCGCCTACTACGACGAGGGGGAATCCAGCCCGTCGAATGAGGCCGTGGTCAACTGGCAGCTGGTGTTCCTTGACCTTACGGGTCAGATCACCCAGATCCCACCGGAGGGCGGAACGGTTTTTTACGACGCCCATGTGTGGAACACAACCGCTCAAACGTTCCAGAACGTTCGCTACTGGACCGAGGTTGAACTGCCAAACTCGCAGGTGTTCGGTCCGCTGACCATGGTCAACGTGACCATTACCGGCTTCATGGACGCGACCGTCCAAGGACTGACTCAGGATATTCCGGTCTACGCCCCGGAGGGAACGTACACTCTGACCGGTCATCTCGGATTTTATCCGGTCAGTTACCTGAGCGATAGCTTCACGTTTGAGAAGCTGGGTACGGGAACTGACGCGGTGGACTTTGATCCGTCCGACTGGTCAGGTTCTGATCTGGTCTTGACGTCGGATGGCGCTTCGGCAGTATCGTTGCCGTCAACCTATTCGTTGAGCGCAGCCTACCCGAACCCGTTCAACCCGAGCACCTCGTTCAGTGTCAGCCTGCCCGACGCATCTGAGCTGACGGTCACGGTCTACAACATCGCCGGCCAGCGTGTCGCGACCCTCGCAGACGGTCAGGCCAGCGCCGGTCAGCACGAGTACACCTTCGACGCGCACGACCTCGCCAGCGGCCTGTACTTTGTGCAGGCGGTGGTGCCGGGTCAGATGAACGAGATCCGCAAGGTGACTCTGCTGCGGTAATCTGCAACGCTCACATCTGTCATCACGGGGTAATGGCCGCATAGTCATTGCCCCGTTTTATTATCCAAGGTGCTCCATCGGGGCCGTAGTTATTTCACCTTACCGGCGAATTGCCTTAGCCGTCAGTCAATTCCTGAGTTACTATACCTGAACCATGGATGCTACGGGAGGAAACGATGAAGACGATTGCCGGGGTGATGACTGCCATTTTGCTGGCAGCTTGTGCGTTTGGCCAGGCGATACCGCCGATTAACCTGAACGCCGACCTGTTGTTGGCGGGTGAGGTTTCGTTGACGTGGGAACCGCCACCTGATGGTTTGGTCGAAGATTTCAACGATGGAGTGGCCGATGGTTTCGATTATTATCCGGCGGACAATATCTGGTACGTTGATGATGGCTACTTGAAATGCAACTCCTGGTCAACTTGGAAATCAGCGTGGTTTACCAATCTCGATTTCGATGACTTCACGTTGGAAGGCGAGTTTGTCAATTCGGTCAGCACCAACTCGCGCGGCCTGCTGTTTCGTGCGGATGGACCACAGGCGACCGGATCTAACGGGTACGCGTTCTATGTGGCGTACAACGCCGTTAATTATGCGGTCTACCGGTACGATAATGGCTCATTGACCTTGGTAAATGATTGGACACCCAGTTCCTACATCAATACCGGTGTCGGCGATTCGAACCGGCTCAAGGTGGTGGGATCGGGCAGCAGTTTCGACCTCTACATCAACGACAATTACGTCAGCTCGTTCACCGATGCGACCTATCCAACCGGCATGGTCGGCGCGGTGGCGTCCAGCATCGTGGAAACGTGGTACGACGAAATCACCTGCCTGTACGGTGCGGTGATGGTGCCGGAAGCGGAACAGCGGGCCGTTGAGCCAGGCGTCGTGTGCGATGAGTTCGGACAACCGCTGGACGACCAGGTGAGTCGTTCCACTCCTGTGCTGGATGTTGCTCAGTCAGGATCAGCGTCCCGCGAGATTGACGAGTTCATCGAATATCGCGTCTATCGAGACGGTTCGTTCATCGGCGCAACGACTACCGAGGCGTTCACCGATTACCTGCCGCAACCGGGTGAGTATGAGTACACCGTGACGGCCTACTACGATCCGGAAGGCGAATCCAGCCCGGCTGGGCCGATGCTGGTCAACTGGGAACCTGTGGTCCTGACCTTGACCGGCCAGATCACCACCGTCCCACCTGAAGGCGGACTGATTTACTACGATGCCAGCTTGCTGAACACGTTGCCGCAGACGTTCAACAACGTCAACTGGTGGACTTCAGTCATCCTTCCCAACGGGCAGGCCTTTGGTCCGTTGGCGTTCCAGAACGTGACCATACAGGGATTCATGGATGTGACAATTCA
The DNA here is from genome assembly GCA_020444425.1 of bacterium. Taxonomy (GTDB): domain Bacteria; phylum Electryoneota; class Electryoneia; order Electryoneales; family Electryoneaceae; genus BMS3BBIN04. The sequence goes on along the minus strand of JAHLLB010000046.1, from coordinate 21,158 downwards.
GGGGTTAGCGCAGAACATCCCCGAACTCGCGCCGACTGGGGTCTATACGTTCTACGGAAACCTTGGCTTTTTCCCAAACAGCATCGTCTCAGACAGCTTTGAGTTTGAGAAGCTGGGAGTGGGTACAAGTGCAATCGCCTTTGATCCCGCTGATTGGGTATCGGAAGGTGAGTTCGCCCTCGCCGCGGACGGCGAAACCGCTGTCGCGCTGCCCTCTGCCTATTCGTTGAGCGCGGCCTACCCGAACCCGTTCAACCCGAGCACGTCGTTTAGTGTCAGCCTGCCTGACGCCGCCGAACTCTCGGTCACGGTCTACAACATCGCCAGCCAGCGTGTCGCGACCCTCGCGGATGGCATGACCAGCGCCGGTCAGCACGAATACACCTTCGACGCATCCGGCCTCGCAAGCGGCCTGTACTTTGTGCAGGCGGTGGTCCCGGGTCAGCTGAACGAGATCCGCAAGGTGACTCTGCTGCGGTAAGCAAAACCCTCACACGTGTTCAAGGGGAGACGGGCAGTTTGGCCGTCTCCCTTTTCTGCTCGCCACCGCTCCCCACTCTCAAAAAAAATGCTGAAATAACAGATTTTCGAGTCTTCCGGGCTGGTTAAGCTGTATTTTTGTTCGTCATGAGGGATCACTTGAGAGGGAGAGATGAAAACGTATCTGCCGCTGTTGCTGGGATTGCTGCTCGTCAGCAGTGCATTCGGGCAGGCTGTGCCTCCGATCAACTTGCAGGCCGAGTTGTTGCAGGGGGGCAATGTATCATTGACGTGGGAACCACCACCGGATGGTCTGGTCGAGGACTTTGAGGACGGCTTTGCGCAGGATTTCGACTGGTACGCCCCGGGCGGAACCTATGTCATTGAAGACGGCTACGCGAAAATCGACATGACCACCGGTAGCGACTGGGGATCCGGGGTGTACACCGGCGTAACCTTTGACAACCTGACCGTTTCCACCACCTTTGAGTATCAGCAGGGTCAGTTGTCGCGTGGCTTGTTGTTCCGTGCCGATGGCCCGAAAGACACCGATTACACGGGTTACGGTTTCTGGATCGCGCACACGCTGGACTCCTATTCTCTGTGGAAGTACAACAACGGGTCGATCACGAATGTCGTTCCCTGGACCGACAGCGCGTTGATCAACGAGGGTCCCGGAGCGGTCAACACGTTGACCTTGACAGCCGACGGATCAACGTTCGACATGTACATCAACGGCACGTACGTCAGCTCAGTGACGGACAGCGATCATGCTTCCGGCTATGTCGGCATCGTCACTGCGTATGACAATGAGGTGTGGTACGACGACATCAGCGGTTTGTTCGGAATTGTACCGCCGGGCACAGACGATGTGGAGATCGGTACCCCGATCGCCGGCAACTATGACGATCTGGGTCGTCCCACCGACCAGGTTTACACTCCATCCGGCACCGTCTTCAACAAGTTCGAACAGGGGTGGTCCTCCTCGGATGAGATTGACGACTTCGTCGAGTATCGTGTCTATCGTGACGGCGATTTTGTCGGTACGGCCACGACCGAATCCTACGATGACACGCTGCCGTCGCTGGGCGAGCACACGTACACCGTGACGGCCTACTACGATCCGGAAGGCGAATCGTCCCCGGCCGGACCGATTCTGGTAAATTGGGAACCCGTGGTGCTCGACCTCATCGGACAGGTCACTACGGTACCTCCGGAGGGTGGACTGGTCTTCTACGACGTATCCATTTGGAACACCCTGCCGCAAACGTTCCCGAACGTCAACTGGTGGACCGAAATCGAGCTGCCGAACGGTCAGCTGTTCGGCCCGTTAATGACACGCACCGTCACCATCCCGGGCTTCCTGAACGTTACCGTGCAGGGGTTGAACCAGAACATTCCGAACCTCGCGCCGGGTGGAGAGTACGTCTTCACCGGGCACCTCGGGAATTACCCGACCAGCCTGGTGATGGACAGCTTCACGTTCGAGAAGCAGGGCGTTGCCGCGGATAACATCGAGTTCGATCCGGAGCAGTGGACCGCACAGGGTGAGTTCAGCATCGCGGCAGACGGTGCGGCGGTAGTGTCGCTCCCGTCAGCCTACTCGCTGAGCGCAGCCTACCCGAACCCGTTCAACCCGAGCACCTCGTTCAGTGTCAGCCTGCCCGACGCATCTGAGCTGACGGTCACGGTCTACAACATCGCCGGCCAGCGTGTCGCGACCCTCGCGGACGGTCAAGCCAGCGCCGGTCAGCATGAGTACACCTTCGACGCGCACGGCCTCGCCAGCGGCTTGTACTTTATTCGAGCATTTGTGCCTGGTGAACTGGATCAGATTCGCAAAGTGACGCTGATTCGTTAAACGTGTTGTTCCTGAGCAACTTGAGGACGCGTTTTCGCGTCAAAAAGAGACAACCCCGGTCATTCTGGCCGGGGTTGTTTGTCGCAGGAGTTATGTATCTGCCGAGATTAGGGATTGAAAAACTGCAGGCCGAGGTTGACGCTGACTGTTCGGAAGCGATCTTCCTCCCCGGAGGAATAGAACCCGGCCTCCGTTCCGGCAACCAGCACCGTGGTGATCCCGCCGAACTGAAACCGCACCGGAGTGCGAACCGTCACCGACGGCGCTAGCAACAAGTACGACTGGCGCGTGATACCAATGACGTCAATTGCTTCCCGCCGTTCCCGTTCTGCGAACGCCCAACCCCATTTCAGGCTGAACTCGGTCGCCAGCGATTCCTCGTAGAAGTCGGCGGAATTGGTCCAGGCGAGAGTGAACAACAGGCCGGTCCGCGCGACGTCATTCAACACGCCGTCCCCATCGTCATACGGCGCGCCACCATCCACGTTGCTGTAGCCGCCGAACATACCAACACCATAGCCCATGCTTGGCTCCGGCAACGGGTCCATCGGTCCGCTCAGACCGTTGATCCAGTTTCGCCGCCAGGCCGCTTCCACACCAATCGAGCGGTCGGGGCTGAGGGTCGCGGTGGACTCGGTGGTGGATTCGGTGCGCGCATCGACTTCGAACGCGTTCTGCTGGATGAATCGTTCGGACGCACAGCCGGTCAGTATCGCCACCAGGGTGGCGAACAACAGCACTGTGCGGAAGGTGGTTTTTCTTGTCATGGTTCCCCTTGATTCCGATCAGCCGCTGCACGCGAGAGATGGTTTTCCTGTTGTACGTCCTGAAGGTACATCTGGTTCGAAGCCGGGGACAGATTGCCTCCCTGCAGGCGCAGTCTGAATGGAAAGACGGATGGTTTAACGGGATGCGGCTGACTCTGGAGGTCTGTGGGATTTTTTACAAAACCATTGATTGGATAGTGGATTCCGTTTTCCATTTTCTATCTTAAGTGCGAGGGAATCATCTGCGGAAGGTGAGCCGCGGATGGGGCTTGTAGCTCATCCAAACCATTGGAATATCAAGCCTTTCCCTTGAATTGGACGCTGCTATCGCGGCTGGCCTGCACAAGGTTTTGCAGCTGAGAGGTGGCGTATGCTCATTCAGATACCCCCCGGAGACGGTCCATTCTGACAGCATCTGTATTGTGAACCGGATGATCCTGACGGACCGGACGTCCTTCACCGAACGGTGAATCTCAGCAGTCGAAAGACAGGTAAACCTGCAGCTTGCTGCTCCACGAGCGAGGATGGTGAATGCAAAAAATTCCCATCAGGTCTTGCGGGCGGCTCGAATAATGTGCATGCTTTGACGCTGAGGTGAACTGACTTTTTTCGCTGTACGATCTGGCACAAAACGCGATCTGTGACCTCGGGTCACTGGAAAACAAGCACCGACTGTTCACGTTGATTTGGGAGACTGCGCCTTTCCGTTAGAGAGGGTGGGTCTCCCTCTGTTGTCTTGGCGAGTGATGGTTTTGACTCTGACTTGACAGTGCGAAGTCTGGTGCAGATTTCCAGTTTCAGCCGAATCACGGATCTTGATAACGTAGTTCAAGGCAGCAGCGTGGACTCGTCCATGCAGGGTCAAACCTAAAGGGGAAAGAGATGAAACATGTAGTCATGCTCGTGCTCGGATTGCTGGTGGCCGGTATGGCTTTCGGCCAGGCAGTGCCTCCGATGAATCTGCAGGCTGAAGTGATGACGGCCGGTGATGTCGAGTTGACTTGGGAAGAACCGCCGGAGGGTCTGGTTGAGGACTTTGAAGACGGTCTCGCTCAGGGATTCGAATTTTTCGTTGGCCCTGGTTCATACATGATTGATGGCGGTTTCTGCAAATTTGACGTCGTCGCCAACACCACGGACTGGGGTTCTGGTACATACATGAACCTCGCCTTTGATAACTTCAGCTGCAGCACGACCATTCAGTATCAGGTCACGCAGGGTTATTCAACGGGTCTGTTGTTCTGCGGGAACGGCACCCAGGACGCTGACTATGAAGGCTACGCGGTGTATATCAGCAACACCAGCTATTCCGCGTGGTACTACGTTGCTGGCGCCCCGCAGAACATCATCGGTTGGACCACGGGTGTTGGCATCAACACCGGCGTTGGCGCTGTCAACACGCTGCAGATTGACGGCAGCAACGGCACCTTCGACATCACGATCAACGGCACCTACCAGGGTAGCTTCTCGGACGCGACCTACGCGTCTGGTTATGTTGGCATGGCTTGCGCCTACACCAACGAAACCTGGTTTGATGACATCAACTGCATGTTCGCCGCAAATGCTCCGGATGCCCCGGCGCAGATGGGCGAACTGGAAACCGTGCTTCGTGACGACATGGGTCGTGTGATCACCAACCCGGATGATTACTACGTCCCGGGCCGTGCCTATGATCGCTTCGGCGAATCTGGCAATGCCCTTGAAGAACTGCTGGGCTACAACATTTACCGCGACGGCAACCTCGTCGGTTCTGTTGGCATGGCGACGTTGAGCTACATCGATACGATGCCGACGCTCAACGAAACCTACGAATACACCGTCACTGCGGTGTACGATCCGGAAGGCGAATCGTCACCGGCGGGCCCGGTTGTCGTGACCTGGGAACCGGTCTTCTTCACACTCGAAGGCCAGATCACGGAAATCCCGGCGGCGGGTGGTTCGATGTTCTACGATGCACACCTGCTCAACACCTTGCCGCAGACCTTCTCGCAGGGTGTGTTCTACAAGACATACGTGACCTTCCCGAACGGCCAGAACTTTGGTCCGCTGAGTCAGCAGCCGGTCGTTATCCCGGCCTTCGTCAACACCACGGTTTCGGGTCTGTTCCTGACGCTGCCGGCGCATGCTCCGGCGGGTGACTATGTCTTCACAGGCCGTCTCGGCACGAACAACATGTACGTGCAGGACACGGTCGACTTCAACAAGCTCGCGGCCGCGACGGACAACACCTACATGTCCGACCCGAGCGCCTGGGCGCAGAACAGCACGCTCGCGTTTGAAGACCTGAACACTCCAGTTGAGGTTCCGGTTGACTACGCGATGAGCGCTGCGTACCCGAACCCGTTCAACCCGACCACCACGATCAGCATCACCATGCCGGAAGCGGCGGATCTGTCGGTAGTGGTCTACAACGTTCAGGGTCAGAAGGTTGCGACGCTGGCGCATGGCCAGATCAATGCCGGCCAGCACACCTTCACGTTTGACGCCAACGGTCTCGCCAGTGGCCTGTACTTCGTGCACGCCGTGGTTCCGGGACAGATGGATCAGATTCGCAAGGTGACCTTGCTCCGTTAACAGCTTGATCGGCTGAATGCCGTTTTCCTTCCGATTGAGAGGGCACCCCGGACCGGCAACGGTTCGGGGTGTTTTTTGTCTCTCCTGCGGCCCTCGGGACACTGAATCACGTTTGACAAAAACGCCAAACGGCTTGCAATACGATCTTGAATTTTGCATGATCTAGGGATCGTTCAGTTTACAGTTGAGCCGACTTGCATGGGCCGCGTTGAACAACGCTGAACGGAAGAAAGTGTACGCTACCTCCCCGCTTCCGACGATACGCCTGCAAGGGCGTGCCCTACAGGCCAGGCTTGCCCGGCCGCCCTCTTGACGATCAGGTTTTTGCAACAGTGACGAGTGTCAACGGGACACGCGGATCGGCGATGCTGAACGAAACTATCCAGGTCTTTTTGCAGGAGTGCTACCATACCAGGGTCCAACACAAGGGGAACATGATGAAGCAAGTCGTACTGTTTGCATTGGGAATGCTGTTCGTCGCTTCGGCGTTCGGGCAGGCGATTCCCCCGATGAATCTCGCCGCGGAAGTGCTGACCGACGGCGAAGTCGAACTGACGTGGGAAGAACCACCGGCGGGTCTGGCGGAAACGTTTGACAACGATCCGGGCGCATCCTGGAACTGGCTGGTTCAGTCGATCACCTTTGATGACGGCTATGCCAAGATCGACGGATCCGCCAGCAACACGTGGCAGACCGGCGCGTACGAAGAGATCGAATTCAGCAGCTTCGACCTTGAAAGCACCTTTGAAATTCAGGACGGTTCAACTTCATCGCGTGGTGTCATGTGGTGCGTCAATGGTCCGCGCGACGCCGACTTCCAGGGCTACGGCATGTACATCTCCAACACCAGCTGGTCGGTCTGGAAGTACACCAACGGCTCGGCATCCAGCGTCATTTCCTGGAGCACCGGCACCGGCATCAACACCGGCCAGGGCGCGGTCAACACGATGAATGTCCAGGGCTCCAACGGAACCTACGACCTCTACATCAACGGCACCTACCACAACAGCTTCACCGACAACAGCTATCCCGAGGGTTACGTTGGTGTGATCGAAGCGTACAACGTCACCTGGTACGATGAGATTACCTGCATCTTCACCGCCGCGCCGGACGCCGTCCCCGCACCGGCTCAGCCGGGCGAACCGGTCGCCGGTTACTTTGACGACATGGGCAACCCGGTCAACGAACCGCTGCCGGTCGCCGAAAATGTGCGCGTCTTTGACCGTTACGGCCAGGGTGGTGGCGGCAACGCGCTGGACGAACTGGTTGGTTTCAACATCTACCGTGACGGCAACCTCGTCGGTAGTGTCGGCGCGACCACCTTCAGCTACGTTGACACCATGCCGACGCTGTGGGAAACCTACGAATACACCGTTACCGCCGACTACGATCCGGAAGGCGAATCCGGCCCGGCCGGTCCGATCAGCGTGACCTGGGATGCGGTCTACTTCTCCCTCACCGGTGTGATTACCGAAATCCCGGCCAACGGTGGTACGCTCTTTTATGACGCCAGCGTGATCAACACGCTCGGTACCACCTTCAACCAGGGCGTGACCTACAAGACTTTCCTCAACTTCCCGAACGGCCAGTTCTTCGGCCCGATCAGCACGGCTCCGGTCACCATTTCGGCCTACCTCAACACCACGGTTCAAGGTCTGTCACTGACCCTTCCGGCGCTCGCTCCGGCAGGCGAGTACATCTTCACCGGCCGTCTCGGTACGCAGAATACGTACGTGGAAGACACGTTCACGTTCACCAAACTGGGCGCTGGCGCGGAATCGGTCGTTACCGACCCGGCTACCTGGCCGCAGAACAGCACGCTCGCGTTCGAGGACCAGACAACACCGGTCGAAGTCCCGGTCGAGTTTGCCATGAGTGCGGCATACCCGAACCCGTTCAACCCGACCACCTCGGTCAGCATCACCATGCCTGAAGCTGGCGAGTTGAGCCTGACCGTGTACAACATCCAGGGTCAGGTTGTCGCGACCCTCAGCGATGGCAGGATCAACGCCGGCAGCCACCAGTTCACGGTGGACGCCTCCGGTCTCGCCAGCGGCCTGTATTTCATCCGCGCGTCGGTTCCGGGCCAGCTGAACCAGGTTCAGAAGGTGACGTTGCTGCAGTAACGCAACCGACCCCGTTTTCGGGTCTTGGTATCACGTTACCACGACCACACACCCCGGGCCGTTTGGTCCGGGGTGTCAAGTTTGTCCTTCTTGTACAGATTGCCCCCTCGATCCAACCATGCTCGCACCATCTTGTCCAATCCAGGCTTCGCACTTGATGCAGGGGGTTAAGATTACCTAACATTCGTCCGGGTGCACAACGAACGGGGCTCGTGTACGGCGCACAGTAAACGGCCGTTCACGTGCGATCCTTATCCAGCGAACACGGGTTGGGCAGGATCATGCTGTCGGGAAATGGGTCTGCAAGAAACGTTTTCCCGGAGGTGTATCATGTCTGAAAAGTACGGTTACCATCGACTCCCACAGCTGTTAGTAACCAGCCGGATTCCACTCATTCTCGCCATTCTTATCGGCTTGACCGTTGCCGAAATTGGCCACGCCACCCTGTACCGCGTCCCTTCGATGTATCCATCGATCCAAGCCGCCGTGGACTCCGCCCCCGGCGAACCGGGCGACACCGTCCTCGTTGAACCGGGCCGGCATGTCGAGAATGTCCACATCTACGGTAAGGAGCTGGTGCTCGCCAGCGAGTTCGTCCTGAACGGCGATCCGGCGACGATCACCGCGACTGTAATCGACGGGTCCGCGATGAATGGCGCGGACACGGCGTCCACAGTCCTGTGGACAGACATTCCTGGAACTACCAGCGAAATCCGTGGGCTGACCATCATCGGCGGGGACGGCACCAATGTCAACGACAGCGGTGCATTGTTCCGCGAAGGCGGTGGGCTCTGTGTCTGGAGTGACAACGAGCGAGACGGCTATCTCAGCATCCTGGACAACGTATTCCGCGACAACAACGTCGTGTCTCAAGGGGTCAACATGCCGATCGGCGGTGGCGGAATGACCATCTGGTGGACCGACATCACGATGAAACGAAATGTCTTCTACAACAACTACGCCGATGAGTATTCCGGCGCGTTCGCAATGAACAAGAATGTCAGCACGGTGCAGAACAACCTGTTTACCTCAAACCACCTGGGCGCGAATACGTACGGTGGCACCATCTGCTACTACTGGTACGCAACAACCGCCGAACCGTTCTCAAACAACACGATCGCGGGCAGTTCGGTCGCCTCCGGATCGAACCGTCTCTTCCGCAGTGCGCAAGTCGCAACGCCGGTCGAGTTTCGCAACAATATCTTCAACGAAGCGTCCGCGACGGTGTACAGCAACGCTGGCGGCATCTCCCCAACCTTCAGCTATAACCTCAGCTACAACTTGCTCACTGGCGAAGGCAACATCGCCGGGGTGCCGTTCTTTGACGACTACACGTTCTACGTGCTGAGCGATGCCTCGGACGGTGTCGATGACGGCGATCCATCAATCCTGGACATGGAAGACCTTAACGACCCGGGGCAGGCATTGTGGCCGGCCAAAGGCACGACCGCTTGCGACATGGGCGTGTACGGCGGACCCGGCATGCCGATCGGCGGTTTCCCCGACTTCACGATGGAACTCTCCATCGATGACGCACCCGGCAGTGCGGCCCAACCATCCGCGTTCACCCTCAGCCCAGCGTACCCGAACCCATTCAACTCAAGCACCAGTTTCAATGTGATCTTGCCGCAATCGGCCGAATTGACCGTCCGCGTCTTCAATCTGGCCGGGCGCCAAGTGTCGACAATTGCAAACGGACGGATCCCTGCCGGTACACACGAGTTCAGCTTCGACGCGTACGATCTCGCCAGCGGCTCGTACTTTATTCGAGCAATTGTTCCCGGCCAAATGGACGAAATCCGTAGAGTGACGCTACTTCGCTGAAACACTTGACGCAGGAGTTAAATGTCCTGTTCCTGAGTGATTTGCACCATTAAATCGGGGACAGACGGTGGATTTTACGTTACGAAATTCACAGAAAACCTACCGTCTGTCCCTGATTTAGACGCTGTCGAGCATTTTTCGAGCATCTCTCCCTTGCCGTGTCTTCGGGCACGGCATGCTTATTTTACCCGAACGAGAAATGTCCGACCATCGACAACCGGTCATCCCATCCGGAGATCCCGATGCGGTTTCGCGCCTGCATACCAGCTACCCAGTTCCTGATCCTAACTTTGTTCTTGTTCGCCACGCCAGCCTCCGCGCAGAAGATCCACATCGCGTTCTTGTGGCACATGCACCAGCCGATCTATTACCCCGGCGAGACGATCGTCGAAACCGAAGCCGCGAATCACTACGATTACTCGATCTACGACATCCACACCACCCGCACCGGCCCGTACACCTGGTGGCCGGCGGATGCGGTGCAGATGGGCATCAACGCCGGCATGGACCATTTCGGCGCGCAGGTTTCGTTCACCGGTAGCCTGGTCGAGAACCTCAACACCCTCGAGAACGCCGGCGTCGCGTTCAGCGGTTGGCACACGCCCTGGAACCAGATGTCCACGACCTACACCGCTCTCGGCAATCCCCGCATCGACATGGTCGGCTTTGGCTATTTCCACCCGTTGATGGGCCTGCTCTGGGATAGCGACACCGCCATGCAGATCGCCAACCACCGCGCGTTGGACCTGCAGGAATTTGACGGCGGCTCGTCCAACGGCATCTTCCCGCCGGAAAACGCGTTCAGCATCGAGATGATCCCCGCGCTGGTCAACGAGGGGCTGGAGTGGGTGCTGGTCGACAACATCCATTTCGATCGCGCTTGCCAGGGCTATCCGTGGACTTCCGGCGGATCGGTGGTCGAGCCGAACGTATCCGAAATTCGCAACCCAAACCCTGGCGACTGGCTGCAGTTGGACGGTCTTTGGGCACCAACGCAAGTGTCCGCACAGTGGGGTCATCAGCCGCATTACGTCGAGCACGTTGACCCCGTCACCGGCGAGGAGCGCCGCATCATCACTGTCCCGGCCAGCCGTTACCTCGGCAACGAGGACGGCCGCGGCGGCTTCGGCGCGTTGCAATATGATTACGTCATGAGCCAGCTCGAGCCATACAACACCGATCCCGCGCACCCGATCCTCGTCGTGCTGCACCATGACGGCGACAACCACGGCGGCGGCACCGATTCCTACTACCACAACAATTTCCAATCGTTCGTCAACTGGCTTGCCGCCAACGATGACCGTTTCGAATGCACCACGATCGAGGATTACCTCGAACGGTTCCCGCCCGCGCCCAATGACATCATCCATGTCGAACCAGGTTCGTGGGCCGGTGCGGACGCCGGGGATCCGGAATTCATGAAATGGCTGGGTGATCCGTACCAGGGCTACAGCCCGGATATCAACAGCTGGGGCGTGATCACGGCGGCCAAGCACATCGTCACCGCCGCGTGGCTCAACGCATCCGGCAACGCAGATGTCCAGGAAGCCGCCCGCTACCTGCACATGGGTGAAGCGTCCGACTACTGGTATTGGGATGGTTCCCAGGGCGGCATCTGGGACACACACCCGACCCGCGCCGCAAATCTCGCGATCCCGTTGGCGCAGCCGTATGCCACGAACGCTGACCTTGGCCCGACCATCTTCCTCCCGCAACGCGAACCGTACAATCCCGGCGCGACCGAGTGGGACTTGCAGCAACCGGCGGCGTTTGACGTCTGGACCTATGCTTACGACCTCGACGGCATCGCGTCCGTCGAACTGTTGGTCCGCGCCGACGCCGACGGGTTCAACGACCCATCCACCCACGCCAACGAGACGTACATCGGCGGGCCGGGCGTCAGCGCATGGCGATCGTTGCCAATGGCGGCGTCGTGGATCGAGCCGCAGACCAACGACGACCCGCTCGCGAAGGCGTACGAGTACCGCCGTACCGTGCCCGGGATCGCGTCCAACCGCCTGCTCGACTATTACGTCAAGGCGATCGACACGCAGGGCCACGTGACCCGCAGCCCGATCCAGCATGTCTACGTCGGCCCGTACGGCGGCGGGGGTGGGGGTGACGGCTGGCTGATCGACGGCACCCTCGACGACAACGCGCATCTGCTCTACCAGCAGGGCGACTTCTCGTTGTGGGGCGGGATTCGTGGCGATTCGCTCTACGCTGCCGCAACCGCCGCACCGGAGTTGGGTGAGGATGTCTTCATCGTGATCGCGGAGCAGCCGGGCGCGTTACAACCAGCGATGTGGGCGAAAGCGGGACAAGTGGCGGCGTGGGATCTGTTCATCGGCAACGAGTCCACGAACAACTGGAGCGGTCCGTTCGACAACCAGTCGGACATCCAGACCGCGTCCGGCACCGTCGTCGAAGCCCTGATCCGCATGTCCGAGGAATGGCCGGACGGTATTGATGGCCTGTATTTCTTCGCCGCCACCTATGAAACGTGGGACGGCGGCTCCCTAACCAACCAGCTCCCGACTGGAAATGGGGATGATGTAGTGCCGGTTGTGGAATGGGGATGGCGTACAATTCCCACTATACTTATGAATGATATCAGTTTTTAGAAAACCTAGCTGAATGAGTTATTCTCTTCTCTGATAATTTGGGTGAACTTCAGTTACAAAGGAAGTGACAATCTTCCGTGCAGCATCTACTCCAAGAGACCCCTCTACTGTCGCTTTCCATATTTCATTATTATCATTATCAAACAATGTAATTAGAATTATATTCTCTGTATACGTAGAAGTAACAGGAAAGCTGTACCCTGTATAGTTATTAACTGTATAGTTATATAGTTCGATTTTCTGCCCCGAAAGCGACACAGTCATGATAAAGTCAGGATTGAATTCTTCAACTGCCTGCCTAAGGTCATTTGTGAATGTCAAATCGGTTACGAGGTATCCGGTTGCCTCAATGCCGTACCTTTTAAGTCTGTCTACCAGCTGCTGAGTAAACTCTTTCCTCTCTGTATATATTTTACCTGATAGTTGATTTACTATTGCAACTCGATTCACCTGTGTTGGTTTAGGTTCCAATGTTCCGGTCGTCTCGATAGACGCCACGCATCCCTGCAGCATCAGCAACACAATGAGTAAAAAAAAACTGGTTGCAGATTTCATTCTTCTCCCCCGACTATGGCAAAGTGTGGCTGACAACACGGTTGTTAGTGGGTTGATCAATACTTGATACTCGAAATAGTCCATGGATAATAATAAAATCAAACCCGGGTTGGAAACCAACCCGGGCCACCCAAATCCGACTCACCGTTCCTTAAACTTCGTCCCGTCGCCCATCTGTTTGGTGACGGATTTCCAGTTCTTGGTGATGGCTTTCCAGCGCTGTTTCGGGTTTGCGGCCTGGACCGGATCGTCCCGCCGTTCCATGTACGCCGCTTCCTTCTGCAGCTTGCGATAGCTGTCCAGGCGTGCGGGGTCGAGTTCGCCGTGTTCGACGGCCTCGATCACCGCGCAGCCGGGTTCACTGACGTGCTGGCAGTCCCGGAACCGGCACTGTTCCGCATAGTCCGCGATGTCGGAGAACGACGTGTCCAGCCCGTGTTCGTCGTCGACCATGCCGATTTCACGCATGCCCGGTGTGTCGAGCAGCAGGCCGCCGTCCGGCAGCTCGATCAATTCACGCCGGGTGGTGGTGTGTCGTCCCACTCCGGATTCGAACTCGGACAGCGACGTTACAGCCTGCCGTTCCTCGCCGAGTAACCGGTTGATGATGGACGATTTTCCCACACCAGACGACCCGACCAGGGCGACAGTCTGCCCCGGTTCGAGGTACGCGTGCAGCCGGTCGAGACCGTCCCCGCGTTCGGCGCTGGCGGGCAGCACTGGCACGCCGGGCGCGACCGCCGCGAGCTCGTCCAGCATCGGCGCGGGATCATCCACGAGGTCGACCTTGTTCAGCACGATCACCGGATCGGCGCCGGAATCCCACACGAGGGTGAGGTAGCGCTCGACACGCCGGGTGCTGAAGTCGCGGTTGGTGGCGACGACGATGAAGAAGGTGTCAACGTTTGCCGCGAGGATCTGGCGTGCGTGTTCGGAGCCGGCCGCACGACGGAACAGAGCGGTGCGTCGCGCGAGCACATGATGGATGATCGCGCGGTCGTGGGCGTCGTCAACCAGCACCCAATCTCCGGCGACGGGCCGGGTTTCGGGCGTCAGAGTGTGCAGCAGGTTGCCGCTCAGTTCGGCAAGCGAAACTTGCGCGCCGCCGAGGATAAACACGTCACGGTTGTCTGCGAGGACACGCGCGGGTGTCACGTTGCGACGCGAAGATTCCTGCTTTTCGTACTGCTTGACCTGCTTATCGAACCACTTGTTGTAGCCAAAACGTTCTGGAGTATTCACGGTATTCGTCCTTCACAAATGCGTGGTGCACCCGCCAGACGAACGCCGCCTTGAAACATCGGATGTCCGGGGCTGTAAGCCCAGGACATGCCAATCGGAGGACACTTTGTCCCCAAAGTGTCCCCGATTTATCACTTTCACTGGGGGACACCTACACCGTAAGTGTCCCCACGACACACTTAGAACGAGCGCGCGACCGGATTCCGCGGATCTTCACGGTAATCGTAGAAGCCGACACCGGTCTTGTTGCCGAGGAATCCGCCGGCGACCATCTTGCGCAGCAACGGGCACGGGCGATACTTGCTGTCGCCGAGGCCGCTGTGCAAGACTTCCATGATCGCGAGGCAAACGTCGTTGCCGATCAGGTCCGCCAAACGCAGCGGTCCCATCGGGTGCGCCATGCCGAGCTTCATCACGCCGTCGATTTCCGCGACGCCGCCGACGCCTTCCATCAACGCGTACACGGCTTCGTTGATCATCGGCATCAGGATACGGTTCGCGACGAAACCGGGGTAATCGTTGACCACGATCGGCACTTTGCCCATCGTCTTCGACAGTTCGTCAACAGCGGCGTACGTCTCATCCGAGGTCGCCAGTCCGCGAATCACCTCGACCAGTTTCATCATCGGCACGGGATTCATGAAGTGCATCCCGATAACCTTGTCGGTACGGTTGGTGTGCGCGGCGATTTCGGTGATCGAGATCGTCGAGGTGTTGGACGCGAGGATCGTGCCTTCCGGCGCCAGCTCGTCCAACTGTTTGAACACCTTGAACTTGATGTCCGGGTTCTCGGTGGCGGCTTCGACGATGAGTTCGCGATCTTTCAGCGCGTCATAGTCAGTGGTGAAGTTGATGTTTCCAAGGGCGGCATCCGCCTGGTCCTGGGTCAGTTTTTCCTTTTTGACCATACGACCGAGGTTTTTCTCGATGGTACCTTTCGCCCGATCGAGAAAATCCTGCTTGATGTCGACGGCGACAACGTCCAGGCCTGTCTGTCCTGCGACCTGGGCGATACCATTGCCCATGGTGCCAGTTCCCACCACGCCAAACTTACTGATGCTCACAATGTCCTCCCTCTCGTTCGTCCGTGGATTTATTTCCGTTGGTCAATCGTGTTCAGGTTTTCCGCTGATTCGGATAGTTGATCACCGAATGATTCGGATAGTTGATTTCCGAATGTTTCGGATAGTTGATCGCCGAATGTTCCTGAAGCTGACCCCGAAGGGGTCAAATCTCAATAGCTCCGGGTGTCAACCCGGGGAACGGGAATCACCCCCCAAAAAAACCTTCCGCCGATCCGTGTTCCTGTTTTCCACCCCGAAGGGGTGGCATCTGACTAGCTCCGGGTGCGAACCCGGGGAACGGGCGTCACCCCCAAAAAAAACCTTCCGCCGATCCGTGTTCCTGTTTTCCACCTCAACGGGGTGGCATCTGACTAGCTCCGGGTGCCAACCCGGGGAGCGGGATCTACCCTATCCCCATACACCGAATCGTGTTCTTGTTTTCCACCCCAACGGGGTGGCATCTGACTAGCTCCGGGTGTCAACCCGGGGGACCGTCAATTCACGTTACAACCCCATCGCCGACGATCCAGCCGTCCGCCCTGAAGGGGCGGCATTCCACCGGCCACCCCAACGGGGTGGCATCTGACTAGCTCCGGGTGCGAATCCGAGGAACGGGAATCACCCCCCCCCCAAAAAAACCTTCCGCCGATCCGTGTTCCTGTTTTCCACCCCAACGGGGTGGCATCTCAAGGAAGATACCGTTCATCAATCACCACGTCCATTTTCGTCATCAACAGCTTGAACTCATCCAGAAAAGACATCTCCCGATGGTGCTCTTCCTGATTCGCGACGTAATGAATAGCCTGTTCGCGGTCGTCCCAATCGACGGTGAAGGCCGCGTACCCATCCTGCCAATGGCGAAACCGTGGGAAATTTCCGTTTTCCTTCATCCACGCCGAGGAGCTGGTCTTTACAATCCGTACGAAATCGGCCAACGCCAGGGACGGATGCAGGTCAATCAGCAGGTGAAGATGTTCACGATACCCACCGATACGATACGGAAAACAGTCCTTATTTCTGCACAATCCCATGATGTACGCAAACAGCTCGGTCCGCGCAGCATCCGGCAGCACCTGTACCCGATTTTTCGTCGCGAAAATGATATGAACCAACATCCGGCGATAGGTTGACACAGTCACCCTCTGGATGATTCGGCCCCTTCAGGGCCGGTTTATCCCCACAGCAGATTGAATTACGTACCCATTTCTCTCCGGGTTGACACCCGGAGCTATTCAAATTCGTCCCCTTCGGGGACAACACCGGCACCACCTCCGCCCAACGGGTATTGCATAATACATCATCCCCGGGTTGACACCCGGAGCTATTCAGATTCGTCCCCTTCGGGGACAACACCGGCACCACCTCCGTCCAACGGGTCTGGCGTAATACATCATCCCCGGGTTGACACCCGGAGCTATTCAAATTCGTCCCCTTCGGGGACAACACCGGCCATTCGGCGAATGTGAGGGATGACGTCACCTCCTGTGTCGCTTCTCCCACTCAGGCGCTATCATCTATCGCTCAGCCCCAACACGTCCGCCAGCACCGGCACAGCCTCCGCGCTGATCCAGTAGTACGAGTTCCGGATGTCGTACCCATCACCGGTCATCCGTGTGAAAAAGAGCACGTGGCCATCGTTGCTTAACGACGGAAACCGCTCTTCATCGTACGAATTGACCATCTCGCCGAGGCTGATCCCTTCGCCCCACGTGCCATCGGGCTGCCGCACACTGATGCACAGGTCCATCCCGCCGAAGCCGTTTGTCAGGTCGTCAAAGCGGCCGAACAGCAGAAAACGCCCCTGTGGATCAACCCAAGGGTCCGCTTCAAGATACTCAGTGTTCACCGCGCCCGGGAGAGAGCGCTCGGGTTGGTACTGTCTGTCAACAAATTCCGCGATGAACAGGTCGTTGTTCCGCGGTTCTTCCACCCGTCGGCTGAAAATAATCGTACCATCATCCATCAACGCAAACTGGCTGGACACACGGTTCCCGTTGAACGGCGCGTCCAACGGCACCGGCGTCGCCCAGCCACCGGACGAATCCCGCTTCGTGGTCCAGATCCGGCTGTGCGGGTTGAGTTCGTCGCCGATGGGCCGTTCGGACGTGAAGTAGAGCGTCCCGCCGTCCGGAGAATACTGCGGTCCGCCGCACGAATACCCCGCCGAAAACGACGTCACCGACGGGACGGTAAACTGGTTGTCCTCATACTGCGCGGCGACCACCTTCTGATGGAATCCTTCCACCTCCCGCCAGAAGATGGACCACGCGAGTTCGTGGTCGTTCGGATGGATATCGAGCGCCGAATGCGGTTCGAACCGTGCCCCGAAATACCCCGGCCGGAACGGTTTTACGGTCTCCGGCGGGTTCCCATGCCATGCGATCTCCTGCGTCCCAGTACCGCACCCACCGCAGCTCAAGATGGCGACGATCGTCACCAGCATCACGCCTCGAACAGCGCGCTTCCCCCACTTCGTCATCATCCCCTCTCTCATCGGTTGGTCAATGCCGGAGTCTACGCCTGCTTGTCGTCACGCTTCTTACCATTCGAGAACAGCTGCCGCCACTTGGTGTGTTCCTGGCTGATCAGGGTTTCCACATTCTGCACGAACAGGTTGAAACGTGCTTCGCCATTGTCGTATGGGTCCGTTCGTGTCTGGTACAATAGCTTCTCGTGCTTCAACGTCTCGCAGACGGTGCGATACTCCACCCAGTGTTCCCGGAAGCTGAGCAGCGAGATCATCGACGACAGAATCGCGATCAACGCCCCGAGAATCGACACGATCAGCACCGCCTCGGGATGTTCACCGTAAATGTTGATCACTGGAATCGACGACGAACTCACAATCACAATCACCTGGAACCAGATGAACAGTCGCTTGAATTGTGTACTCTTCCGGTTGTACCAGTCGATTTGATCGTCCACCCGCGATTTGATGTATGTCGCTTCATCCATATCCATTTTCGTCTCCGGTGGGTGCGTGCGCCGTGTCCAACATTCCCAGCACGTAGCTGTCCAAATGTACTCGTTTTCACCCGCTCAGGCGAATGAGAAAGCCTGTTTCCACGCTCGTTATTGGACAGACTTGCTCCGTTTCGCCTGAACCCACGGGGGCAGGTTCGCTCCGTCAACCCTCGCAGCGAATTCGTTCCCTTCCTCCGCGACCTGTGGCGAACAGTGTGACTCACAGCCCACACGATCCAGAACCCATCATCTGGTACATCTGATTGATTTCCAACGGCTTACTCTTTGGCATCGGGCTTGCAAACCTGGAAGCTGAACCGTCGGGACCACGGTTCGATCGCGGGGAACGGACTCAGGACTGCTGAAGGAGGGGACACACGATGAAAACGCACTCACGATTCACGGGTCAGATACGGTCGGCCGATCGTTTACGCCGCTGGGCAGGTACTCCGATACTCGCTTTGCTGCTGCTGGCACCCCTGATGCTGACCGGCTGCGACGCCATTGTTGATGCGTTCGACGGTGTCAACACGCCGGATGTGTACAGCCCATCAGACGGGACCACGGTTCACGTTTCCAGCCCAGACGACCGCACCGTCACCTTTTCCTGGAGCGCCGAACACGCCGACTACTACGAACTCAGATTGTACGAGGATCACGGCGAATCAAAAACACTGTGGGGCGCGGCGACAGTCTACCCGACCTACGGCAGCCAGGTCAGCTACCCGATGACGTTCTCGTCCAGCCACGCCGGCCTCACCCTGCGCTGGACCGTCACCGCCTACAAGTTCGACTACACCGACACCGAAACCGGCAAGGACTGGTACGACATCTCCAACCCGTCCCCCGAACGAAGGATCTACCTGAAGCCGTAAATCTTGTGTACCCGGGACTTCTAGCCCCGGCTGGCTGGGTACCCGCACTCCTCTGATCACTACGGCGGTGCAATAGATCTCAGCAGAAGAGGCTGTCGATTAACTTACTAATAACGTTTCCAAAAATTTGGATCAATAACAATTCTAGATAAATAGAGATGTGTATCACAATACTGGCAGTATTGAGTTGCTATAATATCATTTTCTGTGTTTTCATATATCTCACTACTACAATTATTGCAAATAATTCTATAATTACACCCTAACCATTTATTTCTATTAAAATTATACTGAACTATCTCATAAGGTGAGCCATCGTCTGGATATTTTGGACCCTTGCAATCATTCTGACTATGATACGTTTTGCAGATTGGACAATAGCTCTCATAATCTAAGTTATTGTCATTAAACACTCTATTTAGCTCTCTAGATAGAATAGGTTTTATAGGATAAGTTTTATTATTATATGTTAAGTGGGTAATACTATCGGTCATTTTAGTTGGGCATGGTTGACCTATCTCATGATTATAGCCACACCTCTTACAATTGATAGTATATGGTCTAATACACTTACCTGGCTCATGATTAGTTCTGCAATGTGAGCAGTAAGGGTACAGCATTGTCAAAGGTAGGAACAAGCATTTTCCAAAGTGTTCTTTACCACAAATAGAGCACCTCGGAGGTCTAAGAGTACATTTCCCCGTATGACATGCACCACATATGGGACACGGCAGAGGTGGAGGTGGTGGTATAGGTTTGGCAAAAAAACATGGCCCGTTGTGATAACCACCGCAGATTGGACAATAAGACATCTTGTTACTCTCAATATGGTAGTGGTTCAAATGTCACGCGTGCGTTCACAATACGAACATCGATACACACTTCGACCGACAAACCAATCATGGTGACCACATCTACACTCGGGTCCACGAAGTATATACCCTCGAAGGACTATATCTCTTGAACGCTCGCAGAAAGAACAACGCACGATATTTCCACCTACAAACCAGTCTCGATTACCACAGCGACACTCAGGTCCATTGAGAATCACTCCGTTGTGCTTAGCTGTTCTGGTTCGTTCGCACTTCGAACATCGCCAAACGTTGGTGCCTTGTGCAAACCAGTCTCTATTGCCACATCGACAAACAGGACCTCCTTGTATGAACCCACCAGTAACTGTATGAAACGAATATATGTGACCCATGAATCCTCCTGCGGTACTCTATCTCGGCTAAAACTTGAGTGAATCAAGTGCGATTCTACAATTACAATAATTCCACCACTATGGTCATCTCATCGCTGCCATCAGTGACATGTAAATTCCGCACTTTGAAATAGAATATCGCAATAACTCTTGACTCGCGCAACTCAATGTCATATACTCGGACTGAACATCTGTTCCTACGGGAGCGGATCGTGTCTCCCACCTGCCGTGTAACCCTCGCTCCGCCATGCGTCCCGACACACGCCACACCACCGTACCCTCTCGTCTTGTCGTTGTCGACACGGGTTACCGGTGTGTCCGTCTCTGGCGTCTGATCGTGATGTACCTCGGCGTGCTGCTTAAACGATTACAAACGCTAAAGCTACGTCATTCCTCCGGGACGGCCGGCGTTTGTTTGCCGCCCGTCACGGAGGAAGATCCCGCTCAACCACCGCCCACCATTGACACCGTTGACGCCGGCGGAGAACGGGGACATTTTGTCCCCAAAGTGTCCCCGTCAATGACAGGTAACTCACCACTCACCACTCATCACTCACCAACACCTTCCCCGCCGACCGTAGCCCGCAGGCCGCAGCCCGCCTTGCCCACTGGCGAACTCGGTCAGGACCCGATCCGCGAGCCGGGAATCATCTACGATTCTTCCGGCCAACCGGTCCCACCGGAATTGTTGGACCGATATGGCCGTCTCAAACGTCCGAAGCGTAAGCCCCGCAAACGCCGTCCCCGCCGCAAGAAGCCCGACCCACGGTTTGCTCGTCCGACGGGACTCGCGGGACGTCCCAAGTCGACCGGGATCATCTACCCCGAGCTGATCTGGCGCCGCGACAATGGCTACTATTCCGCGCACGCCGGCTTCGTCCGCTTTAGCCACGACAGCGCATGCCCTCGGGCTTCAGCCCGGGATTCTCAAACGTCGAATCTATCACCGTGCCCACGCCCTCGGACTTCAGTCCGGGATTCTCAAACGTCGAATCTAT
>JAHLLB010000045.1 GCA_020444425.1 bacterium | reverse complement strand
GCTGCGGGCTGCGGGCTGCGGGCTGCGGGCTGCGGGCTGCGGGCTGCGGGCTGCGGGCTGCGAAAAAAGTGATTCAATCCGCGTATGCAAGCAAGCACAGGCCTGATCATTAACTTGCCCTCGGGCTTCAGCCCGGGATTCGAAACTGGTCAAGCTATCACCGCAGCCACGTCCTCGGACTTCAGTCCGGGATACATTTCCGGTGAATCATGTGAACATCAGCGGATGAGCCCTGCTGGCAGAGCCACCAGGGGCACATTCCATTCCAATCCTCCCTCGGACCAGTCAACTGTGATCGGAGCCGCGTCCGCAAGCGGACACGGGCACTTCCAGTCCCTACCTTCCGTTCATGCCGGCGACCCGTACACCAACATCACTTGTCCACGTCGCGATCCCCGGAATGCCCGGCGATCCGCTGATCTATACTCCACCCCGCGCCGGTTGGCCCGAGCTGGATGTGTGCCCCGACGTGCTTGCACGTCGGGATCAACCGTCCGCCGGAAATACCGTTAGCAACGATGCCCGCGTCAGCTCCACTGCCGCGGATCATCACACGCTACATGGCCGCCGTGTCCTCGTGCCGCTGTCGAACCGTTCCCGTGTGGGCGTCATCGTCCCGCCACCACGCACGCTTCAAACGCCACTTGAACCCGGCAAACTCAGGCCCGTTGACGCTCTCCTCGACCGCGATTCTGCTGTCCTCCCGCCTGAGCTGATCTCTCTATCTGCTCACGTGGTCAAGCGTTACCTCGCCAGCTGGGGTGAGGTGATTCAGGCGGCCTTGCCGAACGGTTTGCTCGATCCGCCAGATATCATCACGCGTTGGATCGGACCGGAGCTGGAAGGACAGTGGCCGAGAGAAGTTACGAGCTCACGTTCTCACTCCACTTTAAGCCGCTATTTGGCTGGTGAGGGTACACTCAGCGCGGCGGCATTGCGGCGGAAATTCCCGCGTTTGCCAGTTGACGCGATCCTGCTCGACCTCGCGGCGTGGGAATTGATTGAACGCGAGGAACGTCTCGCCGACGCCGAATCCTCCGCGACCACCGACTGGGTAATCGTGAACGCCGACACATCGCTCGACGACATCCCCGCCCGTGCCTCGGCCCGGCGACGGTTGTTCGAAACCCTGCAGCGCGAGGGTGGCGAGGCGCCGTGGACCGACCTCAAGGATCTGGCGAATGTGTCGCGCTCGGTGCTGAACGCGTTGGTCGAGGCCGGCCAGGTGCGGATCGAGGAGCGCACGAAGGATGTCATCGGCCTCGGCTTCGATCCCCGCACTCCGGAGGGCACCCCTCCCCCGTTGACCGGCGAACAAACCGCCGCGGTCGCTGAGGTCGCGAAACGGATGGACTCCGGCGAACGTGAAGTGTTCCTGCTGGACGGTCTCCCCGGAACGGGCAAGACACGGGTCTATGTTGAGCTGATCCGGAAGGCGCGGGAGTTGGGCAAGGGCGTGCTCGTACTGGTCCCGGAGATTTCGTTGACGCCGCAGGTGGTCGCACGTATCCGCCAGGTGCTGCACGAACCGGTGGTGGTGCTGCATTCCGGGCTCAGCCGGGGATCGCGGCTGGCGGCGTGGCGCGCGCTGCACCGTGGCGAGGCGAAAATCGCCGTCGGGGCACGGTCGGCGGTGTTCGCGCCGGTTCACGACCTCGGGCTGGTGATCGTCGACGAGGAACACGAGGAGGCGTACAAGCAGCAGGGTCCCGCCCCACGCTACCACGGACGCGACCTCGCGGCGGTACGTGGCTGGATGGCAAACGCGCCGGTGGTGCTGGCATCCGCGACCCCGAGCCTCGAGACGATGCACCTGGTTAACGAACGCAAGCGGGCGATCCGTTTACCGCTGACCCAACGCTTCGGCGCAAACTGGCCGGAAATCAAGGTCGTAGACCGTCGTCGTGAAGCGGAAGACGCTCCGTATGTCGGGCCGCAACTCGCCGACGCGATCCGCTCTCACACACGAAACGGCGGTGGCGTTATCCTGCTGATCACCCGCCGTGGGTACGCGCCGGTCCTGCAGTGCAACAATTGCGGCGAGACGCTCGGCTGTCCGAATTGCGACATCCCGCTGACCTATCACGCTCGCGGCGCGCGCCGTGGCGAACCTGATCTGCGCTGCCACATCTGCGGCTACAGCAAACGTGTGCCGGACACCTGTGGGCAGTGCGCTTCGGATGATCTGCGAGCGTTTGGCATGGGCACCCAGCGCATCGAAGAGGAGATTGCGGAGCGTTTTCCGGAGCTGGTGCCATCCCGTATGGACCGCGACACCTTGCGCAAGGTCGGCGAACAGGAACGTCTGCTGCGCGCGTTCGCCGGTGGTGAGTCGCAGGTGTTGCTCGGCACGCAACTGGTTGCCAAGGGCCACGATTTCGCTCATGTGACGCTCGTGGGAGTCATCAACGCCGACCCGTCGTTGAACCAACCCGACTTCCGTGCGGCGGAACGTACGTACCGTCTCTTGATTCAGGCGGCAGGACGTGCGGGACGTGGCGAAAAACCAGGCGAAGTGATCATCCAGACCCTGCGTCCCGAGCACTCGCTGTTCGGCTATCTCGCGAAACCGTCACGGGATGCGTTCACGCAGATGGAACTCGATCGGCGTGCGTTACTGGACTATCCGCCGTTTGCACAGATGGCGCTGTTGACGTTTTCCGGCAATGACGAGGAGCGAGTGCGGTCCTCAGCATTACGCGCGGCAGACTATCTGGGACATCATCCCGGCCCGTTGCAGATCCTTGGCCCGGAACCCGCGTTCATCAAGCGGGTAAAACGGAAGTATCGCTGGCGTCTGATGGTCCGTGTGAGCAAGACCGTTGACGCGTCCGGCGAGCAGATGCGCGCCGTTTTGCGTACCATGCTGACGGCTGTGATGCACGATTCCGGTGTGCGCGTCAGTGTCGATGTCGATCCCGTGGAGGTGAGTTGATGCAGCGAACGCTGCGCACAGTTTGGTTGACGGTGGTTCTGCTGGCGTTGCTGGCTGGGCATGCGGGCGCACAGTCCGTCCCCGCGCCGGCGAGCCAGACCCTGCCGCCCGGTGACTGGCTGGTGTTGTCGCAGGACGGCTATGTTATTTACCACGAAGCCGCTGACCAATCCGCCGCCAATGACTTGCTCGCCACCTACCAGCGCTTCGACGACGATTTTTCCGGCAAACTCGGGCTGGAACGCCCGCGCGGGATCCGTGTCTTCATCGCCCCAACCGAGGGCCGGTTCCGGTATTTGACCCGCGGCCTGCCTCACTGGACCGGCGGGCTGGCGTACCCAACGCAGAAGCTGATCATCCTGCAGTCGCCACGGATGATGCAGGGACGCGGCCAATTCACCGTCACTGCCCTGCATGAGCTGGTTCACATCCTCACCGCCAGCCAGGACGGCAACCGTCTCCCACGCTGGTTCAGCGAGGGGTTGGCGATGTATCTCAGTGGCGAGACGATGTACAAGAACCGCACTCCGCTCGGCCGGGCAGTTGTGTTCAACCAGACCTACACCCTCGAAGGCATTGAGGACATGATGCGGCTGGGCCCCGAGCAGGCACGCATTGCCTACTTGCAGTCGATCGGTTTTGTCGAGTTCATCGTCGACCACTACGGCTGGGACGCCATCGCCGCGCTGATGCACGGCTACCAGGCCGGGCTCGATCCCGATGATGTGTTCGAAGACTTGACCGGCAGTCCGTTATTCGACGCCGAGGTCGCGTTCCACCAGGAACTGCGTGACAAGTACCGCTGGTTCAATTTGCTGGCGTGGCTCAACTTCGACACATTGCTGTGGAGTGGAGCGTCGCTGCTGGTGATGGTCACCGGCGTCCTCGCGATCATCCGGCGGCGGCAATACCTGCACGGCGACAGCGACGGCGAGGCAATCGACGAATCCCAGGCCGATCCCCGTTTGTATCAGGGAGATCCGCTGTTTGATGACGATGAAGGCGAACTGCCCGGCGGCGAATGGTACATCGAAGAGGACGAGCCGTGGAAACGATAGCCGGTGCGCTCTCCTGCCGCATACGGCTTTTCTTTGCGCGTCTCACGCCCCATATTAGTGGTGTTCAACGAACGATCCCCGGAGAGCCCATCCCGCTTGCTCATGGTCGTGTACCTGATTCCACTTGCAGAACCGGAGAACCACCAATGAGCATCTCTCTGCGCATGCCGAAGACGCTGGTAAGCTTGATTGCCATCCTGTTGCTGGTCGTGTCCGCGAACGCGGCGACGACGTTTGACCTGCTGCGGCTCGATCCGACTCCGCGTGGTGCGGCGTTGGCCGGAAACTCACTTGCGTTGCTCGGTGGCACGTTGGACGCCCTCTCCATGCATCCCGGCGGGCTGGCGTCTGTGCATCATCAGCACGTCTCCGCCAGCTACAGCAACCACCCGCTCGATGTGTCCGGGGGACGTTTCAGCTACGGCTACCCGTCCAGCTACGGTTACGGCGCGTTCTCGCTGACGTACCTTAATTACGGTGAATTTGACCGCCGTCTGTCCCTTGAAGACGAAGTCAACGGTACCTTCTCACCGACGGATCTACTGGTTTCTGCCGGGTTTGCGCGCGAGGTGTACGATAATCTCGGCGTCGGTGTCTCCGTCAAATACATCAGCAGCCAGATCGATGATTACAACTCCTCCGCCATCGCGATGGACATCTCCGGCCACTGGAACACCGGTTGGAACATGGTCAAGCTCGCGGTGGGCGTCAGCAACATCGGCACACAGTTGGAAAGCTACATCGACACCGAAGAGGATTTGCCGACAGAAGGCCATTTCGGCGTCGCCAAGCAGCTCGAACACCTGCCGCTGGTACTGACCATCAGTGGACACATGGACATCGACAGCAATTTTTACGGCGCGGCGGCCGGCGAGTTTACCGTATCGCCGATGCTCAAGCTGCGCGCGGGCTACACCAGCCTCGGGCCGGACTACCACGTTGGCGGCTCGCAGGACGGCCTCGCGGGCATCTCCGCCGGTGTGGGTGTGTTCTACCTGGACTTCAACCTCGATTACGCCTTGGTGTCGCAAGGTCCGGTCGGACAGGTGCACAAGCTCGGCATCACCTACCAGTTTTAGTCAGTACACAGTGGTCAGTAGTCAGTGACCAGTGACAGATGCCTGGATTCCGGTATCTTTCGGGGACATGTGAACGGATGTGTGTCCTCGATTCGGGCGAGCCTCGTGGATGGATATCAAATGTGTCCCAGCACGTGGGTCGTCAAGCCGTTCACTTGTCCCCGGTACACAGGGCTTTCCGGATCGCGCGAGATGAGTGCGAGCTATTTACGTGCAGCCAGCACGAAAAGAATCCACGACGTCGTTAATTCGCAATCCGCAACGCCATGATACCCGACATGGCAACACCACCACGCCGCGCCACGCTGCCTGCAACCCATAGCCCATCGTCTATCGCACATCACGGCCTTGCAGCCGGTTTTTCTCGTGACGGGGCTCTTGACTGGAGATACCCGATTAAACTCTTTCTATGAACCTGCGTCCAATTCATGACGGCGGATCGTCCGCCACACGAACAGGACCGCAAACTGAACCGCTGGTGGACGCCGACAGGAGCAATCGGGTGGCCGATCTGACCGGAGAACAGCTCGTCGAGCTCGCGAAGCAGAATCGTGACCAGGCCCTGGAAATCCTGGTGCGCGAGTACCGTCGCGAAATCTACGACCTCTGTGTTCGCATCTCCGGTAACGCCATTGAAGCGGAAGATCTGGCCCAGGAAACGTTCATCAAGGCGTACGAGAACCTGCACAAGTTCCGCGGGGAAGCGTCGCCGAAAACCTGGTTGTACCGGATCGCGTTCAACCAGAGCGTTTCCTTCACCCGGCGCCTGAAACGCTGGCGGATGACCCGTGTCGAAGAGGACTCGGACATCTTTGAAACGGAAACGGCGTTGAGCACTCCGTCCAGCGAGGAAGAGCTGGAACGGAAGGATCTCGCCGCCCTGGCCATGCAGGAGTTGAAACACCTGCCGGTTCGTCAGCGGACGGCAGTGGTCCTGCGCATGACGAAAGAGCTGCCCTACGCGGAGATCGCCCGGATCATGGGCACGTCCGTCGGCGGCGCAAAAGCAAACGTACACCAGGGGATCCGCAAGCTGCGTGACGCCTTCGGTGATGAAGAACCGGAACCCGTGAAGCCGCGTCGAACCGCGCTGCTCTAATTCCGGAGGAGTGACCATGGACCATGAACGAGTAGAAGACAGCAAATTGGCGCAGGCGTTGAGTTCGGGCAGCTTCAGCCCGGCCAGTGACGACATGGCGTTTCTCGGAGCCGTCCGTCACGGCGTCAAAGTTCGCCGCAGGCGGCAGACAGTGCGCAACAGCGCGCTTGCCTCGCTGACCGTGGTGCTGCTGGTGGTTGCTGTGTTCCAGCCGTGGAACGGCTCGCAGCAGCAGTTTGGCCCATTGCTGACCAGCGCGGAAAGCTTGGCGGCTATCGGGTTCAGCGACGATGAACTTCTCGAGCTGACGGACAACTACGACGAGCTGTTCTCGCTGACCGATGATCACGAGCTCGCGCAGGAACTATCTTCCGAGCTGGAGACATTGTTCGATGTTGGTGATGTGGCCGACCCGGTCGCCTACCTTGCCGGCTACGACGAAGAGGTGCAGGATCAGGTGCTGGAACAACTGAAATCGATGAGTATTTTCGACAATCCGGGACAGATCCAGTTCTCCGCAAAGGGGGAAATATGATTCGGATACGACGACACCACGCGCTTCTGCTGATGATGGTACTGGTCACAGCCCTGTTCGCCGCTTCTGTGTGCGCGCAACCACCGGAACCGGGCAACCAGCCGCCGATGACCGAAGAGCAGCAGGAACAGCTGCGTCAACGGGTCGAGTCCATGCGCATCTGGAAGTTGACCGAACTGCTGCAGCTCGAGCCGGATGAAGCCGCGGTCTTTTTCCCACTGTACCGGCAACACCTCATCAAACTGGATACCCTGCAACGCCGGCAGATGGAGCTGGACCAGATAATCGAGGCAGGTCTGCACGGTGAGGATGTCGACTACGACAAACTGATCAAGCAGTCCTTCGACATGACGGAACAGCAGAACGAGCTGGCCGAGAAACTGATCAAGGACTCCGGTAAAGTGCTTAGCCAACAGCAGCAGGCGGCGTTGCTCCTGTTCGAACGCCGGTTCCACCAGCGATTGCGTGAGATGATGTTCGAAATCTCCCGTGACTTCGGCCCGCCGGGCATGCGGCGTCATGGAGGCATGCAGGACAGCTCCAGCCGTGGTATGGGGCGAGGCTATGGCGGCCCCGGCCGATAACCGGTCTTGTGGAGCTGGATCAAGATCTGGCTGGCAAGACTTTCACCCGGCCAATCTGCCCAACCAGAACAATTGCAATGAGTTGCATCATTCCCCGGGACGCTGGCAGCTGCCGCGCGTCCCGTTTTTCCTCCCTGGTCTCTCCTCCCCACGAAACTCGAACGAGAGCCACTTTGGCTCTCGTTGTCTCCTGTCACTCCGAAAAACGGAGCCATACTGTAGTATCTGATAAAATTTATCACTAATATAAGTAAGAATATCAACTTAGGATAATTCTGACTTATAGTGTATTTCGGTTTTAAACGGTGAATATCAGACGCTGACAGGTCTTTGCGGTGCGGGCAGAAAGGTATCCATCGTGTTGAACAGGTGATGCAGGCTGCGCTCATCGTCCACGTTTGACGCCGGGGAGACAATCAGGGTCGCGCTGTAGAGGCGGTTTTCGTTGTTGAAGGTGACTTTGTGCGGGCTGTGAGCATGTGCGAACAGGAGTTCAACATAGGGATCGGGATCGGTGGCGAGCAGAACAGTCACCCGTGCCGATCGTCTCGCGATGTTCTCGCAGAGTCCTCGTGTTGGCAGGGCGAAGCGGGTGGCCTGTTCGATTCCGAAGGGAACGCATGTCCAGTTGACGGGGAGACCGTCCAATTCGTTCCACGCGGTTCCGGGAGTGATACAAGTGATGGTGCGGTACGGAGCGTCGTTGAAGTTAGCTCTGGCAAACCTGAGCTCTCGAGTCGCCGTTTTGGAGTCACTGCTGGTGATCAGGATGATGTGATCACCGGGATCTGCGGACGTTTTATTGCGAGCGTACGCACGCTCCGCCTGCCGGATATGGCGGCGGTAGACCCAGTCTCGCAGCAATCGATAGACACCTTTGGCTTCGATGAGGCTCATGCAGGGAATGGTAGGATGTCACCGGGTCCGGAGCAATTGCCGGAGGAGTGGAGCCCAGAGAGTCTCCTGGAGAATGATGCAGTTGAACCGGCTGTCATTTTTTCTCGATTTCAAAGAGGCTTTGGTAGTGGCGAAAACGAGGGACTATCTTCTTCCCTGCTCCAGTTTTTGCCCAACTCTGCGAATTAGCAAGACACTCGCACTTACGAAAAACTGATACATAGATGTGGGGAAGGTCCAACCAGAACGGAGATCGAAGATGAAGTTGTTACGGATTCTATTGGTTGCGGCTCTGCTCGTGCCTGTATTAACAGGGGCGGCATTCGCGTTCGAGAAAACCGTACTCATCGAGTACTTCACGAACACGGGATGCGGTCCTTGCGCGGGTGAGCACGATCCAATCGAGAACATGCTCGCCAACTACACACGTGATGAGATCGCGTTTATCTGTTACCACGTGAGCTGGCCGAGCAGTTCGGATGGTTACTACCAGGGAAACATCGGCGAAAACAGTGGCCGCAGGAATTACTACGGCTTCAACTCGGTGCCGTGGTTCGAAGGTGATGGCGTCTACGAGAACAACTATCTCAACAACATTCTTCCGCAGTCGGCTGCTCGTATCGGCGACTACACGCCGTTCGACATCGACCTCGGTGACTGGCCGGCGCAGGGTACGACCGTGCCGATCACCGCGACGGTGACCTGCGCGGAAGCAACCACGGGCGACATGCGCGTCAACATTGTCCTCGTCGACAAGATGCAGGTTGTTCCGCCGGGATCGAACGGGATCGATGACTACAAGTACAACATGCTCGACATGGCGTTCTCGTACAGCGGCCAGACATTCACCTCAACCGGTGGCAACCAGCAGCTGGACTTCAGCTACGAGTTCGACATTCCGGCCAACAACACGTTTGGCAACCTCGCCGTCGTCGCGTACGTGCAGAACTACTCGACGGGCGAAATCATGCAGTCGGCGTTCATCTCCTCTCCGGAAGTCGTCATCAGTGGTACCGTCACGCACGCCATCACCGGCCTCCCGATGTGGCTTGCGGTTGTGCAGTTGAACGGTGGCGATGACGGCGAAGACCTTACCGGTCAGGACGGGCACTACAGCTTCAACGGCCTCGGTTCAGGTGACTACGCGTTCAGCGTGTTCATGAACAACTACGAGACCCTTGAAATCCCGGCTGAGTTCTTCGACTATGGTAACCACACGCGTGACTTCGAGCTGATGAACCAGCACGACGGCCTGATGATGGTCTCCGGTATTGGGTCGCAGGACGTAGTCAGCGGCGCGTATGAAGTCGGTGACTTGGTATATCTCGCTCAGGGAACGGGCGGATTTACCATCGTCGACATTTCCGATTTTGAGAACCCGGAGATGATTTGGAGCATGAGTGTCGGTGACGACTTGATGGATGTGGTCGTTGATGGTGACTACGCATACGCTGCTGGCGTGAACGGTGTCTATGTGATTGATTTGTCCGGCGCCAATCCAGAGCTCGTTGCAACGGTAACCACGTCTTCCAGTTGCTTCAACATTGACAAGTCGGGCAACTACGTGTACGTCGCGGGTGCGAGCGCGGGTCTGGTCGTGATTGATGCGACGACTCCGGCCAGCGCCTCGCTGGTGACCGAGTTTGACACGCCGGGTTATGCGCGTGACCTCTACGTCATGGGCAACTATGTCTACATGGCGGACGGTTCGCAGGGTCTGGCGATCATCGATGTGTCGACCCCGGGCAGCCCGTCGCTGGTCAGCAACCTCAACAGCCCGGGTTATGCGGGTGGTGTGGAACTCATTGGTGATACCGCGTACATCGCCGATGACTCGAATGGCGTGATGATGATTGACGTTTCCGACGTCAACAACCCGACCGATATGGGTTCGTTCGCGACCACCGGCCGTGCCAAGCAGCTGGATTCCGTCGACAACTTCCTGATCGTCGCGGAATACACCGATGGTGTCTATGCGTACAGCCTGACCGGAACCCCGGCGCAGGTTGGTTACACGCTGACCCCGGGTGCCAACACAAACAACGTGACGGCGTTCGGCGATCACCTGTACGTCGCGGATGATGATTGGATGCTGTTCACGGATGCGTCCGGTCTCGCTACGACCCCGGGTGTTGTCTTTGAGGTGACCGGCATCAACACGCAGATTCCGGCTGGCGGCGGTACGTTGACCTACAACGTCGACTTCCAGTACAACCTGCCGAACCCGGTGAACTCTGTTGAGTACTGGACCAAGGTGACCACTCCTGGTGGCCAGACTCTCGGCCCGATCATGCTGCAGTCGTTCAACGCAACTCCGGGTATGCAGGTCAACACGACCATCGCGCACCAGGTTCCGGGTACGCTCGGCGCGGGTACGTACATCTACCGTGCCTACCTCGGCAACTATCCGAACCCGCAGTTGATGGACACGTTTGAATTCACGAAGGACGGCAATGCGCTGGCCGACGTGATCGACCTTGGCGAGTGGACTACCACGGGTGGCTTCGACAACCTGTCGCAGCTGGCGTCCGAGTTCGAAACCGTGCTCCCGATCGAATACGCGATCGAAAATGCGTATCCAAACCCGTTCAACCCGACCACGACGATCAACGTCGCTCTGCCGGAAGCGGCCGAGCTGAACGTGACCGTGTACAACGTGATCGGCCAGCAGGTTGCTCAGCTTGCGAACGGCCGGATGGATGCGGGTCGTCACACGTTGACGTTTGACGCGTCGAACCTGTCCAGCGGTCTGTACTTCGTTCGTGCCACGGTTCCTGGGCACCTGAACGATGTCCAGAAGGTCATGCTGGTCCGCTAAGCGCCTTAGCGCTATCTGGCGAAACGACACGAGCCGTCCGGTTTTCCGGACGGCTCGTTTACTTTCTGGACCCGTCGGTCAGTTCTTACTCTGCCTCAGCGCCAGAACCGCCGCCGTCGTCTCGTGTGGAACTGTACCGCCAGGATCGCGGCGGCTTGCCGTTGCCTGAGTGCAGGTACACAATACTCGGCGCATGGGCTCGTGCGATCTGACGAGCCAGATCGACGATCATGTTTTTGTAGGGGTTCCGTGCATAAACGCGCCCGCTTGTTTCCTGCAATGTCCAATTGTTGGTCGAGTCCTTTCGAATGTGAAAGGTCTTCACCCCTTCGACCATATTGTCCCCACCCGGTAGGTTAAGAATTCCAGCCCTTCCTAAGCTTACAGTTGCGTTATCGCTGAGTAAGGCTGAGAATCGCCATCGACAGGCTTGTCTCCAGGAGAGGTAACTTGTTGCTACTATGGGAGATAGCAACGGAACTCAACAGTTACGGACAAGAATTACAACTGTAGAGGTCTGCTTGTACAACGGAATTCAAGAACCAAAGGTGTTTGTGGACAATTCTCAATTCTGTTTTGTAATTTTATTCATTCAATAGCAGAATTTCTTGCATCGGAATTTCAAGTATGCTAACTCTCGATCGCCGCTTTTTATATTGCCGCCGTCTCGACCTCAGCCGACACCGGCTTGCCTTTCAAGTTAGGAGCGTTTTACTTACGGTTTCAGTCGTACCATCCTCATGAATGGGCAGCAACACCGAAGGAGAAGGCACAGATGCATGCACCCCCGCTTCCGATCAGCCACATTCATCACGTCGAACTCGCAGTCGGCAACGCCAAGCAGGCATCCTATTATTACCGCAACGCGTTCGGTTTTGACCAGGTCGGCTATGCCGGTCCGGAAACCGGCCAGCGGAATCGCGCTTCTTATCTGTTGCGACAGGGAAACGCGCACATCATCCTGACAACGCCGATTTACAAGGATGACCCGCTCGCGGGATTTCTCAATGAACACGGCGATGGTGTCATTGATATCGCGTTTCGGGTGGACAACGTGGATTCGGATCACGTGTCCGCGGTCGGCCGTGGCGCGAAGGAGGCAGTCGCCCCGTTCACCGTCAAGGACAAGCACGGCGAGGTCCGGAGATCAGCGATTCACACCTACGGAGATGTTGTCCACACATTCATCAATTCGGACGAATACGACGGCTTCTTCCTGCCGAACTTCGAACCATGGAAGATACAGGGCCGCAACAACGGGCTGCGCGCATTCGACCACATGGTTGGCAATGTTGAAGACCGGCAGATGGATGTCTGGGCCAACTGGTACCAGCAGGTGCTCGGTTTCCAGCAATTCCTCAGCTTTGACGACAAGCAGATTTCGACGGCGCATTCGGCCCTGCGCAGCAAGGTGATGGCGTCGGACAACATGCGCATCAAGATGCCGATCAACGAACCGGCAGACGGGCTGAAGAAGAGCCAGATCCAGGAATATGTGGAGTTTAACAACGGTCCGGGCGTGCAGCACATCGCGTTGTACACCGAAGACATTATCGACACTTTGTCGACGATGTATGAGCAAGGCGTCGACTTCCTCGAGGTGCCGGACTCGTATTATGATGAACTGCAGGATCGTGTCGGCGTGATCCAGGAAGACATCAGCGTGCTGAAGAAGCTGAAGGTGCTGGTTGACCGGGACGAAAAGGGTTACCTGTTGCAGTTGTTCACCAAGCCGGTCGAAGATCGGCCGACGTTGTTTTACGAAGTCATCCAGCGTCGTGGCGCGGAAGGCTTTGGCGCCGGCAACTTCAAGGCACTGTTCGAAGCGATTGAACGGGAACAGGCTCGCCGCGGGAATCTGTAAACAGTCGTCAGTTGCCAGTTCTCAGTCGTCAGTGGACCATTGCTGAAGCCCGGAGCCCGATTTCTCAAGTCCGAGAGACAAGAGACTAAAGACGAAAGACGAGAAACATGCCCATCTATCACACCTTAGGCGACATCCCACGGAAGCGTCACACTGTCTTCCCGAAGAAGAACGGCGACGGCATCCATCACGAAGAATTGATGGGGACGTACGGCTTCGACGGCGCCTCCTCCCTGTTGTACCACCTGCATCCGCCGACAACGGTGCTCAAGGAACGGCAGCTGCAGATCGTGGACTGGGAAGCCGATCCGGAACCGCATGTACGGATGCGGCATTTCCGTCTTTTCGATCTGCCGAAGGGTGGCAGCCCGGTGTTGAACCGTATCCCGGTGCTGTACAACAATCACGTCGCGGTCAGCTTTGTCCAGCCGGACAAATCGGACGATTTCTTCTTCCGCAACAGCCAGGGCGATGAACTGGTGTACATCGCGGAAGGCGAAGGTGTGCTCGAGTCGATTTACGGCGACCTGCCGTACCACGCCGGCGATCATTTGATCATCCACCGTGGCATCCTGCACCGGTTCAAGCTCGGCAAGGGACCGCACCGTTACATGGTTTTCGAAGGGACCGGGTACTTCCGTTACCCGAAGCGCTACCAGAACGACAAGGGCCAGTTGCTCGAGCACAGTCCGTACTGTGAACGCGATATCCGCCGTCCGGAATCGCTACAGGTTCACGACGAAAAGGGCGAGTTCAAGCTGGTGATCAAGCGGCAGAACGTGCTCACCGAAGCGATTCTCGGCTCGCACCCGTTCGACGTCGTCGGTTGGGACGGGTACTACTACCCGTGGGCGTTCAACATCAACGATTTCGAACCGATCACCGGTAGTTTGCATCAGCCGCCGCCGGTACACCAGAGTTTCGAATGCGAACGGTTTGTCGTCTGCGCTTTCGTTCCACGCATGTTCGACTACCACCCGCAGGCGATCCCGGCGCCGTACAACCACTCGAACGTGATGAGTGACGAGATGCTGTTCTACGCCAACGACCAGTTCATGAGCCGCAAAGGCATTGATATGGGTTCGTTAACGCTGCATCCGGCCGGTTTCCCGCACGGTCCGCAGCCGGGCAAGTACGAGGGAAGTGTCGGCGCCAAGCGCACCGAGGAAATTGCGGTGATGATGGACACCTTCGACCCGGTCAAGATCGCCAAGGCGGTGACGCAGGTCGAGGACGACAGCTACGGCCGCTCGTGGATCGATAACATCGAGTAGGTTGCTTTGGTCGTTGAACTTGCCACCGCCTCTGCATTCCAGTCTCGTAGCTCAAGCCACGCGGCCACGCGTGGCTTTTCTCTGTCATGCTGCGGAGATAACGTACAGGATCGATACGTTGTCAGCCGTGGAGGATCCATGGGTACGCGAACAGCATGGCGGGTGCCGGTAACGCTCTCCGTATTGGTGGTCCTGGCTGGGTGTTCGACCATCGCCACCTTCAATCAGCGGGCGCTGGAAAACGCGACCGACCTTAAGGCGTACGCGTTGATCCTGATGGACCATGCCGCCGAGGACGCCGACAAGTATTCGGAAGACATTGATTACCTCGAGCTGCGCCTGTGGCAGGCGTACGAATACGCCGCCGCGATCCCGAAGAACGAGGAGAGCGCGCAGCAGTGGGAGATTCTCAAGGATCCGGAACGTGACCTGCTCGGCGGGTTTCTGCGTGACTGGAAGGACGGTCCGTTGCTGCCATTCCTGATCACGGAGAAGAAGAAACAGATCAGCGCCGCGTTCGATGAGATCATCCGTCTCGAAAAAGCCAAGCTCTGAGTGTGGGAGGAAACATGGATCCACTGCTGCAAGCCATTCTTGATGATATCCGCCTCGAAAAAGCCAAGCTCTGAGTGTGGGAGGAAACATGGATCCACTGCTGCAAGCCATTCTTGATGATATCCGCGTCTATGTCGGCCAGAATGTGCGCGAGTTCGCCGATCAGGTGCTGACCGACAGCAAGGATTTCCTCCAGTCCGCGAAGGACGATCTGCAGACCTGGACCGCGGCTGTCGCGCGTGGTGAATTGGACCAGGCTGGGTTTGAATCCCTGCTGCGGGGCAAGCAGGACCTGCTCGAGATGCGCGCATTAACCGAAGCCGGGCTGGCCCAGGTGCGTGTTGACACGATTCGCAACGCGATCATCGGGATCGTGATCGATCGAGCGCTGGGAGAACTCGGCTGAATCGTTTGCCACCCGGCGAACACAAACACGTACCTTCCGCCATGGCTTTTCACATTCACACAGTCCAGAAACTGCCGCCGAAGTACAAGGGCACACCCCGTCCCGCGATAGCGGTGGCGGGACGCTCCAATGTCGGCAAATCGACGCTGATCAACTTGTTGCTTAACCGCAAGGTGGCGGCGACCTCGAAGCAGCCGGGACGCACTCGTGGTGTGCACCGTTTCCTCGTCAACGAACGCTGGGACCTGGTCGATCTGCCGGGTTACGGCTTCGCCAAGGTGGGGGAAGACTTGCGTGGCAAGTGGCGGGAAATGGTCAGTGATTTCCTCACCGATCACGGCAACCTGGTGCAACTGCTGGTGCTGGTCGACGCCCGGCGTGGCATCGGCGAATTGGACACCGAGATGGTGCAGTGGGCGATTGAGGAACGGGTCGGTTGCTCGATTGTCCTGACCAAGACCGACAAGCTCAAGCGCAATGAGCTGGCGAAAGCACAGCACGCAGTGCAGCACTCGGTCGGCGCGAAGATGCAGGTCTTCCCGGTCAGCGCGTTGAAACGGACCGGTGTCACTGAGCTGCTCGACGCCATCGAAGGCTGGTGGGCCGAGGATGCGTTCCAAGGTGGGATGCAATAGGCGGTCGGCGGTCGGCTGGCTACGGTCAGCAGTTTCAGTTCCAATAGCCCACAGCCTATAGCCCATAGCCAATAGCCCATTCCCCCTATTTTACCAGCACCACCTTTCTGACCTGATCCATCACCCCCGGCGCGGACACGTGCAGGAAATACACGCCACTGGTCAACGAAGACGCATCCAGCGTGAACGGATGCCGTCCCGGCGTCAGGGCACCCACGTCAAGGTTCAGCACCAACCGTCCGAGCAGATCGTAGACACGGAGCGACACCTCGGCACGATCCGCCAGCTCAACCGTGACCTGAAACACCGCGTTGCTCGGATTCGGCGACACGGTCAGCGAGTTGCTGAATTCTCCGGACGTCGCGCCGAATTCGTCGCCCGCTGCATCGGCTTCGTATTCTGGATCACCCCTCTCCCCATTAGTCCGGGCAGCGTTCAGATCGACCGTGAACGACCAACCGCCGAACGGAGTCACAGGCCGTTTCATCCGGAATCGATCCACGGCCATCACCCTCCAGTACCACGTCCGGTCCATCGCAAACGGTCCGATCGTGCAGGTCGTGTCAGCCGTAACTATTCGGCGGAAGTTCTCAAATTCGGGATTGTCCGCAACCATAACGGAGTATGCAACATCACCGGGTTGGAAGACCAATGTCCACGGTGGATCGAGGCTTTCGACATAATCTGTCGGCAGGCTGAACCCTGTCTGGCCAAGTTCGTCCTCAATGCCGACGACCGCCGAAACCGTGCTGGCGGGGATCTGGTTATAGTTGCAGTAGATGACACCACTCTTGTGCAGAACCACCTGAAATGTGACAGGAAAACCCGTCGAGCCATAGAAGACGTCATTCCATTGGATGACAAACTTGTCCGAATCAACAGCCTGGACATAGATATCACCGCTCTGCACAAAGCCGAAGGTCGAACTGTTCCACGGCGCAATTACCGCATTTGGCGGAGTTGGATCCGGCATCGGGTACAGCCATGAGTCGTGATTGAACAAGCGGTCGTCGAAATGGATGTAGCCATCCGACGTAACATGAACGTGATCGTACCGTTCACCGTAAAACGGAAACATACCCGGCAAGTCGACAACTTCGGAAGCATGATTTAAAGTCGAAATGTTCAGCCATGTGCCGGTGTCCGAGATGTCGATCCACTGTGGATTGGGTCCATACGGCTCAGATGAATCCAGCCAGAGATAACCCTCACTATCCGGACCGCCAAAATCATCCAGTTCATCAAATTCCGGCATATTTCGTGACAAACTGCTTGTCCAGACAAGTTGAACCTCTTCAGTTGTCACTGACGCACCATCACTCGGTTCAAGCAGTGTAAAACGTCTGGGATGGTACAGGTTAAGAGTGTGTAGCCGCCGGAAGGAGTGCGAAAAGGTTTGCATGTTTTGATAGAATGCGCGCACACGCCAGAACAGCATTGAATACGATTCGGGCAAATCGGTTATGAAGATCGAGTCGAGCTCTGTCTGGTGGGTTGCAAGAATGGTTTGAAAGCTGCTGTCCGCCGCGAATTGCAGCTCGAACGTTACAGGATTCCCCTCACTGGTCTCGGTTGGTTCCCAACGGAACCAGCGGCCAGCATCCAATTCAAATTGGTGGGTGTAATCGACGGGTTCAAGCAATTCAAACTGGGGGATATATTCGCCGCCAACGTAGTCGTAGAAAACGATCTGATTGCCGACCTGCGCGACGATGTGATCATTAAACTTTTCGACCGACGAGCCAGATTGCGCCAATGTCTGCATCACGATTGGATTTACAGGGTCGCTCATGTCGATCACTTGCAGTGGCACAAGATGTTCCGCGATAATGATGTAGTTTCCGATCGCCTCCATGCGGGCCGTGTAGTACTCATACCCTTGCCAGTTGACTGTGCCTAACAGAACCGGGTAGCCAGGATTGCTGATGTCGAAGGTGGAAACCACGGTAGTCGTTGTCTGGAAACCAGTTTTCGTGTAAAGCCTGATTCCGGCGGCCGCGACACATTCCGGCGCCACATCCTGCGCGATGTAGGGTCTGGGATAAAACGAACCACTGACCAGAAACGGCCACAACCGCCCGCTCATAAACCCTTGTGCGTAATAGACATAATTGCCATGCAGGGTCATGTCGCGAAACGAGTAGTTCTCACTGAAGACATTGTGTCCGGATCTTCCGATGTACCAGTCGTCATATGTGTAGAAGCGATCGAATACCTGTTCGCCCTCGTAGCTGGGTTGGCGATGCGAGACGAAAATGTAACCATCCCCGTTCTCCATCCCATAGATGTACGCCTGATACCCCATGTTGTACTCACGCATCTCGATTGGATTTGCGGGATCCGCAAAATCGTAGAGCTTCAGGTAGGTATCAGAAGGGGTGTACCCATCCGGGTACTGATCCTGCCAGCCTATGAACAAGACGTCGCCACCGGGCGAGGCCGCGCCAACCGCGCTCAAGATCCGGGATCCGGGTATATCATCGCCAAGCCTGCGGACGAAAAACGGGTTGTCAAGATCCTCGATGTTGTAGATCGCGACACTGTCCCCGGAATCAACAACCATCGCCCGGTCGGTGAAACCAACATCATTGCCTGAACTGAGGTAACCGGTGACGGAACCACGTTGAATTAAAACCTGAGAGAATACTGTCGTAGACAGTAGGGGAATGAAGAGGACACACAGAGAAAGAATTTGTCGCTTGCGTTTCATTGGACACCTCCATAATCAACCGGTACCTCAATACGATGCCCCCTGTACTGGCATGGTGACAGGGGGCACAAGTGTAATCTAAACTGTATTCGGTCGAAATGCGAGCGTTTCCGTTTACCCCGCAAATATTCCCCAGATCAGCGGAATCAGGATCAGGAAGATGCCCATCAGGCTCTCGCCGGCGATCAGGCCGGAGGCGGTCGGCACGGTGTAGACGCTGTCCACCTTGGGCTTCGACTTGCTCAGGACCAGCTGGATCAAGCCGCCGATGAACATCGACAGCGCGTACCAGAAGTGGAAGGTGAACGCCAGCCCCAGGCCCAGCGGTGACGGCACCCAGATGCGTGCCTTCGGTGGCAGCACCTTCTGCAGCACCACCAGCAGGATGCCGACCAGCCCGCCGATCCACAGCGCCATCTGCGCTGTCGGATGAATCGACTCCATCCCGTTCGCGAGCAATTCCGCGACCGCGGCCCAGACCACCGCCGCCGGTGCGGGCCACTGGTCGGTGCCCAGTGCGGACGCATCCGGAACCAGCAAATAGAACGTTGGCACGGTTACCGCGGTACCGATGAAAATGCCCCAGAACTGGGCGAGGAACTGCTTGCGTGGCTGCGCGCCGAGCACATACCCGCTTTTCAGGTCGATCAGCAGCGCGGAGGAACTGTCGGCAACACCAGCGGTGATACCCGCCGCCATCAGGTTGACGGTCTGCCGTCCCGGGGCAATGCCTCCGTACACCAGCTGCATCACCTTGCCCATCGCGCCGATCGGGCTGGTGTCAGTTTCGCCGGTTGTCCGGCAGGCGACCAATGCGAGGAAGAAGCTGAGGAAAATCGCCAGCGCGCTCATCCAGATCGGCATACCGAATGCGACCTGCGCCACGTAAATGATGCCCAACGCACCGACCACCCCGCCGGCCACCATCCACGAACCCGGCACCTCGATCTGCTTGATGTAGTCGTCCAGTTCCTTGTTGCCCGAACCCTTGGACTTGATCCCGATGATACTGCCAACGC
Organism: bacterium; assembly: GCA_020444425.1. Taxonomy (GTDB): domain Bacteria; phylum Electryoneota; class Electryoneia; order Electryoneales; family Electryoneaceae; genus BMS3BBIN04. Next base: position 18,728 of record JAHLLB010000045.1, on the reverse strand, counting down.
CACTCAGCGCCCGCACCACCGACTTCCACTGCATTGCGAACGCCAACAGACCGGAGGTGACCATACACGCCGCCCCGCCCCACAGTGACCACGAGACCATCGTGCGGTACTCGAGTGATTCAATCACACCCTGGTTGTACATCATCGGCACCAGGATCACCCAGTTCAGGATTGCGCCCAGCATGATGGACGCCGCCACGCGGAAGCCCATCAGGCCGCCCGCCGCGACCAGCAGCAACGATCCTTCCCCGGCGACAGTGTAGTCCATCGCCTTCTTGCCGAAGATCGGATAGACCCCTTCGATGATCGTGAACGCCTTCTTCACAATTCCGACTTCCATCAGCATCGAGGGACCGTCACGCAGCAACGTCAGCAACGCACCCAACCCACCAGCGAAAAACAAGGCGTTGGCGGATTTCTGCGCCTGCGACTCATCCGTGATCGCTCCTTCAGCGTCCGCCGCTTCGGCCTCCGCGGCAGCTTCCCGGTCCTCGTCCTCTGTGGTCACAATGTCCGCCACCGGCTTCTGCAGCGCCGGCTTGTGATCGAGGTCGTGGTGCAGGCTGCGTAGTGTCGCCGCCGCCGCGATCCCGGACGGGAACCGCAGCCGTTCAACGTTGATCATCTGGCGTTTCATCGGAATCGCCATCGTCACGCCGAGCAGCGCGAGGAAGAAAATCCACAGGGTGAGGTGGAAATAGCCAATGTGCGCGCTGTTGACCAGGACAAACGCCGCGACCGCGCTGACCAACGTCCCGCCGGTGGAATAACCCGCCGAGGACGCCGCCGACTGCATTGCATTGTTCTCAAGGATCGTCATGTCGGACTTGGTGACACCGATCTTGCGGAAGAATTTCCAGATCGCCCACGAGAGCACGCAGGCGGTGATCGCGACACCAAACCCCCAGCCCGTTTTCAACCCGATGTACAGGTTGGTCAGGCTCATGATTGCGCCGAGTGCGAGACCCATGATCGCTGCACGCAGAGTCAGCTGCGGCATGTCGCCACGGTAATGCTCTTTGTAGTAGCGGAGTTCCTGTTCTTCAGACGTCAGAACGTGACGTTCAGCGGAGGCGCCTGGCTGGGTGTCCTGGTCCATGGTCTTCCCTCAAACTGGGTGGGCAACTGTGAGAATGCGTCAATATAGGGGATTGACCCGGCTCGGGCTACGGGACAGGGTATAAAACCATGATTTCCCCACCATGGACGCTGGCAGTTTCCGGACACCTCAGTCCAGCTGAGTATGCAACCACTCACCAACCGCCGCCGCATACTCATCCGTCAGCTCATGGTCAGCGTCAAAGGTTCGAAACTCAACCTGCACAGTCGCCGATCTGGCCAGGTCAACATAGCCACCAACACGTTCCGGCGTGAAATAACGATCCGTTTCACCGGTCGCGACGAAGAGGCTGACACCGTTGTCCGCCAGACACGCCACATGCGTGGAATCGTTGTGCGAGGACGGTATCCACCCACTCAGCGGCGCAGCGCAGCAGAACACGTCCGCCGCTTCCATCGCTGCCGCCCAGGTCCACGCCGCTCCCTGGCTGAAGCCGATGATCGCCACTCGGTCCGGATCGATCGGCAGCTCATGCATCACAGAACGTGCCACCTCGCCAAACCATCCGGCGGAGAGTTCCGTCGCCCGTTTGTCAACGTCCGGATCGGCGAACCGGCCCGGCAGAAATCTGTACTGTCCGGCGACGCGTGTCTCGGGGTACGGCCCGTCGGTGAACACGTTGATTGCGGCGTCGTAGCCGATCTTTTCGGCGATCTCGCGACCGTGGTCCATGTCACGCCCGCCACCATGCAGATACAGCACCAGTGGCCAGGTTTTATCGCTGGATTCGTCGTAGCCGTCGGGGAATTCAACTTCGCACCATGTCATCCGGGTTTGCGGCAGGTAGATTCGTTTCGGACGGTTGCGTTGCTGCTCAGCCATCTTGGCGGTAAGCGCCTGAAACCGTTCATTGTCCAACAGCGGCTCGAACTCCTCCACCCCCATCACCCGGGCGGAATCGGGAGTACCACATTCCACACTGAATTCGAGGCAGTTCAACGCCGAGAGTTGATCCCCCAAGCCAGCGTGCGCCTGCGCGAGGAACACCCACGACAGAGCATCGCGCGGATTGATTTCCAGCACTTTCTCGAACGCGTCCGCCGCCTTCTGGTACTCACCTTCCCGCACCCACGACTGCGCGGAGTACAGGAGCGGCGAATCGTCCGGAGTCAATGCGACGGACAACAACGGCAGCAGCAGGAACGGTAGAACGATGAGGAAGTAAACGATTGACCGAATCATGACATCCCCCCTTTTTGGCGTCGATTCAACATGTTGTTGAACTACAGACACGACAATACACAAAACCGTTACAGCATTTCCTCTCACCCGGCACAAGGATAACCAATCTCCGGCTCACTCCGGGGAATTGTTCTTGACGGCGGACAACGTCTCGTTTGCCCCGCCCCTGCCTGGGGCGCTACCTTCCCCGCGCACAATTGGATCAACCCTTACGCGATGCGGAAACCATGGCAACCTCAGGCAAGAAGCGAATCCTCAGCGGCATGCGTTCCACCGGACGCCTGCACCTCGGCAATTTTGTCGGCGCACTGGAAAACTGGGTCAAGATGCAGGGCGAATACGAGAACTATCATCTCGTCGCCGACTGGCATGTACTCACCACCGACGCCGAACACACCGGCGACATTCTCCCGAACACGCTCGAGATGGTGCGGGATTGGCTCGGCGCGGGCATTGACCCGAGCATCAGCCCGATGTTTCGCCAATCGAAGGTGAAAGAACACTCCGAGCTGCACCTGCTGTTCTCGATGCTGGTGACGCAGTCGCGTCTCGAACGCAACCCGACGCTCAAGGAACAGATCCGTGACCTACGAGAGAAGCTGCAGGCGCGCGACCTGGACGACGAAAATCGCCCGGAGAATGAGGTCACCGATTCCGGCCTGATCACCTACGGTCACCTTGGCTACCCGGTGCTGCAGGCGGCGGACATCCTGCTCTACAAGGGCGAGGTTGTACCGGTTGGTGAGGATCAGCTGCCGCATCTCGAGATCACTCGCGAAATCGCACGCCGGTTCAATCGGTATTACGGCGAGGTGTTCCCGGAACCGGACGGCTATGTGCTGGAGGAAACCAAGTTCAGCCGTCTGCCGGGCCCGGACGGCAAGCGCATGTCCAAGTCGCTCGGCAACACGATTTATCTCAGCGACGGTGAAGAGGAAACCGGCAAGCGCATCATGACCATGGTCACCGACCCGCAGAAGGTGCGCCGCAACGATCCTGGCCGGCCGGAAGTCTGCAACGTGTTCACCTACCACCAGAAGTTCAATCCGGACGAAGTCCCGCAGATCGATGCGGACTGCAGAAGCGGCGCGTTGGGCTGTGTCGCCTGCAAGAAGAACTGCGCGGCAAAATTGAACGACTACCTGCGTCCGATGCGTGAACGCCGCCAGCAGTACAACGACGACGCGGTGATGGACGTGCTCACAACCGGTGAGACGAAAGCGCGTGCCGTCGCGCAGGAGACCATGGCGCAGGTCCGTGACGCAATGAAGTTTGGATGATCCTTTTGGTGCACTGGCAACGGCCCGTATATTTTAAGCAAGCCAGTGCTGGAGGTTGTTATGAAAGATGGAAGCTACACCGTGGTCTACACCCGGGACGAGGAGGGTGGGTTTATCGTAACCGTCCCCGCACTCAAAGGAGTCGTCTCGTACGGTGATACACTGGAGGAAGCCCAGGAGATGGCGAAGGAAGCCATTGAGGGATTCCTCGAAGCCTTGCATTCTGAAGGCCTTCCAATCCCGGAAGAAGGTCAGGCAACTGCAGTTGCAGAACAGATCAACGTGAAGGTTCCGGCATGACACCGCGCTTTCCCACGCTTACACCCCGGAAAATGGTGAAGGCGCTGAAGAAAGCTGGGTTCAGAGAACATTCACAAAAAGGCAGTCATTTGTATCTACGTCACTCGGACGGACGCTGGACCACGGTTCCCATGCACGCGCGGGATTTGAAACGCGGATTGATGTTCTCAATCCTCGAGCAAGCGGATATCAACCCTGACGATTTTCTGAAGCTTCTGTAAACATGCCCTTCGCCCTCAACATCGACGTCTATTCCGGCCCGATGGACCTGCTGCTGCACGTGGTCCGTCAGAACCGGATCGACATGCTCGAATTGCCCCTCGCGCAGATAGCGGAGGGGTTTCTCGAGTATGCACGGGACGATAACGGTCTCGACCTCGATGAAGCGGGTGAAGTGTTGTACACAGCGTCCCTGCTGATCCGGATGAAAGTCCGCTTCCTGCTCCCCACTGAAGACGCTGCCGACGAGGACGACAGCAACGGAGACCTCGAACGCGATGAGGAGCTGGAGGAAATGTTCCTCGGCATCGTCGCGGCCGCGCGTGAGCTGGCCGACAACGAGACCCGGCAACGGTTGCATTTCAAACGCGGGCAGGCGGCGGGGCAGGTTGAGGTTGACGAAACCGAAGCGCTGCTGCAGGATCTGAATGTGCTGCACCTGGCAGAGGCGTTCCGTCAGGTCGAACGCAAGCTGGAGCAAAAGCCAGCCCGTCAGTTGGCCCTGTTCAAGGTCACCGTCGAAGAACAGGCCGTGATGATACTACAGGGGTTGGCGGAACAGAAGAGCTTCTCGTTTCAGCAAATCGCGGAGATGTTGACCGAGCGGATCGAAGTGGTGGTCACCTTTCTCGCGATGCTGGATCTGCTGCGTCTGGGACGAATTCGCTTGCGTCAGAACGAACTGTTCGGGGAAATTCTGATTCAACGCGGTCCGAAATACAAGGGCATTGTCATCCGGGATGTGCCCGCAGACGACGACACTCTATAGCAGGTTAATGAAATCATCAACGGATAGATCAGCTTGTTTAATAATGCTGGACAGGGTGCCCACTTTCAGATCGCCAGGGTGATCAGGTACAACAACCGTGAGATCCTCCCTGCTTTCGTGGAACAGGATTTTGTGACTGCCGGTCTGATGATGAACGTAGAACCCAGCCTTTTTGAGCGCTCGCAGGATTTTCTTTGCTGTTGTTCTCGGGAGTTTCGGCGCCATCAGATTGCAATGTTCAGTTTCGACATATTCAGTTGACTCAGCTCCGCCGTTACAAAATCGCTGGGGATAGGCCGGTTGGCTGAGCGAAGCGCTTCGAGGTAACCCTGAATCGCATCCTGAACCATTGCGGTGGCTTCTTCAATCGTTTCACCTTCCGTGGTCAAGCCGTTCAGAGCAGGAACATGCGCAAGCCATCCCCCCTCTTCTGCGGGTTCGAAAATCACCGTATATTGCCGAGTCTTCATGGATACCTCCAACGTTGCTGCATGTGGACATAAAGTACAACCAAACCCGGCCATTTAGCCATGCCTGAACACTCTGCCACAAACAACGATACGGAACGGGACACCGATTGGTTCGTCCCGCAGGTGGAAGCGTTGCTCTTCGCGGCGGAGGAACCGTTGCGCGAGGCGGACATCTCCGCTGTGTTGCCGGGGTTGCTCGAAGCGGGTGTCGGCCAGGTGATGGAAGCGTTGGAGCAGAAGTACCGTGACGGTGACCACTCGTTGACCGTGCAACGTGTCGCTGGTGGCTGGCGGTTGGCGACGCATCCCAATTACGCCGACCTCGTTCGCACCCACTTGAAGGGTAAAGTGCGCGGACGACTCAGCCGGGCGTCCCTGGAAACCGTTTCGATCATTGCCTACAAGCAGCCCGTCAGCCGCGCCGAGATCGAACAGATGCGTGGCGTTGACAGCGTACAGACCATCCGTCACCTGATGGACCGTGGCCTGATCAAGGCGTCCGGACGGGCGGAAGCCCCGGGACGTCCCCTGTTGTACACCACCACCTCCGCGTTTCTCACCTACTTCGGACTGGATTCCCTCTTCGAGCTGCCCGATCCCGGCGAACTGCTGGCCGAGCCGGATGAGGCGTCGCAGGGTTCCGAAGTTCAGGTTGCGCATGGACCGTTCACCGGTGGAGATACCGGCGTGGAAGAAGAATGGTATCGTCCCCGTACAGACGATGATGAATCCACCAGGCCCGATGAAGCAGAACTCGACGACGGTGGTCAGCCAGAGGACGATTCCGGCAGCGAGGATGAACAGGAAGAACCCCGGCCAGCCGAGACTCCGGATTTGGAGTCATCCGATGCCGAGCCGCGAGACGAAGCCGTCTGATCAATCTTTTTCACCCACGTTTTCTCTCCCTCTCCTACCCACAGTTTTCATCATTTTTCTTCTTTTATCATTATTCTTCTATTGCATCCCAAATCCTTCAAAAAGCATCAAATCGTCATCAGAATTCCGAAAGCAATGTTGTAAGCCATCCTGTCCGACCCTACCCAAAAAATCCAAATTCAAGCGATAACCTGTTGGAATGATAACGGGTTAAAATACGCAAATTGGCAACATCTCCCCTCTCGCTTGTGACTCAACTCACAAAATCTTCTACTGAAAATGTTGACTTTTTATCGTTACGCGAACAAAACTCCTGATGGAGGATCGGACACTGGGTTTTCACGCTTTGAAAGTGACCAGAGAACGAGTCCCCGGGTTCTGGCTCAGCACCTGCATTCCTGTTCAGCACTCCACCGGATCCGCGTCCCTTCATCAGAAATTCGGCAACAACAACTTGTTCATAGAGTGTGCTACGACCGCTTCCCGTGGAAGCTCAACAGTTGGGGGTGATCGATGAGAAATCTGTTCACGATTTTCATGCTGGTTGGTTTGATCTTCATGGCGGTCCCGGGTCATGCGTTGGAGAAAAAGCCGGACATGCTGCACTACGGAATTGCGATCGGTGGTGCAATCGGGGACAACATTTACAATCGCGAGAACTGGGTGCCGCAGTTTCGCGGGCATCTCGGTCTCGAAGTCGCCTCCATGGTCTACACCGAGTTCGGTCTGAATTACGCCGGGCTACGTGGTGACGCCACCCGCCGGGGCTTCAAGGGCTACGAGACGAACACCCTGATCGGTGACTGGCGCATGGTGTTTTCTCCGTTCGACATGTCGCCCGTGCAGCCGTTCATTTACGCCGGCTTCGGTGTCAGCAAGGATCTGCAGGCCGGTGACAGCGAACTCCTGCCCGTCGTGCCGTTCGGGGCAGGTTTGCGGTTTTACATCGCGCCGAAACTGGCCATTGACCTGAGCGGAACGTACGACCTGTTCATCTCGGATGATCTGGACGGTTACGAACGCGCAGGCAAGAAGAACCCGATCACCGGCGGCAAGCATGACGCGTTTTACGGGTTCCTCGTCGGCTTTTCAGTCGTTCCGGAACGAGTGGACTGGGAAGCGCTTGAATTGGCGGAAAAGCGGCGGCTGGAAGAAGAAGCGCGTCAGGCGGCGTTGGCGGCCGATCCGGATGGCGACGGTCTGACCACCGGTGACGAACAAACCAGCTACAAGACCGATTCGCAGGACCCGGACACCGACGATGACGGTTTGCTGGATGGTGCTGAGATCCGCTCCCATTCTACCAATCCACTCAAGGCGGACACCGACAGCGATGGTCTTGACGACGGCACCGAGGTCAACAAGTTCAAGTCAAATCCGTTGCTCACCGACACCGATGCCGATGGTCTCGCCGACGGTGTCGAGGTCAGCCTGTACAAAACCGATCCGATCAGGAACGATACAGACGGCGACGGGCTGCGCGACGGCGAAGAGATCAGCATCTACAAGACTGACCCGACCATGCTCGACACCGACATGGGCGGTCTGAACGACGGCGCTGAGATTGAACGCGGCAAGGACCCGTTGAACCCGGACGACGACGGCATGGTGCTGGAAACCGGAAATCAGCTGGTGCTGCACGGGATCAACTTCGAGCTGAACAGCGACAAGCTGACGCCGAATTCGATCACCATCCTCGAGGGTGTCTACGAAGCCCTGCTCGAGTTCCCGAATGCTGAAGTCATCATCGAGGGCCACTCGGACAGTTCCGGCAATGACGATTACAACCTGGCGCTGTCGCAGAAACGTGCCAACGCCGTGATGACATGGCTGGTGCGCAAGGGGATTGATTCTCGCCGTCTCGAAGCCGTGGGCAAGGGTGAAACTGAACCCATCGCCGACAACGGCACTGCGGAAGGCCGTGCACAGAACCGCCGCATCGAGTTCACGGTAAAGTAAGTCCTGCCGCCGGGTGCACGTGACTGCATCCAGCTGCAAGTTGAAGAATTCCAACCCATCCCTGCCGATAGTTCCGGCAGGGATGTTTTTCGTCATGCAGCAATCGGCCTGATGATCTCCGGAACCCCGATTGCGATTTGTCAAGAAAAACGAGTAGCGCAGAAATAGTTCGTTGCGATACTATTAAGCCAACATGGGAAACAGTTCAGGATTGAGACTCAAACCGAGGGGGTCAGGATGAAGTCAGGGTCCAAGTTTGTGGTGCTGCTGTTGTTACTCGTTTTCGCCGTGCAAACCTACGCTGCGGTGGACACATCAAACCTTCATTACGGTGTCGCGGTAGGTGGTGCTTTCGGCGACAACCGGCATAACCGTGAACAGCTGGTTCCGCAGTTCCGCGGACATGTTGGCATCGACATCGCGCCAATGTTCTGGGGTGAATTCAGCTTCCGCTACTATGAAATTCAGGCGGACCCGAATAATTTTGGCAACTTCGGGTACGAGACAAACACACTGATAGCTGACTGGCATCTCGCCTTTTCGCCGTGGTATTTGTCTGACTTTGTCCCGTTCGTCTACGTCGGCTATGGTCTCGCACAGGATCTGGACAATGGTAGCAACGACATCATGCCGATGCTGCCGTTGGGTCTGGGATTGCGGTATTACCTGACCGAAACCTTGACCATCGACGCAACCTTCACCTACGACGTCGCCATGAGCGATGACTGGGACGGGTATGACCGCAAGGACAAGTTGAATCCGATTACACAGCAGCGGAACGATTCCGCGTTCGGGTTCCTGCTCGGCCTCACCGTGGTGCCGGAACGCATCGACCACGAAGCCATTGCCGCCGCGGAAAAGGCGCGCATGGAAGAGGAAGCTCGCCTCGCTGCGCTGGCGGCTGATCCGGACGGTGACGGCCTGACCACCGGCGACGAGCAGTCCACCTACAACACCGATCCGAATGTGGCGGATACTGACGGTGACGGCTTGATGGACGGCGCGGAGATTCGTTCGCACCAGACCGACCCGACAGTTGCCGATACCGACGGCGACGGCCTTTCCGACGGCGATGAGGTCAACACCTACATGTCCAATCCGCTGGTCGCCGACAGTGATGGCGACACCCTTTCGGACGGTGACGAGGTCAATACGTACGAAACCAACCCGGGTTCGATGGACACGGATGGTGACGGCCTCTCAGACGGTGACGAAGTCAACGTCCACATGACCGATCCAAACAGCATCGACACCGACCTCGGCGGCATGATTGACGGCATGGAGATTGAAAAGGGCCGCGATCCGTTGAACGGTGAGGACGATGGCATGGTGCTCGAAACCGGCAAAAAGCTGGTGCTGCACGATATCAACTTCCAGCTCAACAGTGACGAGTTGACGCCGAACTCGATCACCATCCTTGAGGATGTGTACACCGCTTTGATGGACTTCCCGGAAGCCGAAGTGATCATTGAAGGTCACTCCGACAGCTCGGGCAACGACGACTACAACCTGTCGCTGTCGAAGAAGCGTGCGGAAGCGGTGAAGACGTGGCTGGTCAACCGTGGTATCGACGGCAGCCGCATGGAAGCTGTTGGTATCGGTGAAGCCGATCCGATCGCGGACAACAGCACACCGGAAGGCCGTGCGCAGAACCGCCGCATAGAGTTCAAGGTGAAGTAATCCACGCGGAACAAGTCAGGTAGTGATTCTCGAACCGTCCGGCAACATCTCGATTGCCGGGCGGTTTTTCTGTGTCCGTCTCGGTGGGGCGAAATTGATCGTTTATTGCTGGAACAATGCGTCGTCATGCACGTGAACTTATTGATTGCAAGACGAAAAACTCAGATAAGACGTCGACAGACGTCTTCAGACTGCTGACAAAGTATCACCGTTCAGAATTCGTGGAAATTACGGGTGTCGCGTCATTCTGAACGGAACGAAGAGAAATGAAGTGAAGAAGATCCAGATTATCAATGGGATACAACTATTGGTTTTAGAAAAGCTGGACCTTCTTCGCTTCGCTCAGAATGACACCCCTGGCAATCCGGGGTTTGTCAACGATCTGAGACGTCGACAGACGTCTTTTTTATGTTTAGTGTTTGAACGGGGGTTTGATGATGTTTACGAAACGGTTTGGACTTTTTCTGCTGGCGGCCATATTGCTGCTGGCCTTTACGTTTGCCGGCTGTTCGGATGACGACGACGACAGCGGCGTGAATCCCAGCGAGGGCCAGGGCGAGCTGATGCTATACCTGGTGGACGATCCGGCGATGTATGACGAGGTCAACATCGTGGTGACGGAAGTTTCGGTTCACATGTCCGATGGTGACCAGGACAACTGGATTATCATCAACGACACCACCCGCACATTTGATTTGCTCAACCTGACTAACGGTGTTTACGACATGCTCGGTGTCGCCCAACTGGACGCCGGCCATTACACCCAGATCCGGCTCAAGATCGGCACCGGCAGTAACGTGGTTGTCGACGGGACGGAATATCCGCTTGATGTCCCCAGCGGATCACAGAGTGGCCTGAAGTTGAACCACGCGTTTACCATTGAACCGAACACGTTGTACGAGCTGACCCTCGACTTTGATGCCGGCAGCTCGATCATTGTCACCGGCAATGAGCAGTACAAGCTGAAGCCGGTGATCCGTGTGGCCGCGAACGAAACGTCCGGGACCATCTCCGGTACCGTGCTGCCACCGGCGGCGCAGCCGATGGCTTGGACCACGCTTGGCGACGACACCGTGTCGACGTACGCCAGTGATCTGACAGGCGAGTTCAAGCTGATGGCGTTGCCGGAAGGATCTTACGACGTCACCGTGACCTCGTTGGCGAAAACCTACCAGGACACGACGATTTCGGATGTGCTCGTCGTCGCCGGGCAGGATACCGATCTTGGCACGATTGAGCTACCGGCGTTGTAATCGAGTTCAGATACACAGATAACTCCAACGGAGGATATCCCAATGGAAAAGCTACAGATCCAGGGAAGCTGGAACGAGATGAAGGGCAAGCTGAAGCAGAAATTCGGCATGTTGACCGACAACGACCTCATGTATGAGGAAGGTCAGGACGACGAGTTGCTCGGTCACTTGCAGCAAAAGCTCGGCAAGTCCAAGGATGAGATCCGCAAGGCCATCGCGGAACTGTAAAGCTCAAGCGACGATACGTACCCGGCCTGTTCACAGCAGGCCGGGTTTTCATTCTCTGGCTGGCTGCTTGGAATTGAGTGAATCAACTACAGATAAGGGACAAGCGAAACCGCCGTCGCGACCAGCGTGATCCCGACCCACAGCCACGCGTTGTGCCAGGGAAAGCGGCCTTCCATCCTCCCCCGCACGGCCATCTGGTGGAGATATCCATACACGGTCAGCAACAGGGGCGGAATCAACAACTCGAGGACGTCCACCTCAGTCCCGATCACCCGACGCAGAATCCACACCTTCGCGACGAGACAGATCCCGACTGCGGCCGAAACGATGACCAGATCCCACAAATGCTTGCGACGTGCCATGCGAAACACCCGTTCCTTATCTGCTCAAGTATAGTGCGGCTCGCTTCGCACTGTAAAGCGCACTCCTCTGGAAACGATCCTGCGTGTCGCTGACTGCGTTCTTTTCTTCTGTAGTCAGAACTCATACATTCTTGCGCACTCCCGCAGCTGAACCGGCCTTGCAGGGCAGTCAAGTACTGGAGAATTTGATGCTGACGCCAGTCAGAGCGTTTCAACGGCAGAACCTGTCTCGTACAATCTTCCTCTTGCTGGCCGTTCTCGGGTTCATCCAGGTCGCGACTGGCCAGACGGAGCTGCAAACGAGTGCTGTTTCAGGCCGCGTGCTGGACAACACCACCCGTGAGCCGATTGTGTCCGCCAACATTCTCATCGTCGGCACAACCCAGGGTACAACCACCGGCCTGAACGGGTCGTTCACCCTGTCCAACCTCGAACCCGGCTCGTACGGCCTGCAGGTCTCCGCGCTTGGGTACCGCACCCAGCTGGTCGACGAGATCAATTTGCTGCCCCACCGTGTCAGCACCGTCGAAATCCTACTCGAGGAAACCGTCCTCGAGAACGAAGCGGTGACGTTCACCACTGGCTATTTCTCAAACACGTCGCCGGATCTGCCCACCTCTTCCCGATCGCTACGGTACGAAGAGGTTCGCCGCGCGCCGGGCGCCGCGGAAGATGTGCAGCGGGCGATCCAGGCGTTGCCCGGGGTTGCTGGCGAGAGCGATCAGAACAACGAGATCGTCGTCCGTGGCGGCGACCCCTCCGAAAATTTGACCGTGATGGACGGGATTGAAGTCGAGAACATCAATCACTTCGGCTACGTCGGTTCCACCGGTGGGCCGGTATCAGCATTGAACAACGAGTTCCTGCAGGATGTAACCTTCGCCTCCGGCGGGTTTTCCGCCCGGTACGGCGACAAGCTGTCCAGTGTGCTGGACCTGACCCTGCGCGAGGGATCCCGTTCCCGGTTCTCCGGTGCGGGCAATCTGGGCATGGCGGGAATCGGCGGAAACGTGGAAGGGCCGATCCAGAACGGTCGCGGTTCGTATCTCGTCGCCGCCCGCAAGAGCTACCTCGACTGGTTCGCCGGTGGGGGTACTGGGCTGACCTCCGTCCCCTATTACTGGAACACGCAGGCGAAGATCGCCTACGACCTCAGTTCGCGCCACCTGCTCACTGTCAACGCGCTGTACGCTAACGACAAAATCCTCATCGACGAGGACGAAGAGGGCAGTTTCAGCCGTGGTGTGGAAAAGGTGGATACCAGCAGCGACCGGCTCATCGCCGGTGCACGGTTGCGCAGCTTGTGGGGGACCGGGTATACGGATCTTGTCGTCGCCGGTGTCGCCAGCGACTACTACTACGACGTGTACGAGATCGACTACGATGCAGCCGGAAACAGGCTTGAAAGCCGTTGGGCGAAACAAACCATCGACGAGAACACCTACCAGCTCAGCCTGCACTGGAACGGAAACGGCTTCGGTCACGACGACTGGGGCGCCGGAGTCATCTGGAAACCGGTCGAGTTCACGCAGGATACCTGGCGTCAACCGGACACGACCGTCTTCGACGACGGCTACCTCGAAGCGCTCGGATTTCCCGTTCCCGAGGACGGCTTGCCGGATACCGTAGCGTACGATGAGTACGTCAACCGCCTCGGTTTGAACTCGAGCAAGTTTGGCGGCTACCTGCAATACCGCTGGCGACCGGTGAACCGCTTTTCGCTGCTCGCCGGTGCACGTTATGACGGCTTCGCGTTTTCCGACGATCACACCGTCGCCCCGCGGCTATCCCTGTCGTGGCTTCCGCACCCGGATGTGGAGCTGACCGCCGCCTACGGGACCTACTACCAGGCGCAACCGTTATTCCAGTATGTCTGGGATCCAACCGGCGGCAACGAAACCCTCCCCCACATCCGGGCGGACCAGTACGTACTCGGCTTGAGCCTCGAACCGCGCAACTCGACCCGCCTCAGTGTGGAAGGCTACTACAAGGATTATTCGGACCTGCTCGTGCCCGAGGAAGCGGTCGTGCGTGAAACCACCGGCAATTACTTTTTCGACAGCGAGCGCATGCTGGCTGACCGTGAGAAAACCGCCTGGGGTGTCGAAGTCTTCGCGCAGCAGCGGATGGCAACGCACTGGTACGGGACGTTCAGTTACTCGTACGGGAAGGCGGAATCGGACGATCCGGCGTGGGATCTGCATCCCGCCGAGTACGATTTCCGTCACGTATCCACCCTCGTGCTCGGCTATCGGACTTCGCTGCTAAACTATGAGTGGTACCGGAAACAGCTCGACCGGCCGTGGGGAATGTTGCTGCGCGTGCTACCGTTGAACGGGGACGAATTGCAGCTCTCAACCCGTTACCGTTACATCAGCGGCCGGCCGTATACACCGCGGGTGTGGTACGAGGAGGGCGAGGCGTCGCCCGATCCCATTTACGAGGCCCACTGGACGCCCGGCGACCGCAGCAGCGCGAACTACCCGGCGTATTCCCGCTGGGATATCCGGCTCGACAACAAGCATTACTTCGGGAAAACGTCGCTCACCTTCTACCTCGAAGTGCAGAATGTTCTCGACCGCAAGAACGTCTCCGACTATGCTTACGGGGACGACGGCGAGATCGATACCATTTACCAGTTCCGTTTCTTCTTCGTTGGCGGGATTCGATTTGAGTTCTGATCCTGTCCGCTTTGCGTGGTATTCTTAACGCTTCTCAGTTGACCACAAGCCCCCGAGACGGGAGGATTGTTCGGTTGACCATTTGCGCTGTATCTCCGATATTGCGAGACCAAACTTGTGAAAACCGGAACCAGTGAGGTGGGCAATGGATGTGCGCGGAAAGAAGGGAATGGTGCTCGGCGGTTTTGGTCTCGTCGGCATGGCGGTGTGCCGCAAACTGGCCAACGAAGGGGTGGATGAACTGGTCGTCACCTCGTTGAAGGAACAGGAAGCGAACAACGCCTGCGCTAGCCTGTCCAGCGAGTTTCCGGATGTCACCTTCACCCCCGCCTGGGGCGACCTGTTTGTCCGCACTGACTTCAAGGATATGCCCCGCCGGGATGTGATGTCCGATCCGGACAACCGCCGCACCTTCATTCGTGACCTGCTCGATCCGCTTGTGCCGGAAGTGTATCAGCGGATCACGTTGTACGACCAGATCGTCGCGAACAAGCCGTATTTCGTCATCGACTGCATCAACACCGCGACCGGGATTGCATACCAGGACGTCTACGAACAGTCGGAGAAAGTCCTCGATCAGCTCGACCGTCATCGGGAAAAACCGGTTGATGACGAACTTACTGATGTCGTCGAGGACCTGATCGCGAGCATGAACGCCCCGCAGCTCGTGCGCCACATCCAGATCCTGCACAACGCCCTGATCGACGGCGACTGCCGTGGCTACCTCAAGGTCGGTACGACCGGTACCGGCGGCATGGGCCTGAACATTCCCTACACCCACAGCGAGGATCGTCCCAGCCGCGTCCTGTTGACCAAGAACGCTATGGGCGGCGCGCAAACATTGATGCTGTTCCTGATGGGCCGGACGCCGTTGCAGCAGGACGACGGGTCCATCCGTGAGATCTTCGTCAAGGAGATCAAGCCGGCGGCGGCGATCGCGTGGAAAGGTGTCAAGGCCGGCGAGATCCGCAAGCGCGGCGTCGCGTTCCCGCGTTTCAACATGCCGATGGACAAAGCGTTGCCGCTGGGTGATGTCGTCTCCAGCCGGGCGGAAGACGGTCCGTGGACACAGAATGGGAACGATACCCTGAAGAGCGTCTACATCGATACCGGCGAGAACGGAATCTTCTCGGAAGGTGAATTCACCGCGATCACCGAGATGGGCCAGATGGAATTTGTCACACCGGAAGAGATCGCGCAGCAGGTGGCGTGGGAACTGATGGGCGGGAATTCCGGCCATGATGTGATCGGCGCGTTGGACGCGTCCGTGCTCGAACCGACCTACCGCGCCGGTGTGCTGCGTCAGGTGGCGCTGGACAAATTGCGCTACGTGAAGAAGCAGTGGGAAGAAGACGGCGCCGATCTGGACGAATCGGTCGCGTTCGAACTGCTCGGCCCACCGCGTCTGACCAAGCTGCTGCATGAAGCGAACCTGATCCGTCACGCATACAAGACTATGCGCGCGGCGTCCATGGCGAAACCGGACGAGATCGCCGACGAATGCCGCTCGGTGCTCAGCCGCAACGAAAAGCTGCGCAGCGCGATCCTCAGCGTCGGCGTGCCGGTGCTGCTGCCGGACGGTGAAACGTACCTCCGTGGCCCGAACCTGCTGATCCCGCATCACGCCGTCCAGACCGAGTTTGACGCGACGCCGGAAAACATCGACTACTGGTGCGACAAGGGCTGGGTGGATTTGCGCTCGTCCAACATGGAACGCTGGCTCGGCTGGTTCGACGCGATCCTGCGTCAGAAGGACGAACGCCCGTCTGACGATACGTCCAGCCGCTTCGACTTCGACGAAACGTATTTCGACCCGGACGAGGAGATCAATCCCGGAAAGATGGCCGGCTGGATCTTCATCAACATCGACAAGGGCAAGCGGGTGAAGCGGTAAGAACGGTTGACGGTAGTCGGTAGTCGGTAGTCGGTAGTCGGTAGTCGGTAGTCGGTAGTCGGTAGTCGGTTGTCGGTAAAATCTAAATCCCCGGGCTGTGGCTCGGGGATTTCTGTCTCTTGTTGGGTGACCAGGCTGAGCTCAGGTTTTGGGCTCGTGGCTCGGGTGGTGGATTCGAGGACGGATGGTCCGCGTTGGCCAAGCCAACACGGGCAAGATTCGAGGGTGGGTGATCCGCGATAACCGACTGACGCCGGATAATCACGGGCACCAGGTCGGGCTCCCTGGATCGGCGATCATCCCGGACTGAAGTCCGAGGGCGTGGCTGCGGTGGACGCTTGGACGTTTGCGAATCCCGGGCTGAAGCCCGAGGGCATGAAGTGTTCCACCCCTTCGGGGTGGACGGCGGACTGGGTGGAGGTGACTCGGTCTCCCCGGGTTGACACCCGGGGCTAATCACGTGTCGCCCCTTCAGGGTGGACGGCGGACTGGGTGGAGGTGCCCCGGTCTTCCCGGGTTGACACCCGGAACTAGTCAGATCCCACCCCTTCGGGGTGGACGGCGATATAGGTGGGGATGGATCGGTCTCCCCGGGTTGAAACCCGGAGCTAGTCAGATCCCACCCCTTCGGGGTGGTGGCAACGCTAAAGGGTGGGTCTCTGTCGGAACAGACTTGCGCAACGCCATGCAGAATTAGCATATTCCACAGCGAACAGACGATTCCCTTGACAGCGCGGACAAGCCGTACGATCCCCCGTTTCCCGGTGGTGATGCGGGAAATGCCGGTGTGGATGGGTGGATGTCGGCGTGTCGTATGCTGCATGGCGGGATGGTTGTGGTGCGCGTGGTGGGATCCGTTCTCGATGAACGGATGTTCAGGTCATGGGTACGAACGCGTTGTGGTGGGTGTCAAGAAGAAGATGAGTTCCAAGGAGCAGGTGCTGATTTCAAACTCTGGTAGCCCCGTAGCACAATGACACCCGGTTTGCGAGCAAACCGGGCCACCCGTCGACATAAAAAGGATTTATTAGATATGCTTCTACTACATAAAGATAGTAATGACAAAGGTAGACAACTTGAAGAGTTGACTCTACTAATTCTCAAAAATATTGGTTTTGCAGATATTTCTGAAAGAGAGATAACAATTGGTGGCTCTGAATTAGATTTAACAGCAAATTTAATAATTAATCATCCAGCAGGACGGTCTATAAGACGACTGATTTGTGAATGTAAAGCTCATTCCGACAGATCTAATATGCCTGACTTTTTGAAATTCTTAGGAAAGATATACACTGAAGAGGCAGTAGGATCTGGAGAAGTATATGGATATTTCATATCACTTAATGGCGTAAACGGTAATGTCCAAGGACTATATAATAGCTTATCAAAAACAAATGACAATATTAAACTCTATACAGGCGATCAACTCAATAATATACTACTAAATATTTTTGGTGGTATACGCACAGATATTATTGGCGAGCATCTATTCAATATAGCAAACAGAAGAGTTTATGAATTCCATATAGTGTATTACGATAAAAATATTTATGCATATTTTGATATTGATGACAATATATATACAATCCTTAATACTAATGGTTCAGACATTGAAGATAGTTTAGCAACAAAATTGCAATCATTAGAGCCAATTGCTAGTAACGGAAAATTATATCAGCCTATTAAACATAAATATGACGAAGTAAAAAGAGCAAAGGAACTTCGATGTGATCTAGTAATACTTTTGCTATTGAATGAAGAATCTATTGATTATAATAACTTACTACAGGAACTTCCATACGATGAAGAGGATATAAATAATATTATCAATATACTTGATAGCGAAACAATAGTTAATAAAAATGATAATATTATAACTTTGATAAAATATGATAGCGGAAGATATAGCGAGCCATTTATTAATGTATTTTTAGATATTATATCAATGAGGCTTACTAAAGAATTACTAGATTCCTATGCTTATAGAGATATTATTAACAATACTTTACTAGACTACATAATAAACATGCAACCTGCGCTTCACTTAAGTGCTGATGAAAAAATAGAAGCACAAAAAGTTCTAAGACTTTCTCCATCAGCAATTATATACAGTTGTATTCCTGATCAAATGTTAAAAAACGAAAACAACAGTGACGAAACAAAAGAATGGATGAACAAATACTATTTTTCTAAAATATATCAGCTACTTATAAGTGATTATCGCAACAAAACGCTTTATAAGTTCTATTTAGACAGAGGCATTAGAGAAATAGAAGTAATTAATGAATATAAGATAAAGAGTGTAAATAAAATAGAAGTAGAGCGAAATTCAAGGACTCGTTATGGTGTCGGAGAACTAAGTGATGAATTGGGTGGCGGTATTATCTCAATACTGATAATTGATCACTGCTGTCCGGTCCATGATTTGCATGTGGAGCCGTGGAGCTCCTGAAAT
>JAHLLB010000044.1 GCA_020444425.1 bacterium | reverse complement strand
GTTCGTAAGTGAGCTCAAAACCAACACGAAATGAGTATTACACCCAGAATGACACCCCTGGCAATCCGGGGTTTGTCAACGATCTGCGGGGACACTTACTCCGTAAGTGTCATCGGTTTCGCTGAACGAAGGGCAACACGTCCGCGTTTGCAAGCAAACACGGGCACGACCAGATTTGTCTCAAGTCTCAAGTCTCAAGTCTCAAGTCGCTGGTCTCAAGTCTCAGGTCTCAGGACTAAACCTTCACCACCACCATCTTGATGTTGGTCATTTCGTCGACGGCGAAGCGCACCCCTTCGCGTCCGATACCGGAGTCGCGGTTGCCGCCATACGGCATTTGATCGACACGGAAGGTCGGGACTTCGTTGACCATCACCCCGCCGAAGTTGAGGCCACGGATGGCGTCGAACATCTGGTCGATACGGGCGGTGAACACGCCTGCCTGCAAGCCGAAGGTTGTGTCGTCGGCCAGCTTCAGGCCTTGCTCAAAACTGGACACGCGTTCGATCAGCACCGCCGGCCCGAACACTTCGTCCGACCAGACCTTCATCTTCGGGCTCGTGTCGGTGAGCACCGTCGGCGCGTATGCGCGTTCGCTCAACCTTTCCCCGCCCGCGAGCACAGTCGCGCCGTTGGCGACGGCCTCCTTGATCCACAGGTCAATGCGTTCGCAATCGCCGATGGAAATCAATGAGCTGACGTCGGCCTCCTTGTTCAACGGGTGATCGACGACCAGGCTCTTCGTTTTCTGGCAGAAGGCGTGGGTGAAGTCATCGGCAATGGCTTCATGCACGTAAATCCGCTGTACCGAGATGCACACCTGCCCGGTATGGGAGAAGGCGCCCATCACGCATTGATCGACTGCGCGCTCGAGGTCGGCGGATTCGTCCACGACGACCGGCGAGGTATTGCCCAGCTCGAGGGTGACACGTTTCAGCCCGCTGTTCTGCTTGATGGTCTTGCCGACTTCGACGGACCCGGTAAACGTGAGCTTGGCGACGCGCGGATCTTTCACCAGTCCCATGCCGATGCTGCGGCCGCTGCCGTGAATGACGTTGAACGCGCCGTCCGGCCAGGCGGTTTGTTCGATAATTTCGGCCAGCTTAAGCGCGGTAACCGGTGTGGTACCGGCGGGCTTGAGCACGATCGGGCAGCCGGCGGCGATGGCGGGCGCGACTTTGTGCGCGACGAGGTTGAGCGGAAAATTGAACGGCGTGATCGCACCGACAACGCCGACCGGTTCGCGCAGCCACATGCCGAAGTAGTTACCACCGCGTGAGGAGGCGTCCATCGGCACGGTTTCGCCGTGCAGTGTGCGTGCAACCCCGGCGGCAAAGGTGAAGGTTTCATGGGCGCGGGCGGCTTCGCCGAGGGCGTATTTCCACGTTTTCCCGCCTTCCACGGCGATGGTTTCCGCGATCTCTTCGGCGCGTGCGTTCAGGGTGAACGCGATTTCGTCGAGGATTTCGGCTCTCTGGTGAGCACTCAGGGCGCGCGTTTTCTCGAAACTTTTCTCCGCCGCCGCGCATGCCATTTCCAGTTCACGTTCGCCTGCAAGTGCAACCTCGGCGTACGGTTCGCCGTTGTATTTATCTTCGACCGTATCCCAGTTGCCGGTTTCCACCCAGTCACCGTCGATGTAGAGCTTGAACTGTTGCATCATTGTCTCCGGATCGCGTTGTCGTTGTTGAGCAAATAGGCATATTCGCGTCGGCTTCTCAAGCGCATCGCGGGGTTGGGAGCCGTATGCTGAGACGGGCGGCCCCGTCTCCCGCATGGTCTCGCACGGGTAAGGAATGTGCTATTCACGGTATGCCCGTGTTGTAGTTTTGACGGCAGTATTTCGCCCACTGGAAGGCTTGCATCCGCATGCGTGTCGCTGCGAAACGAATCATCACGGTCATTACCATCCTGCTCCTGCTGCCAGTTGTGCTGGTGGTGGGTGCGCTGATTTATCTCACCCTCCCGCCGGGCGAGAATTTCATCCGTGAGCAAGCGCAGACACGTCTGGCCGATCTCACCGGACTCGACATTCAGATCGGCGATCTTGAAACCAACCTGTTTTCGTCCACGACGTTGTTCGATGTGCATGTCCGCCACCGTGAAATCGCGACCGATCAGGACCTCGTCGCGTTCAGCCGGTTGAAGGTGCAGTATGACCTGCTGCCGTTGATGAACAAGTGGATCCGGGTCGATTCGCTGGCTGTAGACAGTTTGGCGGCGCACCTGCTGAAGACACCGGATGGCCGCCTCAACCTGCCGGAGTTTCCTGCTGACACCACCGCGCCGGACACCGCTGCCGCGCCGTTCCCGTATGAGATTTCGCTGGGTGGAGCGCGGGTCCATCTGGCGGAGGCGACGTACCGGGACGAGGAATTGCCGCTGGACGCACGGCTGGACAGCCTCGTCTTGCACGCGCGCGGTTACCTCGGCGGACGGTACGACTATGAGCTGCTCTGGGATCAGGCGAAAGTTGACACCGATGGCCGCGAGCTGCTGGTGCAGGACTTCATGATGAACGGGCATCTGGTCGATGAGCAACTGCAGGTTGATTCGTTGAAGCTGGTTGTGCCGGGTGCAGAGCTGGCAGGTGAGGGTTCAGGCGAGATCGTGGCGGGCGAGGATTCGACGCAGTCCTTCGAGGCCGGGGTGCGGTTGAACGCGGACCTGGCGTCGCTGAGCCGGCAGTTCGGCGATCTGCTCCCGGACGCGGTGAAGCCGTTGCGCGGTGCGTTGCTGCTGGACGCGACGGTGGATGGGTCCGCCAGCGACCCGGTGTTTGTCGTGAATCTGCGCGGACATCGTATCCGGGCGGGTGAGTACCGGGTGAATGATCTCAAGCTCGGTGCACGCGGCTCGCTGAGCGAGGTGACGCTGGACGAACTGCATGTGGAAACCTTCGGCGGCAACATCGACGCCACCGGTGCGATCACGCTCGACAGCCTGATGCAGCACAACCTGACCCTGCGTTTGACCGGTATCGACATGGCGCAGCTGCAACAGACCTTCATGCCGCAGCCGGATCCGACGCAGACCGATTCCTCAGCCGGTCTGCAACGGATAGAGGGTACGGTTGGCGGTCAGTTGACCTCCTCCGGCCCGTTGAGCCAGCCGTGGTCGTTGCAGGCGGATGCGTCCCTCGCGGCGAACGTGCAGGAACCGCGCGGTCTGGTCGCAGAATATGCGTTGGATGTGAATTACTCGAACCATCAGGGGTCGGTGACGTTCCGGCGCGGTGAGACGGTGATCAATGCCGAGGCCAGCATCAACACGAACGCCGTGGACGGCAGCTTCAAGATGGATGTGCCGCGCCTGGTGGAGCTGGCGGGGCCATTGGGCGTTGAAGGGCTGACGGGGTCGTTGTCGGGCAACGGCCGGTTCCGGGGTAATATGAAGAATCCCCTGATTACCGCGACGGTGTCCAGCTCCGGGATCACGTACCAGAACTTCCCGGTGGACAGCCTGCTGGCGGATGTCAGCTTCGACAGCAGCGGACTGGTCGTCAACGAATCGCATCTCTCGGGTGAAATCGCGCCCATCGACTCCAGCGCCGCACCGTTCGGGCTCAGCGACCTGCATGGCAGCTTCCGGTACCAGGGTGCAGTCAGCGGAAAGGTGCCGGACCTGCGTGGTTCGGTGGAGATTCAGGGTGAGGCGCTTGGGTATGGCGACGTGGTCACTGATTCGCTCGAAGCCAGGGTCCGGATGCGCAACCAACGGGTCGAGTTGACGAAACTGCAGGTGTTCCGCGATGAACGCTGGATCACGTTGCAGGGCAACTACGACCTGGAAAACGCTGACGGCGAACTGGCGCTGTGGTTCAGCAGTGAACGCCGGGACCGTGGCGATGATGAAGACGATGAAGACGCTAAACCCAGCGTAACACAGGACTCCACGTCTCAGCAGCTGCGCTTCGGACAACAGGGCGATGGACGGCTGCGGCTGGAATTTGCCCTGCTCGACAGCCAGCAGTTCCGTGTGACCGGCAAGGGTGGGCGGATCAACCTTGCCGATCTGCCACGTGTGCATCCGGGCATCTCCGGGGTCAGCGGTATGCTGGCGGCGAATCTGAGTTTCGAAGGATCCGCGACCAACCCGCACGGCAGGTTGGAATTGATCCTCGACTCATTGCGGGCGGCGGATTTTACGGTTGACACGTTGCGGGCAACGGTCGATCTGGACACCGCCCGTGTCCAAACCGACCTGCGATTGATCCTTCAGCAGTCGTCGCCGTTGACTGCGTCTGTCACTCTGCCGTTGGATCGTACGGCGACCGGACTGGCGGTTTCGGAAACGCGCAAGCTGAGCGCGGAGGTAGTCGGTGACGATGTCGACATCGCGTTCCTGAATCAGGTCATGCCGGAGGGGCTCAGCGTCGGCGGTCTGCTCAGCATATCGTACCACGCGTCCGGCACGTTAACCAGGCCACTGATCCTCGGCGAAATCAGCGTTGACAGTGCGCGTGTCGATTTGGGTGAGGGGAATCCGTCCATTGACGGTATCACCATCCGGGTGACGCAGTACGACACCGTGTTGACCATCGAGAAGATCAATGCAACGGCCCTCGACCACTATTTCCAGATCGACGGCGAGGCGACACTTCATGACATGCGCGAGGTGTCCGCTCACACGGCGCTGAAGGTGGACAACAGGGTCGCAATGCGGCTGGAAGCGAACTACGCGCAGGACGGGTATCGCGCTGAGCTGGATCTGCCCGGTCTGCCATTGAACATGGCCCAGCAGTTGAGTCCGGACATAACGGACTTCCAGGGGGTGCTGTCCGGTCGTGCGACAGTAGAAGGCGACACCGGTCTGCCGAGAATAAAGGGTGAACTGAAGGGGCGTGGTATTCGGTTCAAGATGAACCAGATGAACGACGTGCTGTACAATGGCAACTTTCAGTTGTCGCTGGACAATGAGAGTGTCGTGATTGACACCTTGCACGCGCGGTACGGTGACGACGGTAAGATAATCGTGGACGGCCGGGTCGATTTGAAGGAAGACTATCCGTTCTTCGCGTTGCGGGTACGTGGCACGAACATCCATTATGAACAGGAAGATCTCGAGGTTTCACTGGACGGCATGACGTTGAATTTCAACACCAACGAGCAGAACCGTCATGTCATCAGCGGCGACATCCGGCTGGGAGAAACACGCTACACGCGCGACTATCGCATCGACACGATCATGCGCTCACTGGATGCGCAGCCGGTGCGTCAAATCCGCAAACCGAATGAGATCGCGGAGAACATCGAGCTGAATGTCCGCCTCCGTGAAGCGGACAATCTGTGGGTCGACAACAACCTCGCGAAGATTCGTATGGACGCGAATATCGGTGTTATTGGCACCATCAGTGACCCGATTATCACTGGACGTGTCTCGCTGGATGAGGGGTACGTGATGTACCTCGACCGCAAGTTCAGTATCCAGGAAGGGGTGATCGATTTCGTCGACACGCGCGACATCAACCCGTACCTCAACATCATCGCGACCAGTAGGGTGATCGACTATGATCAGGGTGAACAATACGAGTATAACATCACGCTGATGATCACCGGCAACGCGAAGAGTGCGAAGATCGAGTTGACGTCGGACCCGTACCTCGAGCAGTCGAGTATTCTGTCGTTGCTCACGTTCGGCACGCCTCACGCTGGCGATACCGGCATCGGCAGCCAGGCGGGTTCGCTGGCAGGACGGGCGGTGTCCAGCTATGTCGGCTCGCGTGTCGGCAGCGCGTTCGGGCTGGAGCAGGTGAGTGTGCAGGGCAATCTGTTCGCGCCGGAGGAGAGCGGAGCGACGTTGCTCGCGACCAAGGAAATCTCGAACCGCGCGGAGATTACGTACATCACCAACGTGGACGGCTTCAACGAGAATTCCATCCGCATCAGCTATTTCCTCTCGAAAAACTGGACGATCACCGGCGAGACGAACCAGGAAGGCGAGGGCAGTGTGGATTTGAAGTTGAAGGTTCGTTGGAACGAGATCCGCTGGAAATGACCCGCGCCCGTCACATATCGCCCCTTATCCTGCTGCTCGCCTTGTTGTTGAGTGTGCTGACACCACTCATCCTGCAGGCGAAAGACAACGGCAAGAAAGACAAGATTCTCGTCAGCAAGGTCGTTTTCGTTGGCAATGAGAATGTCAGCAGCACCGACTTGTTGCCGATGATGATCATGCGCCCGACTGGCGTTTTCGGTTTCTTCAATGATGTGGAATACAACCCGCACATACTGGAGGAAGACCTCGGCTACATCGAGCTGTACTATCAGCAGCATGGCTGGCTGGAAGCGAAGGTGCTGAGCCACAACGTCGAGATCGATTCCTCGGATCACGAGGCGAAGATCACCATCACGCTGGAGGAAGGGCCGCGCACCTACGTCACAGATGTGATGCCGCTCGGGAATGAAGCGTTCAGCGACGAATACCTGCTCGACCAGTTCGGTATCGAGCCCGGCGATCCGTTGAACCGTGTCAAGAACCGTGAGGGGTCGGAACGCATTGTGCGCCGCTACGCCGAACAGGGCTACCTCGAGGCCAGTGTCAATCCGGCGGTGATGGTCGACAAGCAGAACCAGGAAGCGTTCATCGATCTCTCGGTTACCGAGGGGACGCAATTCAGGGTCGGGCAGATTGTCATGTCCGGCTTTACAAACACGAAATCATTCGTCGTGCGCCGGGAGTTGACGTTCAGCAGCGGTGAAATCCTCGACTATTCTGCGCTGTCGACCACGCAGCGGAACCTTTATGAAACCAGCCTGTTCCGCAGCGTCTTTGTCCGGCAGGAGGAGAGCATCACCGGCGATTCGACGAGCAAGGATGTGCTGATCGAGGTGGTCGAGAGACCGCCCATTCTGTTCACGTCGTCCGTTGGTTACGCGACGCTGGAGAAATTGCGCGGACGTGTCGGTGTGCGCAACGAGAACATCTTCGGCACCGGTCGCGCGGCGGGTGTGGAAACGTGGCTCAGTTTCATCGACCGTGGCGTCGAGCTGTCGTACAAGGAACCGTGGACGCTCGGCTTTCACTGGACGACGGACGTCACGTTGACTGGCGAGTACCGCAACGAACCCAGCTACGATTACACCCGGTACCAGGGGAAAGTGGCGTTAAGCCGCAGGGTATTTCAGCGCGGTTTCTTTACCGTGTCGTACCGTCATGAAAACGCCGAGTACACCAACATTGACGTCTTCGATTTCAACGAAGAAACCAGCCCACGCATTCGTTCGCTGAGTCAGACGCTGAGCTACGACACGCGTAACGATCCGTTCAGCCCGACGAAGGGCTGGTTCGGCAGCGTGGTCAATGAATACGCGTTGAAATTCCTCGGCAGCACGAACGAATTCTTCAAGACTCGGGTCAATTACCGCGTCTTCTTCCCGTTGCGGGATGGGACCGTGCTCGCGACCAACATCGAAGGCGGCTGGGTTGATGCCGGCGGTGGGTTAAGCGACATCCCGCTGAGTGAACGTCTCTATGCCGGCGGACCCAATGTGCTGCGCGGATTCCCGTACCGCAGCCTCGGTCCGGTGGACGGGGACGACGGCACTCCGCTTGGTGGCCGGGCGAAGCTGGCGTGGAACGTGCTGGAAATCCGTCAGCACCTCTGGCGCTGGTTCGGGGCGGTGGCGTTCTACGACGTGGGGAACGTGTTTGAACAGACGGATGTGCTGCGTTTCGACGACTTGCGGCACAGCCCGGGTGTGGGCTTACGGTTCACAACACCGATCGGTCTGTTCCGTCTCGACTACGGCTTCAACATCTTCCCGAAACCGGGCGAAGATCCCGGCGCCTTCCAGATTTCCATCGGGCACGCGTTCTAAGCACGCTCAAATCAGCACAAATACGGTGTACAGGTTGATCCGGAAGCGAGTGTCGTACGGGTTGGAATCATTCGTGTGGATGTAGTCCGCGTACTGGTGGTTGTAACCTGCGATGTAGCGGTAGCTGCCGTCCGCCTGCACGCCGATCGACCAGTCTTTGCTGATCGGGTGTTCGATATTCAAGCGCAGATCCAGCCCCATTACCTGCCCGACACGCAGCACGGCTTGCGTGTGCAGTCCGTATTTCGTCGGCCAGCCGGTGAAATGCAGGGCGCCGTAGGCACCGTGCATGCTGATGCCCCAGTCCTTGACGCGGGGTGTTTCCACGAACCACTGCGAGATGCGGTACACTTCCGGCCAGTTGATCTCGCTGTAGTAGTAGCCGATTTCGTATGTCAGGTCATGGTTGCTGGTTTCGGAGAGGTAGCCGATCTCGATGTCGCGCATTTCGTTGGTGACATACAGTGTGGAGTCGGACCCGGGGGTGGGGTTGATCAGTGTCGCGTCAAAGCGTTCGACGCGATACCGCACCGAGAAGGATTCGAGCATGGTGACCCAGGTGGAAGCGCGCACATACGGGACAATCCGAACGACGTCCGGGATCACTTCGTAATAGCCTTCCGACTCGGACGTGTAGCCGAAGTTGGTTTCGAGCCGCAAGCTGGGCACATTGATGATGTCGAACATCTCGCCAAGGTGAAACAGCGGGTGGTTCAGTGCCAGCTCAACGTAAAACAGGTTGCGGCCGTAATCGTCCAGCTCATACGGTTCCAGGCCGGCGGGCACCCACACATTCGCCATGTAGCCGCTGCGCAGGATGAGCTCCGGCCGTCCGACGGGGATGGCGGATTCATTTTTGTTCAACAGTTCATCATCATCTGCCACAGCGGCAAACGACAGTAGCAGACCAGTCAACAACAGTGCACTGATGATGACTCGGAACATGATTCGACCCGTGTGGATTTGCTCGTTATACTAAGCTAGTTGGTTTTCGTTCCGCTCTCAAATGGAGCGCAGGGTAAACGACGCGTCATTATCGAACGTGAACTTGAGTGGATGACCATGCTATACACCGCAGCGATTGTTTCCGGAACACTTGTTAAGCGGTACAAACGTTTTCTTGCTGATGTCGAGGTAGACGGGGAACGGCTCACCGTCCACTGCCCGAACTCCGGTTCGATGGCGGGTTTGCTGGACGAGGGCAATCCGGTGCGCATCTCCGGGCCGCACGGCGGCAAACGGAAACTGTTGTACACGCTCGAGCAGATTCGGATCACCCGCCCGGATGGGACGGCGCTGTGGGTCGGAGTCAACACAGGCGTACCTAACAAAATCGTCCGTGAACTGTCGGAGGCGGGCGAGTTGCCCGGCTTCGAGGGCTGCACGTCTGTCCGTAGCGAAGTCAAGCTTGGCGAACACAGCCGGATCGACCTGAAGCTGGAGTTCGAGGACGGTCCGGATGCCTGGGTCGAGGTGAAGAATTGCACCATGGTGCAGGAGGATGTGTCGGACAAGGCGTCGGTAAATGTGGGCTCGATCGCGACGTTTCCGGACGCGGTCACCTCACGGGGACTGAAGCACCTGGACGAACTGATCGGGCGGGTGCAGGCGGGCGAACGTGCGGCAGTGGTGTTTACCGTGCAGCGGAACGACGCCGACCGTTTCACGCCGGCGGTGGCGTATGACCCGGCGTACACGAAGCGGTTCTACGAGGCGATGGAGATCGGCGTGCGCATGATTCCGTTGCCCGCGGATGTGCGTGAGGATGGAGTTTGTTTGGGTAACCAGCCCTTGCCGGTGATCGTCTAAACGCGAAAGTCTGCCAGGACGTCTCTGAGTCGGGGTATCTTTGGGTTGGGCTTCGGCCAATTCGTTACTACTCTTCCATGCGTGAATCTGAGAACAATCTGGAACGACGATGACACAGCAGGATCAGCAGAAGCAGATACTGGACGCGGCGTTAGGGCGTTTCGCGAAATACGGCGTCGCGATTACCGAGCTGGAAGATGTCGCCCGGGATTCGGGGGTCACGGTTGGCGTTGTGCGTGGATTGTACGGCGACCGCGACACGTTGCTGCGGGAGGTGGTGACCGAAACCACCGAACCGATGGTTGCGGCGATCTCGATGATCAGCGAAGACGAGGAAGAGCCGCGGGAGTGGTTGCGTAAGTCGCTGGAGATGTACGAACAGTTGATGCAGCAGAATCCGCTCTATCTCAAGTTGGTACAGCGCATCATGCTGCAGGAACCGGAAACGTTGAAGCGGATGTACGACACGAATTTCGTCCCATCCGAATTCTACGAGCGGCTGACGAAGTTCGCGCAGGACGGCGTATTCCGCCTCAAGGACCCTTTCTTCATCGGCCTGTTCATCGACTGCATGCTGATTTTTCCACACATGCTCGGCTCAATGATCGGCGACTACTTCCCGGGCGTGAGCAACGAGGAGTTTCAGGAGAAGAAGTTGACCGCGATGCTGGACCTGCTGGAGCACGGGCTGTACAGCGATCAGGCCTCGTCCTGACCGTTCACTCCAACATCACGGACGATGAAGAAACCGTCGCGCCCTTCATTTTGATACAACGGCAGGAAGATCCGGCCTGACACCGTAGAGGTGATCGGGCCGTTTCTGTCTTCGGCCAACACTTCGCCCGCGTTGATCGGCTGGAAGTTGGCGAAACCGGGTCGCATGTGGAAATTGTCTCCGGTTTCGATGACGTGGTGATGAATCACCTCGACCGGCGGATTGGTCTCGCTGGCGGGCTGCGTCTCGGCGTTCCGGGCGCGGACTCGCAACGGGATTCGGTCCCATTCGATCATTCCGGCGGTGCTCAGCGCCTGCCAGATGCTTGTTTCGTGAATGTCCACCGAATCGGCTTGCAGGTGCGAACCGGCTTCGAAGGCCAGCGAAGCCCAGCCCAGTTCACTGGTGTGTTTCACCAGCATACCGTCCAGGTAATCGGTAACCTTGCGTACTTCGATGGCGCCAATGTTTCGGACGATGTCGCGTGCGCGTCCATTGCCGGCGTGCGCGATGAACGGCGCGCTGGCGGCGGAAGTGGTGTGCAGGTCGAGCAGGTAGCGCTGGTCGGGGCCGGTGGATGCGCCAAGGGTGTCGAGTATGGTGCGCAGCTCAAACAGCTGTTTCTGTTCGACGCTACGCGGACCGTTGGCGAGTATCGCGTCGACGTTTTCCCGTGTCCAGATGCGGTTCAGGTCTTCATCGATGAGACGCAGGCGGGCTTCGTAGGCGGGTACGTTCCCGATGACCGCAGTCAGGCTGCCGCGGAAGGGACTGGTGCCCCTGCGCAGGGTGTGCAGCACGCGCATGGTGGCATCACCGCCGGAGATTTCGTTGCCGTGCAGGCAGGCGATGATGAGCATGGCCGGGCCAGGCTCGCCGGTGTCATGATAGCCCAGCAGACGGTGCCGCATGGAGTGCAGCCATACAGGCGGATCAAGTGTACGGTACGCATCCCGTCCGGCGTCCTCGGTCCTGACCAACAACGTGCTACTCCCTCAGTTTTTCTTCCAACAGTGTTCCGGCCAGTTCCACGAAATCATCTTCGGTAACCGCGCCGACCAGTTTGCCGTCCTCGACAACGGGCAGACAAGATAGTTTTTGTTCACGCATCAGTGTAATCGCGTCCACAGTCAACGTCTCGGGGGTCACGGTGATCGGTTCGTTGATCATGATCTCGCTGACCGGCTTGATCTGACCGTCGCTTTGCGGGATCGAGCGGCCGACAAGACGTAACAGTTTGCGATGCGAGATGACACCCAGCAAGTTGTGTTCCAGATCCTCGACCATGATGTGGCGGATACGGTGCCAGACCATCAAATTCGCCACCAGATCAATCGGTTCGTCCGGCGAGACGGTGAACAAGTCCGTCTTCATGAACTGGCTGATTTTGAGATAGTTGTTCTTCCAGCCGCCGGCTTCGGACAGCTGCGCCAGTTCCCACTCATGCACCGGTTTGCCATCTTTCTGCCGGTTGACCGACGCCGCAACAAGGGCGTGAATCTGCTCCCAGCGAGTGCCCTTCTTCTTCATCCCGGACAGCGATTTCAGCAGCCATTGTGAGCCGGTCATCTCAGCTTCGACTCGTTGCTGAATGACGTCGAGATAACGGTTGGTGTCCGAGGAATCTATCCCACGCTCGAGCATCCCTTCGCGGGCGGCGGGCAGGAGTTCGTCCAGAATCAGCTGCTTCGCCTCGACCTTTTTGCCATCAACCCAGGTGAAACGGGCGTTGATGCCGTGGCGGGCGGCGGCCCAGAAGTTGTCGCGGACGTCGTCAAAGTCGAGCACCTGCGTGATGTCGAGATAGCGGTCCTTGAGTCCGGCCATCAGGCCAAACCAGAACGCGGCGTTGGCGACTTCGTCAATGACCGTCGGCCCGGCTGGCAGGACACGGTTTTCGATGCGCAGGTGCGCGTGTCCGCTGCCGACGCCGTAGCAAGCGCGGTTCCAGCGATACACGGTGCCGGAATAGAGGCGCAGCGCGTCCAGGCTCGGCGGTAGTCCCTGCTCAAGCTGGTCGAACGGGTTGGCGACACCGTCCACACCGAGGATCGCCTTGAAGCGGGCGATGTCCTCCTGGTAAATCTCGAGCACTGATTTATTCAGCCACTGGGTGCCAAAGCTGACGCGCGGCTGCAGGTCGCGGTGGTGAGGGCCGGTACGGGTGTCCAGCGACTGCTGGAACAACGCGATGCGGGTTTCCTGCCACAGCCGGTACCGTCCCAGCAGCGGGCTGTTGACCGCCGCTGCGAGCACCGGTCCGGTGACCGCCTGTGCGATGTTGTACATCGTCGGAAACTCGACGGCGTCCACCTGGAAATGCAATTGGAAGCTGGTGTTGCACGCCTCGAGCATCACGTTGTCGTGGGTCACGGTGAGTTCGTCCGTCCCCTTGATGTCGAGCTGATACTGCTTGCCGCGGACGCGTGTGAACGCCTCATTCAGCTGAAAGTAGCGTTCCTTCGGCGTCATGTTGTCCAACGTCAGGTGACCCTTGCGAATTGACGGCAGGATGCCGATCAGGATCACGTCGCTGTCGTATTTTCCCGCCGCCTGGCGGGAGAGGGTGAGATAATGGTTCAGTTCCTGTTCCATCTTGCTCAACACATCACCGGCGAACGTCATCGGATCGAGGTTGTATTCCAGGTTGAATCGCGCGATCTCAGCAGTGAAATGGGGATCGTTCAGGTCTCGCAACACTTCCGGACCGATGGATGCGGGCTGCCAGTCGGAGCCGACAAAGGCCAGTTCCTGCTCCGCGCCGATGCGTCGAACCTCGGATTCAATCCGGTCTTCCTCGAGCAGACGCTCAAGCGCGTGCACGTCACGCAGCAGCCATGTGGTGAATTCGCGGAGCTTGCCGGCATCAATGGAGCTGTTCTCGACCAGTGTACCCATGAATCTGTCCCCTGCGTTCATCGGATGATGAGCGTGTGATGTTAGGGGAAACTAAACGGCAGGCGAAAAGCTGTCAAGCGTATCGGTCATCTTGCTGCGGATAGGGGGGAGACGCCCGGCGAACGCCCGGTCCAGGATTCAGCACATATTCCAGTGCTCGGGGTATCGTGGAATCCGTTCCTGTTTGCGCGTCCTGGGGTGATGGCCTACCTTCCCACATCTTCAACGAATTCCCGGAAAATCCATGCATCGTATTTCACGAACTGAGTTCCTGGACGCACTTTCCGTCTGTGCGAAAGATGTCCGCAAAATCGTCTGCGACAACCGGTACCAATCCCGGTTCGCGCCGGATGACCTCCGCGACGCGGCAATTTTGTACACCACCTCGGGCGGCAAGCGGCTCCGGCCGGCGATTCTGCTCTGGAGTTGCGGAGCGGTGGGGGGCGATCCCGCGGTCGCGATGCCGGCGGCGGCGGCGGTGGAGTTGTTTCACACGTGGACGTTGGTCCATGACGACATCATCGACCGGGATGAGCGCCGGCGCGGTGGGGCGACGGTGCATGAACGTTTCCGGCAGGTTTCGAGCGAACGGCATCCCGAACTGCCTGAGAAAGAACACAGGCACTACGGGATCAGTGTCGCGGTGCTGGCCGGGGATGTGCAGCACGGCTGGTCGATCGCGCTGCTGGTGGAATTGGCGCAACGGAACGGGCTCGATCCGAGAGTCGCGTTGCATCTGATTGACCGGCTGGACAACGAAGTGCTCAACCTGCTGGTGTCCGGTGAATTGCTCGACGTGCAATTCTGCCAGATGCCGCTGGGCAGCTTGACCATCGCTGACATTGAAGACATGCTGTGGAAAAAAACCAGCGTGTTGTACCGGTATTGCGCGGAAGCGGGGGCGTTGATCGGGCTTAACCGGCTCGATGTGGACAACGAACAGGTGAAGGGGCTGATTGAATTTACCAGCTTGTGCGGCACGGCGTTCCAGCTGCAGGATGACATTCTCGGAGTGATCGGCAACCCGGAACAGACCGGCAAGCCGGTGGGCAACGATATCCGTGAAGGCAAACGCACCACGCTGGTTCACTACGCCTACACCGACGCCGATCCCGGGGAACGCGACTTCCTCGCGTCCACCTTGGGCAACTTGCAGGCGTCCCAGGCTGACATTCAGCGGGCGATCGACATCATCGAACGCCGGGGCGGAGTGGAACAGACTCGTGAGCGGGCACGGCGGTACATCGAGGAAGCGCAGACGCAGCTTGATGTGTTGCCGGATACACGCTACCGGGCGTTGCTCGCGGCGTGGGCGGATTATCTCATCAGCCGTGAAGTGTGAGATGGGATCGTGGTGAGTAGTGAGTGATGAGTGGTGAGTTTAAGAACGGCGCCATGGTGTAATAATGATGGCGCCGTTTTGAGCCATATAGTCAGGGACACTTTGTCCTCAAAGTGTCCCTGGTCGTCTCAATCGAATTTGTGTAGCGGGGGACACTCATGCGCGGCAGGGGTGTCCCCTTGGCGTTCATAAACGCGGCTGTCCCCAAGCAGTTGTTGTGCTTACGTAAAACGGGGACACTTAACGGAGTAAGTGTCCCCGGCTGGCAATGCGTTGTAAAGCTTCTCACATCTCACATCTCTCGATCACCCACCCTGCTGGATATCGTCCGGCATCCACTGAGCGAGATCTGCTTTGATACTTTCGTACTGTGTCTCGTCAGCCACATTGTTCCACTCGTTCTCGTCGGCGTCGTGATCGTACAGCTCCTCGCTGCCGTCGGCGTAACGAATGTAGCGCCAGCGCTTGTCACGGATGGCGTGGTTGCCTGCACCATGCGTGGTCAGGGCGGGAACTGTCCGTGGAGTGGACGGATCCTCAAGCTGCGGACGCAGGCTGATGCCTTCCATGAACGGTTGCTCCGCCAGGTTGCAGATGTCGACGAAGGTCGGCATGATGTCGAGCAGGCTCACCGGCTCGTGGCAGACACCGCCTGGTGTCGTCATGCCCGGCACCCGGATCATCATCGGTACGTGGGTCGATTCTTCCCACAAGGTCCATTTCCGCCAGTGCCGCTTTTCGCCGAGGTGGAAACCGTGGTCGGCTGAGATGACAACCATTGTGTTGTCGGCGTAGCCGGATGAATCCAACGCGTCCAGCACCTTGCCAACGGTATTGTCAACGAAGCTGACCGCGCCGAGATACGCCGCGACCGCTTTGCGCCAGTTCTTATGCTCGAGAATCGAGTCGAACAATCCGGACTGAATCAGGTCAAGTCCGGCCTGCGGAATGTCAGACAGATCCACCGGGGTGTACGGTGGCAGCGACAGTGTTTCCAGGTTGTATTGCTGGATGAACTTCCGCGGCGGGACAGCCGGATAGTGCGTTGCACGGGTCCCGAGGAACGAGAAAAACGGTTCGGGCATACCACCCAGAAGCCGGTCATTGATGAAGTCCGAACGCGCCTCATCCTGGAACGAGTTCATCGGGGAATCGTTCGGTCCCCAGAGGAAGTCGGTGTTGTCGTTGAGCTGCTGGTCCTGCCCGATCCACGGATGGTAAGGCGGGTATGGATCGCCACCATTTAGCAGGTGCGGACTCGGCAGACCACGGAAAACTTCGTGCCACGGCTGGGAATCAATGAACGGCGGATGGTAAAACTTGCCAGACCCGACGTTGTAATAGCCTGCGTCAATAAACTCATCCGGCATCGTCTTGTAATTGTTCGGCAGACGCGATCTCCAGTCCTCGCCGTTATAATACACGCCGGTGGTGGAGCACTTGAGGCTGGTGAACATGCCGGTTCGTGACGGATTGCAGGCCGGACCGCTGCAATGCGCGTTGGTGAACAGCACACCAGTTTGCGCGAACGCATCCAGATTGGGCGTGATCGCGTCGGGGTGTCCCATCACTCCGAGCCAGTCATTCAGATCTTCGATGAAAATGAAGAGAACGTTCGGGTGTGTGGGCTGAGAGAATGCACGCTGCATCGGTTTGGCGGCAACCGCCGCCGCTCCGGCCAGCGACATTCGGTTCAAAAAACTGCGTCTCTCCATGGACGTGTCCGTTCCGGCAATTCAGATCAATGTGGAGCGATCGAACCCAAGATGAAAGAAATCCGCAACAGGTAACAAGGAGCTTACGAGTCCGGGCTCCGCTTGGTTCCCGCCGTTTGCCTGCAACGGGACCTCAGCGTGCAACGCTGTCGATTTCTAAATATAATATGAATATTGCTAGAAGTAAATACTATTTTGGGTCATTTTTGGGATATCGTAATCTCCGTTACCCCGGTGATATCAACGATATCGCGAATGACTGTGTTTTTGAGTGATCTTCCGCACACCGTTCTGAATCCGCTCAGCCTCGCGAGCCGCAAGCATCCGCGTGCAGGAGGCTGATCGAATCATCAGCCACCACTACAGCCCGTCTACATCCCGCGCACACATCATCCACCTGGCAGCCAGTTGGCCAGTTGGGCTTTGATGTCGTCGTAGGCTGGATCTTCGGCGAGATTGGCCCACTCATTGGTGTCGGCGTCATGATCATACAGTTCCTCATCCCCGCCAGCATAGCGGGTATAGCGCCATCGTTCCGTCCGGACGCTGTGATTTCCTTCGTACGCAGTGGTGATCGCTGGCGCTTCGCGTGACTGCGCCGGGTCGAGCAGTTGCGGACGCAGGGTCAACCCCTCCAGCGGAGTGACGGCTGGAAGGTCCGCCAGATCACAGAGCGTCGGGTAGATGTCGAGCAGACTTACCGCCTCGTGACACCGTCCACCGGGTGTAGTCAGTTCCGGTGCACGGATCGCCATGAAAACATGGGAAGCCTCCTCCCACAGGGTGTTCTTCAGCCAGTGCCGTTTTTCCCCGAGGTGAAAACCGTGATCGGCGGTGATGATGACGATGGTGTTGTCGCGATACGGGGACGCGTCCAGCGCATGCAACACCCTGCCGATCTGTGCGTCGACATAGTTGATGTGTGCGAGGTAGGCATGTACCGCCTTCCGCCACTGCTTATGATCTTGAATCGCGTTCAGAAACCACAGTTTCACGAAGGCCTGAGCTTCGGGCGGAAGGTCGTCCAGGTCGTCTGGGTTGACGTCCGGCAACTCAACCTCGGCCATGTCGAATCGCTCCATGTATTCTCGTGGCACGATCGAGGGGTAGTGTGTCCCGCTGGTACCGAAGGCAAGGAATGAAGGTTGTGGCAAGCCCGCGTTAATCTCATCAATCAGCGCGTTGGCTCGCAAGTAATCTGCCATTTCTTCGACGGCTACGTCCCCAGCGCCCCAGTTCATGAAGGAATTGCCGTCGATACTCGGCCAATTCGTTCCACTGAACGGGTGCCCCGGCAAGTAGGGGTCGTTCCCCTTCAGTGTATCCGTTTTCGGTTCCACGAAGGAAACGTCCCATTCATCCGAAGCGGTGTTGGGTAGGTGATGCGTTTTCCCGCTGCGCACCGTGTGCCAGCCCTGCCACTTGAAATGCCGCGCCAGGGTCGGATAGTCGTCCGGGATGTGGTCGTTGTAGTTGTCCGAATTGGAATACACGCCTGTGGTTGACGGCATCAGGCCCGTGAACATCGAGGTGCGGGAGGCGTTGCAAAGTGGCGCGCTGCAATGCGCGTTCGTAAACAGGACACCGGAATTTGCGAAGGCATCGAGGTTCGGTGTCAGCGCCTGCGGATGGCCGCCAAGCACCCCGATCCAGTCGTTCATATCCTCAGTAAGGATCAGGAGAACGTTCGGCGTATAGGGCAACGGCTGTGCGGAGAGAGAATACGGCAGTCCAAGCCCGAGGGACGCTGCGGAACCCAGCTCGATGAATTGCCGCCGGTTCATCTGGCTTCTCCACGCAGCTTTTTGGTCCACGGCACCACCCCTCCCGGGGGTACCCATCCTGCGAGCTGCGCCTTGATGCCTTGATAGTCCGGATCGTTGGCCAGATTGTACCACTCGTTCGGGTCGGCGTCATGATCGTACAGCTCTTCGCCACCCTCGGCGTACTGGATGTACCGGAAGCGTTCGTCCCGGACGGCGAAGTTCCCTGGATCATGGGTGATGATCGCCGGTTGCGCGCGCGGTGTGACGGGGTTCATCAGTTGCGGCACGAGCGAGAGGCCGTCGTTTTCGGGCAGTGTAACATCACAGATTTCGCCCAGGGTCGGGTACACATCAACCAGGCTGACCGCTTCGCGGCAGACGCCGCCGGGTGTGGTCAACCCAGGAACCTGCCACGCGCAGTAGGCGAGGCTGGATTCTTCCCACAGCGTCCACTTGCGCCAGTGTGTTTTCTCGCCGAGATGCTGCCCGTGGTCGGCGAGTACAATGACGGCGGTGTTGTCGGCGTAGGCCGACTCGGCGATGGAGTTGAGCAGCCAGCCGACGAGATCGTCGACGTAATTAATGGAAGCGAGATACGCCTGGATCGCCTTGTGGAAGTTCTTGTGGTCAATGGTGGATTGCAGCCGCCACGATTCGACCAGCGCCTGCGCTGCCGGCGGGACATCGTTGAGGTCATCGAAATTGACGTCGGTGACGTGCAGGTTCTGCAGGTTGAAGCGTTCGAAATACCGCCGTGGGACAATCGCCGGGTAGTGCACGTTCCGTGTGCCCACCGCGAGGAAGAACGGTTCCGGCAGTCCGGACTGCAGCTGGTTGGTGGTGTAATCCATCACCTGGTAATCCCAGAAATCCGCTTCGGGATTGTCGGACGGTCCCCAGTGGAAATCGGCGCTGGAGTTGATCGCGTTGTGCATGCCGTGGAACGGATGATTTGGCAGGTACGGGTCCGGCCCACCGAGATCGTGGGTATTGCTCGGTTTGAAGATATCGTCCCAGTGATCGTTTACCTGGTAGCCGCCGTGGTACACCTTTCCGATGCGTGCGGTGTGATAGCCGGCGTTCATCAGCTGCTGCGGCAACATGCGCGACGCGTCGATGTAGTCGCGCCAGTCATCCTGATTCTGGTACACGCCGGAGGTGTACGGTTGCAGGCCGGACAGCATCGCGGTGCGTGCCGGATTGCACGCCGGCGCGGAGGCGTGGCAGTTGGTGAACAGGGTTCCGCCTGCGGCGAACGCATCCAGGTTCGGCGTGATCGAGTCCATGTGGCCGCCCATGCAGCCGACCCAGTCGTTGAGATCCTCGAGAATCACCAGGATCACGTTCGGGGGGTCTTCACCGGGTTGGGCAAACGACTTCAGGTGGGGGAGGCTCATACTCGCGGCGCCGGCAGCTCCCAGCATCCCGGCAAATTTACGGCGGTTCATCGAACACTCGTCCGTTGTGATTGGCCCGAAACAACGTTGGAACCGTAAGCTACAAGCCCGCGGACGCCACAGCAACCGTGACGGCGGATCCTTTGCGATTGGCTCGGGCGTTTCGCTCCGAAAGTGGGACGGGATGATGCCGTCAGCAGGCCAGCGCGGTGCGTCTCACTCAGCAAGCGGGATGTCTTACTTCTGATATAGAATGTCTACGAATATGGATAGATTTACATAAGCAGACTGCTGAACGTAGCGGGAACTTTGCGGTTTGCCTCTCCAAACTTGGATGTCGCCAAGAAAATGTTTGCACGGGGTTGCATTGGCTAAATTGGGGGGGGTAAGTTACACGTCGAGCGTCTCCGGATTTGTGTCCACGGCGCCAGACGCAATCAGGCGAGACGCATCAATCTGCTGTAACTTGCTTAAGCGGGAAGTATGAAGACCCGACTTGCAGTTCTCTGTGGTACGATCGCGATTATGTTAGTGGCGATTTCTTTGTCCGCAATCGGGAGCGAGTACCCGTCCGCAACTTTGCCATTTGAAGTTATTGTGGAACTCGATTTCTATGAGTCGTCAGATTGGGAGTACATCCCGCAGTTCGGTGGATATGCAATCTTCGATGGAGTTTTCAACGTTGGTACGACGAATAACGGCGAATGGACTCGTGTTCGCGCTGAAATTACCACAAACAATCATGATTTCAGTATTGTTCAGTACAGCTACAACGCGCCCTACTTTTGGGGTTTCAACGATAGCGGTAATGTTCATGGCTATGCTACCTTGACATGGGATGATATGTCAGGAGGGGCTACGTTCGGAAGTGCATATTTGGAATTGGATGCTTCACTTCATCCAGGTGAGTAACATTGATGGACGGTGGCCAAGATTGGCCACCGTCCTTACTAGATATGGAGCTCTATTATGAACAGACTAACAACCGTGATGATTATTCTGATAGGTTTTGCTGTATCTGCAGGCGCGGATCTAGTATCTGCTCCTCATGGACAGCTAACTGCAGCTGCGGTGGCGGCAGACTCCTCAGGTAACAAGATCTTGTTTTGTTCGCCAGGAAATGGGTATTGGATGACGCTGGATAGAGGACAATCGTGGGAACATATTAATGATAAGATAATCAATTCAGAGCTATTGTACAGTGGAGCGCACGGATATGCAGTTTCTATCGATCCAGCCGCGGATACACTAATTATCAATGCACAACAGGTGTCTCCAAATGTACCGTTACGTGAGTTTCATAGTTATGATGGAGGTGAAACCTGGTCCAGCTATAATATTGATGTATTTTGGCCTGACTCGTTACTACTAATTCATGGCTGGGGGGATTATATAGGAATAACAAGGTCTGAGCCATCAAGAATATTTTATTCTAAAACATCAGGATTTGGAATTAGTTATGGTGGTGATGTATGGAATATAATCGATATAAGTAACTATAGTCAAGGTATTGAGGGAATGTATCACCGGCAAACTGATGTAGATACGATTTATTTATATGGAACGTTTGGTAAAAATGGTAATAATCAAGGAGGAATTCTGGTATCCTATGATGGGGGTTTAAGCTGGGGGCGTTTGGTTCCAATGCAAGATC
Organism: bacterium; assembly: GCA_020444425.1. Lineage (GTDB taxonomy): Bacteria > Electryoneota > Electryoneia > Electryoneales > Electryoneaceae > BMS3BBIN04. The sequence continues at coordinate 17,128 of JAHLLB010000044.1, read as the reverse complement.
TTGTTCCCGGACATGGAGGAATACATGGTCTAGTAAAAATCGGCCCATCTACCTTAATGGCATTACTGGAATCGTATGAGCTTGAACAACACCCGAATTTTATTCGATCCGATGATAATGGTGAAACGTGGTACACAGTCGCTGGGGAAGGTTTTCCGGAAACGATGGGTTGGAAAACTGATCTCTGTGCAATACAAGAAGTTCCAGGAAAATTGCTGGTTGGGGGAAGAGATTTCATGGGGCTATGGGAATCCGACGATTACGGTGAAACTTGGAATCGAGTGCTTGGAGGTTTGCCAATTAACGGCATGCCAGTATTTCGTATTTATAGAAATGAATATAGTGGCCATCTTTATGTCTGTCTTCAGGGACAGGGAGTGTATCAATCAACAGATCTGGGATTGTCATGGCAGTTGATCCCTGGACCGCCATGCGGGGTTGTAGGCAATGAATGGCAGGGAACGTTGGCATTTGAGGGAGGGGTGATGCGTTCTTCAGAATCGGGTGAACTCTGGGTTGCACGTGGAGCATCCACCACATTTGAACCCTTGGATACCCCAGTTTTCGAGGATTCTCATTGTTATGTACAGACTTGTAGCTATGAGGATGATGATATTATTTATTCACATAAAAGAGGTCTATTCTGGGAAAATGGAAATGGAGAACGAGAACAACGGCTTCAAATTCGTGTTCAGGCACAATCTGGTGAAGATCGTGAGATTACGCCAGAATTAGTATCAATGACTGTTCCAGCGCATGTAATAATGAAGGATAATGGAAGTGATACTTTATATGTAGCAACTAATGTAGCCCAAGATAGGATCTATACATATAGTAGCGGTTCAGTAGAATGGATAGAAAAAGAATTAGGTTTTATAGGATATTATATATTGGAACATGATAATAAATTATATTCTTATGCAGACACAGGAAATGAATGGAAAATAGCAGTGAGCAGCAACTATGGTGATGATTGGGAATTTGTAGAATTACCAGTACCACTTAACAATGGAATTCAGGATATACAGGCAAAAATATTGTTTGATACGAATGAAATATACGTCAGAATAGAAGAATATGTATGGGTGTATGACGGTGAATATTGGGAACAACGTGGTCAGATTGCCGGGGATATTAGTTCTGTGGTTCGATTGAACTGGGAGATAATAAATTTGGAAAACACCATAATTATCTTTGCTGGTACGGTTTTAAGCAGGAATCTATGGGTCTCTTATGATGCCGGATGGACATGGGAATCGCAGCCCATCGAGTTGCCTGAGCCGTTTCTTGCAGAGACGACATGGCAGCTGGAATACGACCGCTGGCGTGACCGGTTGTGGTTGGATACGGGTGTCGGGCTGGCGTACCTCGACGATCCGACGTCGGCGGTGGGGGAGGATGTGTGGGTGTTTCAGCCGGCGAACTATGTCACTCTGGACGCCTATCCGAATCCGTTCAACGCATCAACGACGGTCCGCTACACGTTGACCCGTCCGGGCGCGGTCACGGTGACTGTGTTTGACCTGTTGGGCAGGCGGGTAGCGGAGTTGTACGACGGTGTCGCGCGTCCCGGCGAGCATACAGTCTCGTTTGACGGGTCAGGGTTGTCGTCGGGGACGTATTTCCTGCACCTCGACACGCCGGAACAGACGCTCAATCGCAAGCTGACGCTCGTGAAGTGAGCAACAGACGCAGCAGACGCAACAGAAGTAAAAGATAGGAAAAGACAGGAAAAGACAGAAAAAGACAGGAAAAGATAGGAAAAGATAGGAAAAGATAGGAAAAGACAGGCGCGACAACCTTCCTACACCTTCACGACGGCTAACCGGCGGATCGTCTGGAACCCAGATCCTTCATCCGATACGGCCGGATTCAGGATGACACTCTTGTCGCGGCCAGTTCCATGCAACCCGCAGCTCGCTGCCCGCAGTCCGCCGTCCGCCGTCCGCAGTCGGCTACCCGCAGTCAATCGCCTGAAGCCTACAGCCCATCGCCTACACCAATAGCCCTCAGCCTATAGCCTATAGCCTATAGCCCTATCGTGCCCGTGGTGCGATCGCGTCGGTGGGTGGAATCCAGTCGTCGGGGATCCAATCACGAAGCTGCTGCATGATCGGTTCGTAATCCGGGTTGGTCGCGAGGTTGTCCCACTGTTGCGGGTCAACGTTGCGATCATACAGTTCCCGGTCACCGTTCGCATAATGAATGTAGTGCCACTGTTCGGTGATGACGGCGTGGTTGCCGGCCTCGAGGGTCATGATGGAAGGTTCTTCGCGCACACTGGCTGGATTTTCCAGCAACGGTCTCAGGCTCTGGCCTTCGTTGGCCGGGTTGGCGGGCAGGTTGCACAGGTCGACGAGGGTCGGATACAGGTCGAGCATGTTGACTGGTTGATGGCAGACCGATCCTGGCGTGGTCACTCCCGGCGCGAGCACGGTCATGATCACGCTGCTCGATTCGTTCCAGAGGGTCGCCTTCCGCCAATGCATCTTTTCGCCGAGATGAAAGCCGTGGTCGGCGACGAGCACGACGATGGTATTGTTGGCGTGCGGGGAATGGTCGAACTGGTTCAGCAGCCGGCCGACCATTTCATCCATGTAATGTATCGTGGCGAGGTAGGCGGCAACCGCCTTGTGCCACTGTTTGCCGTTGACTACATCCTCGTGGTGCCACGGTTCGATGAAATTGAACGCGGAGGGCGGCAGGTCATCAAGGTCCGTCGGATTCACCGGCGGCAGGGTGACTTCCGCGATGTTGAACCGTTCCATCACCCGTCGCGGCGCGATGGCTGGGAAGTGGGCTTTGTGCGTGCCGTAGAACATCAGGAACGGTTCGCGCATGCCATCCTGCAGCATTTCGTTCAGGTTGCGCACGCGCCGGAAATCGGTCATGATCGCTTCGGGGGCATCGGTCGCACCCCAGTTGAAGAACTGGGTGCCGGTAGCGTCTCCGTCACCTTCCAGCAGATAATTCAGCCCATTCCATGGATGACCGGGCAGGTAGGGTTCTTCACCGGGCAGGTTGTGGGTTGCCTTGGCGTCGATGTACTGGTTCCACACCTCACGTTCGTCGAAATTGCCGTGATACACCTTGCCCGAACGCACGGTAAAGTAGTCATGATCCAGGAAATACCGTGGCATGGAGACGACATTCGGGATGATTTCACGCCAGTCATCATCGTTGTAGAACACACCGGTGGTGTTTGGATATTGTCCGGTCAGCAGGGCGGTTCGTGACGGGTTGCAGATCGGCGATGCGCAGTGGGCGTTGGTGAACAGGCAGCCCCGGTTGGCGAGTTCGTCGATGTTCGGCGTCATGGTGTCCGGGTGTCCGCCGAGACAGCCAAACCAGTTCGGCGCATCTTCAAGCAGAATGAAGAGGACGTTGGGATGGGTCGGCTGAGCGTTCGCCTTCTGCACAAACGGAAGTGGGGAGACGGCCAACCCGGCGGCGCCAGCGGAAACATTGCGGATAAACTGTCGGCGTTTCATCAAATCAGATTCAGTTTCGTCGTTTGCACTTACGTCGTGTACCGCGCCTGGCGGTACGCACGGCTCTTGACTCATGGGCCGTGATTCCATCGAACCCAGCCCTTCCCCCTATTCCAGCAATCAGAAGATAACGGTTAAAGTCCAACGATGGTTAAACGTTATCCGCGCGTTGCACAGAAAAATCCATGGAGGAGAGACGGCTCAACGCTGGCAGGATTCAGCCACCGGGCGTGTATCTCCATGGTTTCGCCGCTCAAACCTCCTCCATAACGGTGATGTACGGCAACTCGCGATACTTCTGATCGTAGTCCAGCCCGAAACCAATGACGAACAGGTTCGGGATGGAAAAGCAACTGTAGTCCGCTTCCATGTCGATTTCGCGTCGTTCCGGTTTGTCGAGCAGGGTGACGGTCTTAACATACTCGGGTCCGCGGGTGAGCAGCATGTCCCGTGTCAGCTTCAAGGTGTGGCCGGTGTCGATGATGTCGTCCACGAGGAGCACTCGCTGACCGCTGATATCAGCCTGCAGATCGCGTTGGATGTCGATCTTGCGGCTCGATTCGGTACCACTGCCGTAGCTGGATGCCACCATGAAATCCAGCTCCTTGAGCGTGGCGCCACGAATGGATAGCGCGCGCACGAGATCGGCGGTGAACATGAAGCATCCACGCAGCAAACCCGCGAGCACAAAGGGTTTGTCCGTGCCGAGGTCGGCGACGATCTTCTCCGCGAGCTGGTCGATCCGTTCCCGGATCTGCGATTCCGTTAACAGGGGTTCCTGTCGTGGTGTCAACATGCGTCGCTCAATGGCTTAGGATCTGGAATTTAAAACTGAATTCGGGGAAAGTAGCGGCTCAAGCCCGGATTCACAAGCTGTGAATTCCGGCTCGTTGCGTTTGCAGGTCTAACGACTTATATTGATCAAGCTGATAACGAATCACTCAGTTCTTCGGAGGTTGAGGTGGAAGGAACGGGGAGCAAGGGACCGGAGACGCCGTCGAAATTCCCTGTACCGGAAGGTGCGCCGGATCCATTGAATCCGGATCACCTGGTAAAAATCGGTATGATGGTCGCTGGCATTGCACACAACATGAACGGTCCGTTGACCGGAATGATGGGCAACATCGATCTGCTGAAGCTGATGCATCCTGAATTGAAAGAAGGTCTGGAAAAGGTTGCGACGATCGGACTTCGTCTGCGTGAAGACATCCGCATCATGATGTCGAAGACGGTTTCCGAGGGGCGGCGTGACGCGCGTGAAATGAATCTCGGTGATGTGGTCAAGACGGAACTTGAATTCTATAAAGCGGATCCAAGGCTGAAGCATGAATGCAACCTGATCGTCGACATTGAAGAGAATCTGCCAACGTTTAAAGCGGTAAAGGGCGATTTCTGGCAAACCTTCAGCGCGTTCCTGACCAATTCGATGGAAGCGATGAGCAGCAAGACGGGCAAAACGCTGATCGTCGCCGTGAAGCAGGAAGGCGAAGAGATCATCCTCAGCGTGCAGGACAATGGCATCGGGATGGATGCGGAGACGCTCGAGAAAGCGTTTGATCCGTATTTCACCACCAAGGAAGCGAAGCAGGAAGGCAAATATCCGCCGACACTGGCGGTTGGATTGGGTTTGACGCACGCGAAGCACATGATGGACGATATCGGCGTGACGATCGAGCTGGAGTCGGAGGTTGGCAAAGGCACGACGGCAACGCTGCGAATACCCTACAAGAAGGTTGAGGCGTTGTACAAGCGTTAGCAGGAACCGTTACGGCATAATGTTAGCCCGTACAATCTTTTTGTACGGGTTTTTTTGTCGATTTCAGTGTCCGCTCGAGGGTGGAAAGCAAACTGGAATCCAATTTGCAGCTGGAGGTGGCGAAAAGGGGAACATGCATCAGTTTGGTTCAATGATGAGTACAAATCGCAAAACGATCATCTGGATTCGCAACGACTTGCGTCTCCAGGACAATCCCGCGTTGGCGACTGCTGCCGAAGCGGGAGAGATCCTGCCCGTCTACATCTGGGACATCGATAGCCATGGAGCTTGGGCTCCGGGGGCGGCCAGCCGTGTCTGGCTGCATCACGGGTTGCACACCTTCCGCAAGGCCTTGGCGAAGGCGAACGTGCCGTTTGTCGTTCGTGATGGCGACAGCGTGCAGGAACTTCGCAAGCTGATAGCGGAAACCGGTGCCGATCGAGTTGTCTGGAACCGCCGCTACGAGCCGGCGTTGCGGGCAACGGACGAGCGTGTCAAGAAAGCACTCGCCGAAGACGGTGTCGAGGTGCAGGACTTTCCGGGCAATCTGTTGTTTGAACCATGGACGGTGGAGACCAGGGCTGGCGATCCATACAAGGTGTTTACACCGTTCTGGCGCACCTGTCTCAATGGCGAGGAGCCATTGCCGCCGTTCACTGCGCCGGCAACGATGCAGGCTTTTGCTGATGTTCCAGAGTCGCTCACAGTGGATGATCTTGACCTGTTACCGCATGGCGAGGACGACTGGGATCGTAGCTTGATTCGTCACTGGGAAGTCGGTGAGCGGGCGGCCTGGGATCGGTTCCAGGAGTTCCTCGACGATGCCGTGGCCGAGTACGACGAGGATCGCGACCTGCCCGGTATTGACGGGACATCGTTGATGTCACCCTACTTGCAGTTCGGCGAGATCAGTGTGCGCCGGATGTGGTCAGCGGTGCGGGCGTTGTCGCCCAAGTCGGATTATCACCAGAAGAGCATCGACCGCTACCTGGCGGAACTGGGCTGGCGTGAATTTGCCCACCATTTACTCTACCATTTCCCGGAAACAACGGACCAGCCCCTGCGCAAGGAGTTCGAAGATTTCCCATGGTCCAATGACCTGGTCGAACTCGAACATTGGCAACAAGGTAAAACCGGCTATCCGATTGTGGACGCCGGCATGCGTCAACTGTGGCGCGAAGGCTGGATGCATAACCGGGTGCGGATGATAGTCGCGTCCTTCCTGACAAAAGACCTGCTGATTCCATGGCAAATGGGTGCGCGCTGGTTCTGGGATACGTTGGTTGACGCCAACCTCGCCAACAACACGCTCGGCTGGCAATGGACCGCGGGTTGCGGAGCGGACGCAGCTCCGTACTTCCGCATCTTCAACCCGGTAACGCAGGGACAACGGTATGATCCGGACGGATCGTATGTGCGCGAGTATGTCCCCGAGCTGAAAGAACTGGAGGGGGTGGAGGTGCACGAACCGTGGCTGCGAATTGTGCCGGAACTGTATGTCAACGGCAACGGCCAGTACCCCGACCCGATGGTCGAACACAGCCTCGCCCGCAACCGTGCATTGATGGCGTATGATCGGATCAAGAAGTAAGTGTGGGTGGAAGGGATACTCGCTCCGCAAGTGTCCCAGCAGGCTGCTGACAAAGTGGCAATGTTCGGGATTCAAGGAAAATTCGGCTGTCGCGTCGTTCTGAACGGAACGCAGGGACGTGAAGAAGATCCAGATTATCAATGGGTTACAATTATTGGTATTCAGAAAAGTTGGACCTTCTTCGCTTCGCTCAGAATGACACCCCTGGCAATCCGGGGTTTGTCTACGATCTGAGGGACACTTGCGGAGCAAGTGTCCCAGGATGAAGACGTGAGCTGCACGCAACGCTTGGCGGGACAGATCCTCCGGATGTGTCCCGCTCAGACTGCTGATAAAGTGGCAACGTTCGGGATTCAAGGAAAATTCGGCTGCCGCGTCATTCTGAACGGAACGAAGAGAAGTGAAGAAGATCCAGATTATCAATGGGTTACAATTATTGGTATTCAGAAAAGTTGGACCTTCTTCGCTTCGCTCAGAATGACACCCCTGGCAATCCGGGGTTTGTCTACGATCTGAGGGACACTTGCGGAGCAAGTGTCCCAGGATGAAGACGTGAGCTGCACGCAACGCTTGGCGGGACAGATCCTCCGGATGTGTCCCGCTCAGACTGCTGATAAAGTGGCAACGTTCGGGATTCAAGGAAAATTCGGCTGCCGCGTCATTCTGAACGGAACGAAGAGAAGTGAAGAAGATCCAGATTATCAATGGGTTACAATTATTGGTATTCAGAAAAGTTGGACCTTCTTCGCTTCGCTCAGAATGACACCCCTGGCAATCCGGGGTTTGTCTACGATCTGAGGGACACTTGCGGAGCAAGTGTCCCAGGATGAAGACGTGAGCTGCACGCAACGCTTGGCGGGACAGATCCTCCGGATGTGTCCCGCTCTTCGTTTGCACGGGAACACCCCCCGCCTCCAGCGCGTACCTTCAGCACCATGGCCAGCAAAGAATCCGACCGCGCACTCGTCACCTCGTCCTTGATCCACCGTCTCGAACCGCTGAGTTTGCGGGCGAAAGTGGTGGTCGAGGGGTTCCTCACCGGGCTGCACAAAAGCCCGTACCACGGCTTCTCCGTCGAATTCGCCGAGCACCGCATGTACCAGCCCGGCGACAACCTGAAGCATCTCGACTGGAAAGTGCTCGGCCGGACCGATCGTCACTACATCAAGCAGTTTCAGGAAGAGACAAATCTCCGCGCGCAGATCCTGCTCGACGCGTCCGGTTCGATGGATTTTACCTCCGGCGAGGTGAAGAAGATCGACTACGGCCGATCGCTGGCGGCGGCGCTGGTGTATTTGCTGCTGACGCAACGGGACGCAGTCGGCCTGACGGTATTCGACAGCGAAGTGCGCGAAACCCGTCCGCCCCGTTCCGCCCTGATCTGGCGCAACGAGCTGTGGTCAGTGCTGGATAAGGTTGTCGCCGAAGGGGAAACCCGTACCGGCGATGCATTGCACCGTGTCGCGGAGCGTGCCGGCCGGCGCGGTCTGGTGATCCTCATTTCGGACCTGCTGGACGATCCCGACGCCATCCTCGGCGGCTTGCACCATTTTCGGCATCTCGGGCATGAGGTGGTCGTGTTCCAGGTGCTTGACGATCGCGAACTGGACTTTGCGTTCGACCGGGAAGCACGATTCGAAGAGCTGGAGACGAAGCAGTCGCTCACCGCAAGTCCGTGGCAGGTCCGTGACGCTTACCAGCAGGAAATGGCCGACTACCTCGAGACGATCAAGTCCGGCTGCAGCCGTCACAATGTCCGCCACCACCTCCTCACCACGTCCACTCCCCTCGAAGACGCGTTAATCTCGTTCATCCTCAGCCGCGGCCGGTTGGGATAATCGTTTGTTACGCGATCTCGCTTGCATCGTGATACTATATGTAGTACTATTCTGTTTGTACTGGAGGAGGGTATGGTATCTGGGAAACGGTTTGACAAGATCCTCGCGGATCTTTGCGACACAATCAGCAAGCAGGGAGTTCGAGAGAAGGAAGTTGTGCGCGCGCTGGAAATAGCAGGATTTGAACGGGTCGGCGGAAAGGGATCGCATCGGTCCTTCCGTCATCCGGATCTGATTCATCCGGAAAGCCTGCATGGACGAATCCGGTTTCCGATCCATGACCAACTGGTGAAACGACCGTATGTCAGGCAAATCTGCAGTGCACTCCTTCATTTACGATCCGTAGGAGCGATCCCATGAGCAAGAAACGCAGTCTACAGGAGTACCTGTCGCTCGAGTACACGGTGATGCTGAAAAAGGGTGAAGATGGCTATGAAGCCTGGCACCCTGAATTTGGACGGTGGACAGCGATGGGTGTGGGTGACACACCGGCTGAAGCGCTTGCTGAATTGGACGCCATGCGCCGGTCCGCGATCGAGGAGTTCTACGGGGAGAATTTAAAGATACCGGAACCAGCGGTGGACGAAGACAAGGAATACAGCGGTCAACTGGTTTTGCGTCTTCCCAGAAGCTTGCACAAACACCTGGCCGAGACGGCTCGGATTGAGGGAACCAGTCTGAACCAATACCTGCTGTACTTGCTCTCCCTTGAGTCGGCCATTGACGATGTTCGGTCCCGGTTAAAAGAACGTGGGAAGACAAAGTCGAAGAGGGCTGTAGCCTGAGTTTAGACAAGATTTGAGGAATACAAGGATCGGGTGTGGGCCAGTCCCCACACCCGTTGTTGTTTCGCCACCACGGCTTGGCGGAACCCGCAAGACGTATATCAGATAACCTGTTGTTTTCTCAGCAATAGCCCTCGTACTACATTTTGGCCCGGCCATTGCCATAACGCGGGTCGGGGAGAACGTGTGGATCTCGCCGGTAACGGTGAGGTTGAGTCCTCCGTCACATGGTCGCGGCATACCATGTACATTTCGCCTTGTGAACACCATCAAATACGATTGAGACTTGGGAGGGGCAAGATGCAACGCTTTCAACGAACGGCACGGGGCGCGCTGATTCCCGTGTTGATTCTCGCGCTTGCGGCATTTGCGGTCGCGCAGGAACCGCACAACTACTATCAATTCCGCAGCAACAACCTTGTGCCGGTGCCGTACGGACCGGTCGCGTTGCCGGGCGCAACTGCTGGCATGTGGACCAACCCGGCGGGTGTTGGCGCGGATGGATCAAGCGGTTTCCTGTTCACGAAGCCGTCCAGCGCGGACGGCTATTCCGATTACCTCAGTGATGATCTCGCGTGGGGTGTCAACCTTGACGGCCTCGGGTTCGGAGTCCAGTACCTGAACGGCAATACCGAAGCCCGGCGTTACACCTGGTCCCTCGCCACAGAAATTGAAGAAGGCTTGTACTTCGGCGCGGCTTACCACTGGACCAGCGATCTCAACATGCAGAATTCGTGGGACTTCGGCCTGCTCGCGCGTCCAGCACCCTGGCTCTCCATTGGCGCGACCGCGACCGAGGCAATTGGTGGTGATTACAGTGTCGATCCGCTTGGCAAGAAAGTGGATGTTGACCCGACGTATCACGCCGGCCTGGCGGTGCGTCCCTTTGGACCGATGCTGACGTTGACCGGTGATGTCACCTTCTCCAAAGTTGGCATTGATGGGACGTCGGTAGATTACATGGAAGATCTCGACCCGACGTTTACGGCCAGCATCATGCCGGTGGATGGCATCACCCTCCGTGGTGGGTATGCGGTTGACAGCGAAACGGTTTTCGCGGGTCTGTCGCTCAGCTTCGGAATGAGCAGCTTCGGCAGCTGGTCTGGCTTCGCCAACGATCCGGCGCCGGGACAGCCGGACGACGCCGGCGCGACCTGGATCAGAACCTCCAGCCAGTGGCAGCCGTCAGTCTTTGAGATGTTCCACAAGAAGAAGGTGGTCAAGATGCAGTTGAGCGGCCGGTTGGTTGAAGAACCGCAGCCGTTCAGCTTCTTCCGGGGGCAAAGCCCGACGGTGCTGGAAAAGATCCAGCAGCTTGACCGGATTGCCGATGACGCGACTGTCACCGCAGTGTGGCTGGAGCTGAACGGTCTCTCTGCTCAGCTGGCCGATCTGCAAGAGCTGCGCGCAGCGATCCAGCGCGTGCAGGATAGCGGTAAGCAGGTCTTTGTCTACGCGACCGACCTCAGCTTCGGGCAATATTACCTTGCCTCAGCCGCAGACAAGATCTACATGCAACCGACCGGCATGATCGCAATCCCCGGAATCGGGTACGAGTCGATGCACGTCAAGGGTTTCATGGAGAAGTTCCACCTCGTCCCGCAGGTTGAACGGATCGGCAAGTACAAGTCTGCCGCTGAGCTGGTGATCGCCGACAGTTCGTCCGCGGAAGCCGAAGAAGCGATGAATGCGATCCTCGACGACTGGTTTGACGAATGGGTCAACACGGTCGCGGAAGGACGCGGCGCGGCGCGTGGTGATGTGCGCACGTGGGTCGATGAAGTCATCCACAACGGCACCAAAGCCGCCGACCTCGGGATGATCGACGCGGCATTGTACGTTGACGAAGTCAAGGACGAGATCAAATCCGAACTCGGCGACAAAGCACATTTCGTCAGCTCCAGTCAATACTTCGGCATCGAAAACGCGGACCCGGAATGGGATGACATGACCAGCCCGAAGATCGCCGTGATCTTCGCTGAAGGGATGATCGTCACCGGCAAGAGCGGACGGATGGGTTGGAACTCAAGCCCGTACATCGGTTCTGAAACGCTGGCTTCGCTGATCCGTCAGGCGCGCAACGACCGACGCGTCAAAGCCATTGTGATGCGTGTCGATTCCCCCGGTGGTTCCGGGCTGGCGTCGGATATCATCGCCCGTGAGGTGCAGTTGACGACGAATCCGGAAGACGAAGACGCCGAAAGCAAGCCGTTCATCGTCTCCATGTCCGGTGTCGCCGGATCGGGCGGTTACTACATCGCCTGCTTCGCGGACGACATTGTTGCGCCGACAACCTCGATCACCGGCTCCATCGGTGTGCTTGCGATGAACCTCGATTACCATCCGTTGCTGGACACGCTCGGCGTGCATTTCGACCCGAATTATCGTGGCGAAAACGCCGGTATGTTCAACGGACGCGAGTGGAACGAGGAACAGCGCGGGATCATCTTTGACGAGATCAGCGATCACTATGAGGTGTTCATCGGCCACGTCGCGGAAGGCCGTGGGATGACGGTGGATGCCGTAGATGCCGTCGGCCAGGGTCGTGTCTGGTCTGGCCAGGACGCTGTCGCGAAGAACCTCGTCGACGAGAACGGCGGTCTCTATGACGCCATCCAGATGGCGAAGCTGAACATCGGCATGGACGCGGACGAAAAAGTCGATCTGAAGCTGTATTACCCGGGTTCGAGCTGGAATGCGGGTAGCGACTTCAACGCGCTTGTCTTCAACCAGATGCCGGAGCCGGTCCGTGACCTGCTGGTGCGTGAAGAGATGATGCGCGTTCTCGACGAAGAGTCGATGAACATGCTGACGCCGGTCAACGCGGACGATCTTTACCTCGACTGAAGTATGTCACTTTGACAATACCTGACGAATCCCGCATCTGCTGATGCGGGATTCGTAGTTCTGCCAGGAGTGGGGTAGACAGGTACCGGAGCACCTGGAACGCGGGGACTGTACGATGTTGACGTCCACACAAACAACCCTGCTGATTCTCATTCTGCTAAACACCATTTTCTGGTTCGTGACGTACGCTCGGATGGTCCACTATGTCCGCACCAACGGTGGAAAAGTGACGTTGTTTTCCTTCAATCTGATGTTTCCTGTCATCTCTGAATACCGAAAGCTTTATTCTGAGGAAATCGCGCCCGGCACGGATCTTTTCCGCATGTGGCCGATCAGCATCAGTGTGCATGTACTCATGATCGTGTGGCTGATGCTGACGTTTATCCAATCAGAACCGCCCGTTCCCTACTAATCCCTGCCCACAATCCACCTCGGAGATTGACTACCACGGCATTGGCTCGTCACCTTACCTTTCCACATTCCAGGGCATGGGAGAATCGGGCATGATCGTCTACTACAACGGGCAGTATCTCGACAAGGACGAGGTCCGGATCTCGCCGGACGATCGCGGTTGGTTGTTCGCGGACGGGATCTACGAGGTCGTGCGGGTGTATTGCGGGAAACCGTTCCGCATGCTGGAACACGTCGACCGGCTGCGCCATTCCGCCAGTGAGATCCAACTGCGGTTGCCGGACGATTTCGACCTGCGAGAGATCTCCCGAGAGCTGCTGCAACGAAACAACGTCACCCGGGATGCGGTGATCTACATTCAGATCACGCGGGGAGTTGCGCCGCGCACGCATCATTTTCCACCGCCGGACACTCCTCCCACGGTGTACGTCCTGGTCCGTGATTTCCCCGCCAACCCGCAGCAGTTTGAGGAAGGCTTCGGCGTGCTGCTGGTACCGGATACCCGCTGGGCGCGCTGCGACGTCAAGACCATCAACCTGCTGCCGAATACGTTGGCCTCGGAAGCCGCGCGGCAGGCAAACGCGCAGGAGGCGATCTTTGTGCGCGGCAAGGCGGTGGCGGAGGGGACGCACACCAGCGTCATCGCGATCCGGGACGGTGTTGTCATCACCAGCCCGGTGGATGAGAACATCCTGCCATCGGTCACCCGTTCGATCCTGCTCCAGTTGTGCCAGGAACGGGGCATTCCGGTGCATGCGGAAGGGTTGACGGTGCAATCGTTCCTGCACGCGGACGAAGCGGTGTTGCTCGGCACGACCACCGAGCTGACCCCGATCAACCGGATCAAGCTGGTGCCGGAACTGCGTCACCTCGGCGACGCCACCCGTTTCCGCACCCCCGGCCCGATCACTGCCCAACTGCAGGAAGGCTACCGTGACCTGATCCAGCGGGAATGTGATTAATCCTGGCCGCTGGCTGCGGGCTACAGGCTGCGGGATTCAGGGTACACTGCGATGATGTGCCCCTGATGGCTTTGCCAGCAGCGATGGTCCGATGGGTTGTGGGTGCGAGTGAACCAGGTGTGTGCCCCGGCAGTGGGAGCAAAGCATGATCATCCAAAGGCGAATCTCCCCGGGGGGATCGTCGCACGTAGCAATACTGTCCCCGTTCAGTTAACGAACTACACCGTCCCAATCCTTAAGGTGTACCTTCCTGAGTGTCTGAACCACCACCAGGAGGTCCGATGCATCCGCGTACCCGGCATCTGTTGTTCCGATTGTTCTCCTTTGCTGTTTTGTTTCTAATCCTGTTTACTGTCCTCATCACGTCCCCGGCTCAGGCCCTGATCCCGCCGGACTCCGCCCGTGCGGAACAGCTACGTCCGGAACAGGACGAACCGTGGCGCTTCACCTTTACCACGAACGGCAATCTGTGGTTGTGGTGGGCGACGGAGAAGGACACGGCGGTGACCTGGGATTACGGTGCGACGGTAGACATGGAGATCGCACGTGGGCGTGGACACCGGCTGTGGTATGGCGGTTCCTACCGCATGGCGGCGGGCTTCAACGAGGGCCAGTCGATCACACCCTTCGACCCGAACCAGGTTGACACGTGGCTGCATTTCTCCTACCGCTGGGCGTGGGCGGAACGGCGGTTGGTGTTTCTCAACATGCGCCGCACCTGCTATCATCTGATAGACCAGAAGTACAGGGACGCTGTCTTCTGGACCCACGCGGCGTTCGGTTTCGGCACCACCTCGCCGGTCGAACATGGCGAAGCGGCGGCGATTGTGCGCTACCTGAACAAGCCGATGTGGAACGCGTACCTGTCCACCGGACCGTTCCTGCACGGCGGCATATCCCGTGTACTCGGTCACAACCCGACGTGGCAATGGGAGAGCAGCGGCTACCTGTCGTACACGTACCCCGTGACCCGCACCTTCCTGCTCGACGCGCAACTGGCCGGCGACTGGCTGTATCTCCTGCCCAATGAGGGCGGCCAGCACCGCTATCGCGCTCGGATGCGGCTGTATTTCATCGCGCAACGAGACCGGGGGAATGCGTCGTTCTTCGTTGATCGTGTCCTGCACGACAGCTACCCGGAACGCTTCCACCCGGTCGGCTGGCGTGTCGGTCTCGAACACCGGTTCTGATCCAACAGCCCATGGTGTTGGTGCCCGTGATTGTCCGCCGGACTGTTTCGGCGGCTATCGCGGGTTCTCCGCTGGAGACTCTGTAGTGCGGTTCGCAGGGCCGGTCCGTGAGTCAAACCGAGCAAGAACCATAAATGTCCCCCCGTGTCGGCAGTGGTGATTCTGTTCATGCCCACGACATTCATGTCGTGGATCCTCGGCCGGTCATGTTCCCGACCAGGTTGTCACAGGGAGCAAAAACCCGCGTTGGCAGAGCCAACACGGGCAAGAATTATTTTCGTCTCAAGTCTCAAGTCTCAAGTCTCAAGTCTCAAGTCTCAAGTCTCAAGTCTCAGGTCTCAGGTCTCAGGACTGTCCTTTCACGCCTTGTAATCCATCCGCACATAGCGGAACAGCCGTTCGGTGACCAGCAGGCTGGCGGTAGCGACATCGAGCGAGTAGATGATCAGCTTGTGGAAACGGGCGTTGTCGTCTCGCATGTGATCCTCGAGCACTGCTTCCCGGCGGAAGCCGATGTCCTTAACCAGCTTGCAGCCTTCCTTGTGCATGTCGGTGAGCTCGGCGTAGACCTTCAGGATGCCGTGTTGTTCAGCCAGGCTGAGCACTTCCTCGAGCAGCACCGTGGCGATGCCGGCGCGACGGAAGTCCGGGTGCGTGACCTGCACCAGGCGGGCGGTGTGTTGCACCCAACGGCTGCTGCCCGGATACATCGCCAGCGAGCCGAGGATACGCTGGTTGCCATGCCATGCCACCAGCCGGTACACCGACTCGTCGTCAATCTGTTGCCGCACCTTGTCAGCATAATCCGGATCGTTCACATCGCAGGGTAGCAGTGCCTGTTGGTCGGACGGGAGCGCGCGCAGCATGGTGACCAGATCGTCCACGTGAGCGAGCTCCAGGGGTTTGATCAGCACAGACAGGTGGTTTCGGCAACGGACAACCTTCGGGTACTCAGCGGCAAACGTTTCCATGGGGCACCTCCAACGAATCGTGGACGATTCAGGCAGGCCGTGTAGAGCGGTACCGTGGAGGGAATGCGATCGGGCGGGCGTCGGCGAGCGCGGAGTATGGCGCGTCGGCAGTCGATGGCTCGTCGCGCGCGACCCGCCGCACGCGACAGACCTGTCCTCAACCGAAAAGTACTGGATATTCCTCGGGTTGGCAACGAAAAAGGTGAGGTTTTGGGAATTCATCGCTTGTGTCGCGAAAGTCGTCGCCAGCTTATGGGGGTCGTCAGGGGTTCATCCGGAATCCGGCGGGAGTTGATCTGACTGGAAACGGGACGTATGTTGCGGTTAGACTATCGGTCTAGACTATTAGTCTACATGCCGCCGCCCATTTGCGGAGATTGCGATGCCAACCCCGACCGCCACGCCCGACAACCGTTCCCAGCTGCTCTCCACCGCAAGGTCGTTGTTCACTGAGCACGGGTACGACCGCACCTCGGTGGATGCCATCCTCAAGCAGGCCGGCTTGTCGAAAGGCACGTTCTACCACTACTTCGCAGCAAAAGATGAGCTTCTGGACTCGGTCACTCGGCAGGCTGTCGAACAGGAAATCGAGGAGCTGCGCGATCAATTGCGTCCGTCCGGGCTGACGGCGGTGCAGCGTTTGAACATCGTGTTCACCCGGTCCCGGATCTGGCGCTTGTCACGGGTCGCGTCGACGCGTCGTTGGCTGGCGGCACTGTATCGGCTGGAAAACGCGCAGCTGTTGCGACGCTGGAGCGAACACCAACAGGAGTTGCTCGCGCCGGTCATCGCGGAGGTGTTGGACCAGGGAAATGATGCAGGTTCAATGGCGGTGATGGACACGCATGAAACCGCACCGTTGCTGGTCGCCATGCTGCAGGCGATGCGTGCGATCCAGGCGGAGTTGTTGCTGACGATGACCGATCCTGAAGTCGCCGCAGAGTTGATCGGACGGCGTGTTGAGCTGTACCTGACCGCGCTGGAACGGGTGATCGGGATGCCCGAGGGCCGGTTCACTCGTCCCGACCCTGGCTATCTCCAGACTTACGCGCGGGTGTGGTGGGAGCGGTAATCCGACGAGTTCTTTTTCCGTCGGTGTACACAGTTGGAACGAGCGTCATTCCGAACGGAACGAAGAGAAGTGAGGAAGAGCCAGCTCAGAACAAGCCCAAGTTCCGCTGAAACGGTTGCTGATCTGGACCTTCTTCCGTCGTAAACAGACGCGACGTCAGAATGGGTATAATACTCAAAACGTGTTGGGAAAATCGCACGCATCTCCTTGCAAT
>JAHLLB010000043.1 GCA_020444425.1 bacterium | reverse complement strand
AAACCCGCATCAGCAAACGATCCAAAACACCTACCGGAAAATATTCCTTATTTCAAGAGAGTCACCTTGCGCAGCTGAGTCTGGCGTCCCGGCATCTCCGCCCGCACAAAATAGATCCCGCTGGCGAAGGGAGAGCCGTCGAAGCTGAAATCGTGCGTGCCCGTGCTGAGGGTTTCGCCGTGGGTCAGTGTCGCAACGGTCTGCCCGGCGATGTTGACGATCCGCAGCTCGACCTCGGACGGCGCGGGCAGTGTGACGGTGACCGTCAGCTCCGGGTTGAACGGGTTGGGGTAAACGTTCGGCAGGTCGAACTCGTTTGCGACAGGCGCGGATTGGTTATTGTCATCTACGCCGAGCACCTCTTCCCCACGCCACAGACCACCGTCCTCGGCCGCGATGAAGACGGTACCATTGTCCGCGATGGTCCATGCGGTCGGGTAATCGTAGGAAGCCAGATAGACGGGATAGTCACCGGCGACACGTTGCCAGCTCAGGCCTTCGTCGGTGGATTCATAGAGGCCGTCCTCGCACAACGCCACCAGCGCACCGGACGGTGTGAACAGGAGTATGTCGGTTCGCGGCTCTGGCGGAGAGGTGACGGCATGGTCGAACGTCAGCCCGTTGTCGTGGGAATAGAGCGCGAACTCGTTGCCGGGGTAGGGATCGAAGAATACGGCGTGATCGTCACCGGCACGGAAATCGGCGTCAACGTACCCGAAATCCGGATCACCCCAGAGGGTATACGTGGCGCCATCGTCTTCGCTCTTCGACACACCGGAATACCGGGTGAGTGCATAGACAGCGCTTGGTTCGTCCCGGTCAAACCGGAACACGTCCACTCCGTTGTCCAGGTCTGCCTGCTGCCACGTCTGCCCGCCGTCGGTGCTGTAACGGTTGTTCGCGCTGGTGTAGATGCGGTCCGGGTCTTGTGGGTCAAACGCGAATGCATCAGGATGAGCATCGAGAATTGCGCCCCAGTGTAGACCCTGATCCATGGACAGTTGCAGTTCTTCCTGATAGGGTGTGTAGTCGGAAGCGTTGAACCAGCGGAAGAGGACACGTTCCGGATTTGTTGGCGAGACGGCGATGATGGGATCAACTGCGGAGAACAGACGCTGCCACGTGTCCCCGCCATCAGTGCTCAACGACACACCGGAACGGGAGTAAGCATACAACGTTTGCCCGTTCGGGCTGGCGACAATGCCCTCGAGTGGCTTGTAGATGCCAGCCGGACCATAATCCTGCCAGGTTACGCCGCCGTTATTGCTGCGGAAGAGCTGACCATAGCCGTTCAGGAAAATATGATCGTGATCCCATGGGGCGATGTGAACGTTTGGCGGTCCATAATTCCAATCCGCGAAGGTCAATGGCCAGCGGGCTTCCTCCGGCAGAATGGCAGACCAGTTTTGCCCATTGTCACTCTCGTAGATGCCGTGACGATTGGAGGCGAAGATTGTGCCATCCGGCATGATCTGGATGGTGGAGTGATTTCCGACCGGGTCCGGGACATCGACCAGGGTCTGGCCGTTATCAAAGGATACGTATTGTTCGCTGAGGTAGTAGCCCGGTTCATAAAAGCCGTTGTACCGGGCGAACAGCAGACCGGGAATGGTCGGGTGGAACTGGATGCCTCCGGTGGCGTCGGCTATGTACGTAGGCTCGTCAGCAATCGGCTGCCATGTCTGGCCGCCGTCCAGGCTCTGGATCAACGTTGACATTGTTGTTGGAAACAGGTAGTAATCAACCGTGGCGATCAGGCGATCCTGCTGGTGCGGATCGAACGCAAGGTCTTGGACAGCCGATCCAAACCAGTACAGCGAATCCGGCATCCCGGCAAATTCCCACGCGTCCGACCAGGTATCGCCACCATCCCAGCTCTCGGCGAACCATGTTGGCTCATGATGTGGCAGGCAGGCGAGCAGATGGTCCGTGGCAAATGGATCGTAACGAAACTTGACTCCTGGTTCATTTTCGCCATCCAATTCCGGAGGGAAGTCGAAGTCCCAAGCCTGAAACTCGGTGCCATCGGTACTGAAGAACCAGGATTGCTGAATCCAACCCCAGTAGCCCAGTACCCAGACCGTGTCAGGCGAAACCGGGTGAAACTGCAGCACAGAAATGCCAACATCGTCAATGTCGAACAGAACTTCGTTCCACGTGTCACCGTTATCGGCGGATCGCTGCATTCCTTCGCTGGTTTCGACGAACAGCACGCCTTCCCGATGTGGATCGATCCACGTTTTACCTCCATCGAGATCGTACGGTCCAATCTGTGTCCAGGTCTGGGCGTGGACGAGGGAAATAAGACAGAAAATCGCAAGGCAGGCAATGGAGAGAATACGCTTCGTCATTGTGGCCCCCCAGCCGGTGTGTAAGTGATACAGTGTCCCGTTCGCAAGACAGCAATCTTCTTTAACATAAAGCCCGGCATGGTGCCGGGCAATATGGAAGTACTCGGGATGGAAAATAGACTGCGGAATCGGAATCCGTCCGCGAGTTGATCGGCCAGATTCTTCACATCGCTGCACGATGTTCAGAATGACACTTCAGTCGTCCCCGGACCACAATCCAACCAAAGACTGCTAGTCGTCCGCAGACCCTAAGCTGACCTCAGACCGCAAGCTCTCGGACCGCGCCTCAATCCTCCATCGTGCTCAGGTCGCCGACATCCTGGCCGAGCGCTTTGGCGCGGAGGACACGGCGCATGATCTTGCCGGAGCGTGTCTTCGGCAGCTTGTCGACGAGCTCGATTTTTGCGGGGACGGCGATCGGGCCCATCTCTTCGCGAACGTGTTTCTTGAGCACCTCTTCGGTCGGTTTCGCACCGCCAGCCTTCGGGATGCAGAAAGCGTGGATCGCGTTGCCCTTGACCTCGTCCGGCACACCAATCACCGCCGCTTCGCTAACCGACGGATGGCTGACCAGCGCTGACTCGATTTCGGCGGTACCCAAACGGTAGCCCGCGACCTTGATGACGTCGTCGAGGCGGCCGATGATCCAGATGTAGCCGTCCTCGTCCTTGCGTGCGCTGTCGCCAGTCAGGTACCAGCCCTGTGACTTGAACTCGGACCAGTATTGCTGAACGTAGCGCTCGGGGTCGCCGTAGACGGTTCGCAGCATGCCCGGCCACGGCTGCTTGATGACCAGTTTACCCTCTTCGTTCGGGCTGCAGGTTGAGCCGTCCTCGCGGACAACGTCCATGTCGATGCCCGGGAACGGTTTCGTGCCGGACCCCGGCTTAAGCGGGGTGACGGGCAGCGGGGTGATCATGTGGCCGCCGGTTTCGGTTTGCCACCAGGTGTCCATGATCGGGCAACGGTCGCCGCCGATGACCTTGTGGTACCATTTCCACGCTTCCGGGTTGATCGGCTCGCCGACAGTTCCAAGGATGCGCAGGCTGGACAGGTCATGGCGTTGCGGCCAGCTCTCGCCGAAACGCATCAGCCCACGGATCGCGGTCGGGGCTGTGTAGAGGGTGGTGATGCCGTACTGTTCGACCAGTTTCCACCAACGGTCGGGGTACGGGAAGTCCGGCGCGCCTTCATACAGGAAGCTGGTCGCGCCGACAATCAGCGGCCCGTACACGATGTAGCTGTGGCCGGTGATCCAGCCGGGGTCGGCGGCGCACCACCAGCGGTCTTCGTCCTTGATGTCGAACACCCATTTGAGCGTCGTCGAGATGGTCACCTGGTAGCCGCCGTGCGTGTGCAGCACACCTTTCGGGCGGCCGGTGGTGCCGGAGGTGTAGAGGATGAAGAGCGGATCTTCAGCGTCCATGACTTCGGTTTCGCAGACCGGGCTGGCGATCGGCAGCGCCATCAGATCATGATACCAGTAGTCGCGCGCGGCTTCCATGTTGACGTCCTCGCCGGTCCGTTTGACGACGATGACATGCTCGACGTAGCCGGAACGGGCGACGGCGTCGTCCGCAATGTTCTTCAGCTTGACCGTCTTGCCGCGAATCCACGCGCCGTCGGCGGTGATCAGCACCCGGCTGCGGGCATCCTCGATCCGTTCCGCCAGCGCCTCAGTGGAGAAGCCGCCATAGACGACGCTGTGTACCGCACCGATCTTGACCGTGGCGAGCATCGCGATCACGATTTCCATGATGCGGCCCATGTAGATCGTGACGCGGTCGCCCTTCTTCACCCCCATCGACTTGAGCACGTTCGCGAACTTGTTGACTTCCTGGCGCAGGCGGAAGAACGACATGGTGCGCTGGTCGCCGTTTTCACCCTCCCAGATGAACGCGATCTTGTTCTTCGTCGCGGTGTTCATGTGCCGGTCGAGCGCGTTGAGCACGACATTCGTCTTGCCGCCGGTGAACCATTTGTAGAACGGGGCTTCGGAATCGTCCAGCGCGGTTGTCCATGGCTCGTACCAGTCCAGCTCACGCGCTCGTTCTGACCAGAACGCGACGGGGTCTTTCAGCGCGTCCTCACGGGTCTTTTCCCAGTCCTTGATGTGTGCTGCGGAAATGACCTCTTCGGACGGTTGAAAGACTTCGCTGGTGTCGGCGGCGGTGCCGAGCGGTGCGCCGGCGGCGTCTTTGGAGCTGGTGTGGATGTCGGCAGCGGGACGGTCGTTCGCGTCGGGCATGGGGGGCTCTCCATGTTGAGTGGTTGAGCGGCTGTTTGGTCGTTGGATGCGGATTCGAGGTAAAGGATACGAAAAGTTAGGAGGAGTGAACAACCGCTTTCCTACTCGCGGTCGAGATTGCTGAACAGAACGAAACAGCTTGATCCGGGTTCGCGGCGGAACCAGGTTCAATGACTGGTGTCTATGATCCGGTGACAGTGTATGCAATTGGAGGAAATCATGAACCGCTTTCTGTTGACCACGATCCTGCTTGCCGTTTGTTCAACCGCTTATAGCCAGCCGCAGTGGATTCAGCATCACGCACGTGTGATACCCGAGGAACACGAGGGACTCTTCGGTCTTCTGTCTGTTGACCTGAACGATGACGACTGGCCGGATATCGTGGGCGGCAACTTCGAATTTGACCGGTTATGCTGGTGGGAAAATCTGGTTGGCACGTTTGAGTTCGAGGAACATGTCATTGACGATGGTATTGAGCACCCGTCGTACGCCACCTTCGGCGATATCGATGGAGATGGCGATCCGGATCTGGCTGCCTGGGGCCGTGACGACCAAGAACTCAGCGTGTATTACAACCTGGGACAGGGATCAGACTGGACAAAGGTAATAGTGAATGATGACATCCCAGGCCTTGAGGGGATTCATCTCGTTGATATTGACCTGGACGGAGATCTCGATCTTGTCGCCGGGCTGCGGAGCCTTCCCCGTCGTGTTGAATGGTATGAGAATGTGAACAACACGGGCTTCGGCGACGTTCACGATATCCCCATCACGATGAATTTCTCCGCGTCCCAGTACACAATTGCGGATGTGGACCTGGACGGCGATCCGGATATCGTGGTGAATACGACGAGCAGTATTCCTGATCAAATCGACTGGATCGAGAATCAGGACAACGCCACCGCCTGGACCACGCATACCATCTCACCAAATTATGGCCTTAGCCTCGCAACGCAGCTGTATGTCAACGACATCAACAACGATGGCACCCAGGAGATTGTTGCCGGTACGGACGACGGAGTCGTCTACTGGCAAACAGAAGACCCCCATGGCACTTGGAACCACACAATGGCTGGGACGCGCCCGGTCATGAGTAACATGTGTTTTGCAGATATCGACGGCGACGGTGACCTGGATTTCACGTCCAAGTTGCGCCACACGGACACCTTCGCGTGGTGGGAATTCCGGCCTGACGGAACCTGGCGCGAACGTCAGATCTGCTACACGTACCTGTGGGCGAATGACCACGTGTTGACCGACATCAACAATGACGGCGCGTTGGACCTGGTCGCGTCCCAGTTGTATGACGGTCACTTTCCGAGTTTCGAGAACAACCTTTCCGGCTCTGAGTATTCCATCACCGTTCGTTCCCAACATGGTTTTCCGATCACCATCTCCCGTGGCGGTGGCAACTTCAGTTTCCGCTGGACCGCCAGCAATCAGACCGGTTCGGATACTACGTTAGATATCTGGGCTGAAATCTGGAGCCCTTCTGGAGAGCCGTTGCGGGCGTTCAATGTGCATCCCGGCACGCTCCTGCCAGCCGGCTGGCAGCGGGCCGAAGTTCGCTGGCAATATGTTCCGAATTACCTGCCGAGCGGACTCAACTATTTCGTCGCGCATATCGGTACCTGGCCCGACCAGATCATTGCCGCTGACACCCTGTTCATCAATAAGCGTGAAGAGTGGACGGATCAGTTGAACGCTGACGTTGTACCCACCGAACCAACCGCGTTGGCAGCGTCGGTGGACTGTTCGCCGAACCCGTTCAATGCGATGACGACGGTGCGTGTGACGTTGCCGGAGGCGGCAGAATTGCGGGTAGTGGTGTACAACGTGACCGGGCAGCAGGTGGCGGAACTGGCGAACGGCTCCGTCGCAGCGGGATCGCATGCGTACTCGTTCGACGCGACGCATCTCGCCAGCGGGCTGTATTTCGTACGGGCGACGGTGCCCGGTCAGCTGGATCAGACGCAGAAGCTGATGCTGATCCGGTAAATCTTTGTGAATTTGGATCTTTTATTTCTGCCGTGGCTGTTCTCGCGAGTCGAGTTTTTTGACTGGCTAAACAACATGAGTTGGTTTGGTTGGATATCACACTGTACTTTGTCAAAGTTTGTGTTGTGCAAAAAACGTGAAATCAGTGAGCCACGAGGTGATGTATGAGAACCGCTCTTCTTTTTTTCGCCCTTCTGCTTGTTTGTCTGCCGGTTTATTCTCAGGACACGCTGAACGTCGAAGTCGCCGGATCGTTGTACGGAGTCGACCTTGGTCAGGTGTGGGATATCGATGTTCAGTGGCCGTATGTGTATACCGCAGATGGTGTGTTGTCCATCATAGACGTCAGTGATCCCACCATGGCGACGTTCGTGGCGTCATCCCACCTGGACGGTTTCAGCGCCCGAACGGTTTGCGTTGAGGGTGATTACGCCTATGTCTGTTCCACCGGCCTCCGCATCGTGGATATCAGCAATCCAGCCGATCCGGTGACTGTCGGAACCTGCCTTGAGAACAGCTACGATCTCGAGGATGTGGTGGTTCAGGGTGACTACATGTACGTCGTGGAAAAAGAGAATACGTACCAGCGGATGTATGTGTTCGACATCAGTGATCGTACGGCACCGACACTTGTGGATTTCATCAACCGGCCAGGAACGGAAAGGGTTGCAGTCGCCGGGGATATCGCCGTCCTCAACCGCGACAATGACGGGTTCACAGTTCTCGATATCAGCGATCCAACCAATATTTCGGAAATCGCTTCACTGAATCCGTTCTCCAGCATCCAGGATATCTGGATTGATGGATCGACCATGTACCTGGCCGTTGGCTCGGACGGGATCCGCATCTGGGATATCAGTGATCCGGCCATTCCGCAGGAAGTAGGGTTCTATGAGACGCCGAGCCGGTCCTTCTTTGAACTCTGGATTGAAGATCATCTGGTTTATGCCACCATGGGCAGCGACGGAAACATGATTTTTGACGTCAGCGATCCGGCTAATCCGACACCCACCGCCACGTATGACGGTCAGGGTGAAGAAACCTGCATGGCCGTGCAACAGGGCCAGATCTACATCGGGACGCAGGACGACGGTGTTCGGGTGGTTGATGCGAGCGATCCATACCAGCCAGTCGAAGCGGGCTATTTTGAACCGGTTGCAGGCATGGAAGCGCTCGTTATTGACGGTGACTACTTGTACATGATGGCCAACAACGAGTATCTGCTTTCGATCGATATCAGCGACCCATTTTCTCCTACGGAAGCGGGACGATGCAGCATTGCAACCGAGTTCTGGCCGGTTAATCTGGCTGTTTTTGACAACCATGCCTATCTCAGCACACGGGGTGATGGCATGTACATCATTGATGTTACGAATCCTGTTTCACCGGTCGTCGTCGACCAGCTCTTCCCCGGCGAGATTGTGCTGTACATTGAAGTCGATGATGGGAATCTCTATGCAATCCGTGACAACAGTATTTTCATCTACGAATTGTCTGATCCGTCAAATCCATCGCTGGTGACAAGCATTGCACCGCAACCGGACGGGTTGGAACAGATCGAGGTTCAGGATGGAACCGCGTACGTGGTGTTTGATGATGGGGATGACCACCGGGTTCAATTCTATGATGTCAGCGACCTGAATGACATTCACTATCTCGGACAGTACGCCCACAACAGTTTGAGCATCTACGACATCGTTATCAGCGATCACTTGCTCTATGTCCTGCTGCATGATGCGCGATTTGAGGTCGTGGATGTTGTCGATCCCGCAAATCCGGTTGTCCGTTCGACGGTCAATCAGGCTGGATACTCAAGTCTGGATGTTTATGGGGACTACGCGTTCTTCGGGTACTATGGTGCTCGTGGCCACGGCAGCGGGTTCCTGGTGTTCGACTTCCGGGATCCGGAACGAAAGCAGGTGCCGGGCTATTGCGTGCCCTCGTCCAGCCCGCGTGAGATCGCAGCAATCGACGATCAATTCGTTTGCGTTGTAAATGGTGGCACGCTTAACATTTACGACTGCTCGGACGCGACGCGATCGTGGATCGACATCACGTTGACCGCGGACGAGCCGGTGGTTGTGCCGCAGGGTGGAACCTTCACCTATGGTGCGACACTGAGCAGCAACCTGCCGAGCACGCAACTTGTGGATATCTGGACGGACGCCTACCTGCCCAGCGGTTCACTGCACCTGCCGGTCTGGGTAATCCCCGGCGTGGAGTTCAGTCCGGCGACAGTGATTGAGAACCCGGCAGTCGTTCAGACGATCCCGATGAATGCCCCGCTTGGCGAATACACCTTCCGGATGAAAGCCGGCAGCTATCCCAGTTACGGAGTTGGAAAAGACACGTTTCGGTTTGAGGTTGTGCCGGCTGTCGGCACAAATGATGGGACAGCCTGGAGCAGCTGGGGATTCGACGTTCCGGGTACCGCCGGAGATGACCAGCTCGCATCCTCTGCCCTTCCTGCCGAGTACCGGCTCGAAGCTGTCTGGCCGAACCCATTCAATGCAATGACGACGGTGCGTGTGACGTTGCCGGAGGCGGCAGAATTGCGGGTAGTGGTGTACAACGTGACCGGGCAGCAGGTAGCGGAACTGGTGAACGGACTGATCAATGCCGGGTCGCATGAATACAGCTTCGACGCGACGCATCTCGCCAGCGGGTTGTATTTCGTGCGGGCAACGGTCCCGGGCCGGCTGGATCAGACGCAGAAGCTGATGCTGATCCGGTAAGGATCGAGTACCAGAGAAAAGAACATGCTGACTTGGGGGCCGATCTCGGACGACCCCGGTGATTTTTCAGGTGAACCACACGGTGGTTCACCTTTTTCAATATATAACAACAGCTTGAATTACTGGCTCGAGAGCCCTGAAAACAAAAAATATAGCGCAGTTACACTTGCCCCAAATAGTTAGGGTGTTATCTTGTTTACCTATCTTTGTGTAAACTAGTCGGAAAAGGGGCCGATGGTTTACCACGAACAGCTCTCCTGTGATCCCAACAGACTTCATCCGACGCGAAATAGCAACTTGCAATTTTAAACCTGTTGTATTCATTTCGTTTGCAGTCTCGTTACCGGGTACAGTCAGCTTCAACCAAGGGGGGTACCATGAAGCGTCTCAGTTTGCTGTTCGTCCTGTGTCTCATGGTCGTGTTCGCGGCCAATGCGGACACGTATGTCGTCAATGGTGTGGTATCCGACACGCCCGCCATTGATGTGTTCAACAACTACATCGCTCCGAACACCGGTCCGGTCACCGATGACGATGTGTTCATCGACTTTGATGATCTTGATGCGCCGAGTTTGTTCAACGACCAGGTTCCGCTGACCACGGAATATGAAGATTTGGGCGTGGTCTTTCAGGGTCTTGGCGAAGTGTTGAATGATGGTGGTGGGTTCAGCGTCAGTGGGTATTCCGCGCCGAACTTCCTCGCGTTCAATACGGGTGTCGGGGCCAATCCACCGGAAACGCTATTGTTTGATCCACCGATCACGGAAATCTCCATTCTTGGCGGCCACTCGTCCTCGGTGTTCATTGAAATGACGGCGTATAACTCCGGCGGTGGCCAGGTAGGGTATTCGTCTGTCACGGGTACGACGGCGATGCAGGAACTGAGCATCACCGGCAACGACATCGTGGAAGTCGTTCTCGATTTCAGTGGCTCGGTCTGCTGCTTTGACGACCTGTTCTTCGTGAACGGTCCTGGCGATCCGGTGACGTTGACGTTGAATCCGACACAGACCACGGTCCCGCAGACAGGCGGCAATGTGGTGTATGATGTATCGCTTGTCAGCACGATTCCGGCTCAGATGACTGGTCTGCGGTATCAGACCTTTGCGACGCTGCCGAACAGCGTTGTCTATGGTCCGATCGACAACATCCCGTTCACGCTGACGCCGTTCATGGACGTTACGATCTACAACATGACGGTTACGGTTCCGGGTGGCGCGCCCACCGGCAGCTACATGTTCGAAGCGATTGCGGGCGTGCCGAACAACCCGAACCTGCAGGTTACGGATTCATTCCCGTTTGTCAAGGTGGGTG
Organism: bacterium; assembly: GCA_020444425.1. Lineage (GTDB taxonomy): Bacteria > Electryoneota > Electryoneia > Electryoneales > Electryoneaceae > BMS3BBIN04. The sequence goes on along the minus strand of JAHLLB010000043.1, from coordinate 28,807 downwards.
CCGGCCTCGCGGAAGAATTCAACAGTGATCCAGGCGCATCCTGGAACTGGATCTGTGACGATCTGCAGTTCAGCGGCGGCTACGCCAAGATGGATGGTACTGGCGGTAGCTGGCAGACCGGTGCGTACGAAGCGATGGAGTTCGACAACTTCACTCTAACCAGCAGCTTCCAGATTCAGGACGCGTCGTCCAGCTCCCGGGGTGTGATGTGGTGCACGAACGGCCCGCGTGACGCCGACTTCAACGGTTATGGCCTGTACGTCTCGAGCACCAGCTACTCGGTGTGGAAGTACACTGCCGGCTCGGCATCGGCGGTCATTTCCTGGGCCACTGGTACCGGCATCAATACCGGCATGGGTGCTGTGAATTCGATGGAAGTCCAGGGCATGGGCGGCACCTACGACCTATACATCAACGGCACGTATCACAACAGCTTCACCGACGCGACGTACCCGCAGGGCTATGTCGGCGTGATTGAGGCGTACAACGTGACGTGGTACGACAACGTGTATTGCAGCTTCGGCACGGTTGACATGGTTCCCGGCGCTCCGGCCGCGCAAGGTACTCCGGTTGAGGGGTACTTCGACGATGCACACAACCCGATTGACGCGCCGATGCCGGTTGCGGACGGCGTGATGGTGTTTGACCGGTATTCTCCGAGTGACGTTGAATTCATTCCGGAAGACTGGGCAAGCAGCGGCTTCAGTCTCGCGTCTAACGAGGGCACGGTCACCGTTCCGACCGAGTTCGCGCTTGAAACCGCGTATCCGAACCCGTTCAATCCGACGACCAGCTTCGCGGTGAGCCTGCCGCAGACCTCTGATCTGACGGTAAGCGTGTACAACGTCACTGGACAGTTGGTTGCGACGGTTGCCTCTGGCGACTTCAGCGCCGGCCGTCACACGATGACCTTCGACGCTTCGAGCCTGGCCAGCGGTCTGTACTTTATCCGCGCCACGGTTCCGGGTCAGATGGATCAGACCCAGAAGGTCATGCTGGTCCGTTAACGGGTAGCGTTTGCCGATTGATACTGTTCCTTCACGGGGGACGCGTGATTGGATCACGCGTCCCCTTGTTTTCTCTTATCACTCAATGTATTCCATGCAAGTGATTGGTTATTGGATCAGCGGACAGGCAAGGACAAGTGATTGTTAGTCTATTACGACAACAATCTAACAAGGCTCCAGAGGAAGTAAAATGCGAAAGGGTCAATTTCTACTTGCATCGCTGAACAATCCGATTATCTTGTTAGGCGTTCCTAAGATTTTCACGCTTCGATGTACTGCTTACCCCGACTGACTGTTTCACTGTGTACTGCGATCGAGACCAGAAGCGACAGGCTTTTCGTTTCTCCAGTTTCTCTGGCATGGGAAATCAGGAGACTGTGATTCCAATCAGGTATCACGTCACACAAGAACCGCAAGGGGAGGCAGTATGAAGCACCTGAGTAAAGTATTCGCGTCGTTTGTCGCGATGGCGTTGGCCGCCAGTCCGGTCCTCGCCGATTCGTTTACCGTGAACGGCGTCCCGTCGGATGTGCCGGCGGTTGACGTCCACAACACGTACGTCGCTCCGCAAGACGGTCCGATCACGGACGACGAGTTCATCAACTTTGATGACATGACCGCACCGGGCCTGTTTAACGACCAGATTCCTCTGAGCAACGAATACGCCGCACAGGGCGTGATCTTCCAGGGTCTTGGCGAAGTGTTGAACGAGAGCGGTGGCTTTGGCATCAGCAACTATTCCTCGCCGAATTTCCTCGCCTTCAACACCGGCGTTGGTGCGAACCCGCCGGAGACGATGCTCTTCAACCCGGAAATCAGTGACATTTCGATCCTCGCCGGTCACGGCTCGTCCGGTACAATCACGATGACCGCGTACGATGCGGGCGGCGGCGTGCTGGGTAGCACGACGATCGTCGGCAGCTCGACCCTGCAAACCATGTCGCTGAGCGGCATGTCGGGTTGCGCTAGCGTGGTGCTCGACTTCAACGGTAGCGTTGCGTGCTTCGACGACCTGTGGTTTGACAACGCGGCACCGCAGCCGGTGACGCTGACCCTGACCCCGGTTGTGGACACAGTCCCGATGGGTGGCGGCAACATTGTTTATGACGCATCGCTCGTCAGCACGATCCCGGCTCAGATTCCGGGTCTCCGTTACCAGACCTTCGCGACTCTGCCGAACCAGCAGGTCTTTGGTCCGATCGACAACATTCCGTTCACCCTGTTCCCGTACATGAACCTGCAGGTTTCCGGCATGACCGTTTCGGTTCCGGGTTCTGCCCCGACCGGTGGCTATATGTTTGAAGCCAAGGCTGGCGTTCCGAACAACCCGCCGATGCAGGTGACCGACAGCTTCCCGTTCAGCAAGCAGGGTGCGGGTTGGTTTGAAGACTTCAATGATGGTCTGGCGCAGGGCATGGACTTCTTCGTCGGCCCGGGCTCGTACTCGATTGATGGTGGTTTCTGCAAGATTGATGTGGTGGGCAACGGTACGGACTGGGGTTCTGGTGCCTACACCAGCTCGTCCTTCGGCGATTTCAGCGCGTCCACGACCTTCATGTACCAGGTCACGAACGGTTATTCCTGCGGTATGCTTTTCCGTGGTGATGGCCCGCAGGACAGCGACTACAATGGTTACGCTGTCTACATCTCCAACACCAGCTACTCGGCGTGGGTCTACACGGCTGGCGCCCCGACCAACCTGATCGGTTGGACGACGGGTACCGCGATCAACACGGGCGTTGGCGCTGTCAACACCCTGCAGATCGATGCCAGTGGCGGCACCGTTGACATTACCATCAACGGCAACTACGAAGGCAGCTTCAGCGATGGCACGTATGGCAGTGGTTATGTTGGTATCGTGACTGCGTACACCAACGAATCCTGGTTCGACGAAGTTGGTGCCAACAACGTCCCGTCCCCGAACGCCATCGGTCCGGTGGAACTTGGCGAGCTCGAAGCCAGCTACCGTGACCACATGGGTATCGAGTGCGCTCCGTACGATCGCGGTGTTGCGTACGACCGCAGCTCCGAATTCGTGACGGACACCTACGAATTCAGCCCGGAAGACTGGATTGGCAGCGCAAGCTTCGGTACCGCTTCCAATGGTGGTTCGGCTGTGAACGTTCCGACCGAGTTCGCGCTTGAAACCGCGTACCCGAACCCGTTCAACCCGAGCACCAGCTTCGCGGTCACCTTGCCGGAAGCTGCTGATCTGACGGTGAACGTGTACAACGTCGCCGGTCAGTTGGTGGCGTCGGTCGCCAACGGTGATTACACCGCCGGCCGTCACACGATGACCTTCGATGCCTCGAACCTGGCCAGCGGCCTGTACTTCATCCGCGCCATGGTTCCGGGACAGCTGAACCAGACCCAGAAGGTTATGCTGGTTCGCTAAGATTTCTCGTTGGACGATTCATTCCAAGGGGCATGTGATTCTGTCACATGCCCCTTTTTTGCTGCAACTTGTCCCGGCAACGTTGCTCGCTCCCGAGCCGGGAAATCCATCAAATGTTGTGATTCGAACTGGAATCGGGGTTAAGCAGACGTACTTTATCGATGACGATCCCATGGCAACCGCACGTTGCCGATGACGGTCCACCCTGCACAGCCCCCCGATCAACCGGTTGATCACCTGGTTGATGAACGACATAACACCGATACAAGTCCTGATGTTCAACGTTGTACCACATGTTCTATCAAGGGGAGGAAACATGAACCGCTGCGGATTCCTGCTGACGTTGTGTGCGGTGATGTTGCTGGCTGCCGGGGCGACGTACGCAGATACCTGCGTTTTGAACGGCCTGCCATCGGATACACCTGTTCCGGATGGCTCAACTCCGTATCAGTCACCACCGGTCTCGCCCACCATTGACGAAGAGTTCATCGACTTTGATGACCTGGACGCGCCCGGGCTCTTCAATGATCAGATACCGCTGACGGACGAATACCTCGACCAGGGCGTGTTGTTCGAAGGCCAGGGCGAAGTGCTGAACGAATCCGGCAACTTCGGTATCAGCAATTATTCGTCACCGAATTTCCTCGCGTTCAACACCGGCGCTGGGGTCTATCCGCCGGAGACGATGTTGTTCGATCCGCCGATTTTATCGTTGACGATTCTGGCCGGACACAGCTCCTCCGGCACGATCACGGCGACGGCGTACGATTCCAACGGCAGCCTCGTCGGTAGCTATTCGATCACCGGGCTGTCTTCGCTGCAAACGTTGAACGTTGAGGGCGATGATATCGCCGAGGTCGTGCTTGACTTCACCGGTTCAATTTGCTGCTTCGACGACCTGACATTCGAGCAGGATCTCGAACCGGATCCGATCGAGCTGACGCTCACCCCCACCAGCATCACCATCCCGCCGAGTGGAGGCAACGTCGTTTATGATGTGTCACTGGTCAGTCTCATCGGCGCGTCGTATCCCAATGTTGCGTACTGGACCGAGGTGACGCTGCCGAATTCCCAGGTGTTTGGCCCGTTGACGCAGATGCACTTTGATCTGATTCCGTTCATGAACGTCAGCCAGACCGGCATGACGCAGAACATTCCGTCACTGGCGCCGCAAGGTGCGTACACCTTCACCGCCCGGGTTGGGTACATGAATGGGCCGTACCTGGAAGATTCGTTCATTTTTACAAAGACCGGAGTTGCGGCGGATGGTGTTGACAACTGGAATGGAAGTGAATTCCAGATCGCGGCGGATGAATCATCGGTCGAGTCGCTGCCGAGCGGTTTCGCGTTGCTTCCGTCGTATCCGAATCCGTTCAACGCGCAGACCTCCATTCGTGTGACCCTGCCGGAAACGTCAGAGTTGACGATTTCCGTGTACAATGTGGCTGGGCAGCAGGTTGCGGAACTGGTGAACGGACCGATCAATGCCGGGTCGCATGAATACAGCTTCGACGCGACGCATCTCGCCAGCGGTCTGTATTTCGTGCAGGCAGCGGTACCCGGCCGGATGATGCAGACACAGAAGGTTTTGCTCGTGCAGTAAGCTTTTGTTTCTTCGAGACTAACTCACGCCGCCCGGAAGGAGAAATCCTGGGCGGCGTGTTTGTTTTGGCGTCTGCCCCTGTCGGGAACGAGGAAGCGGACGGGGAAAGTGACTCGTGAAAATCGACCTGGCCGGGGGCTGCGAACGGACAGAATTTTGGATTCGAGTGATGAAATTCGGACGTCCTAAATGTTAGTCCCTCCTAAATTACACTCTCGTGGCTCTCCGGGTATTGTCTGGTGACGAGACAACTCGACGTTTCGGTCGCCCTTTGCGGTTTGCGGAGAGGGATTGGAACTGCTTGTTTTCTGCCGGGTTTGGATGCGTTTGCAGGTTCAGGCAAATTCTATACTTGAGGCTATGAGCGGGATTACAATATTGAGTTGAAACACTCAATTGCTGAAGAGCAGCCGTCTCCAGAGTTCCTCAAAAAAAACGACAAAACGCTAAAGGGGCTTTTGTGCGTCGGTGCTGCCGACCTATCTTTCGCCTGCATTGGATTTATTGGCTCAACAGGCAGGTCCAACACACAAGGGGGTAGTATGAAGTATCTGTCCAGTATTCTTCTCGCAGTATTCGTGCTGGCGTTTGCGGCGTCGGCGCAGGTGTATCCGCCTTACGGCTTGACTGCGGATCTCGGTCAAAACGGCGAAGTGACTTTGGAGTGGAACGCTCCGTCGGCTGGCTTGGCGGAAACGTTTGATGCGGATCCGGGCACGTCCTGGAACTGGTTGGTGAATAACCTTTCGTTCTCGGATGGTTATGCGAAGCTCGACGGAACGGGCACGACCAGCTGGCAGACGGGTGCGTACGAAGCGATGGAGTTTGATGACTTCACGCTGAGTGGCACGTTTGAAATTCAGGACACGTCGACCGGTTCCCGTGGTTTCATGTGGTGCACCAATGGTCCGCGTGACGCTGACTTCAACGGCTACGGCATGTACGTCTCCGGCACCAGCTACTCGGTGTGGAAGTACACCGCTGGCTCGGCGTCCGCCATCATTTCCTGGGCCACTGGTACTGGCATAAACACCGGTCAGGGCGCTGTGAACTCGATGGAAATTCAGGCTTCGGGTGGCACGTTCGACCTGTACATCAACGGTACCTATCACAACAGCTTCACCGACGCGACGTACCCGCAGGGTTATGTTGGCGTGATCGAAGCCTACAACGTGACCTGGTACGACGAAATCTTCTGCACCATGGGTGCGGTGGATGCGGTTCCGGCTCCGGCTGCTCAGGGCACTCCGGTTGAAGGTTACTTCGACGATGCCCACAACCCGATTGATGCTCCGATGCCGATGGCTGAAGGCGTGCGCGTCTTCGACCGCTTCGGTGAGCCGCAGGTTGATGAGTTCCTGAACTACAAGGTTTACCGTAATGGCAGCTTGGTTGGTGAACCGACGACTGAAATGTTCGTCGACAACCTCCCGGGCGAAGGCACCTTCGAGTACACGGTCACCGCGTACTACGATGAAGGCGAATCCACTCCGGCCGGTCCGGTTGAAGTGACCTGGACGTATGTCATGCTGACGCTCGATCCGTCGGTGACGACGGTTCCGGAAGGCGGCGGCGATGTCGTTTATGACGCGTCCCTCGTCAGCACGATTCCGGCTCAGATGGCTGGTCTTCGTTATCAGACCTTCGTGACGCTGCCGAACAGCAACGTCGTGGGTCCGGTGGACAACATTCCGTTCACCCTCGTTCCGTACATGAACTTCACGGCGTATGACTTTACGCTGACCGTCCCGAGCTATGCTCCGGAAGGCGCGTACAACCTCGAAGGTATCGCGGGCGTTCCGAACAACCCGAACATGCAGGTTACGGACAACTTCGATTTCGCGAAGGTTGGCGCTGGTCTGTTTGAAGACTTCAGCGGCAACGCTCCGGGCTTCGAATTCTACGTCGGCGACGGTTCGTACGTGATCGAAGATGGCTACTGCAAGTTTGACCAGGTCGCTGCTGCTGAATGGGGCTCCGGCTCTTACACCGGCATGGACTTCGACAACTTCAGTCTCAGCACCACCTTTGAGTATGCTGTGACGCAGGGTTACTCCTGTGGTCTGCTGTTCCGTGGCAACGGCCCGCAGGACGCTGACTACGAAGGTTACGCTGTCTACATCAGCAACACCAGCTATTCTTGTTGGTACTACGTTGCTGGCGCCCCGCAGAACATCATCGGTTGGACCACGGGTGTTGGCATCAACACCGGCGTTGGCGCTGTCAACACGCTGCAGATCGATGCGAGCGGCACCACGTTTGACATCACCATCAACGGCACCTACCAGGGCAGCTTCTCTGACGCGACGTACGCGACGGGTCAGGTTGGTATGGCGACTGCTTACACCAACGAAACCTGGTTCGACGAAATCGGTGCGACCTTCAACGCCCCGAACGCCATTGGCCCGGCGCACCTTGGTGAGCTGGAACCGATGTATCGTGACCACATGGGTCAGCCGACCGCTCCGTATGATCGCGGTGTTGCGTATGACCGCAGTGGTGAGTTCGTTGAGTCGACCTTCGAATTCGTCCGTGAAGACTGGGCTGGCGACAACAGCTTCGGTATTGCTTCCAACGGTAGCTCCGTCAATGTTCCGACCGAGTTCGCGCTTGAGAACGCGTATCCGAACCCGTTCAACCCGAGCACCAGCTTCGCCGTCACGCTTCCGGAAGCGGCCGACCTGAAGGTGAACGTGTACAACGTCACCGGTCAGTTGGTTGCGACGGTTGCCTCTGGTGACTACAGCGCTGGTCGTCACACGATGACCTTCGACGCTTCGAGCCTGGCCAGCGGCCTGTACTTCATCCGCGCCACGGTTCCGGGTCAGATGGATCAGACCCAGAAGGTCATGCTGGTCCGCTAATCTCGACACACTGCAGGCTTAGCCTGTAATGCTTCGATGACGCCCGGGAGATCACAATCTCCCGGGCGTTTTCTCGCTCAAGTACGCCCAGGTTCGCGTATCGTGCTCCAGTGCTCTACGTGAATTTCCTGTGAGACACTGGCAAGTAGAATTGCGGCAAGAGTTTATTCGTGACATTGGTTAATGTTCGCATCTTGAACAATTTCGAAAAAATTACAACAATCTGTTGATGATTGACTGACTATGATCTACTTTACACGGCAAGGGCTGAGGAGCCTATGAATTCATTTTCTTTTGTAAGGGGGTAATCATGAAACGCTTATCTGTCTCATTCCTCGTGCTGCTTCTTCTGGCAGCAGTCGCTTCCGCGCAAGTTTATCCACCCTACGGTCTCGCCGCCGATCTCGGTCTGGACGGTGAAGTCACGTTGACGTGGAACGAGCCGACCGCGGGGTTGAACGAGACCTTTGACACAGATCCTGGCGCTTCCTGGAACTGGCTGGTGGATGTGCTGACCTTTGAGGACGGCTACGCCAAGCTGGATGGTTCTGCCACCAACACGTGGCAGACAGGCGCGTACGAAGCGATGGAATTCGACAACTTCACGCTGACCAGCACGTTTGAGATTCAGGATGGTCAGACCAGTTCTCGTGGTGTGATGTGGTGCGTCAACGGTCCGCGTGATGCCGACTTCCAGGGCTACGGCATGTACATTTCCAGCACCAGCTACTCGGTGTGGAAGTACACCGCCGGCTCGGCGTCCAGCGTCATTACCTGGACCACGGGCACTGGGATCAACACCGGCATGGGTGCCGTCAACACGATGGAAGTCGTCGGTTCCGGCGGCACGTACGACCTGTACATCAACGGCACGTACCACAACAGCTTCACGGATGGGGATTATCCGCAGGGTTATGTTGGCGTGATTGAGGCGTACAACATCACCTGGTACGATGACATCTTCTGCACCGTGGGCGCGATGGATGCAGTCCCAACGGCACCCGCCGCGCAGGGGACGCCGATTGACGGGTACTTCGACGATGCGCACAACCCGATTCTCGCCCCGATGCCGGTGGCGGAAGGGGTGCGTGTGTTCGACCGGTACAGTGAAAACAGCACCGACGAGTTCCTGTACTACAAGATTTATAGGGACGGTGAACTGATCGACACGACGACGGACGAAATGTATGTCGACATGCTGCCGGCGGCTGGCATGTACGAGTACGAAGTCACAGCCTACTACGACGAAGGCGAATCCGATCCGTCCGGTCCTGTTTCGGTGGACTGGGTTGCGATTGACTTCTTCCTGACGCCGGAAGTGACCGCGGTGCCTGAAAGCGGCGGCGATGTCGTGTATGATATCCACCTGATCAACACCACATCGAACACCGGTTACGGGTTCAAGTACCAGACTTTCGTCACCCTGCCCGGCGGCGGGACGATCCCACGGATCAACAACGCCGAGTTCAACCTGATGCCGTACATGAACTACACGTGGGACAACGCCATGCTGTACGTGCCAGCGGGTGCCCCGGAAGGCGCGTACACGATGACCGCGATTGCGGGCATGCCGAACCGGCCGGATCTGCAGAAGACGGACAGCTTCCCATTCCAGAAATTTGGCGCGGGCATGTACGAAGACTTCGAAGATGGTGAAGCGCAGGGCTTCGACTTCTTCGTCGGTCCCGGGTCGTACGCGATCGAAGATGGCTACTGCAAGATCGACGTGGTCGACAACTCGACCGACTGGGGTTCCGGCACGTACATGACGCAGGGCTTCGACAACTTTACCGCGTCCACGACCTTCATGTATGAAGTGACGATTGGTTATTCGGTGGGGATGCTGTTCCGTGGCAACGGCACCAATGACAGCGACTACAACGGGTATGCTGTCTACATCTCCAACACCAGCTATTCGGCCTGGGTGTATACGGATGGTTCACCAACAAACATCATCGGCTGGACCGAAGGCACCCTAATCAACACCGGTGTCGGCGCGGTGAACACGTTGGAAATTTCCGCCAGTGGTGCGAATGTTGACATCACGATCAACGGCGTCTACGAAGGCAGCTTCACGGATGCCACTTACGCAGATGGTTATGTCGGCATGACGGCTGCGTACACCAACGAGACGTGGTTCGACGAAATCGGTGCCACGTTGACCGTCGTCGATGGGTACTATCGTCCGGTTGGTAATGGCGAGCTGGAAGAAAGCTACCGTGATCCGATGGGTGTACCGTGCGCGCCTTATGCACGTGGTGTCGCCTTCGATCGTAGCGCAGAGTTTGTCAAACCGGCGTATGAGGTGAATCCGGATGAATGGGTCAGCTCCGATATCCGGTTTGCTGCCAGCGGCCAGGAGTCGGACGTTCTGCCGACCGAATTTGCACTCGAGAATGCGTATCCGAACCCGTTCAACCCCACAACGACGCTTGCGGTGACGTTGCCGGAAGCGGCGGAGCTGACGGTGAACGTGTTCAACATCACCGGGCAGTTGGTGACGACGCTTGCGAACGGGAATTACACTGCCGGCCGTCACACGTTGACGTTTGACGCCTCGAACCTCGCCAGTGGCCTGTACTTCGTGCGGGCGACGGTTCCCGGACAGCTGAACCAGACGCAGAAGGTGATGCTGGTCCGTTAAGACCCCTATCGCAGTTGAGTTTTTTGCGGGCGCTCCGGAGAATTCCGGGGCGCCCGTTTGCTTTGGGGATTTTGGTTTTGTATCTTCAATACCAAATTGTCGAAAAACCGTTCTTAGTGTGCGAGTGTAAGTATTAGTATCCATTACCCGAGCATTTGTACGGAGCCGGCCGCATCGTGCAAATCTTTCCTTGATGCTTTAAACCGTAACCTGATAACTGGATGCAGTATCCACCCGAAGAAAGGGAGTACCAGGATGCAAAACGTGAAGATTGTCACATTGTTCGCGCTGTTTCTGTTATTCGGTGTGAGCGCCGCGATGGCCGCGCCGGTCACATTCCAGGTGGACATGTCGGTACAGATCGACAATGGCACCTTTGACCCGAATGTACAGGACGTCGTCGTTCGCGGCGATTTCAATGGCTGGGCTGGCAACGAAGAGATGCTCACGCTGGACGTGGATAACATCTGGTTGGGCACATTCGAGATCGAAAACGGTGTGTACGGCTTCAAGTTCGTTATCGTCAACACCGGCGACATCTGGGAAAGCGACATTGACAATCGTCCGTTGGTCGTAGAAGGCATCCCGGTCACTCTCCCGGTCGTTTATTTTAACAACGAAGAGCCAGCAGGAACGGCCTATCCGTACGAAATCGACTTCACGGTTGACATGAGCGTGATGATCGACCTCGGCTCGTTTGATCCGAACACAGACGGCGTGATCATTCGTGGTGGCGCGCCTGAAATTGGCAACTGGGGTGGATATACGGCGATGGCGGCCAATGGTGACGGTACCTATTCGGTAACCATCAACTTCGCCAGCCTGGAAGTCGGCGTTCCGTTGGAGTACAAGTTCGTCATCGATGACGACAACGACCAGGCCGATCCGGTAACGTGGGAAGAGCCTCCGGGTGGCAACCGTGTGTTTATACCGACCGGCGACGAACCGGATGATGGCAACGACGGCGATCTTGATATCACGATGCTGACCGTGTATTTCTCAGACAATGTCGGCAGCTTGAGCGAAGACATGCTGATCACGTTCGAGCTGGATGGCCGTGCGGCGATCCTGAAGCACAACGACGTCGGCATCCCGGGAGTGATGGAAGACGAAATCGAGTGGTTCATCGTCACCGGCCCGTGGGACAGCTGGGAGTGGACCCCGGGAGCGTACGGCACGGTCACGTTGCTGGATAACGGTGTCGGTGCGGATGAAGTTGCGGGCGACAGCGTATTCTCCGCTGAGTACATCCTCCCTGCCGGTTCCGATCTCAACTTCCCCTACAAGTACGGTGCAAATGGCTACGACAACGAAGCCGGTTTCGGTGCGAATTATTTCATCGAACTGCCGGATGAGCCGGAACTGAGACTCGACGATACCTTCGGTTCGATCGGCGACTGGTATGATGATTGGATGCCACCGGCCTATCCGATGGCGACGATTGCCCAGATCCAGACCGGCGTCTTCCAGCCCGGCGAACAGGTGATGGTGCATGGTGTGATTACGCAGGGCCACGGCACCATCCACACCACCTATGTTGATGTGTACGTCCAGGACGACAGCGGCTACGGCATTATGATGTACGCCAGCGATCCGGGCCTTGGTCAAGGACTTGACCGTGGGGACGAAATCATCGTCACCGCCGAAATCGATCAGTATTATGATACGACGGAGCTGGTCAACTGGCTGGTTGAAGTGGTTTCCGATGACAATCCGCTGCCGGCACCGATGACGTGGGACACGGGTGATTTCGACGATCAGGTTCCGTACGAAGGCGTCTGGGCGGAATTGACCGGCGAGCTGATGACCGATCCGGGCCAGCCGGGCGACACGTACAACCTGATGATTGATGACGGCACGGGCGAAGCGACGGTCCGCATGTACGGCGATGCCAACATCGACTTGACCATGTATTCAGCCGGCGACTGGGTAACGTTCCGTGGTACAGTTGATACCTACGGCGGCGTTTGCCAGCTGCAACCGAGTGAAAATGTGGACGTCGAACCGTTCTCGAACGCTCCGGCGACGCTGACCGTTACCCCGCAGGACAACATCATCCCGGCGAACGGCGGAACGTTGGTATACGACGTGCACCTGGTCAGCAGCCTGCCGGGCTCGTATCCGAACGTGATGTACTGGACGGCAGTCGAGCTTCCGAACGGTTCGGAATACGGCCCGCTGTACCAGCAACCTTTCACGCTGACGCCGTTCATGGACGTGACGCTGACGGGTCTGACACAGACCATTCCGCCGAACGCCCCGGCCGGCAACTACACCTTCATCGCCCGCGCGGGTTATCCGACGCAGCACGTCACCGGTACGTTCGCGTTCTCCAAGGAAGGTACGACGGCCGGCGTATTGAACATGGATGAGTGGACGGCGACGGGCTGGGAAGTTGCGTCTGACGCAGCGGAAATCGTCACCCTGCCGGATGAATTTGAGCTGGGCGCGGCGTACCCGAACCCGTTCAACCCGAGCACGACGATCCGTGTCGCGCTGCCGGAAGCGTCTGATCTGTCCGTGAGCGTGTTCAACGTGATGGGCCAGCAGGTTGCGGAACTGGCGAACAGCCGTTACGTCGCCGGTGAACACACGTTGACCTTCGACGCCTCGAACCTCTCCAGCGGTCTGTATTTCGTCCGCGCGATGGTTCCGGGTCAGTTGAACGCGACGCAGAAGGTGATGCTGGTTCGTTAAGTTGGGCCGATTCGACTGAACTGCAGAGGGCACATCCGCGAGGGTGTGCCCTTTTTGGGCGTGTCGAGTCTGTTGATTGGCTCTCCGTGCTCTCCTTGACTGCTACAAAGCGAAATTCTGTCAATCCGTTGCTGCCACTGCGTTCACGCAAGGTTAAAGTGAGTGGTGAGCATTTATGATTCCCTCGCTGAAAGATTTTTTTGTGCCAGGGGTTCAGTTTTTCAGGTATCTGCCGATTGGATAAGTAGAACCTGGTAAACGGAGGAGTGAACAATGTCGACTGACATGAGCGTTCACGCAGCCACAGCGCAGCAGGCACAGCCGGCGGCGAAGCCGGAAATCGCAGCTCGTACCGAAGATCAGCGGTCGAACACCTCGTTGATCGAGATTCAGGACAAGGTGCATCTGTCGCCGGAAGGTCGCGCGTTGCTGGCGCGCATGGAAGAGGCGGGACAGGCGGACGCCTGATGCCGACGCCTCTCAATCCATTGTGAACGTCCGGTTCGAACAACGAACCGGGCGTTTTTTGTTATCCCGCACGTCATTGCCTGTCCGCCAGGTATCGTTGCTTACACCCCGGCTAACTCGTTTCTATCGCAAAAGTTAGACTCCCCGAACGGCACAACCTCCTCTCCTGCTCCGCATCAAAACCGAAACTGATCCCCCAATCCAAGCTTTGTGAAGAGAGGTGCAAGATGCGTGGTGTGATGATTGCGGTAGTTGTAGTCGCCGTGCTGGCTGTCGTAGGCTATTCATTCTGGCCGGCAATCATCAATTCGATGTTGCCCGCGGACAGCCGTCCGGTGGAGATACCCTTTACCAGTGAAACCATTTCAGACGATGATTTCGACGCACTTGCGAGCGATTTGCTCGCGACGTATCCGGACCGTTTTGATCACATCGACCGTTTCCGCAAGGCCGGCATCCGCACGTATGAAGGCCCGCAGACCTGCCTCGAGTGTCACGCCACCGCGCAGATCGAGGACGCTGAGACCGGCGAAACGATCACCGTCGACCTGATGGAAAACCTGCTCGGTTCCGCGCATTACAAATTCTTCACCACTGATCGCGACAACGTCTGGGGCTTCAACGGTGAGCTCGCGGACGACTTTCCGATGGGCAAGATCGACCGTCCCTGTCCGAAGCCGGGCTCGTTCGCGTTTACCGCGTGGGCGGAGCAGGTGAAGCTGGACGATGGCACCGTGCTGTCGGAAGGCTGCGGCCAGTGCCACATTGGCGGCCAGGTGCAGGCGCCACTGGGCGAGATCATGCCGGGTTACCGCACGACGCAGGCGGAGAAGGACGCGATTGACTGCCTGATCTGCCACGCGGCGGCGTACGACATGAACGAAAAGCAGGTGGCGTACACGGACGCCGGCCTCGGCTACTGGACGCAGGACCGTTCGATGCTCGCGGCGATGTCGATTGTAACGCCGACATCGTCCACCTGCCTTCGCTGCCACCAGCACAACTTCGGCGGCGACATCTACATTGACGAGTTGGACGCCCATTTCATGCAGTCACAGGGCAACCTCGGCCATGACAAACCGCGTATCGCGCACCCGGGCTCAAAGCGCGGGACGCCGTACTCGCCGTCCTGGGATGTCCACGCCGCGGCCGGCGTCGACTGCATCGACTGCCACACGACCGAGGGTCACCTGATCGCCAAAGGGCAGCACACGACGACGATGATGACCAACGATCTGCCGGCGATTGATGTCAGCTGCACCAACTGCCACGGTGACGCGCCGCATGTCGGCGACTACGAAAACGCCGACTTCTACAACGAGCATACGGATATCGTGGCGTGCCAGACCTGCCATATTCCGACGTTGCAGGAGGATAACGCGACTCGTCGCGACTTCGACCATCCGGAATTCGAAGAACACCCGGGGATCTACGTCTACACGGACGAAGAGAAAGCCACGACTGCTGCGGACAACGGCCTGACCTACGTCTGGTGGAACGGTGACGCCAGCTTCCTCGGCAACCCGATCGGCGACAACCCGAACGGCGAGAATTTGTACAAGTTCTACGATCCGGACAATGTGTGGCCAGAGTTTGCCGACTTTGACTATGACAAGTGGTACGAAGAAACCATGCGTCCGATCGCGAAGCTGAAGCCGTCCAAGCTGTACGTGATGAAACGCTTCAACGGTCGCCAGCACATCGACCTCAGCAACATCGGCCCGTTCGGCGGGATGTATGTCCCCTACAACCTGCCGACATACTACACCACCGGCGACCCGAAGCAGGCGGCGATGGTGGAGTTGGACAAGAGCATGATGGGGATGATGTATGGCGCGATGTTCAAGTACTACCTGATGGACAAGTTCATGGCGTTCATGAACGTGGACGAGTGGGACACGTCCGAGTACGAAGCGCTCAAGGAAGGCGAGATGATGGAGCCGCGCTGGCTGCCGGTGGACGCCGCGATGGAAGTCAGCCACGCGATCCGTCGTGACGGCGCGCTCACCTGCAACCAGTGCCACACAGCGGACGGCGTGCTCGACTGGACCTCGCTGGGGTATACCGAGGATGAAGTGGAGATGTACACGACTCTGCTCGATTAAACCAAAGCGGCGGTTGTGCATCAAACAGGAAAAGTGGGGGTCCTCCTGAGTGGATCTGCCCTGAACAGACCGCATCCAGGAAGACTGCGAATCCCGGGCCTTGGCCCGGGATTCATTGTTTTTCAAGCTCAGTTGGTGGGTGTATCACAGACCTGAACTCTTGTGGATTTACAGGTTAATGTTGCACAGAAACAAACACTCGCGCTATACTCGGAAGCTGTCCATTTCCCCCGATGTTACATGGATTGCGCGATGCCAATCGTAAACGAGTTCTCCATTGCTGGAACTGTCCTGATGGTCGTTGTGACTGGAGAGGTGAACACTGCCGAGGAATTGGAACACAATACGACCCTCGTTCTGCAACACATGCTTAAGGTAGGGTGTACCCGTGTGCTGGCGGATGATCGCAACCTGAAAATAGACGTGAATACCTTGGATATCTTCAAAGCCGCATCCAAAGACGCAGAGTCGATCCGAGAAATGCCTGCAGAGAAATTCGGCGTGATCCTGCCACCGGAACTGGCGGAAGATGCAAAGTTCTACGAAAATGTGGCTCACAACCGCGGATTCAGAATCCGGTTTTTCTTTGATCAAGAAGAGGCACGATGCTGGATCCATGAGTAATCATCGCCCCTTTGTATCCGTGGACTGAAGGTCTGTTTGCTTTCTGAATCAGATGCCCCTGGCCAGGTCCGCAGCTGATCCAAAGCACTTGGTACTCTCCATCGCCTGAGTAGAACGTCCCCTATCTCCCGAACTTCTTTCTTAGATAAGAGTTTGACGTGTCTAACCCTTTCGTTTCGACTCGGTACGGTTTTTCCAGTCCGAATGTCTCTCTCTGATGATTTGCCATAGTCGGATCATGACAAAGAATCCCGGTGTCTAAATCCTTGGAAATGAATCGCATAGTATCAAAGCCACTGACCCAACGATGAGTTTGAATGATGAGTATTCAGGCTCATTGATACAATAATAGGAGTTGTTACTGTGGTTCTATGGATACGTTCTTATATAGAGCTGTTCACAAATCGATTACAGTTGATTTATGATATTTGGTATCCACATCAGCTCACAGCTGTGGTGGATCATTTCTGCAGTACACCTTGGAAGGAGGAAAAGATGAAGAGAATCCTGGTTATCCTGTTGGGACTGATCTTCGTGACCGGGGCGGCAGTTGCTGATGATGTGGATGTGATTGTCAATTGTGTGACCACTGAAATACCGGCGGAAGGTGGTGATCTCACGTTTGACGTGACCTTGCAGAACAACCTTGGTTACAGTCACGCTGGCGAAATCTGGTTGATGGTGGAAGGGCAGGGTTGTACGAGCGGCCCCTATTGCCTGCAATGTTTCTGGCTGAATCCGTCGGGCAATGTGTTTACCGACTGTGTGGTTCCAATGCCGGCCTACCTTCTTCCGGGTGAGTTCATGCTGCATGTGTATGTGGGTGGGTACTACCTGAACTACATCGCGGGAATGGGAACCGACACGTTTACGAAACTTCCCGCCCAATGATGCCAGGCCTCAGCGCGTAAATGATCAGCCCGGGTTGCCACGCAGCCCGGGTTTTCGTTTTCTCAACAGATACATGCGGCTTCTATCCGGTTTGTCGCTGTCCTGCCTGTTCCCGATCTCTTATCTTTGAACAGAGTTCGACGACCAACCCTCACTCGTTTGCACGAGGTACTGTTTCAGGGTACAGGATGCCTCTCCTGAATTCCATCCCTGCGCCGAGACTTACTCACTGCCTGCCCCCGCTAAGCACGTGAAAACTAGAAAGGTATGATTCATAGCTGAAAGCTATGTATCATTACCTTATAGTAAGGCTAGAGGCTCGCTGATACAATAATAGGAGTTGTAATAAATAATGAAATCTATAAACTTAAATTAGAGATAACATATAGGTATATTTAGCTATTTAATGATATTTGGCATCCGTATCAGCGTTCTGCTGAAATGGATGGAAGGCGCAGTACACCTTGGAAGGGGGACAAGATGAAGAAAATGCTGGTAATCCTGCTGGGATTGGTCTTCGTGGCCGGTGTGGTGGTCGCGGATCCGGTGGATGTTGCCGTCACCTGCCTGAACACGGAAATCCCGGCGGAAGGCGGCGAGCTCTGCTTCAATGTGAATCTGCACAACAACCTCGGCTACGGCCACGCTGGCGAGATCTGGCTGATGGTGGACGGCCCGAATTGCACCGGCGGCCCGTACATGCTGCAATGCTTCTGGCTGTACCCGATGGGCAACATCATCCCGGGTTGTGGCATCCAGATTCCGGCCTACGCGGTGGAGGGAGACTACGAACTACAGGTATATGTCGGTGGGTACGCGCAGAACTACGTCGCCGGCATGGGCATCGGCTGCTTCTGCAAACTGCCGGCGGACTGAGACAGATCCCAGCACCGTAAGACCAATCAGCAAATTGAACCCGGGTTGCCCCGCAGCCCGGGTTTTGTTTATACGCGAGCAGCATGGACCCCGGCAATGGGGATTGCCGATAACATCGACTACACCTTCACCCCGAGGTACATCTTCAGCGCTTCGACGGCTTCGGCTTCGAGGCGTTTCGCGTTGTGCAGGCGTGCGACGAAATCGTCCAGCAGTTGCCGGTTCGGTGTCGGCGAATCGGGGGCTTCAGTCCACAGGTAGCGTAGCTGGTCGGCGACCTGGGCGTATTTGGTCGCGGCATTCGCGAGATCCGGATCGTGGTTGCTGATCAGGTTGAGGTATTCCCGCGCGTAGCTGCGGGCGGAGTAATAGTGGGCGGCGTAGTACTTCGCGTACTCGTGGATCGGCACGCCGATATTTTCGATCTGGCCGCCGTCGATCAGCAGTCCCCAGCGTTCGTAAACCAGCGCCCACTGGTCGTACCCGGCGAATCCATTCTGGTAGTCGGGACGGTCGGCCCACTCGTTCTGGGTGGCGTGGTTGACGGCGATACGGATGGATTTATCGATCGCTTCTTCACGGGACAGATCGTTCGCGTCGCCTGGGATGGAGACGGCGAGGATATCGATCCCGTTCTGGCCAAGATTCTCGTACGGCATGGTAGACGTGTGGCCATCGTGGGTGATGGTAAAGTAGGCGTCGCGGCCGTCGTCGTAGCCGGTGATCAGGCCCCACTCGGCTTCGTGCAGGTCCCACACAATCGACGGCACGCCCTTGTCCACGGCGGCGACGATATGCTTGTGCGCTTCCATCCGTTTCCGGGCTTCCTGCTTCTGTTGGTCCCAGAGACGGCTGATGTACACCGGTTTGTAGCCCAGTTGTTCGATGGCCTGGGGGAGGATGGTGTTGAAGTCGAACATGCTCATGGCGCTGGGGCAGAGGGTGTCGCAGGTCCAGATGCGGAACGCGAATCCGCTGGCACCCATCCACCACGCCGGCCCGTTTCCGTCCCCGACGGCCTGCATGGCGGTGGCGAGGCATTTCATGTAGGAATGAACAAGTCCGGGTTCGCCCCGGTTGATCGCGGATTCGTCACGGAACAGCTCGAGGTCCAGATTGCGCCTTTCCATCTCACTCTCCCCGGGATGAGGACCCACTCGGCTTGTCACAATAAACGTACGCAGGAAAACAGCGTAAAAGATGAAAGACGGTGCGGTTTGACGGAAAAGGTGGAGACACGTCAGCCCGGCGTTTCGACACCGGGCTGGCGAACTTGTCGACGCCTGTTGGTTGATGATCAGGCGTTCTTCAGTTCTTCGAGACGGTCACGCACCTTCTCGACATGACCGTCGACGCGCACATTCGACCAGACATGCTGCACGACACCGTCCGGATCGATCAGAAAGGTCGAACGGACCAGTCCCATGTAAATCTTGCCGTAGTTCTTCTTTTCGCCCCACGCACCGTACGCCTGGATCATTTCCTTCTCCGGGTCGGACAACAGGCCGATGTTGAGATCGTACTTCTCGCGGAAATTGCGGTGTGACTTGGTCGAGTCGGGGCTGACGCCGAAGATCTGCGCGTCCAGACCCTGAAACTGCGGCAACGCCTCGGTGAAGCCGCACGCCTCTTTGGTGCAGCCGGAGGTGTTGTCCTTCGGATAGAAATACAGCACCGTCCACTTTCCCTTCAGGTCGTTGAGCGAAATGTCCTGGTCATCAGCGTTCTTGAGCGTGAAATCGGGCGCCTTATCGCCGGGGTTGAGCATCGGTTTTCCTCCTGGTTCATCGTGATACGTGTCTTGACTGTGGGATGAGGAAGATGCCAAAACGGTGCCGGGTGACATGGGACAACAGGGGGAGAATCGGAGAACCGGAGCCGGAAAAGAAAAAGGCCGTCCCGGATGGAGACGGCCTTTGAACAGGCTACTTCAGGTGCTTCGAAACTTAGAAGCGGTAGCGGCAGCCAACTTCGATGTTGATGCCGCCGGCGTCGCCCGTGACATAGGTGACTTCCGGATTGATGCTGAACTTGTCGCCCATCATCCAGTCGTAACCCGCACCGAAGAGGATACCGGTTTCGCTGTCGTCGGCGGATACCGTCGTGGTGCCGAATCCGAAGTTGATCTCCTGCTCGAACTCGTAGGTCACCATGTCAAGACCGGCAATGAAGTACAACGGCTTGATGCCGCCGTCTTTGAACGGAGCGAAGTTACCGGCGATGTGAATTGCGGTCTGGGTCCACTCGGCACCGCCGTCGCCCTCGTTGGCCAGGAAATACTTGTAGCCAGCGTTAACGCCCCACATGTCGTTGATCTGGTAGCCGACTTTCGGAGTGAAGCCGATGAAGGTGGACGAGAATCCGCCGGCATCGATTACATCGGAATCACCGAATAAAAACACATCCGCACCGGCACCAACCCAGAACCCACCGGCGAACGCCGAGGTGGCCGCAAACATCAAAACCATGACTACCGCAAATGCACGAACTCGCATGACTCCTCCCTTTTGCCTTTTTGAAGACGGCAACAAGAACTCGATTTGCCGTAATTCTCCCAATTCCGGGATGCCAAAGTATACAACTCCCGTTTTGCAAAGGCAACTCGTATTTTTCTTGTATGAGCAATGAGTAAGATGCGTCGGCACGCTACAAGAAGGGAGATAAGGCGTCTGACCAGCAAAAACGGTGGATACGAGGGTTTACCACGCACGACCCAAGGGACGATTCTGCTTGATTTGGCAGGTAAGGCGCGACGCTTCTACTCAGACATATCCATGATAACATATATAATACAGCAAGAAGTTGTAACATATTTACAATAGCGCGCGTTCCGAGACGCAGCGACACGCTGGTAATCACTCTAACTTCTTGTAATCGTTTTGCCTACCTCTACCGTTTTGGTTGTTAGTAAGGAACCGTATCGCCTCACTGTCGATCTCTACAGTGGCTCGGATGCGATCTCCAGGACTCTCCGTCCTCCAATGATACGATGCTCTGACGTGTTCATTATGACGGTTGAACCCTTTATTCAAACGGCTTTCCGTTACAGAGCAGCCCAACTCTTCATCCGGCTTCTTTCGCAGTAATTGCGATTCTCTCTCCCGAGAAACAACAAGAACCTGTTTTCGTCAAAACAGGCTCCCTCACTTGGAATACCGGGACGGGGTCAGGACGTGATTTTGCCAATCCAGACAAGCGTTCAGCCTATCTACTGCAAGCGGGGATTCGGCATAGCCGAACCCCCATTCAATTTCGCATACTCGTAAAGCCGATGTTTGGTCGAATCCATATCTCGCTACTACAAGAAGCCTTGTATCCGCGAGACACTCGACCGGAAGTTCCGTCAATCGTTCGTCGTTCAGGAAAACTGACGAATCAGTTCCTTTGCAGCTTCCATGCCCGAAACCGCCGCGCCTTCGACACGGTAGCCCTTGAACCCGTCTCCGGCGAGCAGCACACGTGGATGCTTTTCGGCCGCGACCCATTCCTTCGGGTGCGTCGAGATCGGCTTGCCGAGTTCATAGCGGACAACACGCGCTTCCACCGGCTCGCTGCGGATCAGCGGCATCGTGCTTCCGATCAGCATCTCGGCGACATCGTCGTCGTCATCATACCAATGGTCAGTGCTGAAGTCCGGCATCGCCTGGATGGTGACGCTTGGTGTTTCGGAAATTCCCTTGCGATGGTTGTCGGCAATCCAGTCGACGTACTCGCCGTTGATCCGTAACCCACCCCATTCGGTCAGTGCGGACGGCTTCTCCAGGGTCGCCATCACCGCAATGCACGGCGTGTAGATCACGTTTTCCAACGCGGCGGCGTCGTTCGGGGTCAACTTCAACCCGGCGTTGTGCAGCATGCGCACGGCATCCGGCACCGGATGGGCGAGCAGAATCGCGTCTGCAGTGAGTTCCTGGCCATCCTTCAGCGTGACGGTGTAGGACTTTTGCCGGGGTTCGAAACCGGTGACGTCGGCGTTCACCTGAACGGACAGTCCCTGCCTGTGCATGTAGTCGAGGATGCTGCGCATGCCCTTCGCGCCGCAATAGCGCGGGAAGCCGTCCGGATTGCTCGAACCGCCGCGAATCAGCTGTGAGTGAAACCAGTCGGTAATCACTCCAGCTTCGATCATCTCTTCGACCAGCGGGCCGAAACGTTGATCCTTGACGGTGAAGAACTGCGCGCCATCATCGAACACCGCGCCGCCGAATTCGCGCGTGGACATGCGTCCGCCGAGCACAACCCGCCGTTCGAGAACCAGCGCTTCGATTCCCGCCTGCTTGAGTTCCTTCGCGGCTGACAGTCCGGCGATGCCTCCGCCAATGATGATGACTCGTGCGTTTCCTGCCATGCTGTTTCTCGTCCTCTGCTGGTTCTGGTTCGATGGGAAGAAGATAACATGAGAGTTTGGCGGGGATTCAGTTTCCTGCGATGTCTTTCTCCGAGGGGGAAGCCGCCACGGTATCGTCAAGCATCTGCCGGATCACCTCCAGCACACGGTCGGTGTTCACCACCTGCAGCCCGTGTCCATCGTCTGGCAGTTCGATCAGATTCCAGCCGTGCCGGGTTGCCAGTGCGATGGTCGGCAACGGATCGACGATCTGATCCTGCAGGCCGACGACAACGGTCACCGGCACCGTAATCTCGCCATAGCGCGCGGCGAGTTCCCGGGTGGCCCGGGGCACGGTCAACATGTCTGCCGCCGAGTGACGCAGCCCTTCCGGAGTTTGCGACAGCAGGATCGTCTCCCCGATCCAGTCGTCCGGCACCGGATGCGGGAAAAAGTGACGTTCGGCGAAGATCTCACGTCCCGGCATGCTGATCGGTACAACGATGGTCTCGAGCGCGATGTTGCTGACAACGGGTGTCTGGGCGAGGGTGAAGATGGGTTCGAAGTAGCGGTGGCCGGCGGTGAGGTATGGCGCGAGCAGGACAAGTCCACGTATTTCGTCCGGATACATCACGGCGTACGCGGTCGCCACCATTCCGCCCCAGGATTGCGCGACAAGTACCGGTTTCATGGGCAGTTCCAGCTGCCGCAGGGTTTCATGCAGGAACGCGGCCTGTTCGCGTGGATCGCCGGTCATGCCCGGCGGTCGTTCGGACAGGCCATGCCCCGGCCGATCAACCACGATCACGCGATTGGTTTCGCGCAGCGGGTCGTACAGCCCGTGCCGGAAAACCAGCGCCGTGCCGCCGAGTCCGTGGATTAATACGACAGGTTCACCTTCGCCTTCGTCCACGACATGCGTCTGCACACCCTCAACGTTGATGATCGAGCCGTAGTCAGGATAGGCGGCGAGCGCCAGCCGTTCTTCCCGGTCGGTGGCAAGGTGCAGCCCGCCGGCGGCGAATAGTGCGGCGATGATGGGTATCAGGAAAGCCATGGGGAACCTGTGATTGACTCAGCAGCAAGATAGGATCTCAGCTACCAGCGTTCATGCGTTAGATTGCGGAAAGATCCCCGATTTGGATTCAAACTGGAAGCTCATGAGCCATCGCCACGTGACAACCGCCCTGCAACGGGCCACAACCCAGGATTTACTGCGTGCGGTGGGCGTTGAAAACCGTCCGTTGCTCGCGAAACTCCTGCGTCGGCCTGTGACCTTGATTACCCGAGGTGTTGTACGTGAGGCGGCAGAGTTTGAATCGTGCGTGAGCGTGGAAGGTCTGTGTGCGGCATCCAAGCAATACCTGTCCCGCCTGGGCGCAACGTTAAACTTGCATGCCGCCAATGAAATTCCGTCGGATGGACCGCTGCTGATCGTTGCGAATCATCCGGGATTGAGCGATACGCTGGCCCTGTTCAGTGCCATCCGGCGCGAGGACTTGCTGATCATCGCCGACGCCAACCCCTTTCTGGAGGCGTTGGCCAGCGTTCGCAAGCAGCTGATTCTGTTGCCGGACGGTCACGCTCAGAAGGGTTTTTCGCTGCGAACAGCGGTACGTCATCTACGGCAAGACGGCGCATTGCTGACCTTCCCTTCCGGGCAGATTGAGCCGGACCCGGGCTTGTATCCCGAAGAAGCGGTCACATCACTGAAGAATTGGTCGGAGAGTCTTACTGTGCTCACGCGGGCGGTTCCGGGTGTTCGGGTGGTGCCGTTACTGGTGAGTGGGGTAATCCATCCGGACGTACAAAAACACTGGCTGACCCGGATACGTCGTGATCGCCGGGGACACGATCAGGTCGCGGTCTACCTGCAATTGCTGTTGAAACGGTTTCAGGGGGTTGCCGTGCGGGTTCACGTCGGCCGCACCATCGAACCCAACGACTCGTTGCTGGCCGATGTACGTATGGAAATGACCCGGCTGATCCGAACATCAACCGGGGAATGCCGCCAGCAGGTCAAGGTTATGAATGTGGAGCAGGAGGTGGCCGTCCGCGAGCTGACGCCGCCGAAGCTCCAGCCACCGGCCTAACTTCTGCTGATCAAGTTCCATTCTGGTGGACAACGATCCCTCGAAGAAGCGGAGAATGTGTTCGATGAAGGTGCGGTTCGGTCCGTCTTTCGGATCGGATGAGACCAGCCAGTCGGATGAATTGGTTTCAATGAAATCGCTGCCCATGCGGCGCAGACTGCGCTCGAGCACCCAACCCGCACGACTGCCTCCGGCATCCGGATGAATCCCGGTGCGTTCGTCCATGCTGCGATGGTATTCCGCCAGCAACCGGTACTCAAATTGGGAATCCTGGTAGGGTGGACGGAATTCCGTGAAGCCGTTGAAGGTGACCGGCGCGTACAGCAACGCGTTCGGTTTCGCGAACGCCCTGACTCGTGGCAACGCATCCCGCAGATCAAACAAATCCAGCGCAGACTGAACGACAACCAAGTCGGCGGGTGCGATCTTTTCGTTCAGTTCGTAATCGAGAAGATCACCCTCGATGACGGAAACCTTGTGCGGCGTGGACGCCGATGGATCCAGACGTTTTTCCGCTTCCGCGACAACGTCCGGATCGATGTCGAACAGGGTGTAGTTCAGTGGAGTGTTGGTGCACGCTTCGAGCAGGGATTTCGCCAACCCCCCGAGCCCGCCGCCGATTTCGGTGACGTTCAGGTGCAAACCGGACGCATACTGGCTGCGTTTCGCCAGTTGTTCGAGCAGAGACGCCCAGACTTGTGGATTCCGGGAACGCTGGTCGATGGCCTCCTTGGCATCAAGGTAGGCGATGAGGTCGTTGCCGCTTTTCTTGATCACGGTTTCGCCATCCGCAGTAGGAAGTTTCGCGCATTATCCATGCTTTGGGTCCATGTCGGGTGCCGGTCGAACCGGTCGCGGGCTGCGTGGCTCATGCGTGACAGCAGGCCGCGATCTTCCGCCAGTTGCTGCAAATGGCGGCTCAGGCTGGAGCTGTCGTGTGGATGCACGAGGAACCCGTTCACGTTGTCCGCAATGATCTCACGCGCACCACCCGCCGCCGTTCCGATGGCGGGCAACCCGTACGCCATGCCCTCCAGATACACAATCCCAAAACCTTCGTAGCTGGACGGAACGGCGAGCACATCGGCATCCGTGTACATCGCCGCCAGTTCCAGGTCACGCTTCGGTCCGGTAAACGTCACAATCCCCTTTTCCACCAGGGGTTTGGCAATCCGTTTGATTCGGCGGGCGTAGCGTGGCTCCAGCTCATCCCCGCCAACAATGGTCAACCGCACATCGGTCCGGCGCAGCAGATCGAAAACAGACGTTAGCAACACATGCACCAGCTTCCGCTCGATCAGGTTGCCTACAAAGAGGATATGCAACGGGCGCTGCTGCTGCAAGCGATCATTCAATTGGGTTCGCGGAATCGGCGGCCCCGGCAACGTGCCCCCCGGCCAGGCAACAGCGGATGGTAGGTCGCGGTGGGATACTTCCCGCACACGGCTCAGCGTGATGTGTGTGTTCGCGAGGATACCGTCCACCCCGCTGAAATACAGCCGTTCCATTGCCTTATACAGCAGTCGCGCCGAGTGCGGTCCCTCTTCGTCCGTCAGCAGATGGTGTACCAGCGACACGATCGGCGGCGCGCCGATCTGACGGATGCGATGATTCACCAGTGCCAGGGATGGGTGGCACAGTTCGTCCTGCACAATCACGTCCGGATCGCCCGCGGTCAACGCCCGAGCCGAGGCACCGGACAAATTGTCCAGCATATGCCGCCCGTAGCTACCCTCCCACAGCGAGACCACGCGTACTTCATCGCCACATTTCTTCAGATAACGCAGCAGGTGACGGTCATAAACATACCCGCCGGACAGCGTTTCCAGATCACCGTATATTACAAACGTGATTTTCATTCGAGATCCATTCGATAGCTTGCACTCGGACCCGGAGCGGGATCAATTTCGCTTTCCCAGACCGTGACACGGATTTCGTTGAGACCTTCATCCTCAAGGGTTTCCGCGAGGATTTCGCAGGCGATGCGGGCGACAAGCTCGAGTGTCGGGTTGACATCCGCGAACTCGTCGAAGTCGTTCAGCAGGGATCCATCCCAATCGGAAACGAGATCGCTGAGGTTTTCGCTGAGATCGTCGATGTTGAGCAGATAGCCCTGCTCGTCGACGGCTGCGCCGGACACCGCGACTTCGATGGCGTAGTTGTGGTAGATGTCGTAGCCGTCAAACTTATCTGGCGGCGCCAACCGCAGGAACGATGTAAAGCGGTCACGAACGGTAATTGTAAACATGTTCCGTTCCCCTTTCCGCAGGTAGTTTACCCGACCTGATGATCAAATGCGATCGCCAGAGTCGTTTCCGGCGAGTTGTCCATCATCTCATAGGCTCGCGCGGCATCTTTGATTGGCAACCGGTGCGACAGAACCTGCAACGACGGCCGAATCTCTCGAATCATCGACCAGGCGACTTGCTGGCGTCGCTGGACGGTCCACCGGCCTTGCAGTTTCGGATCAATTGATGACACCTGACTTGAAAGTACGTGGAGGCGGCTGCGGTGGAAACGTCCACCGAGGTCAAAGGCTCCCGGCTTGGTGCCATACCACGAACCAACGACCACGCACCCCGAATCCGCCGTCAGGCTGATCGCCCGGTTGAAACCGGCTGGATCGCCGGACAGTTCGAACGTGACATCCGCGCCGGGGCTGTGCGATCGAATCCGTGCTTCCAGTGCCCGTACAGCCTCATCATCCGCGGGATCCGCCACCGCCGTTGCCCCAAGTGTCAGCGCCAGCTCACGGCGTTTCGGGTACAAATCGAGCGCATAAACACCCGACAACGGCATGCGGGCCAGGATCGCCGTGGTCAACAATCCTACCACACCGATGCCCGTCACAGCAACGGTTTCCCCCAGTCGCGGGGCGCCATCCTGAATCAGATTGACCGCCGTTTCCATCAGCGGGAGAAACAGCGCATCGTCCTCCTGGATATCGTCCGGTAGTGGAATCAAGTCCTCCGGCCGGGCGAGGAACGCGGTTTCGTGCGGATGAAACGTGAACACCGTTTTGTCGTGCCAGTCGTCGGACACAGCTTCGCCGGCCTCGACCACCGTACCGACACAGGCGTAGCCATATTTGATCGGGTAGGTGAAACGTTCGCCATTGAACGCCGGCAGCTTGGCGTCCACCGGCATTTCGGATGGCGCCTGGCCGCGATAGACCAGCATTTCCGTGCCCGGACTGACAAGGCTGGCACGGGTTTGAACCAGAACCTCGCCCACCCCGGGGGACGGCACCTGCTCCTCCACGATGTCCACCCGTTTTCGGGCGGCGAAGCTGACGGCGTGTCGAATCATCGGGCTTCACGCTTTCGCCGGGATACCTGTGTTCTCATGCCGCGAAAAGTAGTGGTGTTGAACAGCGAATTGTGCTGCGACCTCCTTCCATTTTCCCGTTCAGAGTTTCAGCAGCCCGGGATTCGGGTACGACAATTGGTTCTGGATCGGGTTTGGCTTCGGCAATGGGTTTGTGTTCGGGTTAGGATTTGGCTGCGGCAATGGGTCCGGCTCAGACCGCCAGCTCAGGGGCGCAGATTCATGAATGCGGATTTGGGATGCGGATTTGTGGATGCTGGAAGATGAACCGGGATTGTGCAGCAGTGGGTGTCGTTTGCGGCCGGAATTCGAGGAGAACGCCGCGAGACTCACGGTTCGGATTTGCCACATGGGTTGTTATCTTGGCGGCGTTGTGATCTGCCCCCGTAGCTCATCAGGATAGAGCGTCGGATTCCTAATCCGAAGGTAGCTGGTTCGAGTCCAGCCGGGGGCACCACTATTCATGCGGGTTTGCGGAATCTTCCGCAAACCCGTTGCATCTCATGGATCACTCATGGTACATTACAATCAACATGTTGCTCGATTATTGAGGGTCACTCAGGGGAGTACGCGATCATGGGAAGCATTCAAAAACGTGTACAGGATGATGGCACGGTCAGATTCCGCGCTCTCGTTCGCCTTAAAGGGTTTCCTGTACAATCAGCGACATTTGAAAATGTTTCCAAAGCACGTCTCTGGATTCAGAATACCGAAGTAGAGCTCCGCGACGGCCGGTACTTTGGAGTCCTGCCCGGCAGTAAGCTAACTCTCAAGAAGTTGATCAAACGCTACCGCGAAGAAATTCTCCCCGATCTGCGATCCAGAAAATCTCGAGAGAGTCATCTCAGCTTCTGGGAAGAGAGACTCGGGCACAAGGTGTTGAACG